>JAXHNX010000013.1:0-11531 GCA_034519945.1 Rheinheimera sp.
TGGGAACAGTGAGAGCTATGATCCGTGATCAGTGAGTTAATAAAAGATGTGATGGCCGGACGCTTACAAGCATATTTACCAAACACACATAATACAATGAGTTTCAAAATATCCGGTGACGAACTTTCTGCATTGTTTCAGCTTGTTCTGTAGCAATGCTAACAAACCATTAAATTAAACAGGTAGAAAAAACAGTTGGCTTTTGCTCCTACGTCGCAATTCTAGCCAACTATTTTTTTGCCGCTTAGCAGGGCGTTAATGTCTGCAACTCGCTCAGGCTGTGTAAAAACTCGTTTTTGCTGTATCGCGGCATTTGCCGCAGCATCAGGCATCACAAATGACTCTATATGCTGTGATTTTTAGACAGGTATTAAAGAGAGGTTTATATGGTCTGGTATCTGTTGCGATGCGGCGCTAGGCGGCGGTAAAAATGGCAAGTGCTGCTAGCCGTAGAGTTCTTCTAGCCTACTGGCCAATCCTGCTGTCCCCCAGATCGATATCATCCTTTTAGGTTATAAGCCAGAATATGCAAACTAATTTCTGTACTGACGTTTTTAAATCGCCGCATCAGGAAATGAGTTGCCCCCATCCACATTTTGATCGTTCCAAACGGATGCTCTACCGTTTGCCTACGTAAAAGCGCATGTTTGCGGTAATGCATCTAGCCGTTGCCTGCATCATCTTCCATTTTATCTTCATGAACCCAGCGTCTCATGCATCTCTGCGGACTACTTTGGATGTGGTGCATTTTGAGCGGCTTGACTGCAATCGCTGACAGGCGATACAGTTAAAATACATCTGCTTGCTCCAGACCATCTTCCAACACGGTAACAAACTATTTTGTAACTCCTGTCCTGTCGGGCAGATATAAATATCTTTTTCCTGGTCATACTTAAACAACGAGCGGTTAAAAAGGCCTTTGCCGATCAGCGCCAGAGGTATCACCTTTTGGCACTAGGGCTACCAGCTCCGGTCATCCAGCACTGGCTTTAATATCGTTGCGGCTGTAATAGCCCTTGTCGGCAGTACGGTTATATCCTTCTTGACCAACTGCTTCCTGGGTCAACTGAGTCACCGAGCAATAGTTGGCCACGATCAGTGGTGTTCGTGACTTCATGGGCCACTATCAGATGATTCTTCGTATCCACAGCAGTTTGCACGTTGTAACAGACCTGCCGATTCATATTATTTGTTTTCATCAACCGGGAATCAGGATCGGTTAAAGATAGTTGCTTATCCGGTTGCTGCTTCAACCGTTTGTTGGATTTCTTGCAGTTCGCCTAAACGTTTCTTTAGCCATGCCAGTTTTGTTGCGGTTAACTCGGGATTTACATCAGTCTGTGCATCGCGGTCAGCTTTATCGAGCTTTTCAAGATAGTTACTTATGCTTTGTTCGACCCTCGCTATATGGTCTTTCGCTTTTTGCGGCGTGAAGTTATTTTGTTTACTGTTCACTGCCTTGAATTTACTGCCATCGATGGCCACAGTGACATCCGTGAACATTCGCATCTGCCGACATAGGTCAATAAAGGCACGGCAGCGCATTCTTAATCCCTTTACTGTTGTTTTTTCTGAAGTCCGCAATGGTTTTAAAATCAGGTGTCAGCCGCTCCAACAACCACATCAGTTCTACATTACGATTGGCTTCTTTTTCCAGCCGACGTGAAGATTGGATGCGATTCAAATAACCGTAAATATAGAGTTTTAACATCGTGGCGGGGTGATAGCCGGGACGTCCGGTTTGTTTTGCTTCCACGCCGTCAAAGCCAAGCGTTTTAAGCTGTAGACCATTCACAAAGATATCGATGACTCTGACCGGATTATCACCACTGACAAAGTCGTCCAACGCGTCCGGCAACAGAGTGACCTGGTATCTGTCTTGGCCTTTGATATGTTCCGTCATGGCTGCGCAAACCGAGTTGAATCGTATGCAGATAATTTTAGAGCCGCTGACCAACGACAGTTCAGGTATATCCAGAATGATTGATCATAAAAACCGACTATTTAGACCAAAAGGTGATCAGCAGTTTTCACACAGCCTGCGCTCAAAGCTGACGAGCAATTAACTGGGTGATTGCTGAAACTGGTGGCTATGTGAAAGTGCCACTGGTGGTAAGCACCGGCAACTACGACTGTTTGTCGTTGCCGGTGCTTTCGCCGGTATTTGTCTGACTTATCCCACACTGGCTGCCTATGCGCTATCTGATTGCTCTGATTTTGATGTTTGTTGTTGCTGTGGTTCAGGCTGAAACGGCTGCGCCTTTGCAACCGACACAACTGCTCGGAACCTGGCAAGTAGACCTCAGACCCACGCCCGATGCCAAACCGTACTTTTAGCAATTTGTGGTGACAAAGATCCATCCGGACAATAGCTTCGAAGGCACTTTTTATGGCGTGGCTATCTCGCAGGCCAGAATCAATAAAGATTGGGGTGCGATCCGAATCGCTTTTGTCACGGCGGATCAGTCTGGTCCTTACCATCACTCGGCTGTGTTGCAGGGCACCACGCTGCAAGGCCTGACCAACTCAACCGGACGGAACTTTTTGTCTTACTGGAGCGCCACGAAACCCTAGAGCACCGATTAGTTATCGTCAAACTTCACCATTTTATCCGCTTTGCCCAACGTCTGAGATTTGCCTCAGACTCTGCCTTGAGTTTTCGCTTGGAGGCGCCCAATACCTGAGTAACCGATGCCCCTGGCAATTGATGAAGCGAGACATGCAGATGGATTTGTTACCCACATTCGGATCCCCGGCGACGGTTTTTCTGTATGCCGCTCTGGTCGCAGGGATTGTGTTGTTGTGCTGGGCAATGGCAAAGTTAGTGCGCTGGGCAAAGCGCAGGCCAGCTAAGGAGCCTATTTTTTTCTGGCATTGCTGCCACTGATTTCGCTGTTGCCGATCCCGCCGGCCGAAATCAAAAAGTTACAGCAAATTAAACAGGAACAGGTCAAACGGAAGCAGGAAGCGGGTGAACCGCCACCGGAAGAGCCGAAGCTGTGACTCTGGGCCAGTTGGCATCTGTGAGCCAGGTCTTTATGACAGCTTTGATGATAGAAACAACCCACGGCCCCAAGGAGGATGCAAACATGCATGACTATTTGTTCTTGATGTACCACGATGCGACTGACGCCGCGGCTGCTGCCGATGATGCCGTCTGGCAGCAGTATTTTGCCTTGTTACACCAAAGTGGCTGCTTTGACGGCGGCAGTTCAATTGGTGCGGGCCAGTCGTTTCGAAAAAACGCTACGGCGGCAAGCAGTGCGGACCGACTCAGTGGTTTTATCCGCGTCCGCGCCGAAAATCTGGCGGCAGCACAGCAGTTTCTGGTGGGTAATCCGATTTACGAGGCGGGCGGGACCGTTGAAATTCGTCAGTTACCCAAAGACTGAGATGCTGAAAATACTCACCGTGAGAATGCGTAAAAAGCCCCAACCGAGCTGGATGAAAATGATAAAAAGCCACTCAACATCAATAAGTTACTTATCGCCGTATTAGCTGGTGTGGCTAAGTCTGCACCGGTACTGGCGACTACACCACTTGCGTATAAAGCGCAGAGTGTTCACCGCAGCAGTTCCGTCACAGGAACAAGTGCTGGCGGCGGCACAAGCTAGTTTTGCCGAGTATTTTCAGTTGCTGGCGCTGCCGAATGATGCCGTAGTCGCGGCCGATATTCAGCAGAATACTGATTTCCTGCAGCAGTCTTTTAACCGGCGTGGTTTTGTCACCCGGCAGCTGGCCAATAACGGCAAACCGCTGTTGTACGCCGAATTCCAAAGCCACACGCCTGACGCAAAAACACTGTTATTTTACCTGCACCTCGATGGTCAGCCGGTATTGCCAGAGCAATGGGCACAGCCAAGCCCCTGGTTGGCGGTGGTGAAAAAACGCAATGCGAAAGGCCAGTGGCAGGCGGTTGACTCAGCGTTGCTGCAGCACCAACCGCTGGACCCTGAACTTCGGGTGTTTGCCCGCGCAGCGGCAGACGATAAAGGCCCGATCATGATGTTGCTGGCGGCCTTTGATGCGCTGAAGGCGGCAGGGCAGGCGCCGGCGTTTAACGTTAAAGTGTTGCTCGACAGCGAGGAAGAAAAAGGCTCACCTACGATTAAAGCCATCGCCACAGCCAACGCCGCTTTGCTGCAGGCCGATGGTTTATTGATTCTGGACGGCCCGCAGCACGCCAGCAACACCGCCACGCTGGTGTTTGGTAACAGAGGTGCCAGCAGCCTGACGCTGACGGTGTATGGGCCCAAAGCACCGCTGCACAGCGGCCATTATGGCAACTATGTACCGAACCCGGCACAGCGACTTGCCAGACTATTGGCCAGCATGAAAGATGACGATGGCCGCGTCACGGTGCCTGGCTATTATGACACAGTGAAATTGTCGGCGACCGAACGCGAGGCGCTGGCCACAGTGCCGGATGACCAAGCCGCGCTGTTAAAGCGTACCGGCATCGCGCGGCCAGATGCGGTCGGCGCCAATTATCAGGAAGCGCTGCAATATCCGTCGTTGAATATCCGTGGTATGCAAGCGGCAGCGGTGGGTGACAAAGCGGCCAATATTATCCCGCATCTGGCGGTGGCAGAGCTGGATCTTCGCACCACGCCCGAGGCTGATTCTGCGTATCTGACGGGGCTGTTGCAGCGCCATATCAAGGCGCAGGGTTGGTATTTAACTCAAGGCGAACCGACAGACGCCGAGCGCGCCAAGTACCCAAAAATCGCTTCACTCACTGCAGGGGCCGGCGGTGATGCGGCGCGCACGCCGATGGATTCGCAGCTTGGCAACTGGGTTTACGCTGTGCTGCAACAAGACCATCAGGCCGTCGTGCGGATCCGCATGATGGGCGGCAGTTTGCCGACGGAACAATTGGTCAGCGCGCTGCAGCTGCCTTTTGTGATTTTACCTTTGGTGAATGCTGATAATAATCAACACAGCTTTGATGAAAATCTGCGTATCGGCCATTATGTCGATGGTATGCAAAGCTTGTTGCGGCTGCTGCGTACCCCTTATTAAGTCAGTTCATCTGGCCTATAAGCACTGGCGCAGCAACGGCCGTTGCCAGGCTGTCTGATGCGGGTAACTGTCTGATGTGGGGAGCGGGCGCCGGTCTGTTGCGCAGCGTCGGTTTAACACGGGCGCCTGGCAATTGAAGCGGTGCTGCCGTCAATCAGGGCAGAAATTGTGCGAATGGTCTCAGTGCGGGTTGCTGGCGCTTTACAGTTCTGACACAGTCATATTCATCTGGGGAGACTCCCCACCTCGTATCGCGGCTCGTCCGTAGTTGCATGGCTTCATAAGGAATCAAATGAAACTCTTATCTGTTTATCTGGCGGTGGCTCTGACGCCCTGGCTTGTCAGCGCAGAGACCACCAGCGTTGCCAAAGTCACGCCAATGACTGTCGATAATGTCGACAAATATGATGCGGTGCGGCCGCAGGCGGATTTTATCAAGCGGGTGGACATGGTCCCAATGCGCGATGGTGTCAAACTCTATACCGTCACAGTGATGAAAAAAGGCGTCAAAAATGCGCCGATTTTATTAAGCCGCACCCCTTATGATGCCAAAGGCAGTGTGAACCGGGTGGCAAGTCAGTCGATCACTGAGATTATGCCGGTGATGGACGCCGAGTTTGTCGAAGACAACTATATCCGGGTGTATCAGGATATCCGTGGCTTGCACAATTCAGAAGGGGACTATGTCACCAACCGGCCGCTCAGTGGCCCGCTGAACAAAACTGGCATCGATGAATCCACCGATGCTTACGACACCATTGACTGGCTGGTGAAAAATCTGCCGGACAATAACGGCAAAGTTGGTATTGTCGGCTCATCCTATTTAGGCTTTACCGCGCTGATGGCGGAGATTAATCCGCATCCGGCACTCAAAGCCGCAGTGCCACAAAGCCCGATGGTGGATGGCTGGATGGGCGACGACTGGTTCCATTACGGTGCCTTTCGCAACAACAGCTTAAGTTATGCCGTGTCGCAAAGCACCGCCAAAGCCGAAGGCCATGCGGCGATGGGCGTGGCTGATGATTACAGCCGTTATCTCGAAGCGGGTTCGACAGCTGACTTTGCCAAACTCTGGGGTTTTGAGCAGTATCCTTTTGTGCAGAAACTGCTGCAGAACCCGGCCTATACCGAATTTTGGTCCCTGCAGGCGGTAGACCAGCAAATGGCCAGCCGCACACTGACAGTGCCAACCATGTTAGTGGTCGGGCAATGGGACCAGGAAGATTCCTATGGTGCACCTGCGATCTATAAAGCTTTGGAATCACAGGATAAAAATAACAACCTGTTATCGCTGGTGATTGGTCCCTGGCGTCATTCCGGTGTCAATCATTATGGTTATAAACTGGGTGCACTGAATTTTCGCGGCGACACGGCGCATGAATTCCGCGTCAATTACATGAAACCGTTTTTTGACCATCACCTCAAAGGCGCGCCAGATCCAAAAACACCACCGGTGCTGACTTATGCCACCGGCGCCAATCAATGGCAAGTCAGCAGCAAGTGGCCAGCCGGTGCGCCGCAGAAGTTGTATCTGGCCGCCAACAATAGCCTGTCTTTTCAAATGCCGGCCAAAGTGAATGCAGCCAATGCCAAAGACGACTATGTGTCAGATCCGGCCAAACCGGTGCCTTTTGTGCCAAGACCAATCAACATGGACGACGCACGGCAGTGGAAACCATGGTTAGTGCAGGATCAACGTTTTGCGTCCAGCCGGCCGGATGTGCTGGTCTATCAAACCGACGTGCTGGATAAACCCCTACAAATCATGGGGCAGCCATGGGTCGATTTATTCGCCGCAACAACTGGCACCGACGGCGATTTTGTGGTGAAACTGATTGATGTGTATCCGAATACCAGTACTGGTGGCCTGGTGCAGGGGGCACAGGAAGAGAGCCTGGCCGGCTTTGAAATGCCGGTGGGGATTGAGATTTTCCGCGGCCGTTACGCCAAAAGTTTCGCCAAACCGGAGCCGCTGAAATCCGGTGCAATCACCAACTTTAGTTTTGGGTTGCCGCATGTGAACCACGTGTTCCTGCCCGGTCATAAAATCATGGTGCAGATCCAATCGAGTCTGTTCCCGTTGTATGATCGCAATCCGCAAAAATATGTCGACAACATTTTTTATGCGAAAAAAGCCGATTATCAAAAAGCGACGGTTAGTGTCTACCACAGTGCCGCAGCGCCATCGGCGATCAGTTTGCCGGTCGTGGCAAACTGAACGGCACGCGATTTTAGTAAGATAAATCGTGACCAACGGCTGGGCCCTGACAACCCAGCCGTTTTTTCTTTAAAGTGCGATTGGAGACAAAAAATGTACGCCGGGAGTTGTTTGTGTGGTGCTGTGACGATTGAATTGCATGGCCCGATCGAATCGATTATTCATTGTCATTGCTCGAAATGCCGCAAAAGCAGTGGTACTGCCTATGCGACCAATGGCTTTGTCGCTACCGCAGATTTGCATATCATCAGTGGGCAGGATCTCCTCAGTGCCTACGAGTCGGCGCCGGGGAAACGTCGGCACTTTTGCCGGATCTGCGCTTCACCGATCTTCAGCAGTAGCGCCCAAACGCCAGAAAAATTGCGCTTACGTCTGGGGATCCTTGATGCGGATATCGTCGAACGGCCGATCTCGCATAACTTTGTGTCGTCAAAAGCCAACTGGGATGATTTGGATGCACAGTTGCCGCGGTCGGATAGTTACGAGGCCGGACGCCAGCGATAAGAATTCAGTCGGGCATTACAACCATTGTGGACTTCCTGCCGACTCTGCCTGAACCACATCTCAGGGAGTTTCGCATGAAAGCTTATCCAGTTCGTTTATGTTCAGTTTTTTGCACCTTATTCATCGCCGGTTGTTTGTCACCTTTGACAGCTGCAACCATAACGGATCTGCAGGTACTGGATCGTGACATGACCGGCACGCGCAGCCAAATTTTGGTGCTTGGCACTGTACATCTGAGTGAATTGCCAGCTGGTTTTGACCCACAAAAACTGGAGCCGCTGTTAGCCAGACTTGCTGCTTTTAAACCCGACATCATTACGATTGAAGCCTTATCCGGCGAAGAATGCGATTTGGCCCAACGCCATCCGGCCAAATACGGGTTGGATTATTGCGCCAGTACTCAAGTGGCGCAGGCTGCGACCGGTCTTGATGTGCCAGCTGCGATGGCGCGATTGTCGACCATGCTCAGTACCTTGCCAACGACGCCTGCACCCAGGCAGCGCCGGCAATTGGCAGCGACTATGCTGGCTGCCAATGACCGGGCGTCGGCTTATGTGCAATGGCTGCAACTGCCGAAGTCGGAACAACGCGCCGCTGACGGTCTGGATCAGTCATTGGTTGAGATGTTACAGGCGATCAGCACACGCAATAACGAGAACTACCAGTTGGCGGCCCGGCTGGCAGCGCAGCTGGGCCATCAGCGGGTGTATGCCACCGACAATCATACCGGCGACAACATCAGTTATACCGATCGCGATGCCTTCGGCCGTGAAGTGATGGCCGCCTGGGGCGCCGGCAAAGCCGCGCTGGATGCTCGAGAAGCGCAGGTCGCGACCTTACAACAGCAAGCCGACTTGTTACCTTTGTATCGTTACATTAACCAACCGGCGCATTTGCAGGTGCTGGCGGAAGTTAATGTCAGCGCGGCGCTCAGGGCAAAATCCACCAGCGGATACCCACAAATGTGGGTCAGTGGCTGGGATATCCGCAACTTACGTATGGTCGCCAATATTGCGGAGACATTTCGCGAAAAGCCCGGTGCACGGGTGCTGTCGGTAGTTGGCGTGTCACACAAACCCTGGTTTGATCAGTGGTTAGGACAATTACAGGGTGTTGAGGTGGTGGATACTTTGGCTGTGCTGAGCAGATAGCCGGTATGCGCCGAAAGATGCGGGCTGTTGCAGTACTGAAACATTAAAAACGGCTGTCAGTCAGGTTTGGCCTGGCTGACAGCCAATCATCTCGCCAAGCAGCTCGGCAATCATCGTGCTAACCATCTCGCCAAGCAGCTCGTCAAAGCAGCTCGTCAAATTAGTCATCCGGGTTTTAAACAGCGCACTTTTTCTGCCCCAGCAAAAGCTCAGCAAGATCTACATCGATGTAGTCGCAGCTTGGCTGCGACTTTATTGTTTTTGGAGAAAATAGGCACAAGCCCAAGTTTCTAATCAATAAATATGATTATGACGACTTATTTAAGTCAGTTTCCCAAATCGTCAATCGCGACTACCTTTAATCCATCTTCAGCAGAGCAGCTTGCTGCTTCGTCATTTAACCCGCGAATTAAACCTAAAAGAAGGAACATTCAGATGGATAGCACTAAAACAACAGGCGGCAAATGCCCGGTGATGCACGGCGCAAATACTACCGCTGCCAACGCGACGATGAACTGGTGGCCAAACGCACTGAACCTCGACATCCTGCACCAGCACGACAGCAAAACCAATCCGATGGACCCGGGCTTTAACTATGCCGAAGCCTTTCAAACGCTGGATTTGGACGCCGTCAAAACCGACTTAAAAGCACTGATGACAGAGTCACAAGACTGGTGGCCGGCTGACTGGGGTCATTATGGTGGCCTGATGATCCGCATGGCCTGGCACTCGGCCGGCACTTACCGCATTGCCGATGGCCGTGGCGGTGGTGGCACTGGTAGTCAGCGCTTTGCGCCACTAAACAGCTGGCCGGATAACGGCAACCTCGACAAAGCCCGCCGTTTGCTGTGGCCGATTAAACGTAAATACGGCAATAAATTATCTTGGGCGGATTTGATGATCCTGGCCGGCAATATGGCTTATGAATCGATGGGCCTGAAAACCTTTGGTTTTGCCGGTGGCCGCGAAGATATCTGGCATCCGGAAAAAGATATTTATTGGGGCTCAGAAAAACAATGGCTGCAGGCATCCGGCGGCGAGGGCAGTCGCTACAGTGGCGAGCGTGATTTAGACAATCCGCTGGCGGCTGTAATGATGGGGCTGATTTATGTCAATCCGGAAGGGGTAGACGGCAATCCGGACCCGCTGAAAACCGCGCAGGATATGCGGGTCACTTTTGCCCGGATGGCGATGGACGATGAAGAAACGGTCGCGCTGACCGCCGGCGGCCATACGGTGGGTAAAGCCCACGGCAACGGCAAAGCCGAGCATTTAGGTGCAGCGCCGGAAGGTGAAGATATCGAAGCGCAGGGTTTTGGCTGGCTGAATAAAACCGGTCGTGGTATCGGCCGGGATACCGTCACCAGCGGCATTGAAGGCGCCTGGACCACCCACCCGACACAGTGGGACAACGACTATTTCCGTTTATTGTTCAGCTACGACTGGGCATTAACCAAAAGCCCGGCCGGCGCCTGGCAATGGGAGCCGGTCAATATCAAAGAAGAGGATAAACCGGTTGATGTGGAAGACCCGTCAATCCGCAAAAATCCGATGATGACCGACGCCGATATGGCGCTGAAAATGGACCCGGCCTATCGCAAAATTTCCGAGAAGTTTTATGCCGATCCGGCCTATTTTGCCGACGTGTTTGCCCGCGCCTGGTTTAAGTTAACCCACCGCGATTTAGGGCCAAAAAGCCGTTATTTAGGGCCTGATGTGCCAGCCGAAGATTTGATTTGGCAAGACCCAATTCCGGCGGTGGATTATTGCCTGACCGATGCTGAAATCGCTGAGTTAAAAGCCAAAACGCTGGCGCTTGGCATCAGTGCCAGTGATTTAATTGCCACCGCCTGGGACAGTGCCCGCACTTTCCGTGGCTCAGACTATCGCGGTGGTGCCAACGGTGCCCGTATCCGCTTAGCGCCACAAAAAGACTGGGAAGCCAATGAGCCAGCCCGTCTGGCCAGCGTGCTGAGCGCACTGGAGCAGTTCCAGCAAAGCCTCGCGAAAAAAATCAGCATCGCCGATTTGATTGTACTGGCCGGCAGCGCAGCAGTAGAGCAGGCGGCCAAAGCGGCCGGTGTGGATGTGACAGTGCCTTTTGCGCCGGGACGTGGTGATGCGCTGGCGACGCAAACTGACGCGGAGTCTTTTGCGGTACTGGAGCCGCTGCATGATGCATTCAGAAACTATCTGAAAAAAGATTACAGCGTCGCACCGGAAGAAATGATGCTGGACCGGGCCCAGCTGATGGGCTTAACCGCACACGAGATGACGGCTTTAGTCGGCGGCATGCGCGTGCTCGGCACCAACTTTGGCGGCAGCAGCCATGGCGTGTTCACCGATAAGGTGGGGGTGCTGAGCAATGATTTCTTTGTCAATCTGACCGATATGGCATATAGCTGGAAACCGGTCGGCAAAAACAAATATGAAATCATCCGGCGTAAAGATGGTCAGGTGCAGTGGACCGCGACCCGGGTTGATTTAGTGTTCGGTTCCAATTCAGTGCTGCGTGCTTACGCCGAAGTGTACGCCCAGGACGATGGTCAGCAGAAGTTCGTGCACGACTTCGTCAACGCCTGGGTGAAGGTGATGAATGCTGACCGTTATGATCTGAAGTAATTTGCTGTTTTGTA
>JAXHNX010000053.1:0-302571 GCA_034519945.1 Rheinheimera sp.
CTACGTATTGCTGATGACTCGTCATGCCAATGGGCTGGAAATTAACGACCAAAAGGTTTCTAAATCCACTGATGAAAGAACGCTTTACAGTGCAAGTGCCGGATTGATGGTGGGTTGGATCCGTATGCGCTTGAACAATATGAGTGCGGTTCATCGATTTTTAAAGTTTTTCGTAGGTTTAGTAGCCAACACCAAGGGAGGGGGTTTGGGTTCTGGGCAGTTCGCTGGTTGAGTCAAGTGCCAACGAAAATTGCGTTCTCCGTTTCCCTTCTGGTGAAAAAAGTTTGAAGTTCTTTACATTATTTACAGGCCTCTGTTCAATGCTTAATCGGCAGCAAGCTGCCAAAGTCAGCTGTTCGCGGGGTTCGTTTTTAAATTTGCATGCGCGGCGTTGTCCGGGTTTTCACGTTGCCGTTGTTCGAGTCTCGGTTAACACGTCGCGGCCTGCGGCCGCAGCGATGCTGACTTAGGTTCGCGCGCCTGCGCTCAACGTTAGGTGTCGATAATGTCTGCCGTGAAAAACAAGCATATTGAAATTTTTGTGGAATACCTGAGTTTACTCTCGGGCTTGCTCAAAAAGATCGAGAACCATTTTGGAGCTGATGAAAGTATCCTCCATGACAGACTGGCTCCTGATATGTTCCCTTTATCTGTTCAAATCGAGATTGTGGCCAGTTTCGCCTTAAGGTCTTGTTGTCCAATTGCGGGTGTAGAAATTAATTCGTACTCCCGTGAGGTGAAGGTCGTTGATTCTCTGAGGGCGCAACTTGGAGGACACATGCAATTTCATCACAAGTTTGGCTGACAAGCAGATCAACCTTGAAGTGGTTATTGGGCGAGTATAGCTGGCCCGGCAATTGAATTTCGATGAAAGCAGAGGATTTTCGGCTGCGTTTTGCCTATCCAAATTTCTATTTTCACTTGGGGATGGTTTATGCCATCGCGCGGGCTCGGGGCGTGCCGCTGACAAAAGGCGACTTTGATGGGCTTCATCAGTATCCGCCAGGTTTTTCATTTGAGCGTGGTGGCAGCTGACAAGTCGCCGATGAGATGCCCATGTGCTCGGCAGAGCAGCACTTAGCTACAACACGACAAGCGATGAACAACGAGCGCGGCAGGCCAAACAGATTGCCTGCTGATAAGTGATAGTGATAAAACCAAGGAAATCTTGATGCTGCCGCGGACTGAACCATATCACTATTGGGAGGCGTTCAGGGAATTAGAGCGTTCGCTTTTCGCGTTTTTACACCGACATTCTTGGCATGCAGGGCCTTGTACGCTGGGAGCGTGGGGCTTCTCTGAGCCTGGGCGAACTCTGGTTTTGTCTGTCCATTGATAAAGGCCGCGCCGGCGCAGGATTATTCACATATCCTTTATGATATTGCCGAGAGCGATTTTCCTTGATTTGCGGAAAAATTACGAAACGCAGGTGTGATTGAATGGAAACAAAATATCAGCGAAGGGGCATCCATCTACTTTTTAGACCCGGACGGGCATCAGTTTGAAGCGCATAGCGGCAGCCTGCAGACCCGGTTGGATGCTTTAGCCAAAGCCCCATATGCAGGCCTGGTCTGGTTGTAGACACAGGTTACCAACATATTTTGTTACTTTTTCATTAAACTTTCCTGACGACTGGTTTGCGTGACAGATTGCTACTATCGGCCGCAATATTCCGTAACAGAGCTTTAGAGCGTGGCATGAAAACAAAACTGTTGTTAATAACGCTGTTCGCGTTGGCATGTGGTGCATCGGCCAATACCAACAATCCACCGGTTAAAATCACCGCCTTACACCAATCTGTAAATGAATTAAAAATTAAAGCGGATCTGGAGCAATTGCAGAAAAAATATGACTTATCGCGCTGGACCTACACCCACACTGGTACAAGTTGATGAAAAATGCCGCAGTGCCACGCAGCCATCCGGTTTTAACGATGAATACCCATGAAAATTACCTGAAAAGTCAGACCAAACTACTGTCGACCTATCTGCATGAGCAACTTCACTGGCATGTGATCATCAATGGCAAAGTGAGCTATGGGCAGTTTATGCGCCGGGTGAAAGCTGAGTTTCCGGATGTAAAAGTGGGCGGAGCACAGGGCAGCAGTGATGAAGAAGGCACGCTGAATCATATTGTGGTGTGTTATTTAGAATATTTAGCCCTGTCGGAATTGATTGGCCAGCCCGAGGCGAAAAACAATCTGGCCAGCAATCACTATTACAAATGGGTATATCAGACTGTGTTAGATCCGAAGAATAAAGGCAAACTCGATGCCTTGGTAAATGAATTCGGTTTAACCTGGTCAGCAGCCGGGTGAAGTGCGAAGCAGGACTGAATAAGTAGGAGAGTTTCCTAAGAAGGATAAATATGTGTTAGGATGTACTCAGAACCAGCAGATTGGCCATAGGGTTCTGAAAGTACGAAGGGGAATGAGTGGGGGTTTTGTGGATAAAAGGGGGTTATCTATTCCAGGGGAAAGTTTTGCTGGGAGAACTTTGGCTTTCACCGACGTTATTTTACCAGGGTATCCTAGGACTGGATCAGGGGAGAATAAAATCGGAGAGACCGGATCGCCGACTCAGTCGCGGCGTGGTATAGCTTCACAGCAACTCGCGCCAGACAAATTTGGCCAGCGGGTGCTGGCGGGCTTTTAAGTCGCGGATAAACAGCTGGGCTATCCAGCTGGCGCCTTGTACGGACAAGTGCGTGTTGTCGATTTTGCCGTCCGGGAATTGCTGGTAGAGGCCGGCGGGCACCTGGATAAAATAGGCCTGACTGGCGGCGGCGCCAAAGCGGGTTAAATCAGCGCAGCTTTGTGCATTTAAATCAAAGAGTTCAACCTTTTCACTGGCAGCCACTTTACGCGCCGCTGCGGCGTAGTTGGTGAGGTTGTTTTCAAGCATGCCTTGATCGTTAAAACTGCGCCGGCAAATCGAGGTGGCGAGCATTGGGATTGCGCCTTTGCTGCGTACTTCGCTGATAAAACGGCGCAGCAGTTGTGGGTAGGTGGAATCAACTGCGGCGTAACGTGCCGGGTCGTCTTGTTTCTGGTCATTGTGGCCAAACTGGATCAGCACATAATCACCCTGGCCTAAATCACTGACTAACAACTGCCAGCGGCCTTCGTTGAGAAAACGTAGCGTGCTGCGGCCATTGGCGGCGTGATTGATGATCGACAGTTCCGGCGCCATAAAAGCGCGCAGCAGCTGGCCCCAGCCGCGTTCCGGATAGTTCAGGTTGGTTTTGTCGGCCATGGTGGAATCGCCGACCAGATGCAGCCGCGGGGCCGGCATCGAGGTACTGGTGCCGATTGGAATGCCAGTGGCTTGGGTTGAAAACGACATACATAGCGATCCAAGCAGAAAAAGACATACAGTAGCGAATTTGTTCATTTGGGTCATCCGGTTGTTGGGTACGCTCGGGTGTCAGATTGTTTGTGCAGGTGGCTTTCTGTACGGTGGCAACATGTACGGTGACCATATGTACGGCGGCACTTCGTTTGCCGATACCTACGCGATTTTTCTATTTGGTGTGAAGCCATTGCCGGGTTCGCGCCAGTTCGGCCAGCGGTTTCCAGCGTTCGCCAAAGATAGTGACGCTGGCACTTTGCGCATCGGCATAGGCGGTGGTTTGCGCTTCGCTGAAATTGTCGGTTAGCCACTGATACGCCGGCCCCTGATTTTGGGCATAGAAGTTCCGATCACCATAACGGTTTGGCTGGTCGCGCTGCGGCTCTTGCGGATAAGTGCGGCGGAAAATCGGCTGGTTTGCCAGCGCACTGCTGAATTTGTTGCCGCGCAGCACAAACTGGCCATCGTAATGGCGCCGACCGAGCTGAAAATCTGTCACACCATGAAAGTGAGAATTTAGCACCACCAGTTGCTGTGATGCGGCCAGTTCGCCGTCGTGCCACAGCGTTGCCGCTTTATTGTGATTAACAAAATCGCTGTCGAGCACCAGCGCGCTGCCACGCGGGCAAAGCATATCGACGCGGCCGCTGAAAAAACTCTGCCGGTGCAGATACATACCGTTTTGTTTGTTCCACAGGCTCATGGTATCAGCGCCATTGCTGGCAAACTGGCTTTGGTCGGTGATGATGCGGGTCGCGTTGGCAAAACCACGCACGGCGAACTGATGTTCAAACCGAGCCGGATCTTGTGGGTTTTCTAAGGCGTAGCTGTTGTGTACCGCCAAATCCAACAGCTGAATATCGCTGGCGTTGATATTGACCACCGCCGCGCCCCAGTCTTTTTCCAGCTGCTGTTGTAAACCTCGGGGGCCGGAGGGGAGTGCTGCCGTCTGGCGCGCCGCCAAAAAATGCTGGCGAAGTTCCGGGTATTGGACAATGGTTTGGCTTAAACCACTGCCGGCCAGCACCACTTTATCGCGTGTTATAAACAGCTTTTCGCGATACAGCCCAGGTGCAATGCGGATAATAGCCCAGCGCTGCGCGTCCGGGCCTCTGGCGGGCAGGCTATCGAGTGCCGCCTGAATAGTGCGAAAGCTGTTCGGTGCGCCGCTTGATTCCACCTGGCGCCACAGCGGTGGCTGAGCTGTGTCCGCGGCGACAGCGCTGCTGCAAAACCACAGTGCTATGCAGCAGCAGAGTGCCTTATTGTAAAAGCCGCGCAACCTGCACCCCAGCCATGATAAACGGCGCCACGCCTTTGGCGTCATCGCGGATCACCGGCTCGTTTTGATAGTAGTCGTAGCTGCCGTCACGGCCAAAACCGAGGCCAGCCACTTGCACCATCTGCGTCAGATGTGCGGTGCCGTTGGCGTCGACCAACACAAACTGGTTCAGCAAGCCCTGATAGGCCTGCAGGGTAAAGTCGCGGTAACTGCGGTCGATTAGGCCCTGATTCAGTGCTTTGGCATAAAAATAGACAAACATACTGCTGGCGCTGGATTCCAGATAATTGCCTGCCAAGCCCGGTTTATTCGGGATTTGATACCAAACGCCGCTCGCCGGATCGACATAGGCTTTTAACGCCACAGCCAGTTCCTGCGCCATCTGTTCCAGCGGCGCGCGTAAATCAGTGCGTTCGCGTGGAATATAATCCAGCGTATCGACCACAGCCATGGCTAACCAGCCGATGCCACGGCTCCAGAATTCCGCCGACAAACCGGTGTTTTTGTTAGCCCAAACTTGCTGCTTTTTTTCATCCCAGCCGTGGAAATACAGGCCGGTCGCCGGATCGCGTAATTTGTCGCGTACGGCGACAAATTCATGCACCACTTCTTCCAAACCCTGGCCGTTGTTAAACAGCTGGTTGTAGTGCGCCAGAAACGGAATGCCCATGTAAACACCATCGAGCCAGACCTGATGCGGGTAGATTTTTTTGTGCCAAAAGGCGCCATTGCTGGTTTTCGGGTGGTCTTTGAGCTGGTCGCGCAATAACACGGCGGCTTTTTGATATTTGGCTTCACCGCTTTGTTCATAAGCGCGCAGCAGCACATTGCCGCTGTTGATGCTGTCGATATTAAATTTGTTGCGCTGATAGCTGTGGATACTGCCATCGGCGGCGACAAAAGAGTCGGCCATCTTCAGCATCGCCTGGTTGTAGGCCGGGTTTGGCGCCAGCTGATGCACATCGTCAAAAGCCTGCAACAGCAGACCTGTGGTGTATTCAAAAGTGGTCGGGCGTTCGCGCTCAAAATCCCAGCCGCCCCAGACATAATGCGGCGCCTGCAACTGTAAACCGGCATCGGCCAGCTGCTGGCTCCAGTACAGCGCTTGTTGCGCCGTTAACGGCTGGCTGACAGCTGCTGTGGTGGCGGCATTGCTGATTTTGACCCGAATAGGCCGGTCGAGAATTTCCAGCTGTTGCTGTAAATAAGCGACAAAATCAGCTTGATTGGTGATGCCGTTTTTCTCGCCCTGCCAGGCAGCTAGCAGGTAATAATCCAGCTTCCGCGCCGGGTTCACCTGACCAACTTTAGCTGGCGCCAGCCCGGTTAATTCCATCACCGCCACGTGGCTATTGGCATCTGCGGTCAGTTTTTGCAGTTTGCCGCGTTTAAACACCACCGCCATGCCCAGTAAATCGTTGTTCAGACTTTGTTTGCCATAAGTCGCGAGATAAGTGTACTGATGACCGGACACGTCCAGCGTGCCTTGCAACAGTTCGGTGCCTTGGTGTTTGACCAGACCGACCGCCAGATTGTCCAGCGGCGCAGCATTGGCTGCCGGCGCTTTGAGTTCCAGCTGATTTCTCAGCAAGCGGCTACCCGCCAGCATGCTTAAGTGCGCGCGCACATCCAGCGTACGGCCGGCGATTTGCCAGTCGTGATAATCAATGCTCATTGATGAAAACAACGGGCCGGATTGGTGAATAGTCGCGCTGTGGCCTTTTAATACCGACACGCCTTGTGCCGCACTGCCGTCCCAATAACCAAAACCACCGGCGCCTAAGGATTTACCAACTTTGAGTAAATCCAGGCCCCAGGGCTGCATATTGTGATACGAGCTGTAGCCATCTAAACCGACCTGATGCAGCACCGGGCTGCCGGTGATATTGCCAAAAATATCAAAGCCGTTGCGCCAGTCGAGATAAATGCGGTACGCCACGCGGTCCGACTCAATGCCCGGGCCTTCGTAGCGGATAAATTCAGAATGATCAGTATATTGCGGCGGCGGCGTCAGGCTTTGCACGTTCTCAAAAGTGCCGCCTTTGTAGACTTTTCCTTGCCACTTACCACCGGTTTTTTGCGAAATTTCCGCGGCGGTGCGTTTTGCCGCAGTGTTGGCCGGGATAGGTTTGACTTGCCATTGTTGCTGCTCGGCGGCAGCAAAATCGGCCATCGCCAGCAGGCTGTCGAGGCTGCCATTGCCGTCGCTGTCAATCAGCTGGCTGGGGATTTCACGTTCATTCGCCCAGACCGATAAAGCGCCCGGAGTGCCGACCACGCCTAAGTCAATGAAAGGGACTGTCACTGGCGAATCTGGCCGGGCAAAAGCCGACGGATTGGTGACGGTTAAGGTTGCCAGACCGGCGGTGGTCGTTTGCGTAGACGCCGCCTCTGTCGCGGGCGTCACAGGCTTGGTGCAGCCACTTAACAACACACCGGCACAGACGCCACCGATTAATAAAACCAGGGGTTGGCGGACCAAATAAACAACTCGGGGATTTTTAAGCACAGCGAATACCGTCCAAAAAAGGCAGCGGGCAAGGCGCACCCGCTGCAAACATCCAGGGAGTCTGATCATCCAGGACAAACATAGATCAGCCCCTTGCCGGGAGAACTTTGCAGCCGGTTTACACCGGCCGCGCACACAACACGTCAGTACAGGTCTTAATATTTGTACTGCACACCGAGGTAATACTGCCGGCCTGTCTCATGGTAATAAGTCAGGCGATCACCAGCGCTGTCGACCCACTGATCATCCACTTCATCGGTCAGGTTCAGCGCTTCGAAGCTGATTTTCCACTGCTCAGTGAAGGCATAACTCATCGACGCATCGATGTTGGTGGTGGCATTAGTGCCTTCCATATCGTTGTTGTCACGGCCAATGGCGGTGGTTAAGTACTTGTCGCGTTTAGCTAAACTGACACGGGCATTGAGTTTTTCATGCTCGTAATACAACGTGGCCGCCACGGTCGAACGCGACAAACCGGTCAGGTCACGCGTCGCTTGCACCACACCTGTGGTGTTGATGTAGTCCATCTCCGCCGACACATGGGTGTAGTTGCCGATAAAACCAAAACGGTTCCAGAAGTCCGGCAGGAAGGTAAACGGCAGCTGGTAGCTGACTTCATAGCCTTTTAAATCACCGCCAGGGCCGTTTAATGGCGTGGTGATAGACCAGTCGACATTCTCGTTACAGCCGCTTGCTTCGCCATAACCCGGGCCTGCTGTACAAGCGGCAACGGCAGCGGAGATCGGTAAGCCGGTTTCAGTGAAGGCTTTGGTTTCGCGCAGTGTCTGCACATGGCTGTCGATGTCTTTCTGGAACAGTGCAATGCCGAGCATCGACTCGTCGCTGAAGTACATTTCCAGGCCTAAATCGTAAGTTTTGGCGCGGGTAGGTTCCAGCAGCGGGTTCCCGCCGGAGACACTGCGGCTGCCGCCGGATACTGAGACCGACACGTTCGGCCGGATGGCTCCGAGGCCAGCGCGCGCCATTACTTCGGCGTAACCAAAGCGCACAATTACATCTTCCCACGGCTCATAGTTCAGGTTCAGCGATGGCAGCAGTTCGTCATATTTATGCTCTGCAGTCACTTGAGTCGGCGTTCCGCCTAATGTGGCCCAGGCCGTTGAGCTTTGTTCAGTCTCAACGCGGCGCACACCGGCGTTACCCCAAAACGGCGCTTCATTTAAGTAGGTATTGAAGTTCGCCATCAGCCAGATACCGGTGGTATTTTCTTCGGCTGAATAATTGTCTTCGCGGCGGAAATCCTGGCTGACGGTGAATACACCGCTGTTGCTGTAGATGCCATATTTGGCGTCGATGGCAGCAAAATCCGGCACCAACCAGTTTGGATTCGGGCCTAAGCCAGAATCATAGGTTTTGATCAAATCAGGGGTGTAGACGATGCCGGCGCCATTTTCTGTCTGGCGACGCGCTTCGTAACTGTCAAAACTGAAATCTTTTTTGTGCAGGCCACCTTTAATTACCCAAACGTCGTTGACGGTCCAGGTCAGATTCAGTTCAGCGCTGTCGAACTGGTTTTCAGCACCGAGCGGGCGCAGCCGCACTGAGTTCGAGGTCCAGCCGGTCGGTTGGAAAATGCTGTCACCGAAGCTCAAAACCGGGCTTTGGCGCGCGCCGTCACGATAGTCGTAGCTAAAAGCAGCGCCGGTTTTTTCCATCACCAGCGTGGTTTGTACCGGGTTGTCGAATTTCGACACTGCAGTACCAACCATCGCATCAATTTTCCAGCTGTCATTGATGTGGTGGGCAAAGTTCAGGTTGATTTGGTGGAAGTCGGTGCCCAGTTCGTCAAAGCGGTTTTCCGCCCGCACTGTGGCATTGTCGAACTTGCCGTAGGTCATGGTGTTGGTGTCGTCGATGAAATACTCCAGCACATTCATATTGCCGGTATTGCCGGTTGGATTTGTTGCCGTGGTTGGGCGGTTGGCGCCGGCGTTTAAGATGCCTTGCAGGAAAATTTCATTACGGCTCGCATCGGTGCTGGCGTACAGCATATCCAAATCGACTTTAGTGTCGTCATTTGGCCGATATTGGAAGGCCGCGCTGGCGCCGACCCGTTCCATGTCATGGGTGTAAGAATCGTATCGCGGTAAACGTGGCCGGAAGGCGTTGTTGATGGTGTTCAGTTCAGGTGCCGTTTTAGAACCCTGATAGCTGCCAAAGTCATTGACGTTATTCCAACGCACCGTACTGGCGCCCTGATCTTTTAAGCTGCGCTCAGAGAAAGAGCCAGAGATTAAGGCACCGAATTTGCCGTCGGCGAAATGATCGCTGATCAGGAAAGACGCTTTCGGGTCATTTTTCTCTGACAAGTCGTTATAACCAAGCTGGCCAGACGCGGAGAAGGTAAAACCTTCGTAGTCAAAAGGCCGGGCTGCGCGCAGGTCAACGCTGGAACCCAATGAGCCCTCTTCAACGTCGGCGCTGGCGGTTTTACGCACGGTCAGCGAGCTGAATAAATCAGAAGAGAAGGTGTTGAAGTCAAAACCACGGCCACGGTTGGCACCGCCAATCTGGTCAGTACCGCCAGAGGTGGAAATTGCTTCCATGCCGTTGATGCGGACCCGGGTAAAATCAGGGCCTAAACCCCGTACAGTAATTTGGCGGCCTTCACCGGCGGCGCGGCTGATGGCGACGCCTGGAATACGCTGCAGCGATTCGGCCAGGTTTAAATCCGGGAAATCGGCGATGTCTTCCGCCATGATGGCGTCGATAGCGCTGTCAGACTGACGTTTGACATTCAGAGCATTCGACAGACTGTCGCGGAAGCTGCCGGTCACTTCAATGACTTCGATGTCTTTATCCGCTTTGGCTTTTTCTGCGGCGGTTTGTGGCGTGGCTTGCTGAGCTGCGTCTTGTGCGGCCAGTGCTGAAGCACTGAAGCTGCCGGTCAGTGCAATGGCCATTGCCAGAGTCAGCGGTTGCAGGCGCCATGCCTGTTTGTGAGCTGCCATGATGTCTTCCTCGTCGGGTTTGTTCTTATGGTGCCATACGACTTTAGCCGTTGACGCTTTTTTATCCGGCCCGCCCGAAGGCAAGCCCTGTTGATTCGTTTTTTGTTTTTGTCTATCGGTGGCAAAATTCGCTTGCGTTTTTTTGCCACCGATGGCAAAAAGCTAACACCAAGCCATAATCACTGTCAAACCCAGTACAAAAAAACTGCAAAAAAAATGTGGGTTTGCTGGGGTAACAGGGTAAAACTAGCCGAACATATCCATAAAAATTGTTTATTTTCATATGGATAAAAAATTGTAACCGATGGTGATAACAGCACGCCTGCCCATACAACAACAGGGCCGGCCACAGGAGAGACGCATGCAACTGCAACAATTGTTTGGCCTGACCGGCAAAAAAGCCTTAGTGACCGGCGCCAGCCGTGGCCTGGGTCAGGCGATTGCCATGGCATTGGCTGAAGCCGGGGCCGAAGTATTGTGTGCCAGTTCAGCGCCGGGTGGCAGTGACGCGACTGTTGCCGCGATCCGCCAACAAGGCGGACTGGCGCAGGCGTTTGCTGCCGATTTAGCCGACAGCAACGCCGTGATCCAACTAGCAGAAAAAGCGCTGGATTACGCCGGCCACCTCGACATTCTGGTCAACTGCGGTGGCACTATCAGCCGCACGCCGGCAGTGGATTTTGCCTTTAGCGACTGGCAACAGAACCTGGCGGTGAACCTAGATGCCACTTTCCTGCTGAGCCAGCGTTTAGGTGCGGCGATGATTGAACGCAGAAGCGGCAAAATTATTAATATCGCCTCGATGCTGTCGTACAGCGGCGGCATTACTGTACCGGCTTATACCGCCAGTAAACATGCGGTGGTGGGGCTGACGCGGGCGCTGGCCAATGAATGGGCCGGGTTTGGCGTCAATGTGAATGCCATTGCGCCAGGCTATTTTAAAACCGACAACACGGCGGCGCTGCAGGCGAATAGTGACCGTAATCAACAAATTCTTAGCCGTTTGCCGGCAGGGCGTTGGGGTGAACCTTCGGACCTAGCCGGTGCGGCGATTTTCCTCGCTTCCAGTGCCAGTGACTATGTACACGGCCATGTGCTAGCGGTCGATGGCGGCTGGCTGGCGCGATAGATCAATTTCAGTCGAATTTTCCGGAGTTTTTATGAGCATTGTTTTTACCAACCGCTACGCCACCCACCCGGATGACGTCAAGCATTACGACACCGACAAGCTGCGCCAGCATTTTCTGCTGGATAACCTGATGCAGCCCGACACTCTGGTGCTGAACTACACCCACTATGAGCGGCTGATTGTCGGCAGTGCGGTGCCGGTGAAAGGCCCGGTACTGCTGCAAACCGTCGATGCGCTCAAGGCGGAATATTTCCTCGAGCGGCGTGAACTTGGTGTGATCAATACCGGCGGTGCCGGGGTGGTCGAGGTCGATGGTACCGCTTATCCGCTGAATTTCCGCGAAGCGCTGTATGTAGGTAAAGGCGCGCGTGAGGTGCGGTTTGTCTCCAACGACGCGGCAAATCCTGCCAAGTTTTATCTGAACTCCACGCCAGCGCATCATCAATACCCGAACCGGCATATCACCATGGCCGACTGTAATGTGCTGCATATGGGCGCGCTCGAGACCAGCAACAAACGCGACATTTATCAGCTGATGATTAAAGGTGTGGTCGACACTTGTCAGCTGCAAATGGGCCTGACCGTGCTGCATCCGGGCAGTGTCTGGAACACCATGCCAGCGCACCAGCATGACCGGCGGATGGAAGCTTATTTTTATTTTGGCCTGAGCGAAGGCCAGCAGGTGTGTCACTTTATGGGTGAGCCACAACAAACCCGGCATATTTTCACCGGCAACGATCAGGCCGTGGTGTCGCCGCCATGGTCCATTCACAGTGGCTGCGGCACTGGCAGTTACACCTTTATCTGGGGCATGGCCGGCGAAAACCACGACTACAACGATATGGACAAATTCCCGGCAAGCGCTTTGCGTTAACTGTTGATTTAGCTCTATAAACCGGTGCCGGCACCCTATAAAACTACAGCCGGCGCCTTATCTCGACAGGGGAGATAATATGAAGAGCTTGTTGCGCCGCAGCGGCGTGCTGGCGCTGAGTTTAATACTCAGTGTTCTGCTCAGCAGTTGCAGCAAACCAGAAGAACAAGTGCTGACCTTGCGCATGGCCCATACGCTGGACCAAGAGCATGTCGTACACAAAGCGATGGTGAAACTGGCCGAACGGCTGGAGTTTTATTCGCACGGCACGATGAAAATTCGCATATACAGCGGCGGCCAGCTCGGTTCTGAGCGCGAGCTGATTGAATTACTGCAGATTGGCGCGCTGGCGTTGACCAAAGTATCCGCAGCACCGCTGGAAGGTTTTGCCCCTAATATGCAGTTGTTCAGTGTGCCTTATGTGTTTCGCGACGAACAGCAGCTGTGGCAGGTACTGGAAGGTGAGATTGGTCAGCAGTTGCTGGCCGAACTGGCGCCGGTGCGGCTCAAAGGCCTCGGTTATTACGATGCCGGCAGCCGCAGTTTTTATACCACCAATAAAAAGCTCAGCACGCCAGCCGATTTAGCCGGATTGAAATTCCGCGTGCCGAATAGCCAGACGGCGGTGCAGATGGTGCAAACTTTAGGTGGTGCCGCCACGCCGGTGGACTGGGGTGAACTGTACACCGCGCTGCAACAAGGTGTGGTCGACGGTGCGGAAAACAATCCACCAAGTTTTTACCTGTCGCGCCATTATGAATTATCCAAATACTACGTGCTGGATGAACACACTTCGGTGCCGGATGTGATTTTGATGAGTCAGCATATCTGGAACACCTTAACGGCGGAACAACAAGGCTGGTTAGAGCAGGCGTTTGCCGATTCTGTGGTCTGGCAACGCGAAGCC
Organism: Rheinheimera sp.; assembly: GCA_034519945.1. Taxonomy (GTDB): domain Bacteria; phylum Pseudomonadota; class Gammaproteobacteria; order Enterobacterales; family Alteromonadaceae; genus Pararheinheimera. The sequence goes on from JAXHNX010000053.1 coordinate 13,024, forward strand.
TGGCAGGCGCAAACCCGTGATGCGCTCGATAAAGTCAAAGCGGCCGGCGTGGAAGTGATTTATCCGGATAAACAGCCCTTTATTGACGCAGTGCAACCGCTGCATCAGGCGTTAAAAGACACACCGGTCGGTGCTTTGATGGCAAAAGTTGCGGCTTTACCAGCGGCAACAGCGCCTGCAGTCGCGGTTCCGGCAGCGCAGGAGAAAACCGATGAATAAAACCGTATTCTGGCTGGATGAAGCATTAAAACGTTTGCTGATTGGCCTGATGGCGGCCATTGTGCTGGTGGTGTGCTGGCAGGTGGTGTCGCGTTTTATTCTCGGTGAACCCAGCTCAATGACCGAGGAAATTTCCCGCACGCTGTTGCTGTGGATTGGCATGCTCGGCGCGGCGCTGGCCTATCGCACCGGTCAGCACCTGGGCCTCGATATCCTGACCTCCAAATTCGCACCGCAGTGGCAGCGCCGGGTAGCGTTATTGCTGACCGCATTGGTGGTGTTGTTTGCGCTGGCGGTGATGGTTGGGGGCGGCGGCGCATTGGTGCAGCTGACGTTTGAGCTCAATCAAATGTCGGCGGCCTTAGGCATTCGCGTGGCCTGGATTTATCTGGCGATCCCGCTTGCCGGGTTTCTGATTGCCTTTTATGGCATCTGCCAACTGATTTGTTTATGGCGGGGCCAGACGCTCGCGCCCACCGGAGGCTGCGAATAATGGAAATGTCTGCATTGGTGCTTCTGGGCATCTTTTTTGTCCTGTTGTTTTTAAATGTACCCATTTCGTTTTGTATTGGCCTCGCCACGCTTGGCACTATGTTACTCAGCATGGACATGCTGCCGGCGTTGACCACTTTGGCGCAGCGCATGGCCGGTGGCCTGAATAGTTTTGCTTTGCTCGCCATTCCGTTTTTTGTGTTGTCGGGTTTATTGATGGGGCGTGGCGGCATCGCCAAGCGACTGATTGAATGTGCGATGGCGTTGGTCGGCGCGCTACCCGGTGGCCTCGCTTTGGTGAACGTGTTGTCCTGTATGTTGTTTGGTGCAATTTCCGGCTCAGCGGTGGCCGCCACATCCGCTATCGGTAGTTTTATGTTGCCGGAGATGAAAAAACAGGGCTACGACGATTCGTACAGCGCGGCAGTCACCGCGGCGGCCGCAACGACCGGCCTGCTGATCCCGCCGTCGAACATCATGATTGTCTATGCCATTGCCAGCGGCGGTGTATCGATTGCGGCACTCTTTGTTGCTGGTTATTTACCCGGCTTATTATTAGGTGCTGCACTAATGCTGGTGTGTGCCGGTTATGCCCGCAAAAAAGGCTACCCGGTCGGTGCGCGCTTACCGTTGAAGCTGGTGCTGAGTAAAATCGGTGCTGCGATCCCAAGTTTACTGATGATCGTGGTGGTGATTGGCGGCATCATCAAAGGGGCTTTTACCGCGACTGAAGCCGGTGCTATAGCTGTGGTCTATTCCTTTGTGCTGGCGGTGCTGGTGTACAAAGAAGTGGCCTGGGCCGATTTGGGTAAAATTCTGCTGAAATCGACCGAAACCACCGCCATTGTGCTGGCATTGATTGCCACATCGGCGGCGATGTCGTGGATTTTGTCGTATGAAAATATCCCGCAAAGCATCAGCAGTGGCCTGTTGGCTTTAAGCGATAATCCGATCGTGATTCTGCTGCTGATCAATCTGATTTTGCTGGTAGTCGGCGCTTTTATGGATATGACACCGGCAGTACTGATCTTCACGCCGATCTTCCTGCCAGTGGCGGTAGCGCTTGGCGTGTCGCCGCTGCATTTTGGCATCATGATGATCCTGAACCTGTCGATTGGCCTGGTGTCACCGCCGGTTGGCAGTGTGCTCTTTGTCGCCTGTGCGGTGGCGAAGGTGAAGCTGGAACAAATGATTAAGCCGTTGTTACCGATGTATGCTGCGATGATTGCGGTGCTATTACTGGTCACTTATGTACCGGCGCTCAGTGAATGGTTGCCGTCGCTGGTGGGGTTGTAGCCAGATAGCTCGGTGAAACAGGAACAACGCGGGTTGGTATAGCACTTCCACCGCTTGTTCATTAGAATGGCGCTGCCGGCCTTTTGGCCACTCTGGTAAAGGCCGGCAGCACAGTAGCTCAAACCGCCCGGGGAGAATTATCATATACATGCTCAAATCATCCACCATTAACGATGTGGCCCGTTTAGCCGGTGTGTCGAAACGCACGGTATCGCGGGTGATCAATGGCTCGCTGGCAGTCGGTGAATCGACGCGGGTCAAAGTGGAAAAAGTGATTGCTGAGCTGAATTATTCCCCCAGTCCGCAAGCGCGCGGTCTGGCGTCCAGCCGCTCTTATCTGCTCGGGCTGATTTACGACAACCCAGATGCGTTATACCTCGATGATGTGCAGCGCGGTGTGCTGGAAGTTTGCAGCCAGCTTGGTTACGAGCTGGTGGTGCATCCGTGTCGCTATCGCAGCGAAACGCTGGTGCAGGATTGTTTTGCCTTTATCAACCGCTCCAAACTCGATGGCGTGATCTTATTGCCGCCGGTGTCGGAACTTGATCATCTGGCGGCTGCGTTAAAAGAGGCCGAGCGGCCTTATGTGCGCTTAACCTCGGTGCTGCTTGATGAAACTTACCATTCAGTGGTGTCGGACGACCGTGCGGCAGCAGCCGAAATGGCGCGTTATTTTGCTCAGCTTGGCCATCAGAATATCGCCTTTATCAGTGGGCCACAGCGCTATAAATCCTCGACTGAACGGATGGAAGGGTTTCAGCTAGGGCTGTCGGCTTATGGCATCCAACTGCGGCCAGACTGGGTTGTTGAAGGCAATAACAGTTTTGAGACTGGCATTGAATGTGCGCAGCAACTCTTGAGTGGTGAAGTTAAACCAACGGCGATTTTTGCCAACAATGACCAGATGGCCGCCGGCGTACTCAAAGCCGCACATGAGCTTGGCATCAAAGTGCCAGAGCAGCTGTCGGTGGCCGGTTTCGATGACAACTTACTCGCCAGCCGGATCATTCCGGCGCTGACCACGATCCGCCGCCCGGTGCGGCAAATGGCTCAGCTCGCCGCCACCAAAATCATTATGGATATTGAAGATAACCGCCACGGCGCCGGCCATGTCGCCGCCAAAGTCGCACCGACGCTGGTGGTGCGGGAATCCACCAAGCGGCTCTGACAGCAGCTGCAATAAAAAAACGGTAACATCAGTTACCGGTTTTTTTTTGCATGAAGCTGGAGGGCGCAGTAATTAAGCCTGACGGCGACGGCGGAATGCAAAGCCGGTCATGGCCAGACCCAGTAAACCTAAAGTAGCAGGCGCAGAAACCTGGTTGCCGGTATCGCCCGCGGTAGCACTACCAAAGGTGATGTCATCATAACCGATGCGATCAACGCCACCGCCAAAGTCGATAGAACGCGCGGTACCAAGGAAGTTGGCACCTACTGCAGTCCAGTTACAATAAGTTGTATTTGGATTTGCGCAGTTCAGGCTGCTTTGCGCGGCCAGATTCAAACTGGCCAACAGATTGCCGGTCCCGTTAATGCCATCCCAAATGTTGATAAGTGCGGCGGTCGAAGAGGAATAATAAAATGAAAAACCAGTGGTAAAACCAGCTGCATAGTTCAGCATGGCTGAGCCGTTAAGGAAAAACATGATGGTTCTGCCGCTTGGATTGTCATTGAAGTTACCGGTAATCAATGACAATGCGTTCGGGCCAAAGCTGATCCCTTTGGAGCTGCCGAAATTACCGAAGCTGTCGGTACCACCATTATAAAACTCAAGAAGTTGTGCACCATCACCAGCGCCTTCAAAATCCAGCACGATGGGGGCGGCTTGTGCTGTGCTCATCCCTGCGGCTAATGCGAGACCAATCACGGTTGCTTTTGAAAAGTTCATGAAAATATCCTTGTCAGTACGAGTTGGAGGGTGATAAACGTTACATTCACAAGGTTATAGGCACTAATCATGCCACAATATTAACTTGATAAAAAACATGCAGTTAATTGAATTTAACTATGGTGGCCAAGTCTGAGTGTAAAAATACTGAACATAATTTCACCACAAATGAAGTTGGATGTGATAGCGGACACTCCAGCAAATTTTTGCACTTTTGCCACCAATTCCCGGCTACAACAGCGCAAGAATTTTCTGCACCGTTGCCAGGTTACGGCAGGTGATCAGCCGCCACTTTTTGCTGGCCAGTACATCTGCAACCGGGCATTGGTTAATCTTGTCTGTGCAATAGAGATAAAGCGCATCGTTGCCAATCTGCAGCTTTGAACTGGTCGCAGACAAAGTGGCGGCGGCGCTGGCGAATTGCGTCAGCGTGAGCGGGTCGCGGCAGAAGCCAAGTAAAAACCGGCTCGGATCTGGTTCGTCGCAGCCTGTCATCTCCAGGGGATTGACTGCAGCGGCGACGGCTTGCAGCTCGGCGGCGGTTTTGACCACACAATGCAGGTCCAGACCGGTTTCAGCCAATAAGGCGGCCGAGATTTGATCTCCCAGCTGGTCGCAAGCAGGGCTTGCCGGCAGATCAAACAGCGCATTGCCGGAATTGAGCAGCGTACGTACGCGCTGACCGCCCAGTTGTTCTAACACGGCTTTGAGTGTTGCCATCGGCAGGCGGTTGGCTTTGCCGACATTAATACCGCGCAGTAGCAGAATATAGGTTGTCATCGCTTATTCAATCAGCACTGAGACAGGTTCAAACTGATACAGCGTGATGGCCGTATGTACCGCGTTGGCATCAAAGGCTTCGCCTTGTTCTTCGGCGCGGTGTTTCAGATAGGTTTTGGTTTGGTCCAGTGTCATCGGTTTGGCTTTGAGTGAGCCATGGGCATAGGCCATTTTGCCTTTGGCGCTGATCGGGAACACGATGTCGCCATCTTTGACTTTCAGCCGGAAGGTCGGTTGATCCGCTGCGGTGGCAAACTGCATCCAGCAGCCTTTTTTCTGACAGACCGCGTCAATTTTGCCTTGCACGGTAAAAGGTTGCTGTAAATAAGCAGACGGTTTGGTCAGTACCTCGGCGACCGTCACACTGCTGGATTTGCTGAAATCAAAGGCCGGACCGAAACTCTGACTGGCGTAAGCGATGGAGCTGGTTAGCAGCGCAAAGATCAAAGCGATGGTTTTTTTCATTAGAAACATCCTGTATCGGGAAAAAACCATCCTCTTTGCTTTATATCCGGTTGTCAATGTACGGCGTGTGACGCCCAGCGGGCTTTGCTTGCCGCTACCGACGACTGTCACTGGCAACGCAGATCACCGTAGGGTCGGTAAGCAAAGCACCACCGACCGAATTGGTAACTTGATGTGGTGCTTATTTCACACCACCGGCACCTGTGCCAGGTGTTTGCGGAAAAACACCATATACAGCGCCGGCACAAACAACAACGTCAGCACAGTGCCCACACCCACACCGCCAATTAACACAAAGGCCATTGGCCCCCAGAAGGTATCCAGCGTCAGGGGCACAAACGCCAGCATCGCGGCCAGTGCTGTCAGTAGCACCGGGCGGGCACGGTGGATAGTGGCCTCAACGACGGCGTCGCGCGCGGCCCAGCCATCATTCAGATTGTCGGTGACCTGCTGAGTTAAAATCAGCGTGTTACGCATCAGAATGCCGGCAAGACCAATCAAACCGAGCAGGGCGACAAAACCAAACGGCTGGCGAAACACTAACAGCGCCAGGGTGGCCCCGATTAAGCCAAGCGGCGCTGTCGCCAGCACCATCCACATGCCGGTGAACGAACGCATCTGCAGCATGATAAAAATCAGCATCAGCGCCACCATCAGCGGCATTAGTTTTTGGATCGACGCGTTGGCTTTGCCGGATTCCTCGACCGAGCCAGCCTGCATAATTTGGTAACCGGCCGGCAACTGCGCCTGAATATCAGTCAGTTCAGCCCAGATGCGGTTTGACACATCGTTTGGCTGCGCACCCTGCACATCAGCCACCACCGCCAGATACGTCTGGCGGTTATAGCGTTTTAACAGTGGTTCTTCATATTGCACTCGAACTTCACCGAGCTGGCGGATCGACACCGCTTTACCGCCCGGCGTTTTCAGTTCGACCGAATCCGGCTGCAACACCTGCGCCCGGTCCAGCCGCGCCGTGACATCCACAGTGCGGATATCTTCGCGCAGCTGAGTAACTGGCGCCACTGAACTGGAATTGCAGTTGCTGAGCAACATCGGCGGCGGTCAGGCCATAGGCCAACAGACGCGCGGTATCCAGTTTCAGCGCCAGCACCGGCATCCGTTCTTCCCATTCGAGGTGGGCGCCGACCGTATTGGGGTTTGCCGCCATTTTGTCACGGACCAGATAGGCGATACGGCGCAGTTCCTGCGGATCTTTACCCATCACGCGGAAACTGACCGGCCACGGCACTGGCGGACCAAATAACAACCGGGTAACCCTGACACGGGCGGCACTGAATTCACCGTCGGCAATATGCTGCTGTAGCAGGCTGATCAGCCGGTCGCGGGCAGCTGCATCCTGAGCGACAATCAGCATTTTGGCAAATGACGGGTCTGGCTGTTCCGGGTTCGCCGAGATAAAAAAGCGTGGTGCGCCGGCACCGACAAAAGATGACAAGGATCGGACGTCCTGATTGTCTTTCAGCAGTTGTTCGATTTTCAGTGCGATGGCATCGGTATTGGTGATCGCAGTGCCATGCGGCAGATAAATACTCACCAGCACTTCCGGCCGGTCAGAGCTGGGGAAAAATTGCTTCTGCACGCCTTTCGCCATACCAAAGATTGCCAGCACAAAAGCCAGGATGACCACGCCAATCACGGTCTTTTTCTGGCTGATACACCACAGCACCAGCGTGCGTAGTTTGCGGTAAAACGGCGTTTGGTACGGGTCATGCGCATGGGCTTTGACGTCTGGCAATAACTTCACGCCAAGGTAAGGCGTAAAAGTCACTGCGACGACCCAGGACACGATCAACGCGAAGCTGACAACCCAGAAAATATTGCCGGTGTATTCGCCGACGCCCGATTTGGCAAAACCAATAGGCACAAAACCGGCGATGGTCACCAGCGTGCCAAATAACATCGGCGCGGCAGTGGCAGACCAGGCGTAACCGGCGGCGCGGACGCGTTCCACGCCTTGTTCCATTTTTACCATCATCATTTCGATGGCGATAATGGCATCGTCGACCAATAACCCTAACGAAATAATCAGCGCGCCCAGCGTGATGCGGTCCAGATTGATATCGGCCATTTTCATCAGCAAAAAGGTAATACCCAGCGTCAGCGGGATCGCGATGCCAACCACCAGCCCGGCCCGCAGGCCAATCGCCAGCACGCTGACGGCCATCACCACCAGTACCGCGACCAGAAATTTGATTTCGAATAAATTCACGGCTTTGGCAATGGCTTCGGCCTGATTGGTTAATTGATGCAATGTCATGCCGAGTGGCAATTGGCTTTGGATCTCACTGAGTTTTTGTTGCAGCGTTGTGCCAAGCGTCAGGCCGTTTTCCCCCGGTTGCATCACGACGCCGACCAGAATGGCAGCGTCACCGCCGGTGCGCGCCAACAAGCGCGCCGGTTCTTCGTAGCCGCGCTGCACTGTGGCAATTTCGGCCAGGCGAATTAACTTCCCGTTGACGCGCACCGGCAGTTGTTGCAGTTCGGCAAAACTGTCGGTTCGGGCGTCAATACGAAATTGCAGAGCCTGACCTTGTGTTTCCAGCTGACCGGCCGGCAACATCCGGCTGGCCGCCGTGATCTGTTGCTGTAAATCGGTCAGGCTGATCCCCAGCGAAGCCAGTTTGTTCTGGTCAAAATCGATAAAAACCCGCTCCGGCCGGTCGGCGATCATCACGGCTTTCAGCACGCCGGGCACCATGCTGAGCTCATCGCGCAAGTGTTCGGCCTGGCGGCTTAAGTCGCGAAACGGCAGACCCGGCGCGGTTAATGACAACAGGCTGAAATACACATCGGAGAAATTGTCATTGACCAGCGGGCCAATGGCGCCGGCCGGCATATTGGCCGCTTCTTCCTGCATGCGTTTGCGGATCTGATAAAACAGGTCCGGCACCATCGAGGACGGTGTGTAGTCTTTAAATTCAATGGTTAAATTGACAGCGCCGGGGCGTACCTGGCTGTCAATTTTGTGGATATTCCGTACTTCCTGAATCCGTTTTTCCAGCCGGTCGGCCAGTTGTGACTGCACTTCTTCGGCGCTGGCGCCTGGCCAGTAGGCCGACACGACCAAGGCCCGGATCGTAAAAGACGGATCTTCGGCGCGGCCTAATGATAAAAAAGCCCAGGTGCCGCCGACAAATGCCAGCAGAATAAAAAATAACGTGATGGCCCGCTCGCGAACGGCTAAAACCGACAGGTTGAAGCTCATGGCTGCAGCTCCCGCACGGCCATGCCCGGCTCCAGCAGATGCGTGCCTAAAGTGATAATACGGCTGTTGGCGCTCAGGTCGGTGCGCACTGTGGCAAATTCAGCATTCAGGGAGACCACACTGACCGCATGTGCCACGGCTTTGCCGTCGGTTACGGTCCACAGTTGCGGTTGCTGCGCGCGTTCATCCAGCGCGGCCAGCGGTACTTGTACCTGCGAGTCTTGCGCCGGCAGTTGTAATTCGACGGCTAACACCCGGCCCAACGCCAGTTCGGCCGGCTGCTCACTGAGGCGATAGCGGGCCTGGCGGGTCAGACTGGCGCTGTCGGCACTGCCGGCGGCACTGCGTAGCTGCAGCTGCAACTGTTGAGTACCAAATTGTGCCGTGCCTTGTGCCGGCGGCTGAATATGTTCCGGCAGCTGCACTTCGATTTCACTTTGTTGTGCCGTTGCCAGCGCGCCGAGGCGCTGACCTGCCGCGACAACCTGACCAGGTTCGGCGGTGACATCGGTGATCACGCCGTCACTGCCAGCGGTCAGGTCGGCGTAAGTCAGACCATGTTCGGCCTGCTGCAACTGCGCATTGGCGCGATCCAGATTGGCTTTGGCTTCATTAAACCGTAATTCGACCTGTTCTTTGGCCTGTTCGCTGACAAAACGTTGTTTGATCAGCTGTTCAGTGCGGTGTTTTTCCGCCTGCACCGTTTGCAGGCTGGCGCGTGCTGCTGTTTGGGCTGCTTTGGCGACCCGTACCGATTCAGCCAGATCTTTTGGATCTAACCGGTACAGCAACTGGCCTTGTTTGACCGCCTGGCCGGCTTCAACCAGCCGCTGCGCAATACGGCCACTGACCTGAAATGCCACCGGAACTTCGTTGCGGGCGCGCACGACACCGGTCAGTGTCAGCGCCGATTGATTCACCGGCTGTATCGTGGCGGTCAGCACCGCGCGTGGCGCCGGCGCGGTATTATTTGCTGCAGGATCAGAGCAGGCGGTCAGCCACAGCGGCAGGGACATAACAGCAAGCAACGGAAGAGTACGTAACATGGCCACCTCGGGCAGAGTCTGGTATTATTAAACGGCTTCGTTCAGAAATGCATTATTGAACGGCTGTGTTCAATAAACAAGAGAAAAATGATGACAACAACTCCCGGCACTTCTCATCCTGTTCAACCAACCCCAGCGACCAGTGGCCGGCCGGTTGACCGCAATAAGGATATAGCCATTTTGCAGGCGGCGCGGCAAATCCTGTTATTTGAAGGTGCTGGTGTGCTGACGATGGAGGCAGTCGCCGCCAAAGCCGGGGTTTCCAAAGCAACGTTGTATTCGCGCTTTGGCAATCGCAACGCGCTGATTGAAGCGGTGCTACGTGCCCAGTCTGATTTTTTTGTCGAAAGTTTAAGCCCGGCCGTGCAAAACGCCGCGCAAACCTTTGCCGCACTGGAAAGTTTTAGTTTACGTTTGCTGCAGTATTTATTCAGTGAAGATCATCTGTGCCTGATGAAAACCTTGCAGGGCCATCAGTCGATGCCCGAAGAATTGCGGCTGCGGATGTATGAACTGGGGCCACAAGCCACTTGTGAACAGGTTGAAGCCTGGTTGTCGCAGGCGCATCAGGCCAAAGTTATTTGTTGCCCGGATCCGGCGCTTAGCTCCGAATTTTTGTTTGGTATGCTGGTCGGCATGGATATGCTGCGCAATATGTTTCAGCAGTCACCAAAGCGCAAACCGGCCGACCTACCCGGTCATGTCCGCACTGTGGTGACGCTATTTTTGCAGATGCATCAGTGTGAGCTGAATGCGTGTGCGCCAGAGCTTAAACCTTAAAACGGCCGACTAAACCGCTCAGATGACCGGCAACTTCTTTTAACTCATTGATCAGGACATAGTTCTGATCGGCAATTTGATCTGCAACCACCGACTGATCGTGCAGCTGATGCAGGTTGCGGTTGATTTCTTCCGATACCTGCGACTGCTGCTCAGTTGCTGCTGCCGTACGCAGTGACATACCACTGACTTCCGATGACGATTTCATCAAATGACTAAACACCGATTCTGCCACTTCCGTTTGTTGCACTGAGTTGTCGGCTGACAATTTGCCCCGACGGATGGCATGGGTCGATTCAGTCACCAGTTGTTGCAGCGTATGAATGGTGCCTTTGATTTCTTCGGTGCTTTCCTGTGTTTTCGATGCCAGCTTACGCACTTCATCGGCGACCACGGCAAAACCGCGGCCTTGCTCACCGGCCCGCGCGGCTTCAATCGCGGCGTTTAACGCCAGCAGGTTGGTTTGGCCGGCGATGCCGCTAATCACTTCAATCACACTGGAAATGGCGACCGAACTGTTATTTAACGCTTCAGATAAACTCATTGCGGTGTCCACATCGTCCAGTACGCCACTGATGCTGCCGGACACCGCTTTAATCGATGCAATGCCTTTTTCAGCATAACCACGTGAATCGTCTGATTCGCGTGCGGTGTCGGACGCGACCACTTCAACTTCGCGGTTCGCGACAGACATTTCGTGTACCGCGCTGACAATTGAATCTGTCGCGGTATTTAAACTTTGTGTGATGCGCTTGGTTTCATGCACCGACGTCAGCATGTTGCTTGTCACTGCGGCAAGCTGTTCACTGCTGTGCAGAATGTCGGTGATCATCAGCGCCTGTGCATCGAGGAAGCGATTAAAGGCATCGGCCAGGTCGCGTAACTCGTCTTTGGTCTGCACACTGATGCGCTGAGTCAAATCGCCTTCGCCCTGTGTAATTTCATCGAGGCGGTGGATAATGGTTTCGACGTTAGACTTAATCGCTGTCGGCATCTTAAAGCTGTACCAGGCCGCAACGGCAAACACTAACAGGCTGATCAGCAGCGCTGTGACTTCAATGTCCCGAACTTCGTTGTTGGCTTCGTCAATGTGTTGTTTGGACAGGTTTAAAGCGAATTCACCGGCGTCGTTATAAATTTTGCGCAGCGCCGCAAACTGTTGGTCTTCCTGCTGTACAAAGGCGGCATCTTTGGCCGCGTCTGCAGCAAAATACTGGTCGGCACTGCTGGTCCAGGCGTTAAATTTCTGTTCAAAATCAGCGAACTGGCCGCTGAATTGCGGATAGGTCGTCATCAGCGTTTTGTATTGGTTAAAGCGGTCTTTTGCCTGAGCGACGTTTTCCTGATAGTCGGTGTTGAATTGCGGGTTGGCGCCAAGTTTATGTTCTGAAATCGCCAGTTTGGCCTGATACAGATCCCGATCAGCGTTCAGTACTATTGAGATTGCCTGCTGAAAGACGTCAGATTCCTCCTGCACAATATTCTGCAGTTTTGACACGATCACGGAAGATAACGTCAGGATAAACAACAGCGTGATAAACATCAGCACAGTAGGGACACTGGCTTTAAAACGCAGACCATGATAATTCAAACAACACCTCGATTATTCGTTAGGAAATGGAAAAAGTGATGAGTATTCAACGGGTTTACTGAAGTAGTATCCTTGCATATAGTGAATGTTAATCGCCGTGAGGATCTGCACCTGTTCTGTAGTTTCCACGCCTTCCGCGACAATTTCCCAGCCCATCGACTGCGACATTGAGGCAATGGCACGTAACACCGGCATGCCGCCTTCGCCGATTTTGTCGATAAAGGCTTTATCAATTTTAACTTTATTGACGTGCAGTTCATTGATCACCGACAAAGAAGAGTAACCGGTGCCAAAGTCATCAATCGAAATCGCGATACCGACATCGCGTAACTGGTTGGTTTTGTCGATCAGGATATTTTTGTCGACGGTGAATACCGATTCGGTGATTTCAATTTGTAGCAGTTCGGCCGGGATTTGATGCTGGTCCAACAACGCCAGTAAGTCCGGCACAAACTCCTGCCGCTGGAACTGCAGGGCTGACACGTTCACGGCTAATTGCAAGGGCTGATCGCGCTGCAGACTTTCCTTGATCACCAGACAAGCCTGATCTAACACCCAATAACCAATCGGATTGATCAAACCAGTTTGTTCTGCCAGCGGGATAAATTCGTCGGGAGTTACCGGTTTACCATCTAAAGTCCAGCGCAGCAGCACTTCATAATAATTCTGTTGGCTGGCACCCAAACGGATGATGGGTTGAAATACCAACCGCAACTCCTGATTGCTGATCGCCTGCTCCAGCCGGGTACGCAACATCGATTTACGCCGGTATTTGCCGGCAATTTGTTCGTCATAGATGGTAAAACCCTCTTTACCAGCTTTTTCGATATTGCCGTACAGGGCGAGGTCGGCAAGATTGATCAGATTGGAAATATCGTTGCCGTGGTCCGGGTACAGCGACACGCCAATGTTGGCCGACAGTTTCAGCGCATTTTCTTGCAAACGGAACGGTTGGGAAATACTACGCTGTACCTTGTCGACAAATTCATACAAAGCCTCTTCAGTGATTGGAATGCCAATTAAAAATTCATCACCACCCCAGCGGCAACAAATAGCGGGTTCATGGGTCAGTACCCGCAGCCGGTTGGCAATTTCGCTTAAATATTGGTCACCGATCTCGTGGCCGAGCCCGTCATTGATACTCTTCAGCCCGACCAGATCAATCATCACCAGCGCCAGTTTTAATTCGTTACGCCGGCTGACTTCGGTCAGCTCGGAGGCAATTTCGATAAAACGGCGGCGGTTATACAGGCCGGTTAACGTCTCAATGTCAGAAAGGTGCGACAGCTCTTTCGTGCGCAGTAACACCTCAGTTTCCAGATTGACCAGCAAATGTTCGTGTTCCCGGCGTAGCCGGATCGATTCAAGCGTAAACAAGTAGCTGTTGCGTGCAGAGAAGCTCAACAGACCGGTAAAAATGATACCGAGGTAGCCAAAAATCACCTGTTCGCCGCCTTGCCATAAAAACCACAGGCCAAAAGGCAACAGGCATAACACGATGTAACTGATGATCAGGGCTTTGTTCGACGACAAGGCGTTGGTAACTCCGGCGGCAATCGCCGCCAGTGTGGCCAGGATCACGATGAGTTGTTTTGAGTCGGCGCCGATGCCAAACCACAGGCCAAATACACTCCACAACACCGCGGTGGCGATGGCCAGTATGGCAAAGCGGTGCAGATTTTTTGGCTGGTATTTTTCCCGTTTGGTTTTCAGGCTGTTCCAGCAACGCAGGTCGTAGCCACGCCACAACAGCAGACTGATCATCATTAGCCACCAGATGCCAACGGAGGAATGTTGATTGTGCTGAAACAGCAACAAACTGGCGGCTGTTGCTGCAACACCGGTGCCGATCAATCCGGTTTTCAGATTGTTGTAAAGCACATCCAGGGTTCCCTGCAAAGACAGTTCCTGATTCGGCATACAGACAGCAACTCCCAGGGGTTGAATGCACCAAAATATCGCGGTGTTTGCGCAGTTTCTGTGCAAAAGGCCTTGATAGCAAATGAATACTTGCTGGTCTTACCTGAATTGTGACTTGTTCTCAGTCGCACCTCTGTAACGATACAGATTCAGGCCTGTTCCAGACTACTCTGTAGGTAAATATAGGGCTGGTGGCGGGTGTTGATAGCAGCTGCTGCAATCAGAAAAAACGTGGGGACACGCAGCTGCCGCAACAGGGGAGTATTACAGCGAAAAAAAGGGGCGTTTTGTCACGCCCCCGTCATTTGTGCGTAGACCTCAGGGCGCGGCAAGCAAAGCTTGTTGGTCACCATGTGATGGTCACCACGTGTTGGTCACCACGTGATGGCCACCATCTGACGCACATGCACCGCCAGCTTTAAGCGCCCGGGCAGCTCAGATCAGCAGTTGCCGTCGCCGGTGTCAGCCGGATGTTGGACAGAGTCAGTGCGGTGTTGCCGCTGCTTTGCAGCAAAAATGGCTGGTACAGATGATTCAGTGCGACGCCGGCTTTGGCCAGACATTGCAGATCAATCACCAGTTTGTGCCATTGACCGGCGGCTTTTTGCGCCAGCAGCGGGCTCAGATCGACAGTGCCGCCACAGCCTGAACCACAAGACATGCCAAGCCGGAGCGGCGCTTGTGGCGCGGTCTGCCATTTCAAATCAAACACCAGCTGGCCATAAGCGCTGATATCCAGCGCTTCAGTGCTGTGTAATACCAGGCTGGCGTCCCCTTGCCATTGTAGTTGCAACGCATCTTCCTGCTTCTGCCAGTTTACCGCCTGCAGTTGCAGCTGCTGATTTGGGCTTTGCGCTTTGTTGCCGCTGACCGCCACAGCGCCTTTATGGTCCTGCAGCTGCAAGGTCAGCCCGGCTGCTGGCCGGCGCTCCAGCAGACTACGCTGTGTGGTGGCTTTGGCTTGTTGTGCTACTTGTTCTGGTAAATCAGCGGCGATATCTTGCGTCGCGTCCTGTGATGAATAGCTCAGGCCATAACCGAGCGCAAACAGCGGCTGATAAGCAGCATCGCCACTGTTTAACGGGCTCTGATCAGCCTGTTTTGGCCAGGAAAATGGTAATTTGCCTTTAAAATCATACTGAACCTTGCCGTCCGGCGTCTGAAATAACACTTCCGCCACCGCCTGACCTGCACTGCCCGGTAACCAGGCGGCGACAAAAGCGTCCGACAGATTCAGTTCCGGATTCACCCATAAAGGCCGGCCGGATAAAAACACGGTCACTACTTGAATGCCGGCAGCTTTGAGGCGACGCAGCAGTTGCTCATCAGCGTTACTGCCGGATTGATAATCCAGCGTAGTGATATCGCCATCAAATTCGGCATAAGGGTTTTCGCCAATCACCACAATCGCCAGGTCCGGTTTCTCTGCCGGACTGAAGCTGCCATCGGCGCTGTAAGTCACGCTGCCACCGCCGGCTTCGACCTGGCGGCGGATACCTGTGAGGATCGAACTGCCTTGCGGGAAATCACTGTTTTGTGTGCCGGTGCCTTGCCAGGTTACAGTCCAGCCACCACTTTGTTTGCCAATGTTATCAGCGCCGTCACCAGCGACCAGCAGTCTGTTGTTTCGGCGCCAGCGGCAACAGCCGGCCATTGTTTTTCAACAGCACCAGTGACTCACGCACGGCCTGCGCAGCCAGTGCCTGATGGTCGGCATGGCCAATCCATTGTTGCTGGCCTTTGTACGCTTGCCGGCTCGGATCCTGCTGGAACAGACCGGCGCGGAACTTGACGCGCAAAATCCGCCGGACTGCATCGTCCAGCCGGGCCTGCGGGATGGCGCCGCTTTTTACATCGGCAATGGTGTTTTGGTACAGCGCTTTCCAGTCTTCCGGCACCATCAGAATATCGACGCCGGCGTTAAAAGCCGCAGCACAGTGCTGATTGCTGCAGCCCGGCAGCTGGCCATGACCATTCCAGTCGCCGACCACAATACCGTCAAATCCCAGCCGGGTTTTCAGCACATCGGTCAGCAAGTAGTGGTTGCCGTGCATTTTCTGACCTTGCCAGCTGTTAAAAGACGCCATCACGGTCTGCACACCGGCTTCAATGGCGCTGAAATAACCCTGCGCATGCAGCCGCACCAGTTCGGCTTCACTGAGGCTGTTATTGCCCTGATCTTTACCTGCGTCAGTGCCGCCATCACCGAGATAATGTTTGGCGGTGGCGATGCGGGTTTTCGGCAAAGTTGCCGGCTCGCCCTGAATACCGCGCACCATTGCGGCGCCCAGCTCCCGCACTATGGCCGGATCTTCACTGTAACTTTCGTAACTGCGGCCCCAGCGGTCGTCGCGGGCCACGGCCACGGTCGGGGCGAATAACCAGTCGATACCGGTTGCTGCCACTTCAGTTGCGGTGGCGTTACCGATGGCCTGCACCAGTGCTGCGTTATTAGCGGCGCCCAGGCCAATGTTGTGCGGAAAAATGGTCGCGCCATAGACATTGTTATGGCCGTGCACCGCATCGGTGCCCCACAGCGGCGGGATAGTGCTGCCGTCGAGGCTGGCGTCCACAGCTGCAGCGGTATAGGCATCAGCCAATGCGGCCCAGTCGGAGGCTTTGGCTTGTTTATTGTCATTCGGATAAGCGCCGCCACCATTGAGGTAAGAACCAAAGCCGTATTGGCGCATATCTGCCACGCTCATCCAGCGGATATCGGGCTGGATCACCTGGGCAACCTTTTGCGCCAACGTCATTTCGGCCAGCAAGCTGTTAATTTTCAGCTCCAGCGCTGGATCTGCTGCCGGGACTTTCAGCTGTGGCCAGACCGCACTGGCTGCCGCCGCTGCTTCAGGCGTTTGCGTTGCCGGCGGCTGACTACAGGCCGTGAAGGTGAACGTCAGCGCAAGCAGTGTCGGCGCCCGGTGTTTTTGCCGTGAGAACAACCAATTCATCAACAATATTCCTTTTAAATCAAAGCAGCAGCGTCAGTACGCTGTGGGCCGGTGCTGTCACGCTAAAAGGCAGGGACTTGCCGTCGCGGCGCAGGTTAAATGGCAGGTTTTTGGCGCTGTTGTTCAGGACCAGCAGCAGAATGCGACCGTCCGGGCGCAGCAACGCCACCTGTTTCAGTGGCCCGTCATTTGAACCGGAATCTATCCGGACTGAGCCATCCAGCAGCCATTTGCTGGCCTGGCCGATGATGTAATAAGCCACATTACGGCGCAGCTGCTGGCCGTCGATAGTCAGTGCGCCCAGGCACTGGCTGCAGCCGCCGTCGGTAAAGGGCCGGTATTGGCTGTCGGCGGCCAGATTCCATTCCAGCACATTGCGCGCCCATTGCCGCGTTGCACCGATGATCAGGTGTTCGGTATGCCATTGCAATGAACCGGCAAAATCGCTGTCGGCGCCGACCCACTGTTCGGTGAAATAAATCTGTTTATCCGGATGTGCTGCTTTTAGCTTGGCCAGCTCGCTGATATCGCCGTTGTACAGATGAAAGGCTGAACCATCGATAAAAGCCTTGGCGGCCGGGTCATTCAGCACAGTGATCGGATATTCCACATGGTCGGCATTGTGATCATAAATGATGATTTTGCTGGTAATGCCAGCGGCTTTAAACGCCGGGCCCAGATGATGTTTGATAAATGCCGCCTGGTCCCAGGCGTGCATCAGCAGGCTTGGATTGTTGCCAGCATGCAGCGGTTCGTTCTGGATGGTGACGGCGTCAATGCGGATACCATGTGCCGCCATCCCCTGGATGTAACGGACAAAGTACTGCGCATAACTGCCAAAGTGTTGCTCCAGTAATTCACCGCCAACGGTCGACTGGTTTGATTTCATCCAGACGGGCGGTGACCAGGGGCTGGCCAAAATCTTTAAGTTGGGTTTTAACGCCAGAATTTCTTTCAGCGCTGGGATCAAGGTTTTTTCATCCGGTTTTAACGAGAAATGTTTGAGCGCCGGATCCTGTTGCCCGGCAGGTAAGTCGTTATAACTGAACGGTTTCTCGTCTAAATCTGAGGCGCCGAGGCTGACGCGTAAATAACTGATATTAATGCCTTTGGCACTGAACAGTTCCTGCAGCAGTGCCGCGCGCCGTGCCGGTTGCAGCTGCATCAGGTGCTGCGCGCTGCCGCCGGTCAGACTAAAGCCAAAGCCGTCGATTGGCTGGTATTGTGAGCGGGTATTCAGCGTGATGGTGGCCGCGCCCGGGGGGGGCGCAGGCAACAGCAGGCCGGCCGGGTTTTCCGCCAGCAGATATTGTTGATCGGCGCTGGTCAGCAACAGCTGCGGGACTTTGCTGCTGTCAGTGCCGGCCAGGACCGGGTTGGTAAAAAACTGACTGCAGAGCGCCAGCGCTGCGGCAACTGCCAGCTGCGGTTTAACGAAGTTGTGCATAAAGATCCTGTGTAGTCGGGGGAGTCGTCGCGGCGCTGTTGTGTTGGGGTACTGCCTGCAGACGCTGTAAAAAAGCCTGTTGCGTAGGCATAGAGGCAACACAGGCGGCGATGACGTTGGCGGTGCTTGCCGCAAACTCCTGAATTTGTGCGGTGCTTTTCAGGCAGACCAGCGGGTCATGTTGCTGCGGCAGCAGACGCTGACCGAGTAATACCTGCACCCAGCTGTCTTCTCGAAACAGCTCGTCGGCAACCCGGTGTACCCGGCCATAAGCGCGGAAAATCTCCAGTTTCTGTGCCAGCGTGTCCGGCAGCGGCATGGCGGCGCAGTAACGCCAGAACTCGCTGTCACGCCGTTCGGTGACATGGTAATGCGCGATAATAAAATCGCGGATCTGCAGCATTTCTGTGGCGGTCTGCAAGTTGTAGTGGGCGATATTGCCAGCGGCAAAATGTTTGTCCGGAAATAAACTGATAAGTCGGGAGATGGCGGTTTGCACCAGATGCAGGCTGGTCGATTCCAGCGGCTCGAGAAAACCGCTGGATAAACCAATCGCCACGCAGTTGCCATGCCAGGCTTCGCTGCGCCGGCCGGTCTGAAAACGGATCTGGCGCGGTGGGGCAGTGGCCGGCGTATCCAGATGTGCCAGCAGGGTTTGTTCTGCCAGTGCGGCACTGGCAAACTGACTGCTGAACACAATACCGTTGCCGGTGCGGTGTTGCAGCGGAATGCGCCACTGCCAGCCAAAACTGTGTGCGCTGGCGCGGGTATAAGGTGGCAGCTGTGGCAACGCGGCCGAAGGCACAGCAATGGCGCTGTCAGCCGGCAGCCAGTGACTCCAGTCCTCGTAGCCCACACCGAGCGCCTGACCAATCAGTAGAGCGCGGGTACCGGAGCAGTCGATAAACAGATCGCCGGAGATACGCTGACCATCTGCTAATACCAGTTCACGGATATGACCGCTGTGAGCGTCGCGCACCACGTGTTCAATCAGGCCTTCGGTGCGGGTTACACCACGGCTTTCACTGATCCGGCGTAAAAACTGCGCATACAGGCCGGCATCAAAATGATAGGCATAGGCGATTTCGCTGACCGGCGATTGCGGCCGGTTCAAATCGGCGGGCATAAATTTATGCTGCTCGGCCATTTTGGCGGCGATGCAATATTGTTCAAACGGCAGCGCCAGGCCTTGTTGCTGCAAATGCAGCCAGTACTGGTAAAAACTCAGCCAGTCCCATTGCCGCCCCAAAGCACCAAAGGCGTGGAAATAACTGTCGCCCTGGCGGCCCCAATGGCGGAACTCGATGCCGAGCTTAAAGGTTGCACCGGTGGCGCGGATAAACTCTGCTTCATCAATGCCACACAGTTGATTGTATTTTTTGATTGCCGGAATGGTTGCTTCACCGACGCCGACAGTGCCGATTTGCTCGGACTCTATCAATCGGATCTGAAACTGCCGGCCGGTCAGCTGTGACAGCATGGCGGCGCTCATCCAACCGGATGAGCCGCCGCCGACGATCACAATTGACTGTACCGGATCCAATGGCTGCCCCGCAGTGGAGGCTTTGGTCGGATCAGACATAGAGTCGTCTCCCTGTTACAGCTTATAACTGATGCCAAACAGCACCTGACGGCCATATTCCTCGTACACTTCCGGGAAATAACTGCCGCCACCCTGTTCGGTATTCAGCCGCGTGGTATACGGCGAGTTGGTCAGGTTGTTGACCTGCAGTAACAGCGTCAGACCGTCCAGCGCGCCTTCAACAAAGTTGTAGCTGAGCTGTGCGTCCACCTGCTTGTCGGCCAGCACTTCGGTATAACCGCGGGTGGCAAACAGCTGTACCACTTCACCGCGGAATTCTGAGCGGTAGCGTTGTGACAAGCGCGCCGAGAAACTTTCATTCTCGTAATACACTGTCAGATCACGCACCCGGTCTGACAAACCCGGCAGCTTGGTTTTTTTGCCCGGTCCATCTGGCTCTATGCCTGAATCGGCCCAGGACTGACTGCCGATAAAGCCAAAGCCTTGCAGACTTTCGTGTATTTTGCCGGCGTCCAGCGACATACTCAGTTCCAGGCCTTTGATATTCCCGCCCTGACCGTTAGCCGGCCGGCTCATATTGCCGATGTTGCTGATCGGCACTATGGTCGAGTTGTTCGGTGCGTTGGAGAAATCAAAATCAAAGTTTTGCGTGTAGATATAACTGTCGAGCTTTTTGTAAAACGCTCCGAGCGCGATGTAACTGCTGCCGTCGAGATAGGCTTCATAAGTTAAATCCAACGCTTTGGCACGCCATGGTTCCAGCTGCGGGTTGCCGCTGCTGCCACTCCAGCGCCGTGAATCGACATTGACACCGGCAGTGATGCTGGCGCGCATTTCGTCCATCCGTGGCCGTGCCATAGTTTTGCCGGCACTTAAACGTAGGAACTGGTCGTCCAGCACTTCCATGCTGAAGTTCACGGCGGGCAGGACGTCGGTGTAACTGGCGCCTTCACTGACCTGCACCAAAGTCGCCGGATTGTTCGGGTTGTAGTCACTGGCCAGGAAACCACTGGAAGTTTGCTCGGTGCGAACCAGCTGGGTGCCGATGTTGCCTTTGAGCGGTTTACCCCACAGTTCGGTGTCGAGGTTAAAGCGCAGGAAACTGGTCAGCACTTCTTCGTCGACGCCCCAGGCTTTGTTCCATCTGTTGGTATCGAGGATAGGTTTGGTGTCGTAATAACGTGCCACGGTTGGCAGAATGTCGTACGAGATCACCCCTTTGATACCGGCAAATGCCAATGAGGTCGGCGCGACTAATAATGACGGATCGATACTGACTGGCTTGCGGCCGTTTTTCAGCATTAAGTCGTTGTCGTCGACCAGTTTGTCTTTGCTGCGTTCGGTGTAATCGACGCCAAACTCCAGCGCGCTGAAAGTATTGCCGAGTGAGGTACCGTTTAAGTCGTACGCCGCTTTGGTATTGATGGCGCGGATGATTTCTTTAACATGCGGGAACCGGATCGAGCCGTCATGACCCCAGCCACCCCAGGGCGCCGGATCGCTGAGCTGTACTTTGTTGACGTCGGTGTAATCAGTGCCCGGCGTGTAAGTCGGGAAGCCCAGCGGAGCCAGATCAAAACCAATCTGGTCAAAACTGCCGGTTGGCGTCAGGCCAGCGTAGGTTTCCAGCACCTGCTCGTCTCGCTCGGAACCGGAATAAGACAGATCCAGCGCTAAGGTCCAGCGTTCTGTTTTGTATTTGGTGTTCCAGCCGAGCGCGGCCAGCTGGTCGTCACGGGTGTTATTGTCGTTGCGCAGTACCGGTCTTAAATTGGTGGCCACGCCGCTTTTCACCACTTTGGTGCCGCCAAAATCAGCAAACTGTGGATTCAGGAACTGCATGCCATCGCCAGTCCACTGGTTAGTGAACCACATGGCGCCGCGCATGATTTCGTCTTGTTCAAATTCGGAGTAATAAGCGTCGACCACACTGTGCAGCTGGTCGTTGGGTTTGTATTCAAACACACCCATGATGCCGTCGCGCACCTGGCTGCGCGCCACGGCGGTGACTTCCTGGCCGACCAGGCCAAGGGCGTCGTCATTGCTGGTACCTGCCAGCGCCTGGTCGACGGTGTTCCATTCCCAGGCTTTGTAATGCTGCACCTGTGTTGGCGTATCCATATGGGCATACCCAATGGCAACGCCGACAGTGTCATCGGCAAATTGGTCAATGTAAGACACGCTGCCACGCCAGCCGTTGGCAGAAATTTCCGGATGCAGCTGGTCGATACTGCCTTTTTCACCGCGCAGGTTAAATGCGACGGTTTGTTCGCCGTGCTGCAGCGGGCGGATGGTGCGCATATCGACAGTACCGGATAAGCCCATGCCGGCGATCGCGACGTCGGAGGTTTTATACACTACGGCGCCGTTAATCAGTTCCGACGGATACTGGTCATATTCCACGGCGCGGTTATCACCGGCGCTGGCCTGCTGGCGGCCGTTTAAAGTGGTGGTGGAGAAATCCGGTGCCAGACCGCGAATGGAGATCACCTGCACCCGGCCATTGACGCGCTGACCGGCCAGCCCCGGCAGCCGGGTTAAAGATTCGGCAATACTGCTGTCCGGTAATTTGCCGATGTCTTCAGCGGAAATCGCCTCAACAATAGAGGCCTCGTTTTTCTTGATGTCGACGGTGGTTTCCATACTGCGGCGGATGCCGAGGACTGAAATGACTTCAATTTGTTGTTCGGCGTTTTTATCGGTTTTTGTCACAGTGCTTTGGTCGGCATAGGCCAGCGCCGGCAGCAAGCTGGCGCTGACTGCCACGCCAAGAATTTGCCGGATCGCACTGCTTAACTTGTGCTTGTGCATAAATTGTCTTCCTTATCCCGTTGATGTGTAGAACCGCACTTTGTTGTACTTCGGAGTGCTGGTCTCAACCTAAGCGGCTGCCGCTGTCTTGTCGTTTGAAACAGGTCGTACGATGCAAAAAAACTCACTTACCGGTGTTCGAATAAAGTCGTACGAGGTTCGGGTAATCTAACTTAATGAATTTTATAAATTTATATTCTGCGTTCGGTCAAAGTACTGCTGCGGTATATTGTGTTTTTTTTCGACAGACTGGCGGGTTAGCCTGTCGCGGAGGTAAAAAACGGCGGCGGCAAAGCGTGCAGCAACCGGCCCGGCTACGACTTTTGGAGCACAATGCTTGCAGCCGGCAGGGTGGGCCGTGCATAGTACCGGCAGTTTCTGTGCCGGCCACAGCGGATTGCCGTTTTGTCACGGAATGCAGTAGGCCAGGCCTGTTGTTATTAACTTGCAGTTGCTGAGTGAATGGATACTATTCTGTTTAATTTCCATGACTTGCTGATGGTCATGACCGCTTTTGAATGTTTGCTGCTGGCGTTGTTGCTGGCGGCGTCAGCGAAAACACGTTCGCTCAGTAACCTGTTGCTGGTGGCGTTTTTAATCTGCCATTTCTTGATCCCGCTGCATGAACTGACGTTCTGGGGCAAACAATTTCGCATTTGGCTGCTGGATTTTTCGCCGGATATTTTTTTCCTGTTCAGTTATGCCTATTTCCTTGATGGCCCGCTGCTGTACTTTTTTGTCCGCGCCATGTTGTACAAAGACTTTCGCCTGAAACCACAGCACAGCTGGCATTTGCTGCCACTGGGGATTTATCTGGCGCATATGGTGCTGAATTTCTATCTGTTGGATCCACCAAGTCAGATCAGCCTGATCCAGACCCAACACATCGCTTATTCGTCACCGCATTTGTATTTTGAAGCCATGGGGCGTTTTGTCCGCATCGGCTATGTGCTGGCGTGTTTCCTGCTGGTGCTGAATTACAGCCGGCAGTCGCAGCAACAACGTGCCGACCTGAAGATCAGCGATATTGCCTGGTTGAAGCTGATGTTGCTGTCGTTCCTGACTATTTTTGGCATGGACGGTGCGCTGATGGCGATCAAAATATACGGTCTGCTCAGAAATGATTTTGATATGGATTTGCTGAATGTGGTCGGGCTCAGTACTTATTATCTGAACTTCACCGCGATTAATATTTTGATTTTCCTCCGTTTTACTTCTTTTACTTCGGTCGAGCCGGTCAATGAACAGCCAGTGTATGAAGCCAAAGACGAAAAGAACCATGTGTTTGATCAGCAGATCATTGCCAAATTAGACCAAGTGATGGAGCATCAGCGCTTTTACGCCAATCCGGACATTACGCTGGATAAACTCGCTGAAGCTTGCGGCTACCCGGCGAAAAAGGTCTCGTTGAGCATCAAGCAGTGTTACCAGCTGAATTTCTATGAATACATCAATTCCTACCGCATCCGCGCGGCGAAAAAACTGTTGGAACAACAAGGTCCGCACGCGCGCACCATCACCGATATCTATTTTGATGTCGGGTTTAACAGCAAATCAGTGTTTAACACATTTTTTAAACGCACCACCGGTATGACGCCAAGCCAGTATCGCGAATCACTAAAAACGCTGGTCGTATCACAGAAATAAAGCCGGCGGGGGCGTCAGCCCAGTGGTGAGGGCGGAGTTGGTGCGGGTTGGGGGATCAGCCAACACTGGCCGTCCGCGCTGCGTTTACCGCGCATCAGCTGGCTGACCACTTTGTCGGTCACCGCTATACCTTGTGCCGCCATAGTGCCGAAATCAGTCAGGCCATTATTAGCAAAGCCTTTGCGGGTGCGGTGAATATCAAAACGCCGCGACAGTTTCTGGCCAAACTGCTGCTCAACCTGATCAGCGCCTAGCATCAGGCCATAGAGCCCGCCCCAGGTTGCCGCCGGATTGTCGGAATCCCAGCCGGCCAGCACAGCAATTTTCAGCGTGTCCTGCATATCACCGGCGCCATAAAAATAACTGAGCAGGCTGGCGGCGAAGTTAATGCCGGCGGCAAAACAGCCGTTGCAATACAGCTTTTTCGTCGTAATTTCATAGCCGTCTTGTTGCTCCAGCTGGTAACGCCGGTATAAAGCGTCGCGCGCCGTTTCCCAGGGGACGCCGGCCTGAAACTGCGCCAGCACAAAGTCATACATTTTGGCCGGATACTGATTGGCCGGCAGCGTCTGGCGCGCCTGTGCGGCAATGCCGAGCAGTGCCGGCCTGCAGATTGGTTTTATCCTGCACCATATTTGCAGTGAACAATGCGGCGCGGGCATGGAGTTCAACATAAAACTGCGCAATATCAGCGGCTTCGCCAGACGCCGTGGTGCGGATCGGTAAATACGCCAGCTGCTGCGCGATATCGGGCCGGCCCGGCGCCAAAGCGCCAAACAATTCAGTGGTGAGCTGGGCGTCAATCATGTCGTAATGTGGATTTTGCGGCGGCAGGCCGGTAAAGGGCGGGAGCCAGCCTTGTTGCATCAAATCAAAGGCTTGTTGATTGGACACCCAAAGGAAATTCTCCGGTTTGCCGTCTTTAGTGCGGTGCGGCGTATTGTCGTCGCGATAGATATAAGCCAGCCAGCCGGCGCGGATCTGGGCGCCGGTCAGTAGCGGATTTGGGCTTTGCAGCATCAGTTGCAGATAAATATATTCAATGTCGCTGTCATCGTCCGAGCCCCAAACTTGCGCGGGGCTGCGCAGCACCCAGTTGATTGTTGGTGACAAATCACTTGGCACGCCTTGCCCCCAAATGCTCGGCTCATCGGCTTTGCCCCAGTCGGCGCGGCTGTAAAAACGCCCGGCCGGGCCGGCACCACCGATTTTATCCATTTCGGTGACCAGCCCGGTCCAGTTGGCGATGCTGAGCCCCAGCCAGAAGCCGGCCAGTTTTTCCTGATAGGCGGTTCTTGATATGCGCAAATTCAGTGGCTGTGGAAGCTGTGCAACTGGCCTGCTACTGTTGCGGCGCCAGCCAGTGTTGATGACAAGCAAGCAGCAGATCGCGCTGAAGTGCGAAATCCACAGGAATAGGCGGCGGGACATGGTTTGTTGCAGGGCTGGGCAGCAGAATTGGCATCAGAACTCCATTTGGAAAGCGCTTTCATTTATCCTGCAGCGTTGGGGGGAGCCTGTCAATCGACGGTACCAGCCTAGCTGAGCGTGAATATGTTATGATTCGGCGCAGTGCTTTGCAGCGCGACTGCTGCTACACTGGCGCCACTTCGCCTAAGGACTGTCATACTGATGCTGCAAATCACTTCCACCATTGCCATTGATGAAGCCGAAATCGACTGGCAAGCTATTCGCGCCAGCGGCCCCGGCGGCCAGCATGTCAATAAAACCTCGACCGCGATGCAGCTGATGTTTGATATTCAGCAGTCGTCGTTGCCGGCGCATTACAAAACCGCGTTGCTGCAAAAGTCCGATCATCGCATCACGGCATCCGGCAAAATTATCATCAAATGCCAGCAAAGCCGCAGCCAGGAAATGAACCGGGAAACGGCGCTGCTGCAGCTGATCGAATTGATTAAATCGGCCGGCATAGTGCCGAAAAAACGCCACGCCACCAAACCGACCTACGGCAGCCAGCAACGCCGGCTCGACAGCAAAAAACAACGCAGCGGCACCAAAAGTCTGCGCCAGCAAAAACCGGGTCAGGATTAACGCCGGGCGCCGCTGCGATAAACGGCCATGCATGGCTGACCGGTGTGCTGGCGTTGTGTTTTAGATTTCGGCATGCTGCCGCTATCTGTCTTAAGCCGGTATCCCGATGATGATCTCCACCACAGATGTCTGTGCCCGCCGCCTGATGTTGGCAAAACAGCTGATAGTCCTGAGCCTGAGTTGTGGCGTTGCCGGGCTGCTCAGCAGTTGCAGCAATCCATTGGCCGGCAATGCACAGCAAGCCGATTTACGCATTCATAATATTCAGCTGGTTGATGTCGAAGCCGGGCAATTACGCCAGGGCCAGACGGTGCTGATTAAAGCGGATCGTATTGTGGCGATTGTGCCGGATGCACAAGCAGCGCAGTGGTACAGCAGCACTGAACTGGACGGGCAGGGCCAGTATCTGTCGCCGGCGCTGTGGGATATGCATGTGCACTTTGAAGGCCGCGATTTGGTCGATGACAACGCGCTGTTGTTACCGGTCTATCTGGCCTATGGCATCACCGCGGTGCGTGAAGCGGCCAGTAATCTGGCGCCGACTGTGCTGCGCTGGCGCAGTGAAGTGGCCGCCGGGCAACGGCTTGGCCCACGGATCTTTAGCGCCGGGCAGAAGTTTGAAGGCATCAATTCCTTGTGGGATGGCGACCTGGAAATTGGTGATGAACAGCAAATGTTGGCCGGCATGGATCTGCTGCAGTCGCAACAGGTTGATTTTATTAAGATCACTGAAAATACCTTAGCGCCGGATTTATATCTCGCGACCATCCGCGCAGCGCGTAAACGCGGGCTGTTGGTGTCCAGCCATGTGCCTTATGGTACGGCCATTGACGAGCTGGCGCTGGCGGGCCTTAGCAGTATTGAACACGCGTCGTATTTATTGCGGCTGGGTTTTACCGGCGAAAGCAGCATCGCGGCGCAAATACGCGGCGGTCAGCTGAACAACAAACAAGCGGCTGATTTTTACCGGCAAGGGTTTGATCAGGCCAGCGCCGATGCCGGTTATCGTCGCTTAGCCGCCGCCGGTGTGGCGGTCACCCCGACTTTAATCGGCGGTCAACAGTTGGCGCATTTGCATGACACTGACCACAGCCACGATGCCTTTTTGCAGTATCTGAGCACCGATTTTACCGCCAATTACCAGTGGCGTATCGGGCGGATGGCCGGTGAAACGCCGGCGCAGCAGCAGGAGCGTAAAGATAAGGAACAGCTGATCGCCGCCCAGTTACCGCGCTTGCAACAGGCGGGCGTGTTACTGCTGGCGGGGAGCGATTCGGCCGCGCTCAATACCTATGTTTATCCGGCCGAGGCGCTGCATGCTGAACTGCAGCTGTGGCAACAGGCCGGTATGCAAAGTGCGGATATCCTGCGCGCTGCCACCATCAATGGTGCGCGTTTTATGCAACAGTCTGGCGATTATGGTGCTGTGGCAGCCGGTAAAAAAGCCGATTTGATATTGCTTAAACAGAACCCGCTGCTGGACATCAGCGCCACCCGTTTGCTACAAACGCTGGTGTATCAGGGCAAAGTCTATGACCGTGCAGCGCTGGACTTGCTGTTGCAACAGGCGGCTGCGCAGAAGCAGCTGTTAGATCAGCAGCCGGATTAAGTGCGGGAGTTATTTGTTGCGTACGGTCGCCGGTAGAGGCTGAGGCCTTTTGGCATGGCGCTGCTCCTGACCGCGCTGGTGTAATAACTGCAACCGGCCGTTTTGTTGCCACAAGCTCAGCAACTGGTCCAGTTCATGGGCCAATGCGGCGTCGCGACTGCCCAGTCGAAATTCCGTGACCGCAAACAGGTCAAATTCGCGTAGTTCGCTGCGCGCTC
Organism: Rheinheimera sp.; assembly: GCA_034519945.1. Classification (GTDB taxonomy): domain Bacteria; phylum Pseudomonadota; class Gammaproteobacteria; order Enterobacterales; family Alteromonadaceae; genus Pararheinheimera. Next base: position 41,011 of record JAXHNX010000053.1, read on the forward strand.
TGCCAAGTCCAGTCAGTACATTATCCAGCGTTTTTTCATTCATCACCAGCAAGTGGGTACGGCCTTTGAGCAGCATCAGTACGGCCTGGGTATGGTCGGTCAGTTCGCGGTATTCCGGCGACCGGGCAGTGACTTCAGCAAAAATGGGGCCGAGTACCGCAGTGGCGTTTTGGAAAGCAGTCAGCCGGTAGTTGGCGAGATCAGCGGTGGATTGCAGCTGACCGCGAAACTCGGCCAGCGCAAAGGCTTTATTACGCACCCGGCTATAAGGTGAAGTCAGATAAATACCGCCAAGGCCCGGCTGTTGTTGGCGCACCGCCATGTCCAGCTCGCCGGCCGCCAGCATCTGACGCAGCCTGGCATGCGGCACTTTAATGATTTGGTGGGGCAATTGCAGTGTTTGCAGTAACTCGTTGATGAGCAGCAGTTCGTAACCGCTTTGCGCGGTCGGGTTTTTATAGACCTGATCGGACACACCAAGCCCAACCCGCAGTGGTGTTGCTGCCTCTGTGACGGCGCAAAAAAACAAAGCCAGCAGCCACATCCGTTGTTGCATCTGCGCCTCCCTGGCCATCGCTGTCATCATTGTGATTCAGTGTAGCAGATGAAGGGACAACAGCATGGTCTTCGTACAGGTCTCAGCGGGATGAAACTGTCAATCAGCGTTGCCCGAATTCACCAGTCTGATACGCCATACTGAGTGTGATCCATCAGCAAAATGACGAGAGTAACCTGCTGGTACTCAATGAGACTGCGGCTATGCCGTCAGTTTCTCCAGCCAACGGCCGAGCAATACTCTGGCGGCTTGCAGCTCATTGATTTTTTCGTCGACCCGGCCAATCTGGGCGTGGATAGCGGCAATCAATTGCGGGCACTGCGGCTCTGGTTGTTGCAAGTGCGCGATGGCCGGTTTGATTTCATTTAAGGTAAAACCGGCGGTTTGGGCCAGTTTGATAAAACGCAGTTCGTCCAGTACCGCTGGTTTATAGCTACGGTAGCCGTTGGCGAGCCGCTGCGCTGGCGTGACAACGCCAATGCTTTCGTAATAACGCAATGTTTCTTTTGAGATTTCCGCACGTTTTGCCACATCGCTGGGTGTCATAGACGCAACCTGAATGGGTGAATAAAAAAGCCTTGACCCTGTAGTTAACTACATACTTTAAGCTGTTGCCAGTGTTTTTCACAGGAGAATGATATGAACGCCCCCCAACCTTAGTTCGGGGTATGCAGGGTGAAAGTGGATACCCCAGGTCAACGGCATCAAAAGTGCCAAAATGGTTGTGAGTCACAACAGACAAGGGGTATCCGAGATGAACTCTAGCAAATTTGGTGTTGATATCGCAAAGGACGTTTTTCAGGTGCACTTCGTGGATGAGACCAGCGGCAAAATCCACTCTGAGCAGGTAAAGCGAGCCCATTTTCTGGCGATGTTTGTGAACCAGAAACCGTCATTGATAGCGATGGAAGCTTGCAGCGGCTCGCATCATTGGGCCAGAGAGCTTGGCAAAATGGGGCATGAAGTGCGGTTGATTGCAGGTCACAAAGTGAAGCCTTTTGTCACTGGTAATAAAAATGATGCGTTGGATGCCAAGGCCATTTGGACAGCGATGCAACAACCGGGGATGCGGTTTGTGGCGGTGAAAACTGAAGCGCAGCAAGCAGTGCTGGCACTGCACCGGATGCGGGAGTTACAGGTGAAGTTCAGGACCGCGCAAATCAATGCGGTGCGTGGACTGGTCAGTGAGTTTGGTGAAGTGATGGGCAAAAGCCGCGCGGCCTTTGCGGCCGAAATTGGAGCGGTTTTGGCAAAGCTTTCGGCCAAAGTGCCAGCCCAGTTGATTGACAGTTTACGCAGCCGAGTTGCGGAGATAGCTCAGCTTGATGGCGGGATTAAAGAGTTGGAACGTCAAATCCGGCAATGGTTTAGCGAAAGCCCGGATAGCAAGCGTCTGGAAAAAATTCCCGGCGTGGGAGTGTTAACGGCGACTGCACTGGTGGCCAGTATTGGCGAGGTGAAGCAGTTTAAAAGTGGCCGGGAATTAGCCGCATGGCTGGGTTTAGTGCCGAAACAAACGGGCTCAGGTGGCAAGGTCAAACTGCATGGTATCAGCAAACGGGGGGACACCTATTTGCGAACCTTGCTGATACACGGGGCCAGAGCGGTGTTGACGCACCAGAAAAATCCAAGTGAATGGTTAACGAATTTACGCTGCCGACGGCCAATGAATGTGGTGCTGGTTGCGCAAGCGAACAAAACAGCGCGTGTGGTCTGGGCCTTGTTAGCACATCAGAGTGACTATCAGGCCCCACTCAACGCATAGATGATTTTTAACTAACAAAGGATGTACGCTAAAAGTTTGCCGTGGCGCAATAGACGTGATGAAGATTGGGAAGACCATGCTTTAGCAGCCTGAATCAGAACCTGGGTGAAAGCCCGCGAGGAGAATGAGGACTAAAGCAGCGGAAATCATTAGGGTCGGCAGACTTGTCTGCATCAAAGACCGGATATAGAACTGCCGCCTGACCAACAACATCACCACATTGCCCTCGCAAATGGGGAGGCGTTCATATAGTTCTGATGTCTTTTCAACAGCAGCACCAGCCCCAGCAATTGCAGTTCAGCGCCGCCGACGGCTATGTGTTAACCGGGACTTTTTATCCGGCCCCGGATGCCCGCGCCATCATCATTATTGCCAGTGCCACCGGCGTGCCGCAGCGTTTTTACCGGCGTTTTGCCGAATATGCGGCCAGTGCTGGTTTTGCCGTGGTCACTTTTGATTACCGGGGCATTGGCCTTTCTGCACCCGCAAGTCTGAAAGGATTTCGCATGGATTATCGCGACTGGGCACGGCTGGATTTACAGGCAGTGGTGGCGCAGATGAGTCAGCATGGCTTGCCACTGTGTTTACTCGGCCATTCTTACGGCGGCCATGCGCTGGGGTTACTTGGCAATCATCAGTTGCTGAGCGCGGCGTATTTTTTTGGTCTGGGTGCGGGCTGGCATGGCTGGATGCCGGCGGCTGAGCGGCTGAAAGTGTTGTTTATGTGGCATCTAGTAGCGCCGGTACTCACCCGCTGGCAGGGGTATCTTGGCTGGAGCCTATTAGGCATGGGCGAGGATCTGCCGCTTGGCGTCTACCAACAATGGAAGCGCTGGTGTTCTTTTCGGCATTATTTCTTTGATGACAGTACATATCCTGAACTGAAACAGCAATTTGCCGCCGTCAGCACCCCAATAAAAGCGGTCAGCGCCAGCGATGATAAATGGGCGCCACCGCGCTCCAGAGACGCCTTTATTCAGCACTACCGCGGCAGTGTCTTCAGCTGTGTCGATGTAGTGCCGGCACAGTTTGGTTGCCGCCAGTTGGGGCATATGGGTTATTTTCGCGCCGATGCGCAAGCGCTGTGGCCTGATGTGCTGGCGTATTTTCGTCAACACATTCAAGCCTGAAGCGGGCAGGATACAAGAGTCGCCGATGCACAATGCCGCAGATCCTGCCGCAGCGCATTTTGCTCTTAAAGCCGGCCCGACGCGATTAACCCGGCGATCATGCCGGCCCAGCCGGAGCCGATGCCGACCACTAGACCGATGGCACAACCCAGCCATTGCCGGCGTTGTCTGGCTGCAGCTGTTGGATCTGCCGCTCTTTCCCGCGCTTGTTGCGGCGCCAGCAGGCGACTGAGCTGGACCTGCGTACTCAGCAGCAGCACTGTCAGCATCGCCATACAAGCGATGGGGCCCCAGGCGCTTTGCGTCAGTTCATAGGCGGCCACCCAGCACAAGCCAAACCCTGTCATCCAGACCATAGTGCGGCGTCTGAGCTGGCGTAGTTGTGCCGCAAGTTCAGCGCTGTCGGCACGGTCAATCGCGGGTTTCATGCCGTAAAACACGGCTGCGACTGCCAGCAAGCCGCCGATAGCAGCGCCACCTAACAGGGCTAATAACTTCAGCGGGCCTGAGGCTGCGCCCGGTGCGACAGTCTGCGCCAGCTGATCGGCAGCCATGGCCGCCGCTGGCGGGCTGGCGCTGGCGAGTGCCGCGGTCAGCGCCGCAGAGAAACCAAGCCCCGGCGCCGTGGACAAAATCAGCTGGCCGTAACGGCTCAGCCATTGTTCTTTTAACGATTCACGCACCCGTTGCAGTTTTTTCCGCACATTGGCTTCGCTGATGCCAAGCAGTGCTGCGACCTGGCTGCTGGATTGTTCTTCGCGATAAAACAGCAGCAGCATTTCACGGCTTTCAGCCGGCAGCGCGTCGAGAAATTGCTGCAGCAGCTGGCTTTGCTCGGCGCGGCCATGCCAGAGTTCCGGGCTGGCGTCCGGGTCGATGAATTCAGCCAATACCGTTTCTGCCTCATCTCTATCGAGCTCCCGTCGGGCTTTTTGGTCACGCAGGCCATGAAAGGCCTGATAGCGGGTGATTTGCCGGACCCAGGGTAAAAAGCTGCTGGTTTCGCGCAGCTGCGGCAATTGTTGCCAGACGTGGATAAACACTTGCTGTGCGATATCTTCGCTGCGGTCTAAGTCTTTGACAATCGCCAACGCGATGCTACTGACCATCTGGCGGCAGCGGTTAATCAGGCGTTGATAGGCGGCCATGTCGCCTTGTTGTGCCGCGAGCACGTCCGGCATTAACTGTAATTCGATGCTGTGATCCATCTTATTTTGCCTCCTGCAAAAAGCTGCGGATTTTTTGATTCAGCCAGGCCGGGTCGTCCAGCATGATAAAGTGCCTTGCGTTGGTATTAATGTCGAGTTGTGCCGCCGGTAATTTTTCCAGTTGCTGCTGATACAAAGCTTTGACGCCCGCTTGTGCCTGTGGCGGTAAAGCGCCGCTGGCGCCCAATAACAACACCGGTTGTTTGATGTTGCCCACTTGCGGTCGTAAGTCGGTGGTCAGCAGTTCCGCCATCACCTGACCGACAGTGGTTGGGTCTGACTGCTCCGCCATCGCCAACACCTGTTGCTGCGCGGCCGGGCTGGTCGCCTGAATAAACAAACCTTGGGCTGTGGCCTGGCTGAGCTGGGCTTTAGTCATACCGCCATATTGCATACTGATTTGTGCGGCCTGGCTTTGCATTTGGGCCGCAGTAGTCGCCGGGTTGCGGGTAAACACCGGGGCTAAATACGGCAAGCCATCGACCGAAACCATCGGGCCTATGGTATCCGGCGCAGCGCTTGCCAGCGCAAAAGCCAGAAAACCACCCAGGCTATGACCAATCACCACTGGCCGCTGTAGCTGGTTTGCTGCGATATAGGCCAATAATTCCTGCTGTACGCTTTGCAGCAAGGTGCTGTCCGGTTGCACGCCAGTGCGGGCCGCTTTGCCGGCAAAACCAGCCAGATGAATTAAATGCAGCTGATGGTCGGCTTTTAATGCATCCACCGTGCTTTGCCAGACGGCCGGGGACGACATCAGCCCCGGAATCAAAATCACCGGCCGGCCTTTGCCAATCACTTCGACACTAAAACTACGTGGGCTGGTTGCAGTTGCCGGAGATGTGACTGCTACTGGGGCAGCCACTGGTACTGGCGTCGCAGCCTTGGTCTCGCCGGACTGATTCGCCGCAAACACTGCGACAAAAATAGTTGGGATCATCGATAAACGGGTTGCAGTGGTGGGATTGGTACATTTAAACATCTTACATTCCTTCATCTGAGTGATATGTCTTGCTGATATCTCCTAGTGCTAACCACAGCCGCAACTGTGACAAAAAATCTTAAATTATTTTTTTGAGTTCTTTCTGTTCAGTGCCGGATCCGGCCAGCCAAGTCCCTGGCAAAGATTGTTTAATGCGGCTCTTTTCACTCAAAAAGGAAGCACTGATGCACACTGACGCCACCACAACAGCTGAACATTTTCTACATTTACAGCAACAACCGGAGCCACTGTTGTTGCCAAATATCTGGGATCCGGCGAGTGCAGTGCTGGCACAGACCCTAGGCGCTAAGGCCGTGGCGACTTCCAGCGCTGCGCTCGCCTGGGCTCTGGGTTATCAGGATGGTGAGCAATTGCCACTGGCAGAACTGCAAAGGGCTTTGCAGCGCATATTGCGGGTATGCCGGGTGCCGCTTAGTGTTGATCTGGAACAGGGGTACAGCGCTGATCCGACGCAAGTCGCGGCTTTGGTGCTGCAATTGGCAGAGGCCGGTGTTGCCGGGCTGAATCTGGAAGATGGTGTGGCCCCGGCCGAATTGCTGGCCGGGAAAATTCGCGCCTGTCGCGTCGCGCTTGCTGGCCGGGCGTTTTTTATCAACGCCCGCACCGATGTTTTTCTACGTGTATTAGCACAAGGCGAAGAAGCCGTGGTCTTGTGCCGGCAGCGTGGTTTGCGCTATCAGGCGGCCGGCGCCGATGCGTTGTTTGTGCCGGGACTGAATTGCCTGGAAACAGCGCAGCAAATCAGCAGAGGCCTGAATATGCCCGTGAATCTGATGGGCTGGCCAGACGGCGCCAGTGCTGCACAATTAGCGGATGCCGGTGTGCGTCGTATCAGTGCCGGCCCGGCGCTGTTTCTTAAAAGCATGGACGCATTTACCGATGCAACTCAGGCGTTTTTACATCAAGCTCCGCGAATGGCCCCTCTTGATTGTGCGAGGTTCGATGCATTGTTTTGACCCAAAAGCAGCAATTTGTCACTGACGCACAGCGAAACCGGAGAGCCACAGGATGCCCAATGTCACAGATCAGCGCCTGATCGCGCTGGCAGATTTTATCACGCAACATGTTGATGAACCGCTCAGTCTGGAGCGGCTGGCCGCAGAGTCTGCGATGAGTCCATTCCATCTGCAACGTAAGTTCAGCGAGTTGTTTGGTGTGTCACCGAAACAGTTTCAGAACGCGCTGCGGGTGCAAAACCTCAAGCAGGCGCTGCGTCAGGGCACTGAAATTACCACGGCGATTTATGCGGCAGGCTTTGGTTCAAACAGCCGGATTTACGAGCAAATGGACCAGAATATTGGCATGACACTGACTGAATATAAACATGGTGCCAGGGCTCTGGATATTTCATTTGCCTTGCGCCAGAGCAGCCTGGGCTACTTGCTGATGGCGGCCACCGCGCGCGGTGTCTGCTTTGTGCATTTCGGCGCAAATGCGGGCCTGTTGTTGCAGGCGCTGCATCAGGAGTTTCCGCAGGCCAACTTGCTGCCAACCCCTGAAGAGATGTCAGCCGAACTAGATTTGTGGATCGATGCGCTGGAGCATCATCTGGCAGGTAATGGCCCCTGTCCGGCGTTGCCGCTGCACCTGCACGGTACGGCATTTCAGCTCAGCGTCTGGCGTTTTCTGACCAGTCTGAGATCCGGAGAAACTGTCAGCTATGCCGAAGTTGCCAAAGCGATTAAGCGGCCGACCGCATTTCGGGCAGTCGCCAATGCCTGTGGTGCCAATAAACTGGCCGTATTGATCCCATGTCATCGGGTCCTGCGCGGCGACGGCAGCCAGGGCGGTTATCGCTGGGGCGCTGAACGCAAACAACAGCTGTTGCAACTGGAGCAGGCGGTCCAATCTCTCTGATCCTTCGCAAGGTGCGCAAGAACCGGAGTTTTTCCTGCTGCAGCAGGGGGCACACTGGCGCCTGATTTAATTACAGGAGTCAGTATGCAGTACCCAATTACCCTTTCGCTGTTTAGCCTGATGCTGTCTGGCCTTGCCAGCGCCGGTGACAATGCCGGTAAAAAAGCCACAGATGCCTTTGGTATCAGCGACGGCGAAGACAGCATCGGTATTTACGACAGCAGCTCGGTCCGGGGCTTTGATTTATCTGCCGCCGGCAATTACCGCTTTAATGGCGCTTATTTTGTCAAAAGCTCTGGGATCAGCCATTTCTTTGTTGAATCCACCCAAGTCCGCATCGGCCTGGCCGCGACAGGCATGGATTTCCCTGGCCCATCTGGCGTCATTAATTACCAGTTGCATGATCCGGCAGCGACAGATCCAAGCCAGCTGCGCTTTGGCGTGGAACAGTATCAAAGTTTTTTTACCGAGGCGCAGTTTAAAGGCCGCGCCACTGATAACAGCTACAGCTATTCCGTCGGCGTGGCCGGGCAAAGCCAGATGCGCAATGCGCAGGGTGGTGATGGCAGTTCGGCTTTAATCGCCGGTACTTTGCGTTATACCCCGTCCGCAACGGAGCAGTGGCAGTGGTTTGCTGGTGAATACGATTACAAAAGGCAGGGCAGTTTTGTCGTGCTGCTTGATCCGCAGGATCAGCAATTGCCAGATCAGGTTGCCCGTGGCCGCTACCTGGGGCAGGACTGGGCAAATGAAAGCGGGCAACGCCGGATCGCGGGAACTTTGTATCAACGCGTCTTAAACGAAGACTGGTCGTTGCATTCGTCATTAGTGTTTTCCCAGGATGCACCAAAGCGTGCTTTTACCCAGCTGTTTCAGCAAAAGCAGCAACACAGCCAGAGTGGCTATTTGATCTCGCCATCCCAACAATTTACTGCCTGGTCTGGTGAAGTAAAAGCGATCCGGACTCTGCACCGCGGCGACTACCAGCACCGGCTGGTGGCGACATTGCGTGGCCGGCATAGTGACAACAGCTTTGGTGGCGACCGTTTTGTCGGGACTGGTGAGCTGCAGTGGGGGGATTCAGCTGCAGCGGTCGCCATGCCTGACCTGGCGGCGCAGCGCGCCGACAGCCAGGACTTGGTCCGGCAAACCACGGCCGGCGTGCACTATGCGGTGGTGTTGCCGAGCCAGTTGCAACTGAGTGGCGGCGTGCTGATGACGGACTATCGCAAAGATTTCCGGCAACAGCCCACGGCATTGGCAACGGATCCGATGCGACAACAGCAACAGGACCGGCTGCTGCTGCCGCAGCTGAGCTTGGCTTATCCATGGACGCCAGATACGCTGATCTACAGCAGTTATACCGAGGGGCTGGAAGAGTCTGGTGTGGCGCCTGCCGGCAGTGCCAATCCAAACGAAGTGCTAAGCGCAGTGGCTTCCGTGCAGCGTGAACTGGGCGTGCGCCACAAACTCAATGACCGACTGCAGTTGCTGAGCGGTTTTTTTGTCACTGAAAAACAATTTGCCGGCATTCACAGTGTAACCAATCAGTACCAGTTATCCGGTGAGGTGCGGCATCAAGGGCTGGAACTGTCACTGACCGGTCAATTGTCTGACCAATGGCAGCTGGTGATGGGCGGTGTCTATACCGAAGCCAGGCTGAGTAATACCGTGCAGGACCCGGCCGCATTGGGTCAGCGCGCTGTTGGAGTTCCCCAACTGAAGATGATCACCAATCTGGTGTACAGCCCGAATCAGGTCGATGGTTTACAGTGGGATCTCAATCTGGCTTACACCGGCGAGCGGGCGGCCAGCCGGCGTTTACAGCCAGAAACACAGACCCAGCTGCAGGTAGCGGGTTATCTCACCACAGATCTGGGCATGCGTTATCGTTTCACGCGGTTGCCGCAACTGGAACTGCGCGCTCAGCTGTATAACCTGTTTGATCGTTACAGCTGGGAAGTGAGTAGCGCGGAGTCGCTGACATATTTACCGGGCCGCAGCTTCAGAGTGCGTTTACATTACGATTTCTGAGGCGGGAAAACCAGCGTCGGCGTACCGTGATGCGCCGGCTTATCAGGTTAAACCAGTCATTTCAGTGCGAGCGGCACTGGTCGCAAATTCATATCGAAACAAATCGAAAGTATTTCAATGTGTTTTTATTTGTGTTATACCAAAGCCATCAACTGATAAAAACAGCCAGATCTGCCGGCGCAACGGCCCGCAGCATCACTGGTGGAACTTCATCACAGGAGAGAGTTATGGCCAGCTTTGACCGGCGCAGTTTTATGAAAGCTTCTATCGCAACTGCGGCACTGGGTGTCGCTGCCGCCTGCAGTCAGCAGGGTGCTAAACCGGCCGGTGCGGCGCCGGCGGCCAAAGGTAAATCGGTGATGGGGCTGGTGGTGCCGGCGATGGCCGAAGTGCGGGTTGGTTTAATTGGCGTCGGCGAGCGTGGCGTCGGTTATATCAGCCATTTCAGCCAAATCGAAGGCGCGCGTATCACGGCAATTTGTGACACAGATCCAGAAACTCTGCAGCGCGCCCGCGGGCTGTTCGACCAAATGGCCAAACCACAGCCGGCTTATTTTGGTGACAGCCCGGACAGCTACCATCAGTTATTGGCGCGGCAAGATGTGGATATTGTCGTGATTGCCACGCCATGGGCGCTGCACCATCCAATGGCGAAAGCGGCGCTGCTGGCTGGCAAACATGCCTTTGTTGAAGTGCCGATGGCGCTGGAACTGGAACAGATGTGGGATCTGGTCGACACCGCCGAAGCGACACAGCGCAACTGTATGATGCTGGAAAACGTCTGTTATGGCCGCGACGAGCTGATGGTGCTGAATATGGTGCGTCAGGGCCTGTTCGGCGAACTGCTGCACGGTGAAGCGGCTTACATCCACGAATTACGCTGGCAAATCAAAGAGATCGAACGTAAAACCGGCTCATGGCGTACTTTTGAAGAAGCGCGGCAAAACGGCAATTTGTATCCAACACATGGTTTAGGCCCGGTGGCGCAATATATGGGCATTAACCGCGGCGACCGCTTTGATTTCCTCAATTCAGTCAGCTCGCCGGCGATTGGCCGCGCTGCGTATGCCAAACGCGAATTCCCGGCCGACCATCCGCGCAACCAAATCAAATACACTTGTGGCGACATCAATACCAGCATTATCAAAACGGTGCAGGGCCGGACTATCATGCTGCAACATGACACCACCACACCACGGCCATACAGCCGGCATAACCTGATCCAGGGCACCAACGGCGCTTTTGCCGGTTTTCCCAATCGCATCGCGCTGGAAACCGGCGGTCGTGGCGGCAGTTACCACGACTGGGACATGGATATGGCGCCCTGGTATCAGCAATATGACCACCCGCTGTGGCAACGCATGGGCCGCGAAGCTGAGCGTAACGGCGGCCACGGCGGCATGGATTTCCTGATGTGCTGGCGGCTGATTTATTGCCTGCGTAACGCCGAGCCATTGGATCAGGACGTCTACGACGGCGCCGCCTGGTCTGCGGTATTACCACTGTCAGTCGCCTCCGTCGCCGACCGCGGCAACAGCCGAGATTTTCCCGATTTCACCCGTGGTTTGTGGCAGAAAACCAAGCCGTTGGGCATTGTTGGCGGCTAAACTGGTATTTGGCGCCAATTGCGGGTATTTAAGGATCCGTTGTGGCCCCTGGTCGTCACACGATCGCGGTCGCCCGCAATTCGCGGACAAATCCCTGGACACCCACATTCAAAAACGAACGTTTAACGAAGATTGCAACAAACGGCACAGACGACAACACCAGACTGGGCGTCTCACACGATGGGCGTCACACGCACGCCGTGAATACTCCTGGGTCTCGCAGACCGGGCCTCGCAGACCGGGTCTCGCAGACATGTAGGCTCCTCTGCCAAAATCACGTTCCAAAATCACGTGACACCCACCTAATTCAGTTGGTTTAAAAGTCTAAAATCACGTGACACCCACCTAATTCAGTTGGTTTAAAAGTCAGCCGTGATTATGTAATACGCCCTCCGTTTGTGAGGGCGTTTTTACTTTTCAAGGTATGATTGGATGGAACATTGGCAATAATTAACGGGGTTGGCTATCTCGGGCAAAACAAAACTTTTACCGGGCCTGATTGGGCCGGTTTTTGCCAACATTTTAAATCAACAAACGGGGTTGTTTAACCAAATGCCTCGCGTGCCGCAGTTATGCCCAATAGCCATTTCTGTTGCATCAGAGCACAAAACTCCTGCATGCGTGCCGCCGGTCCAATTACTCTGTGATAGGTGCTTTCAAGGCTCAGGCAATTTTGCAGCCAGATGTGGTGCTGCATGTTCAGCCGGGTGAAAATTGGCGGCAAGCTGGCGGCGATAACACCACGTTTCTTCGGATGAATTTGTCGGCCGGACCAATCAACCAATTGAATATATTCAATAAGATTGTACGGGATGTCACTAGGGCTGTTGTCCTGACGTGAATCGCCGGCAAATGGCCGCAACAGGTTTTTCATGGGAGAGTTGTTATCCGTACTCATCCGAAGCTGGATAGAGGTATAGTCTGACTGTCCCGGAGAAGCCGCCATATCTGCATGGATTGGGTTTAAATCAACATAAGCCACTGGCTTGCAGTTCGGCTTTTTTCATCTAATAAGGCCTGCGATTTAAAACCGGCCTTCCCAAAAAATCGGCCGGTGCATTGGTTCTTCGGCATTCGCGATACGGGCGATATGTTCATTCAGGCAGCGCATAAACCAACTGAGGTCGTAAAGCCGGCTGCGCCAAGTGGCAATAATGGTATGCGCAGCAGCTGTTTCTGCTGACGACATTGGAATGTCTTGAGTAAAACGTTCAACCAAAACAGGTAATCGAAACAAAGCGTTCCAGCGTCTGACAACGTCATGTGCATCTAAATCAAGCGCCTGTTGCTTTTGAATGCGGACAACTAAATGGTAATGGTTGGACATAATTGCAAAGGCTGAAATTGCTATACAAAAGACGTTGGCGAGTTCAGCAAGCCGTTCGATAATCAGCTGCCGCCGATGACTGAAGTCTTTGTTTTCAAAACAGCCAAACAGAAGAGCGCGCCGCACACAGCGGCTAACTACGTGATAACTTGGTGTCGTATCAACAGAAACTTGCTTCTTCCTTGCGTAGGCCATGTCTGAGCTCCCTGACAATCCTTGTCGTGTGAGTGACTTTAACTGTGGTTGCAAAAAGGTTAATGTCAAGGAGCGCTACAAATGCGGTGGGTGTCACGTCTTGTCTACGAATGCGGTGGGTGTCACGTCTTACCCGGGCATCACACGCACGCCGTGAATACTCCCGGGTCTCGCAGACCGGGCCTCGCAGACCGGGCCTCGCAGACCGGGCCTCGCAGACATGTAGGCTCCTCTGCGGCGTTCCGGGGTTTTGCAGAGCAAAACCCGTTCAGTCGGCAGCAAGTCAGAAGTCTGACTTGCTGAAATCCCGCCTTCATCCATGCCGCAGAGGGTCTGCTAACGTTGTCTTCCGGCCATTTTGACAGTGCATTTGAATCGTCGCTTTGTGCCAGTTGCAGACATTTGTAATCCCAAATCAGCAATACCCGCTAAGAGTTAATTGCAGTCATCGTACGGCGACGCTTCGCTTGCCGGTACCTACGATCTCAATTAGCGAGTAGGTACGAGCAAGCGATAGCGCCGCCGTACAGAACGTTTCACCAACGCCCACAGCAGCAAAGCGGTCATTTAGTTTGTCCGAAAATAAGGCATTTTTAGATCTGCTTTTCGCTCATTGCAGCCCACGCCGGTCGATCGCTATACATTATTGGCATTGGCGCGTGAGTTTAAATCTGCTGCATGCGACCAGATTGCCCGTTTTCATCTGCGTCATTCAAATGTCCAAACCAAGTCGTCAGGCTTGCTTTTGGCTGCGCTCTGACATGTAATGACGCCGTTTTGTCGTCATCACCGGTAGGAAATCGCATGCAAAAGGTTGTCAGAGATATTGGGTTGTTTGTCGTTGCGCCGCTGGTCATTTTGGGCGGGATGACCGCCTGGTTGTTTGCCGCAACGGCGCAGCCTTGTTCAAATGCCATCACACAGCAACTGGCATCGCCAGACGGCCGTTTGGATGCGGTTGTGTTTGTCCGCAGCTGCACGACAGCGCCGGGTTTTAGCAGCAATATTTCTATTCTGGCGAAAGATGGTGTCCTGGCCGATGGCCCCGGCAATCTGTTTGCCAGCGACGGTCACCCGGAGCAGATTGGCTTTAGTTTGCAATGGCAAAATACCGGCAAAGACAAGCTGGCAACTGCAAGTAACCAGCAAACAAAGAGGCGCAGTGCTGCATGCTGATCCGGTCTGGTCGGCCAATCCCAACATCACTGCAACTTATCAGTTAGGCGTTGCCGCGACGAATAGCGGGCACTAAGTTTGCGCAGTACGGCCTGCATCTTACTGCAGCGCGAACGGCCGCAAGCCACAGCAACAGTTGCGGCTATTAAGCAAGGACAGCTGCCATGATCCTCTACATCGCAGAAAAACCCAGTGTTGGCCGCGCTGTGGCTGATGTGTTGCCAAAACCGCAGCAAAAAGGCGATGGGTTTATCAAAGTTGGCAATGGTGATGTGGTGACCTGGTGTATCGGTCATTTATTAGAACAAGCCGAGCCGGAAGCCTATCATCCGGATTACAAAAAATGGCGAAAAGAGCACCTGCCGATTATTCCGCAGCCATGGAAGCAGCAAATAAAACCGGAAACCAGCAAGCAATTTAGCGTCGTTAAAAAGCTGATTAAAGAAGCCAGGCTGCTGGTCAATATGGGAGATCCGGATCGCGTTGGCCAGATTTTGGTGGATGAGGTGATCAACTATAGTGGTGTCAGTAAGGCCAAACGTGAAATGACAAAGCGTTGTTTAATCAACGACATGAACCCTGCTGCTATCCAAAAAGCACTCAACAATTTACGCGCAAACAGCGATTTTATCCCACTGGCAACTTCAGCTTTAGCCCGGGCGCGGGCGGATTGGTTATACGGCATCAATATGACCCGGCTGTGCACGCTGCTGGGCCAGGAAGTTGGTTATCAAGGCGTATTGTCGATTGGCCGGGTGCAAACGCCGGTACTCGGTTTGGTGGTGCACCGCGACGCTGACATCGAAAACTTTGTCAGCAAACCGTTTTACGAAGTGTTGGTGACGGTGCAAACGCAGCAAAATGAAACATTTAGCGCCAAATGGCAGCCGAGCGTTGCCTGTGAACCCTACAGGGACGAAGACGGTCGGGTGCTGGTTCGCAAACTGGCTGAGACCGTGGTGCAAAAAGTGAAGGGCCAACCCAGTCTCATCACCGCAGTGGCCAAAGATCAGAAAAAACAGCATGCACCTTTGCCTTATAGTTTGTCGGCGCTGCAAATTGACGCATCAAAACGCTTTAATCTCAATGCACAGAAAACCCTCGATATTTGCCAGCAGCTGTATGAACGACATAAGTTAATCACCTATCCGCGCTCCGATTGCCGTTATTTACCGACCGGCCATTATGCCGAGCGACACGACGTGATCCAGGCTATTAGCAAGACAGCACCAGCGCTCACAAACGCTATCAGTGCGGCCGATTTGGCGATTAAAAGCAAGGCCTGGAACGATGCTGAAATCAGTGCCCACCACGCCATTATCCCAACGGCCACCAGCATGGATGCCGCCCGGCTCAGTCATGACGAAAGCCAAATCTATCAATTGATTGCGCGGCAATATCTGATGCAGTTTTATCCGCCGTTTGTCTACGCCGAGCACCAAATTGACGTCGAAATTGCTGGCGGCCAGTTTATTGCCCGGCAAAAAACGCTGCTGGCGCCGGGCTGGAAAGCGCTGCTTGTGCACGAAAAGTCGACCGGACCAGATGCGGAATTCGCTACAACGCAATTGCCGGACGTGCGTGTTGGCGAGCGGGGCGACTGCATCGATGCGCAGCTTTGCGAAAAACAAACCAGCCCACCGAAGCATTTTACCGATGCCACTTTATTAGCGGCCATGACCGGCATTGCCCGTTATGTGACGGATCCTACAGTGAAAAAAGTACTGCGGGACACCGACGGTTTAGGCACCGAAGCCACTCGGGCCGGCATTATTGAGTTGTTGTTTAAGCGCCAGTTCCTGACCAAACAAGGCAAAGACATTCGTGCGACCCAGATTGGCAAACAGCTGATTAACAGCTTACCCGAGCGCATGGTGGTGCCGGATATGACCGCCCATTGGGAAGCGCAATTGGAAGCGATTTGCCAGAAACGCCTGCGCTATAACGACTTCATGCTGCCGCTGGTCGACGGTTTAACCACCTTGCTGACAGAAGTGGCTGCTCAAAAGCAAAATTTCAGCGCACTGCACGGCTTGGGGCAAGCTAAATTGCAACGCCGGAGCAGAAAAAATGCTGCGCGAAAGCCGGCAAAGTCAAAGGATTGATATCGACGCCTGCTTTTAAACGAGCGCCATCGCTTGCTCACGCAGCAGCGCATAAACAGCCATGTCGACATGCTGGCCCCGCACAAAATTGGCACCGCGCGCCACACCTTCGCGGGTAAAACCACACTTGATGGCGACTTTTTCCGAGGCCAGATTGGCGGTATTCATCCGAATTTCCAACCGGTTGATCAGCAAAGTATTAAACAGATATTGGCTCAGCATACGCACTGCTCTTGTGGCAATGCCACTGTTGCGCTGCGCGCGGGCCAGCACGGTATAGCCGATCTCGCGGGCATTAAAATACGGCACCGACTTAAAATGCCAGATGATGCCGAGAATGGCGTCAGCCTGATCGACGATCAGCAGTTTTTCATGGTTGTCATTAGCAAGGCCGTCGCTGTCAAAATTCTTCTCAAAGGTTCTGGGCGAGGTGATGGCGCCGGGCAAATACTCACCGCGCAAATCCAGATCATTGAGTAGCGGCAGCAAGGTCGCTAGGTCTTGCCGGGTAATAAAACGGATCGCCAGATTGCCGTCTTTGATCATACGGCTGCTCCTTTGCTGGAACTAATTGCCTGGTTCTGTGTGTTTACGGCTGCTTCAGCAGCGAACAACCCCTGCGCCTGCATTAGTTGCCACACGGTTTGTGGCCGCTCGGATTGCTGCAGAAATTGCAGCACATCCTGCCGCGCGGCCGGCGTTTTATTCTGCGACAGTTTCATTTTGGCGTGCAGTGATTCTATCGACACCGCAAAGCCTGTGATCGCGCCAGACAGCTGTTTCTCATACGCCAGATTGCTCTGTCGCCCGGCCTGTGCTGCAGGGTCAAGGCCCGCTGCCTGGCTGGCAAACCAATCCTGCACCTGTTGCGGTAACACTTGATTAGCCTTGGCTTGTTGCCGGCGCACTAACGCCAGCGTACTTCTGCTATCCAGCAACTGCACTGTGCCAGTTAACTCGACCAGACTGTAATTCCAGGTGGCGACCTGCGGCTGCAGTTGATAACACTCAGCTGCGACAAAAGCATGCGGACCCTGCACCACCAGTTTCACCTTGTCACCATCTTTCAGCTGACGTAGCTGTGGATTTTGTGTCGCCAAATGGCCATACACAGTGCCGGTCAGACCGGTCGGCTGATCCCATTCAAACAAAAACGGTATCGCACTGAGCTGTAAATCGGCCGTCAGCAACAAACCAAAATAATGCTGTTGCAAAAACTGCTGGACGAGCTGCGGCTCATCTAACGAATAATGCGCCGGCGTGTAGGTGGGATTCATATTAAACCTCGGGGGATAGCGCTGCCGAAGTGGCAGGTTTATTGTTTGCGTTGCACGGCAAACGCGTTATTGATGGCCTGAAAACCCACTTTCGGGTAATAACCCATTGCTGCTGGCGCGCTTAACAGCAGCTGCTGAACTTCTGGCCCGCGGTGATCAGCAACGGCCTGCAATAAGATCCGGCCAATGCCTGAATGCTGCAGATCACCGGCCACCAGCAAATCGGCAATGTAACAAACAAAAGCGCTGTCGGTTAAACAACGGGCCAGACCGACCAGCTTGCCGTCGATACGGGCACTCAGCGTCAGGTTTGCGCCGGCAAAAATTTTTGCCATCCGGCTGGGATCCGCCAATGGCCGCTTGATGCCGGACGAGCGGTACAGCGCCAGATACTCATCGAGTCGTTCCGGCTGCCACGCTTCCACAGCGATGGTCAGAGCGACCCCTGTGGTGGTGGTAAAAGATTGGTGGATTGTTTGCTGCATACAGAACTCCTGGAATACAAACTTGCATTGGGGGTCAATCGCTGTTCAAATGCAGCTTAAGCGGCAATTGGTTCTGTCAAAAGCACCAGTTTTGATAAAATGATGGATCCAGTTATGCGGATTGAACCCGATAGTATTCAGCTTAGTGGCGAAGGCAGTTTGCAGCGTCAGCTATATCAGGCGCTGCGGCAACCGTTGTTAAGCGGGCTCTGGCCCAGTGGCGCCTTGCTGCCGTCGAGCCGGGTATTGGCCAGTGAACTGCAGCTCAGTCGTAATACGGTCAACGCCGCGTTGGCGCAGTTGGTGGCGGAAGGTTATCTGCAAGGCCAGCCCGGCCGCGGTTATTGCGTCATCACCCAACTGCCCGATGCTTATTTTCAGGCCAGCGCTGTGGTCGACAGTAGCGGTTTATTGCCGGGCGCCACAACAAAGCGACAGATCTCTTCCGCCCCGCATCAGGCGGCAACACCTTCTAAAACTGGCTTGCTGGAACCCGGCGTGCCGGACCTTAGCGCTTTTCCATACCGGATCTGGCAACGGTTATTACAGCGCCATGCCACCCGGCCGCTATTGGGGGTTGGTGGCGATCCGCTGGGTTATCTGCCTCTGCGCCAAGCGTTATCTCTGTATCTGCAACAATCGAGGCAAGTGCACTGCACCGAACAGCAAATTCTGATCACGGCCGGCGCGCAGCAGGGGCTTTATGTCGCGGCCATGCTGGTGGCGGCGCGGGGTGACAAAGTGCTGATGGAATCGCCGGGTTACGCTCGGCTGCGCCAGGCGCTGCAATTGCAGGATTTAGCCATTAGTTATCTGCCCGCCGCCGGGCCGGACGGTGTGGTCGCTGAAGATTTGGCGGCACAGCAGGATTGCAAAGCGCTGTTCCTGACACCAGGCCATCAATACCCGATGGGTGGCATTATGCCGTTGTCACAACGGTTAGCGATTTTACAGTGGGCGCGGCAACACGGCTGCTGGCTGGTCGAAGACGACTACGACAGTGAATTTCAGTTTAAGCACCGGCCTGTCGCCAGCCTGCAGGGGTTGGCGCAGGGGCAAGGCGTGATTTTTGTCGGCAGTTTCAGCAAAACCATGTTACCGGCATTGCGGCTGGGTTACCTGGTGGCGCCGGCGGCATTAATCCAGCGTGCAGCAGCGATAGTGCAGGCGATCCACGGGGATATTCCGCTGCTGACCCAGGCCGCGCTGGCCGACTTTATCAGCGAAGGTCATTTCAGCCGGCACCTGCGGAAAATGCGCAAGCTGTATCAGCAGAAACAACAACTGGCGCAACAACTGGCCAGCCAGTATTTACCGGACTGGCAGCTCTGCGCGCTGCATGCCGGGTTGCATTTAGTGCTGTCTTGCCCGGTCGCCCTACAAGCGTTATTCGATGGCCCCTTGCTGCAACAGCGACTGGCCGCAGCAGGCTTTGCACCGGCGTTGTTGTCGAAATACCAGTTTGCCGGCGAAACTGCAGCCGGCTTTGTCATCGGCATCGCGAATATCAGCGAGGCCGATCTGGCGCGTGGTTTGCAATTGATTGCGGCATGTTGCAGTGCACCTCCCCAGCATCCTTGAGCAATTGCGATTGAATCGACAAAAGCGTCTTGATGTAATTTTGCTAACAATCTCGTTTTTTGAGGTCATGCACAAATAGATTTTGTGTTACTTGCCAGTACTTTCAAAAAATATTTCCGACAACACGAATGTCGACTTGGCCTCAACATTGATCCTTTAACTCTCTGAAGTTAAGAAAATTCGATAAATCTGGATATCAACTCTATTTTTTTCTAACAGAGACTTGATATTTATCTGATAAATCTGAATTTAGGATGAAAATCCTTGTTGTTATGTTGTGAAATAGATTGGTTTCACTTAAACAAGGGACATCTAATGAAATGGACTCGCGGTCGTCGCAGTTGGTTTGCTCTAACATTGCTGTTTTGCTTGCCGAGTACTTCTGTTTTTGCAGAAGACTTAGGCTGGAACTCAGAAACTCATGCCGTCTTTGAGGCGGACTTAAACCAAGACGGCTATAACGACCTGCTGTTGCAGGCCAAAGTTACTGGACAAAAACACTACTTTATTCCCGGGCTGGCTGACGCCAAAAAGCGTTATGACTATTCACAACGCATCGAATTACCACAAGCGATCGCTTCTATAAAATGGACTGCAGATCAGGTGCAACTGCTTCCGATTAAGCTTCAAAGTAAAGCCGGACAAAGCCTTCTGGTGTTCCCTAAGACGGCAGAAAAAGCGTTATTGCTTAATAGCCTGGGAAGCGCTGCAGACTTAAACAAAGTTTCTCAAACCTTTGAAGTCAAACAAAACAAATGGCTACAAGACATCCAGCATCCGGTTTACTTCGCTGGAGATTTTGACGGCGATGGACAGCAAGATTTATTACAGCTGGATGCTGAAAAAGGTTCACATCAGGTCATTTTGCTGGAAAAAAACCAGAAATTTAAAACAGCCAAAAAGCTTTCTAAGACTGTGCAGTGGGGGCTGAAAAACAATGAGCGCCTCATTATCCGGGATTTTAATAGAGACGGCCAGGATGATGTGTTTGCGTTGTCTAGAGATGGTAAACAACCACATGTGTTGCTTTACAGCGATGGCAAAGGCGGATTTTCGCAAGAAGATGGCAAGTTCGTTCCTGTCAATCAAGCCAACCTGAACTGGACTGATAATGCCTCTGGGATCACGCCTGTGATCCGTAAATCTGACAAACAAACGGTTTTATTTCGTGCTTACAACCATGCCGAGCGAAACAAGCAAAATGCGGCCTGTCTTGGCTGGGTATTTGATACTGAAAGCGTGACAGCAAAGGAATATTGTCCGGTGGTCAATAAAACCAACGCACTTAATTCTTTGTTCCAATCGAGTGATATTGAACCGAATGAATGTCCTGGCGAAATGGCTACTAGTAGAGAAATGGGTATAAGTGGCGAAGTCTCCGTAATGACGGCATGCCCAGGCGGCATTGTACCCGAGACCCCAATCAGCGCACCTCGGGTTACCTTTGGTTTTGCGTTACAAGGTGAGCTTTTTAATGTGAGCCTGGCCAGCACAGGTGACTACAATGCGCTGACTTATCAACTGTCTGCTCAGGATGCAAATGGCAACATTTTGTACTTAGGTTCTGTGGCTGCTCCGACATCGCTGGAGATACCAAAACCGACAGCTTCTATTCAGACCCGTATCAATGATGAAGGTCTTTATCAGTTGATGTACCGAGCCTGTAACTACAACGGTTGCTCTGGCTTTGGTCCGTCATCTACTGTAACTATTCAGGCCCCTCAGGTCTCCCATACGGTAACTGCTTCAGCAGGGGCTGGTGGCACAATCTCTCCGACCAGCCGAAGCGTGCCACATGGGCAAACCACCACTTTCACTGTGACACCAAACGCTGGCTTCACGCCTGTGGTAAACGGCTGTGACGGCAGTTTGTCGGGAACGACTTACACCACTGGTGCTATTACTGGGGCTTGTAACGTCAGTGCGACTTTTACCGCAAACAGCTACACGGTGACTGCTACTGCGGGCAGCAACGGCTCTATCACACCACCAAGTCGTAGCGTGCCACATGGGCAAACCACCACTTTCACTGTGACACCAAACGCTGGCTTCACGCCTGTGGTAAACGGCTGTGGCGGCAGTTTGTCGGGAACGACTTACACCACTGGTGCTATTACTGGGGCTTGTAACGTCAGTGCGACTTTTACCGCAAACAGCTACACGGTGACTGCTACTGCGGGCAGCAACGGCTCTATCACACCACCAAGTCGTAGCGTGCCACATGGGCAAACCACCACTTTCACTGTCACACCAAACGCTGGCTTCACGCCTGTGGTAAACGGCTGTGGCGGCAGTTTGTCGGGAACGACTTACACCACTGGTGCTATTACTGGGGCTTGTAACGTCAGTGCGACTTTTACCGCAAACAGCTACACGGTGACTGCTACTGCGGGCAGCAACGGCTCTATCACACCACCAAGTCGTAGCGTGCCACATGGGCAAACCACCACTTTCACTGTGACACCAAACGCTGGCTTCACGCCTGTGGTAAACGGCTGTGGCGGCAGTTTGTCGGGAACGACTTACACCACTGGTGCTATTACTGGGGCTTGTAACGTCAGTGCGACTTTTACCGCAAACAGCTACACGGTGACTGCTACTGCGGGCAGCAACGGCTCTATCACACCACCAAGTCGTAGCGTGCCACATGGGCAAACCACCACTTTCACTGTGACACCAAACGCTGGCTTCACGCCTGTGGTAAACGGCTGTGGCGGCAGTTTGTCGGGAACGACTTACACCACTGGTGCTATTACTGGGGCTTGTAACGTCAGTGCGACTTTTACCGCAAACAGCTACACGGTGACTGCTACTGCGGGCAGCAACGGCTCTATCACACCACCAAGTCGTAGCGTGCCACATGGGCAAACCACCACTTTCACTGTCACACCGAATGCTGGCTATACCGCAGCAGCGTCAGGTTGTGGTGGCAGTTTGTCGGGCACGACTTACACCACTGGTGCTATTACTGGGGCTTGTAACGTCAGTGCGACTTTTACCGCAAACAGCTACACGGTGACTGCTACTGCGGGCAGCAACGGCTCTATCACACCACCAAGTCGTAGCGTGCCACATGGGCAAACCACCACTTTCACTGTCACACCGAATGCTGGCTATACCGCAGCAGCGTCAGGTTGTGGTGGCAGTTTGTCGGGCACGACTTACACCACGGGTGTTATTACCGGGGCTTGTACCGTCAGTGCGGCATTCAGCCAAACTCCTTCTTCACCAGATCCTGTGACTTTATACGAATACGACGCGCGTGGCCGGATGATTAAAGTCAATGATAACTTGAGCAAATCATCAACTTACGTATTGGATAATGCCAATAATCGCCTATCTGTTTCTGACCAGACTGCCCCGGTACTGGCGCCTAAAATCACTAGTTTTGCTGCGCCTGCCAGTGTCAATAATGCGGGTGACAGCGCGCTGATTAGCTGGACATCGACGGATACCACCCATTGCGCCATCAAGATTTTTGGCGATTACAGCACTTATCCCAATCTGCCAAAAAATGGTTCAGTCAATGTCACTATTTATGAAAAACACCGGCATGACGCTGACTTGCTATTACAGCTCGTTAAGCGCATCGACAGGGAGAGTGATTCGCGTGTTGAACGGGGTGCCGAACTGAGCCTATCAGCCCAGTTCGAGTTTTCGCCCTACATGCTCAATGGATTAAAGAGACCGAATATGAAAACAAACTTAAACCGCATTATCGCGTTATTGGGTGCGGCCTTTGCAATGAATGTCGCGAGTGCCACAGATCACCCTCACATCAAGCCTTTGCAGGTTGCCGCTGATATCAACTCAGTGGATTTACTTTCCGGTAAGTTTTACCCGAGTTTGCCAACTTTAGGAATTCCAGCTGCGCCAAGGTTAACACTTGAAACCATGCAGCAATTTGATTCTAAAAT
Source organism: Rheinheimera sp. (assembly GCA_034519945.1). Lineage (GTDB taxonomy): Bacteria > Pseudomonadota > Gammaproteobacteria > Enterobacterales > Alteromonadaceae > Pararheinheimera. Next base: position 64,234 of record JAXHNX010000053.1, read on the forward strand.
CACCGGTATTCTCTATGCTGCAGTTGATGCACAGGGCAATTCTACCGGTGATCGCCGCGAAACCTATTCGTTGACGTTTGGCGGTAAAACCTCCGAATCTTTCACCTGCATCAGCTACGAATGCAAAGCGGCTGATGGGACTGGTTCGCGGTTGCTTGGCAATATGAATGCAAACTCCCGTCAGTTTACGTATACCCAAGGGAGCAGCGGCATCAAAGTCCGTTACACCCAGTTATCGTCGTTTTTTGATAACACCGGGCATGCGTACAACGCAAAATCCTATGAAGGTACCTGGTACGCCAGCCAGATTATTTACCCAGACGGGGAAAAAATCGATATCGCTTATACCACCGCAGTGTCTGGGTTTATTACGTTTCATCGGCCTGTAACTGTAACTTCTAATACTGGCTATCAGCTTGAACTGACCTATCAGTCCGCCGACATCAATAATGCTGGCTGGGGCAAACCAGCAGTCGCTAAACTGGTGAAAAGCACTGCGCCCACAGTCGTGCTGGCGCAACATACCTATAGCGGCAATACCATCACCGATTTATTGGGCCGAAGCTATACCATCGCAGGGTTTGGCAGTGCACTAGGGGGCAACGACTATGCGAACACGTATAGCCAGACATTACCCGGTGACAGCAGCGCATCGTTAAGTGTCAGTGCTGCCAGCCTGAACTATGGTGGCACCACCCACAACAACTATGTCACGGGCGTAGTGCGGGACGGCTTGTCATACAGTTACACCTACACAGCGTCCACTGGCACTGGCTACGACCCGCAGAAACAGTTCAGTAAAGTCGTGATCAGCGGGCCTGATAGCTACAGCCGTACAGTTGATTTAGAAGTGTTTCCGGCTCCTGATCAGCGACAACTCATCAAGTCAGATAAGGACAGCGCAGGTAAAATCACGAACTATACCTATTCCGGCAAGAAACAACTGGAATCTGTGACATATCCGGAAGGCAATAAAGAAATTTACACTTACGACGACTTGGGGAATGTGACCCATAAGCGACTGGTCGCCAAAGCCGGTTCTGGACTTAGCGACATTGTGACACAAGCGTTTTACGACATTACCGAATGCAGTAATTTAGGCACTGCGGTCAGTCTGCTCTGTTTCCGGCCTCAATATACAATAGACGGTACTGGAAACCAGACGGATTACACATTCTCGGATGTGCATGGCAACCTGTTGACGAAACTGGAGCCGGCTGACGCCAATGGCATACGCCGGCTGACCACTAACACCTGGCAGCAGGTGAATAGTATCTGGCGACTGACCGAAACATCAGTGTGTGGTCAAGGCAGTTGTAGTGGTAAGAATAAGCTGGTAACAAAGTACAGTTACTGGAATTATACGGCTTTACCCAAAACGGTTACGAAGACCAATGCCGATGGTATAACAAAAGAAATCACCACTTACGACTACGACGAGGCAGGACGGTTATTGAGCGAGGATGGCCCCTTAGCTGGCAATGCCGATGCCAGCTATTCTCGCTACGACAGCGTTGGCCGTAAAACCTGGAGCATTGGCCCGGTCAATCAGAACGGCAAACGTCTTGCCACGAAAACGGTGTATCGCAGCCGCGATGACCAGGTTGGCACTGTGTATCAGGGCTATGTCAACAGTGAAACTGACACCTCGGTGGCCAGCACCTTGCTGACCACCACCAACAGCTACAACAGCACGGGCCTCTTGGTCAAAACCGAAGTAGTCTCTGACCAGAATGAGAAACTAACCAATATCAGCTATGACTTGCGTAACCGCCAGTCTTGTGTGGCAGTACGGATGAATCCGGCCCAGTTTGCCTCGGCCCCGGTGGATGCCTGTGTTAAAGGTACCAAAGGCGATTTCGGTGATGACCGCATTACCCAGCACAGTTACGACGTCAACTCGCGGCTGATAAAGACCATCTCTGGCCTTGGTACTACCGCCGAAGGCATCGATATCGAGATGACCTACACAGCGAATGGTCAGGTGGAAACGCGTAAAGACGGCAACGGCAATACCACCACTTACGGCTATGACGGCTTTGACCGGTTAAAGCGCACCAGCTATCCGGACGGTACTTACGAAGAAAATGGTTATGACGCGAACAGCAATGTGACCACATTACGTAAACGTGATGGCACCACACTCACCCACAGTTTTGATAACGTGAACCGCTTAAGCCAAACCACAGTGCCATCGGAACACAGCATCGTATTTGGTTATGACAGCCTGGGCCGGGAAACGTCGGTGACCCGCGGCAGCCAAACAGTGGCTTCTACCTATGAAGATTTAGGCCGGCTGCAGACCAGCAGCACAAACGGAAGAACCCTCACTTATGGTTACGACAGTGCTGGCCGGCGCAACCGGTTAACCTATCCGGATGGGTTTTATCTGACCTACGGCTATGAGAGCGACAGTAGTTTAAGCAATATCAAGGAGAATGGCAGCAAAACCCTGGTGAGCTACAGCTATGACGGCTATAGCCGCCTGACCGGGATATTTCGAGGCAATAATGTCAACTCAGTGCTGGGCCATACCCCACTGAATCAACTGCAAAACTTTGACCACTTAGCTATCAACAGGGCAAGCTTTCAGTACAGCCCGGCAGGCCAGCCTGACAAGCCGGGTCACCACCAGCGCCGATTATCAAATCAAAATCCCGCAACCGGGGCGACAGGATTATCTGCCGAACAACTTAAACCAATACACCACGCATGGTGGCCAAAGTTTCAGTTATGACAATAACGGCAACTTAACAAACTTTGATGGCTGGACTTACACTTACAACAAACATAACCGTTTAACCGCAGCCAGCACATCTGGCCAAAGTTTGAGCCTGGGATATGACGCGACCGGCCGTCTCAATAGCAGTACCTTAAATGGCACGCAGACCACCTTTTTGTATGACGGCAATGAGTTAATAGCGGAATATAACGCTGCCGGCACTATGCTCAAACGTTATGTGCATGGCGTGGGCAGTGACGACCCGCTGGTGAGCTTTGACGGCAGCGGTACCACCAGCCCGACTTACCTGCTCGCTGATGAGCGCGGCAGTATCATGGCCGAGACCAACAGCGCCGGTACTGTTACCACCAAACACCAATACGGCCCTTACGGCGAGCCGATTAACCAAAGCGCCTCACGCTTTCGCTACACCGGCCAAATCCTGCTACCCGGCACCGCGCTTTATCACTACAAAGCCCGGGTGTACCATCCGAAGCTAGGCCGTTTCCTTCAAACCGACCCGATTGGCTACAAAGACGGCATGAACGGGTACGCCTATGTCGGCAATGATCCGATGAATGCGGTGGATCCGGATGGTTTATCGAAAAAGAAAGAAGATAGCTGCGGGTCAAGGATAAAGGGAGCTGTATCGGTAGATTCAAACTGCTATACCGATGGTATGAGTTTCAATAAGTCACCTAATTTAAAACCGACCAATAAAGAATATGCTTTGGTATCGGAGGGCAAACTTGGAGACATGTGGCAAGCACGATGCCAAGCAGGTGATCCTATAGGCTGCGTTGGTTTTGCAACCTGGGGAACCCCCGAAGCTGTTATTGCAATGCACGGCGCCAAGATGGGTTCTTATTGGCTGGGAGTTGGGGCAACAGTTAGGTTTAATGCCCATAATGGATTAAAAACTGGTAATCCGCAGTTATCAAAAAACTCAGGCGCATTGCGTGCTGCAGAGTTAGCATTTGGGAAGGGCATTGCACGTGCACATTTGAAAGCAACAGAAAGAGATTTTAAAGGCCGACATCATTTTTTGTCTGCTGAACAAATTACAACTTACCATCATGAAATTTTTGACCAAAATAACGTAAGTCGCTCATGGTACGGGGGAAGTTATTTCAACGGGCAACACCATTCATCGCTTGAAAGTTTCTACTGTCAACCTGCTTGCGATAGCAATTGATAAAGGGATAGTCATGAAAATATATACATTTTTAATCGCGATAACATTATACAGTGTTAATTCGAACGGTGCCCCAAATTTATTTGGTGGACTGAAAATCCCTAAAGAAAATATAAATTCATCAACTTTCATTAGTGATGATGATGTGTATGATGATTCCACTGGTAGTGAGTCAATCCTTTTAAGAAAGAAAGATTTGGTAAATTACGGGTTAAGTTATGACCTAGCCGATGATGAAGAATTTGTAAGTCTTATGTTGTATATAGAAGTTATGGACATTACAAAGATCAGTAAATCTTTAAAATCAGACTTGAATGCTAATTACTCCGCAAAAAAAGATAAATACACCAACGAAACAAGGTTGTATAACACGAAAGAACATTGGTTGCTGCAAGACAAGAAAGGAAATTTGATTGCCAGTTGCTATATAGGAAGCTCAATAGTAAATGAAGAAATAAAAGATGCTGATATCTGCAATTTTATAAGCAATATAAAAGGATTTGGAGTTGAATATAGTCTGACGAATGAGAATATAGGGAAATATAAGTATTTTGAAAAATATTTAGCGGATAAAATTGATTCTTGGAAGGGTGTGAGTAAAAACTGATAACAAAACAATCCCAGACACCCATAGCTTGATCCGAGTTATGGGTGATCTTTTTGCACCAAAGGTAAATCCCACAATGTCCGCAACAGCAGCTTTGAAGAGTATAGTTGTACCACTTTTCTGTGCTGCAGATGGAGCATTTACGGATTTGAACCATTGGTCTGTATGACGGCAATGAGTTAATAGCGGAATATAACGCCGCCGGCACTTTGCTCAAACGCTATGTGCATGGCATCGGCAGTGACGACCCGTTAGTCAGTTACGATGGCAGCGGCACCACCAGCCCGACTTACCTTTTGGCTGACGAGCGCGGCAGCATCATGGCCGAGACCAACAGCGCCGGCACTGTCACCACCAAACATCAATATGGCCCATACGGCGAGCCGATTAACCAAAGCACTTCGCGTTTCAGATACACCGGCCAAATCCTGCTGCCCGGCACCGCGCTTTATCACTACAAAGCGCGGGTGTACCATCCGAAGTTAGGTCGTTTCCTGCAAACCGACCCGATTGGCTACAAAGACGGCATGAACGGGTACGCCTATGTCGGCAATGATCCGATGAATGCGGTGGATCCGGATGGGACTTGTGGGACAGGTTCACGCATTAAAAACGCCGAAGTTTCCGAATGTAGAGTAATGCTAGGATATGAAGATGTAACGGGTTCAAACAAAGCCGAAAATGCAAATAAAGATACAAAAAAAACTGAACCACATTTAATTAAAGATATTGGTGCGCTGATTAATAACCCCGGCAAATTTGCTCAATGCACAATCGATTGTTTCTCACAAGTTGCAGATGCGACTACTGCAGCCAAGGCTGGCGTTGCTGCTTCTGGAATCAACGTATTACCAACTCCGGGCAAGCCTAATGGTGCCACACCAGGGACATCACCATCATCAAAGTTCTTCAGATCGCTATTTGGAAATGCTAAATTTCCCGTGAGAGTGCCTGCACCGACCATAACTCAAGGTTTATCCGCAAAAACAGTAAATGTTGGAACTTTTGCAGGGCGTGTAGTGCCAATCGTTGGGATTGCAGCGTTATATCCTGATGCCAGAAAAGTGGATATTTGTGTCGCAACTTGTGTAAGACCGGAAGAATAACGCTATGAATCTCCAGTATGAAGTAATTAGTTTCGTTGCCGGTTATTTTGGTGTCGATGCGTCGAAAATATCTCTCGACACTACGATAAATTATGATTTAGGCGTTGACGGCGAAGATGGGGTAGATTTTCTTTTGGCTTTCTCGAAAGCTTTCAATGTAGATCTTCAGTCATTAGAAAAAATTTACTTTGGTTCGGAGGGCTTTGGGTTAAGTATTTTTGTTTGGCCGTTATTGGCTTTGTTAAATACTTTTCGTTTTAAACAAACATGGTTTATAAAGACAAGTCCTCTACCAGTGCGTGTACTGGTTGCATCAGCACTCGAAAGGAGATGGGTCCACGATTAAACAGTCCGATTAATTTTAAACACCCATAGCTTTCGCCAAGCTATGGGTGTGCGTCTTTCAAACACAAACGACTGATTCCAGCATTGCCTGCAACAGCAGCTTTAAAGAGCAGGCCTGAAAAGCTTTATAGTGTTGCGGACGCGGCATTAACGGATTCAGCACCATTGGTCTGTAAGTCCGCTTTGAGTTAATTGCAGTCATCGTACGGCGACGCTTCGCTTGCCGGTACCTACGATCTCAATTAGCTAGTAGGTACGAGCAAGCGATAGCGCCGCCGTACAGAACGTTTCACCAATGTCCGCAACAGCAGCAAAGCGGACATTTCATTTGAACAAAATGGTCAGGGCGTTACGTTTGCAATTCACTCAAAGCGGTGCATCCACATCTTTGATGGTCACATTACCATTGACCCGGCGTTCTACCGGCGCCAACAGTTTCACCACTTTGTGCGCCTGTTCGGCGCGGGCAAAGTCCATCAATGTCTGGCTGTTGCACACCACTTTTTTCACCGCATTGTCTTTGCTGATGTGATAGGCTTTTAAGGTTTTCACCAGGCCAAAAGCGTCGTCTTGGGAGACTTCCACGCAGACACTTAACACCGCCTGGTCGATATAAGACAGATCGCCTTTGCTGGCGGTGGCGGGCATTGCCAGACTGGTGGCAACTGTGATGGTTAATGCGGCACTGCGTAATAATGTCATGGTGTTCATTGCGTATCCCTCGGGGTTATTGGCTTGCTCAGTGGCTGGCCGCGTTGTCAGTACAGGCGCGGTGATGGCTGTATTGTCGGGTGGGATAGGTTAGTTGTCTGAGCAAAAGGGACGGCAGGCGGCGGGCAGGTGATGAAGTGACCAGCGCTGAAACTGACGGGATAACAGGGGGCGCTGGTCGGTAAACAGGATGTCGCAATGCTGAATTTCGCGAAGTTGCCGGCTTATAATTCAGCCAGCCGGCCTTCCCAGTTTTGTTTATAACGTCTGGATGCGCTGACCACTTTGCCGTCGGACAACGTGAACTGATAGTCGTTGTGATGGGTTTTCACTTTGTGCACATGGTGCAGATTGACCAGAATAGAGCGGTGAATTTGCACAAAATGCGCCGGTAGCCGCTGCAGCAAGTCTTTAATGGTTTCCCGGATCACCAGATTCTCTGACAAAGTCTGCACACACATATAATTGCCGGCCGCTTCAATCACCCGCACATCGATGTCATCCAGCAACAGCGTTGAGGCGCCGGTGCGGGAAATTCCGACAGCAGCTCAGGTTTTATATTTTTCATTGTGTTCATTATTTATTTACATAAATAGGTGTAACACTTTGGCTGTTATATTTCAACCGAATGAACATTGAGTGTGCCATGCGCACACGGCATTAAGAAATAGCAAGTTTATCAATATGTTTACTTGACATAAAATTAATAATTTTGATATGTTTAATTGCTTTAAGTGGAATTTAATTATTAAAATAAGGGTTTATAATGAAGTTAATTAGTATATTTGCTCGCTGCTCGCTGCTCGCTGCTCGCTGCTTACATTATTTTATTTAATACTTTCAAGGTTCAAGCTGCAACGCCGGATGGGTATTTTGCGTTCGCATCAAATAATAGTTTTGAATACTCACTTGATCATAATGGGAATGGAATCTTTGAGGCTAAATTAATTGCAAATGGATTTTTGAATACTGCAATGGGGAATGGCGCTGTCGCTTTGTATTTTCCTGATGGTAGTTATATCATGATCGATACCAAATCAAGTCTAGTTACTACAACTGATCAGCCAGATCGCACCGGCCAGAGAAAAACAACAAACTACCATATTGATTTTATACATCAGGCATGGAACTATTGGAAGATCACTAACAAGAATAGAAGCATTCTCGGAGAGTTCTTTAAATTTTCTAATTTTCTAGCTCTGAATCAAACGTCATTTGTATCAAACTTTTCAGGTGCTGGAATTTATACAGTTCCAATTGATACAACGCCAACAGCACTAAAAGTTTCAACAAAGGTTATGACTGCAGATTCGGACCCACTCGCATGTCAAGAGGAACTCAAAGAAGCAGTTAAAGGCTATATGGGTAGTGATAGTTACTTAGGATGTGTAGGTGTAGAATTATTAGGTACCGTTGCCGCAGGCGTTGCATTTGTGGCGAGTTGTGCTCCTACACCAGCTGCATTATTGAGTTGTGGTCCGGCAACTGTGGCCTATGCTGCTGCTGGGACAGTACTTTTAATTAAATCATCTCAATGCGAAAGTGCAAAAACAGAAGCTGATGAAAATCTTGAGACAATGTTATGTTGATGCAGACGCGAATGGAACCGGCGGCGGTAATCAAGGTGGTAGTGGCGGTGTTGGTGGAGGGAGATCGATTCCTCGATTACCGGCTCCAATATTAGTATGTATGAATTGGGTTTCATATAAAAATTCCACTGATGAAAGCGCGGCTTTTTGTACCTCATGGTCTTCCATTCCGTAACTTGTAACCGAGGTGTTTATGCAAATTGCACGGAATATTGTAGAATTAATATCGCTCATTTTCTGTTTTTTCATAATTTTGATTTTTGTGTGTGATGACAGTGTTTTTATTATGCAGTTGTGGTCTGTTTTTTCACTGTCATTATTTTTGTTGTGCTGTTTTTTTGTCATTGCCAAAGTTAAAATATTTGAACGGCGCTGCAAAAAATCGCTTCATATTTATATTTTGTATTGCAGTTTCTACAGATTGCTGTATATCCGCTTTTTGAATATTTATGGTGGATGCAGTTGCCAGTTGCGCAGCACATGTTTTACTTAGCTTTATTGCTAATAGTCGGGCTGAATCATCAAGGGTATAATGGAAGTGGGTTGTCTTGGTATACAGAAAATAATGTTCACTGGGGTTCTATTAGTTCGATCACAAAATATAGTTTAATAATTACATTGCTTTTGGCCGGCGGAGCTGCGTTATTAATTGTTCAATCCTTATATTTTAACGAGCTGGGGGTGGGGGATTCTGTGAAGTTTCTTGTTGTCATGTGGTTGAATCATCTGTTTCAGCTGGCAGTCATAGAGTCGTTGCGGATTAGAAGTAAGCCTGAAGCATGCAATGCTTCGGTCACCACACCTGCGTAGCTAAGCTGAGCAATGCTTGAATAAAGCCCGGTCTGTACTTCAGCGACGACTGGGCTTTTATTAAGTCCTAACCTTACAATTCAGCCAGCCGGCCTTCCCAGTTTTGTTTATAACGTCTGGATGCGCTGACCACTTTGCCGTCGGACAACGTGAACTGATAGTCGTTGTGATGGGTTTTCACTTTGTGTACATGGTGCAGATTGACCAGAATAGAGCGGTGTATTTGCACAAAATGCGCCGGTAGCCGTTGCAGTAATTCTTTAATGGTTTCGCGGATCACCAGGTTTTCTGACAAAGTCTGCACACACATATAATTGCCGGCCGCTTCAATCACCCGCACATCGATGTCATCCAGCAACAGCGTAGAGGCGCCGGTGCGAAAGGTCAGTTTATGCGGCTGCGCCACTTCACTGAGCGGCTGGTTTTTATCCAGCGTGGTGCGCACATCGAGCAGGCACTGCGCCAGGCGCTGGCGCGATACCGGCTTCAGCAGATAATCAAAAGCAAAATGCTCAAAAGCTGAAAAAGCATATTGCTCATAAGCGGTGACCAGCACCAGCAGCGGCGGACTTAATGCCGATGCTTTGTTCAGCTGTTTCAGGATGTCGATGCCTTTGAGCCCTGGCATCTGAATATCCAGGAACACCAAATCAACCTGATGCTGCTGTAAATAAACCAGCGTGTCGTCGCCGTTATCAAAACAGGCGTCGATTTGCAGGTTCGGATAATTGGCAAGTTTGGCTTTCAGATTACTGATCGCCAGCGGTTCATCGTCCGCGATCACCAGCCGGATGGGCTGCATATAACACCTCCAATGGTAAATTCAGCCGGGCGTAAAATCCGCCGGCCGGCTGTAATAAAATCAGACTGGCGCGATCGCCAAATAACAGTTCCAGTCGTTCGCGCAGTTGTAGCAGACTGGCTGGCACTGTATGCACGGGCCAGATCGGTGCTTGTGGGTCGGCAGCTGCGCTTTGAATAGCAAATAACAAAGATTGCGCGCTGCGTTGCAACACAATCTGCAAATGAATAGGGCCGCTGTGCTCGGCGACGGTCGCCCAAATGGCCTGTTCAGCCAACGGCTGAAACAATAAAGGCGGCAGCTGCAGTGCAGGTAATAACGTGGAAGACGCCGGATCAAGTTGCCATTCCAGCACCAGCCGCTCGCCAAAGCGGACTTGCTGAATAGCAAGATAAGCCTCCAGCGCCTGTACCTCTTCTTTCAGCGGCACCCACTGATCATCCTGATTCTTCAGCGAATGCCGTAAAAATGCCGACAACTGTTGGATCAGGTCTTCGGCGGCAAAGCCTTTGCGGCTGACGATTAGTGAATTCAGCGCATTGAGCGTATTAAACATAAAATGCGGATTAAGCTGATACCGTAACACTTTCAATCTGGCCTGACGCGCTTGTCGCAACAACTGCTGGCGGTTCTCCAGCTGCTGCAAGGTAAAAAAATTCAGTTTCATCAGCAAAAATACGGCGACCCAGCCGCACAGTGGCAATAACACCAGCTGAATACCGATGACAAAATAATGCATCAAGTGCGTCATGCTGTCGGGGCCGCTTTTCATCGCATAATGAGTCAGCAGATATTGTCGCAGCGGGATCAACAACAATAACAACGGTGCCAGATACAGCGCGAGGCGTTTTAGCTGCTGCTGCGGACTGATCGGCCGCGGCAATTCGCGCGCGCCAACCCAGCCGGTGACGCTCATATTGACCACAGTGATCAGCGTATAAGTCGCCAGATAAGGAAACAATGCTTCTTTTTGCAGTGGGATCAGCAAGCTCAGATGGGTGTATTTCAGCAGCAAATAACCAAGCCAATACAGATTGTGCCAAAACCAGAAGCGGGTTAGCTGCAGTGCGGCGGCGGGCGTGTGGTTCATCATGATGCACTCAGTTGTTGTGGCAGCGCGATGGCAACGATGAATCCAGCCGGTAAACTTTTGACCACCAACTGCGCCTTCTCGCCGAAGTGCTGGTAAAGCCGGTCGCGGATATTGCGCAGGCCCACGCCGGTACCATGGCTGGCCTGTGTTTGATCACCGGGGCCATCATCTTGCACTGACAGCTGGACCCGGCCGTCTTGTTGACTGCCGATAATAGTGATTGTGGCGCCATTTTGCCGGGCTGCCACCGCGTATTTGATGGCGTTTTCCACCAATGGTTGCAGCAATAATGCCGGCACCAGCTGCTGTTTTACTTGTTCATCGATTTGCCAGTGCACGCGCAGTTTGTCGCCAAAACGGGTTTTTTGCAGCGTCAGATAGGCTTCGATCGCACCAAGCTCGTCGGCCAGCCGCACCAGCGAATCGGGCGAGTGGCTCAGTGAATAACGTAAAAAGGTCGACAGTTGTTCTGACATCAACTCCGCGTCTTCAAATCGTTCGGCTTCCAGCAGCGCACAGACCGAATTCAGCGCATTAAAAGTGAAATGCGGATTCAGCTGATGCCGCAACGCCTGTAACTCCAGCTGCTGAATATTCTGCGCCAGCCGGTGTGATTCCTGCAGCTGCGCCTGCTGCTGACAATAACGGTTAAAGCTGAGAAAACCGGCAGCCCAGACAAAAAATGCCAACGCATGCGTGTCGAGCTGGCCGAGTAATAAATTCAGATGAAAATCATATTTTTGCCACAACAACATACTGGCGAAGTTAAACAGTGGGATGTAGCAGAGTGCGAGCGCTGCAGTGGCCAGGAATAACCGTAAGGCCGACAACTGCCAGCGATTGGCCAAGGTCATCAGTGCACTGGTCAGGATCAGCTGCACGACTAAAGCACCCATCGACAACAAAAAATATTTCAGTTCGAGTTTTTCTTGCCATACCATCACTTCCAGCAACAGATTCATCACTTCAAAGGTTGCCACGGCACACCAGAACCACAGGTTAAACCGGAATAAACGCACTAAATCCAGCGGCATGTTGATGCCTCCGCAACTGCTAATTGTTGTCAGTATATGAACAAAGACCGGGTGTAGGGCAAGTGCGGGTTCAGCGGAGGCCGCGCTGGGACAAGCAGGGATAAGCGGGGACATCAGGTTGTCGCTATGTTGCTTGTCCAGCCGTGGCACTTTTGCCCGGTTTACTCGCGCAGGCCTACTTATTCACGCAAATAACGCAGCAATTTGTCAAAAGCCCGGTAACTCAGGGCTTCGAGTAAATGGCTGCGGTTGATCTCAACACAATCGGCCAGATCGGCCACAGTGCGCGCGACTTTCCAGAGTTTATGAAAACTGCGGCTCGACAGCTGTAGCTGTTGCACCGCCTGCTCCAGAAAGATGCTGTCGGCGCTTTGCAGCGGACAACAGCGTTCCAGCTCACCGCTACTGAGGCGGGCATTGGGTTTGCCCTGACGACTCAGCTGACGTTCCCGTCCGGCCAGCACCCGTGCCGCGACCTGAGCACTGCTGTCGCCAGTCTGGGCCTGACTGAGCTGGCCGGCCGGTAATAACGGCACTTCAAGCTGTAAATCAATCCGATCGGTCAGTGGGCCGGAAATACGGGCCAGATAACGCAGAATTTGTTCTTTGCTGGCGCGACCGTCCAGATGATGCCCGGTTGGGCTCGGGTTCAGCGCTGCCACCAGCTGAAACTGTGCCGGAAACTCGGCCTGACGACCGGCACGGGAGATATGCACCACGCCGGTTTCCAGTGGCTCGCGCAGCGCATCCAGCACGTGGCGCTGAAATTCCGGCAGTTCGTCGAGGAATAATACACCATGATGTGCCAGCGAAATTTCACCAGGTTTGGGTAATTTGCCGCCGCCAGCCAGTGCCGGTGCTGAGCTGGTATGGTGAGGCTGGCGAAAAGGCCGCTGGCGGAAGCCTCCGGGTGCTGCCAGTGCCGCAATTGAATACAAGGCGGCGCTTTCCAATGCTTCGCTGAAGGTCAACGGCGGCAGGATCCCGGGCAGACGCTGCGCCAGCATCGACTTGCCAGTGCCAGGCGGGCCATACATCATTAAATTATGCGAGCCACAGGCGGCGATCTCTAATGCCCGTTTGGCATGTTGTTGGCCTTTAACATCGGATAAACACAGCTGGTTACTGACTGGGATCTGCAACAGGGGGTGGGATGGCGGGTAATGCCTGCTGACCGAGTAAATGGCTGTGCACCTGCAGCAGGTGCCAGGCGCCGAGCACACCGGCGTCGGGGATCTGCTGCGCTGCGATGGCATTTTGCATCGGCAACAATAATGACCGGCCGGCTTGTTGGGCGGCTAATGCCAGTGGAATTTCGCCGACAATAGGCCGGATCTCACCGGACAGCGCCAGTTCGCCATAAAACTCGGTGTCTACCACCGCGCAGGCAGGTAGCTGGCCACTGGCCACCAAAATACCTATGGCGATTGGCAAGTCAAAGCGGCCCCCTTCTTTGGGTAAATCGGCAGGGGCCAGATTGACGATTATTTTGCGGTCCGGAAAGTCAAAACCACAGGTCAGCAAGGCGCTGCGCACCCGATCCCGCGCTTCCCGCACTGTGGTTTCCGCCAAACCCACCAGCTGAAAAGCCGGCAAACCGGCGGATAAATGCACCTCAATTGTCACGGCGGGTGCGTCCAACCCTAGCCGGGCTCTGCTGTGGATCAGTGCCAGTGTCATACCCATCCTTGCGAAGAGACAAACTTAACTGTTTAGCAAAAAGTTAAATTAATGCAAATTTAATTGTCGGTTTTCGTCTGCTTGCGTCCTGACTTTCTTCTTATCCCGGAAGCCGCTACACTGGCCACTTATCAGTCATTCAGCTGTTTTTTCTGACGTATTTCGCCCGGGCCTCCATGATCACAGAAGTGCAAACTGCCAAAAGTCGTTATTTGTTTTACCGGGTGATTGGGTATCTGCTGGTGATCCTGTCGATGTTTATGCTGCTGACCGCCGGTGTTGCGGTGTATTTTGATGAACAAAGTTTCTGGAGTTACCTGACCAGCAGCCTGCTGACTATCAGCGTCGGTTACACCCTGGTGTACAAAGGCCGGCACGATTTTGTATTGATGAAACGCCAGTTATTCCTGCTGACCACTTTGTGTTGGCTGTCGATTTGTTTATTTGCCACCTTGCCGTTTGTGCTGGTGTTGCCCGGCATCAGCTATGTCGACGCGGTGTTTGAAACGGTGTCGGCAATCACCACCACTGGTGCTACGGTACTGAAAGGCCTTGATACGATGCCGCGTGGTTTGTTGTTCTGGCGTGCGGTGCTGCAGTGGATTGGTGGTGTCGGTATTATCGTCATGGCAATTGCCATTCTGCCAGCGCTGAAAATCGGCGGTATGAAGTTATTTAAAACGGAAAACTCGGATATCTCCGAAAAGATCCTGCCGCGAAGTTCCAGTTTGTCGCTGATGATTGGTTTGGTGTATCTGACGATGTCGGCCAGCTGTATGTCGTTGTTTTATCTGTTTGGTATGAACGGATTTGATGCGATCACCCATGGCATGACAACGGTCGCCACCGGTGGTTTTGCCAACTATGATGCGTCCTTTGGTCATTTTAACGATCAGCCGGAATTACTGTGGATCTCCTCCATCTTTATGTTGCTGTCGGCGTTACCGCTGGTTCTGCTGGTTGGCACTTTGCGTGGCCATAAGTGGCTGTTATTAAAGGATCCACAGGTGCGGGCGTTTTTGTCGATCACTGCGTTTTGTGTGGTGTTGCTGACGTTGTATCAGCATCATCACAATGACCGGCCGCTACTCGATGCCTTGACCCATACCACTTTTAACGTGATATCTATTATCACCACTTGTGGTTATGCCAGTGAAAATTATGCCGCCTGGGGTGGCCTGGCGTTGATCATTTTCTTTTATCTGACCTTTTCCGGCGGTTGTTCTGGTTCTACGACCGGCGGCCTGAAGATTTTCCGCACTCAGCTGGCGGGATTACTGCTGATTAAGCAATTTAAACTGTTGGTGCATCCGAATGCAGTTTGGGTACAAAAATACGGCAGTAAACCGGTCAATGACCAGTTATTGGGTTCAGTACTGGCTTTCTGCTTTATTTATTTTGCTTCTATTGCTGCGCTGGCTTTAGGTCTGTCGATGTATGAACTGGATTTTGTCACCTCACTGACTGGCGCGGCCACCGCAATCAGTAATGTGGGGCCGGGCCTTGGACCGGTGATTGGTCCGGATGGCACATTTTCTAGTTTACCTGATGGTGCCAAATGGCTGATCAGCTTTGGTATGTTATTGGGCCGGCTGGAAATTCTGACAGTATTGTTATTGTTTACCCCGATGTATTGGCGGTTCTGACGCCAGAACGGCACCGGCAGATATTTGCTTTTTTGCCTTGCGTTGCTGTTGTTTTCACCTAGAATGACGATCCGTCAACTTTTCACGGATCGACAGATGACCGATGCCCAGCCTGCTTTGGCACCCTCTGTGGCCCCCGCTGTGGCACCGTCACCGAACGCCCGCAGTAAAGCGCGGCAGCAACGCGAACAGCAGTTGCTGGAGCTGGCGCAGCAGATCCTGAACCAGGATGGTTTCACTGGTCTGACAATGGACCGCCTTGCCAGCTTGTCAGATGTCTCTAAAGGTACCCTCTATAATCATTTCTCCAGCAAAGAAGACGTGCTGACTGCGCTCAGTGTCGATTCCCTGCAGCGGTTATTAAAGCTGTTTCAGCGCGCCAGCAGCTTTAGCGGCCACAGCCGCGAGCGTGCCTTGGCGCTGCATCAGGCTTATCACAAATTCAGCGCCGCGGAGCCGACGTTGTTTTTATGTCTGCTCAGCGCAGCAACGCCAGGCGTGATGGAAAAAAGCTCGCCGACGCGTTTGCAGCAGCGCCAACAACTGGAAATGCAGTTATTGCAATACTGTCAGCGGGTGCTGTCAGATGCACTGGCAGATGGCAGTCTGCAGCTACCCGCTGGTGTCGCGCTGGAGCAATGGTCGTTTATCAACTGGGCGCTGGCATTTGGTTGTAATGCGCTGTTTGTGCCGCTACGCCAGCTTGGACTTTTTACGGATCTGGCAGCGCCGCAGGTCAATTTACACAGTATCAATTTATTGTTTGATGGCATGGGTTGGTTGCCTTTGTCATCCGGCTGGGATTACCAGCAAAGCTGGCAGCAGATCAGTCTGATGTTTGCCAGTGGTGCTGATACAGAACCTACGTTAGCGCCCAGTGCTCAGGAGCAGGCATGAAACATCCATGGTTAAATTATTCGGTGCAGCGGCCCTGGCTGGCGATAGTGTTGGTGCTGCTGGTGATGGTGCTGTGCAGCATCGGTGCAAAAAATCTGTATTTTCGCGGTGATTTTCGCATCTTTTTCTCGCAGGACAACCCGCAAATGCAGGCATTTGAACGCATGCAGGCGCAGTTTAATAAAAGCGACAATATGCTGGTGGCGGTGGTGCCGGCCAACGGTGATGTGTTTAGCCCAGAAGTATTAACGGTGGTGAAAAAACTGACCGACGCCGCCTGGCAAACACCGTATTCGCTGCGGGTTGATTCCATCACCAATTTCCAGCACACCGAAGCACAGGATGACGACTTACTGGTCGAAGATTTGTTGCTGGATGTGGCGGATTTAAATGAAGAAAAAATAAGCAAAATCAAACAGGTGGTGCTGAAAGAGCCAGCATTAGTCAGACGGCTGGTGTCGGAAGATGGCCTGATGACCGCGGTAAATATCACCGTACAACTGCCGGAAAAAGACCAGAATCAGGAAGTGGCGGATGTGTACAGCCATGTGGCTGCGCTGACGGAAAAACTGGCAGCGGAACACCCGACGGTTCAGTTTAAACTGGCCGGAGTGATTGCGCTGAACAATGCTTTTACTGCTGAAGCGCAACACGACGCCAGTCTGCTGGTGCCAATGATGTTTGGCACTATTGTGGTAATTCTGGCGTTGATGTTGCGTTCCGCACTGGCGGCATTTGCCGTGGTGATCATTATCATTCTGACCATCAGTTCAACGCTCGGCCTGGCCGGCTGGGCTGGCGTATTTTTAAGTACAGCGACGGTCAATGTCCCGACTTTGGTGATGACACTGGCGGTGGCAGACAGCGTGCATCTGATTGCGTCGACGCAGTTTTTGATGCGCCAGGGGCATGCCAAACCCGAGGCTATTCGCCAGGCGATGTTGCTCAATGCGATGCCGGTTTTTATCACCAGTGCCACTACGGCTATCGGCTTTCTTACCCTGAATTTCTCTGAAGTGCCGATTTTGCGTGATTTTGGCAACATGGTGGCAGTCGGTGTAATGCTGGCGTGGCTGCTGACGGTTTCAATATTGCCGGCGTTGTTAACTCTGTTGCCCATCAGTGCAGGTCATGAATCCAAAGACTTTTCTGGCATGGACGCGCTGGCCGAATTTGTGATTCGCCGGCCTGGCCCAATTCTGGTTGGTACTGTAGTGCTGACGCTGCTCGGCGGTTATCTGACCATGCAAAACCGGATTAATGATGAAGCGGTGAAGTACTTTTCACAAAACACTGAGTACCGCCAGGCGGTTGATTTAATGGAAGAGCGGCTCGGCGGCGTGTCGTTGATGGATTTTGCCATCGAAAGCGGTGTGGAGTCCGGGGTCAACGAGCCGGCGTTTATCGCTGCAATTGATGCTTTTGGTGACTACCTGCAAAGCCTGCCGGAAGTGAAACATGTCAGCCGAGTTAGTGACACCTATAAACGGCTGAACAAAAGTATGCACGGCGACGACCCGGCGTATTATCGCCTGCCGGAAAGCCAGGAGCTGGCAGCGCAATATTTATTGATGTATGAAATGTCATTGCCGTTTGGGCTGGATTTAAGCAATCAGCTGGATCTGGATAAAAGCGCCACTAAGGTTGGCATTACGATGCAAAACCTTGGCAGCAAAGAAATGACGGCGATTGAAATCAAGGCGCTGGGTTGGTTCCGCCAGCAATACCCGCAATATCAAATCGAAGCGTCCAGTACTGCATTGATGTTTGCCCATATTGGCGAGCGCAATATGGCCAGCATGATGCAAAGCCTGCCGCTGGCAGCAGTGTTGATCTCGGGCCTGCTGATGCTGAGTCTGCGTTCTTGGAAACTGGGTGCGCTGAGTTTGCTGCCTAATATGGTGCCGGCGCTGTTGGGCTTTGGCGTCTGGCAGCTGTTATCCGGTGAGATCAATCTGGGTTTGTCAGTCGTCGCCTCGATGAGTCTTGGCATTATCGTCGACGATACCGTGCATTTCCTTGCTAAATACCAGCACGCCCGCCAGGAAGGCCGCAGTGCCGAAGACGCAGTGCGTTATGCCTTTCACAGCGTAGGCTGGGCTTTAGTTGTCACCACAGTTGTCTTAGTGATCGGCTTCTCGGTGTTGCTGTTGTCTGATTTCCGGCTCAACTCAGATATGGGCTTGCTGACCGGCATTATCCTGCTAATCGCGCTGATTGTTGATTTCTTATTTTTACCGGCGGTGCTGCTGAAACTGGACCGTAAACCCTATAAAACACTGTCACCGACAGCTGATACGAACGGAGTCTGATATGAACAATGTGCATCACACTATCACGGCAAAACCGCTACAGCGTTTCTGGCCGGCATTATTGTGCCTGGGGCTGCTCGGCGCCGGGTTGAGCAGTTTGCCAGTGGCGGCCGATGATGGCGGTAAAGGCCTGACTATTGCCAAAGAACGGGTGGCGCGGGACGAAGGCTGGAAAGACAGTGAGTCGAAAACCACCATGGTGCTGCGTAATACTCAGGGTGAAGAGAATAAACGCGAGATCCGTAGTATCAGCCTGGAAGTGGCGAATGACGGCGATAAAGGCCTGACAATTTTTGATGAGCCGAAAGACGTGCGCGGCACCGCTTTTCTGAACCATTCGCACACCGGCAAACCAGACGATCAATGGTTGTATCTGCCGTCGGTCAAACGGGTTAAACGCATTGCTTCACGCAATAAATCCGGCCCTTTTATGGCCAGTGAGTTTGCCTATGAAGACTTAAGTTCGTTTGAACTGGCGAAATTCAAATTCACCTGGCTGCGCGACGATACCTTAGACGGCGAAGCAGTATTTGTGGTGGAACAGGTACCGGTTGATGAATTTTCCGGTTACAGCAAAAGTGTGGTTTGGCTTGATCAGGCTGAATACCGCGCGCGCAAAATCGAGTTCTATGACCGCAAAAATACCTTGTTAAAAACGTTGGTGATGTCGGATTACAAACAATATCTGAACAAGTATTGGCGGCCGCTGAAGTTGCAGATGACGAATCACCAGACCGGCAAAAGTACCGATTTGCTGGTGCGGGATATTGAATTTGGTAAAGGCCGGACCGATGCCGACTTTGATACCAATGCACTGCAGCGCAGTCGTTAACTGCAATGGTTAAGGGCAGATTGGGCCGGTCATGGGACTGGCCTGAGAATTGCTGAGTGATTTCTTTTGTGCAGTTGGTAAAGCTGCAGAATTCGACCATGCTGAAAACAGCGTTAACCTCGGCAGTGTCAGATCCCGGAACTGAATCATGCAATTAAACATCTGTTGGGTTTTATGTGCGGCGGCATTGACCGCCACTGCGCCACTGCAAGCTGCCACGCTTGGGCCTGTCACTAACAAAGATACGTTGTGGAGCCTTGCCCGCGCTGCCCGGGGCGATGCACCGTATTCGATGTATCAGGCAATCGTCGCGTTGCAGCAGAAAAACCCGACCGCATTTATCGGCAATAACGTGCATCATGTCAAACTCGGCGCAGTGCTTGAACTGCCAACCGCCGCTGAGATTGCAGCGGTGGATTTGGTCATGGCGCAGCAAAAAGTAGAAGCAGACGCAGCAAGCTGGCGGCAATGGGTTGCCACGCGGCAAAGCACGGGCGGCAGTCAAAGCGCGGGCGAGACGGCCGGTAACACACTGAATGCGGCGCCGGCCAGACGTAAATCCGGCGGACTGTCGTCACAGGCCACTGCGGCCTTAGCGCTTCAGGTGCAACAACAGAGTCAGCAACACACAGATCTACAGGCTGTGCAGCAGAGCGCGCCGGCTACCGCTGCTATTGCGCCTGCAGTGACTGACGTTGCGGACGGCGCAGAGCTGCCAACACCACCTGCGCCGAAACCCGCGCCGGACATAACCGAAGCGCCGGTAGCGTTGCCAGCCAGAGAAGCAGAAACAGACTGGAGCGAGCGGCTGCAAACCGACACCACGTTGGGACTGGACTGGCGTTGGTTTCCTAGTCGTGGCGCGCAGGGGCAAAGCCGCAGTGCCCTCAGTGGCAGTGCCTTAGTCGAATGGTATTGGCAAGCGGAAGACGAACGCAGCAGCTGGAGCATCAGCCCGTATTTACGCTGGGATCAACGCGACAGTGAACGCAATCTGGTGGATTTACGCCAGGCGTACTGGCTGACTGTCGGGGATGGCTGGGAGTTTAAAGCCGGTGTTGACAAGATTTTCTGGGGCGTCACTGAGTCCGTGCATCTGGTTGATATTATCAATCAGACCGACTGGGTTGATGCCATTGATGGTGAGTCCAAACTTGGCCAGCCGCTGGCACAACTGACGCTCAGTGGTGACTGGGGTAATTTACAGAGTTTTGTGCTGCCTTATTTCCGTGAGCGCACCTTAAGTGGCGCCGAAGGCCGGTTACGCCTGCCAATTCCGGTGCTGGCGGATGATGCGGTGTATCAGTCCGATCGTGAACAACGCCATCTGGACTGGGCTTTGCGTTACAGTCAGCAGATAGAACAGCTTGATATCGCGCTGTCGTATTTCAGTGGCACCAACCGGGATCCGCGCTGGCTGCCGGTGGCGCAGGGCGCGGCCGTATTGCCGTATTACGAACAAATGCGCCAGGTAGGCGTGGAAGGGCAATGGATTGTCGATAGCTGGATCTGGAAACTGGAGGCGATCCGGCGCAGCAGCGATATTGAACAATTCAGTGCCGCAGTGGCCGGGTTTGAATACACCACCGTTGGAGCCTTTGATTCGGCGGTAGATCTCGGCTGGCTGCTGGAATATCAATATGACAATCGCGGCGCGCTGGCGCCGGTGCCGGGGCAGCGGGACTTGTTTGCTGGTGTGCGGATTGCGCTGAATGACGAAGCCGGCAGTGAGATATTATTTGGTGTTGCACAAGATCTGCAAAGTGGCGGTACCCGTAGCGGTATGTTAGAGGCGTCGATGCGCTTCAGTAATAACATCCGGCTACGGCTCGACGCCTGGTTTTTCCAGGCGATGTCGGTACAACAACCAACCTGGTGGTTGCGTCAGGACGATTATATCCAGTTAGGTTTTGATTATTATTTCTGAGAAAACTGGGGTGTGTCGTATGAAACACTGGGTGGCAGGCGTGTTGTTGTGCTGGTCTGCACTGGTTGCTGCCGAACCCCGCAGCATTGTCGTTGGCATTGAGCAAATTGACTATTACCCGCATTACGATTTCAGCGCCGGTCAGCAGCGCGGTTATTTCTATGATTTGATTCAGCTGTTTGGCAAAAAAAACGGTTTGCAGATCCGGTTTGCGGCGTTGCCGGTGAAACGGTTGTACCAGGAAGCCAACAATAACATCGATGTGGTGTATCCGGATAATCCGAACTGGCAGCAATATATGGTGGCTGAATACAAAAAAACCTTCAGTGATCCGGTGATTTACACGCTGGGCAGCACTATCGTGTTACCGGAAAATCGTCAGATGCCGCTGGAAAAGTTTCGGTCTCTGGCCGTGATCCATGGCTTTGCCCCATACCGTTGGCTGCAACTGCAGTCGCGTTATAAATTCCGCATGGTCGATGTTGCCGACAGTGCATCGGCGCTTGGACTGGTGCTCAAAGGCCGGGTGCATGGCGCCTCAATTGAATTGAATGTAGCGAACGAATACCTGCGCCGGCAGGGCCAGCCTGGTGCGTTGGTTGCGGCGGAGCTGCTGCCTTTTACCGAGTTGCCATTTCTATTGTCCAGCGTGAACAAACCGGAACTTATCAGCGAATTTAATCGTTTCCTGCAGCTGCATCCGTTTGAGATCCAGCAGCTGAAACAAAAATATCAGCTGCTGGAGCATCGTTCGCAGCTCAAAGCGCCTTAAGCTCAGGCGTCAGGCCGCGACTTAGCGCGGCGCCTGCAACAAATCTGTCAGTGCACGAACAGTTGCTTCGACCCCGGTACGGATCGCGGGCTCAGGTTCAATTTTAAATAACGGACTATGATGGCTTGGGACTGCGGGTCCACCATTTTTTTCGGCGGCAAAAGCCGCAGCCGGTGTGCCGCCGACGGCAAAATACACACTCGGGATATACGGATCTGTGGTCAGAAATGGAAAGTCTTCGGCGCCCATGCCAAGGCGTTTATAGTTCTGATCAAAAATGTCGGCGCCCATTTTCGCGGTCCAGGTCGCTTTCAGCCGTTGTGTCAGCGGAATATTGTTAACCGTTGGCGGCGTGGTGCCATCACGTACTATCACTTGTGGCAGTTTATCTTCCGGTAAACCGGCCACCCGGCCCATATTGACCGCGACCCGTTTAATGGCGTCAATCAGCTGATTACGGGTGTCCATATTGTCGTTGCGCACGGTTAGTTGCAGCACCGCCTGATCAGAGATGATGTTATGTTTGGTGCCGGACTGAAATGAACCGACAGTGATCACGCCTGGCTCTTTTGGTGGTAGTTCACGACTGATAATGGTTTGCAGTGCCAGCACAATCTGTGCGCCCAGCACGATCGGGTCTTTGCCACGATGCGGGCTGGCACCATGCGCGCCAACACCGTGAATAATAATATCGACACTGTCGACGCCGGAATATGGCGAACCTTCGACTGCAACCAACTTACCGGCTTCAATCTCGCTCGACACATGAAAAGCCAGCGCATAATCCGGTTTGCCAAATTTCTGATACAGACCGTCCTGCATCATGCCCTGGGCGCCGCCACTGCGTTCCTCCGCCGGCTGACCAATTAGCATCAGCGTACCGGACCAGTCTTTTTTCCGCGCCGCCATTTGGCGGGCGGTGCCGACCAGACTGGTGATATGCACGTCGTGGCCACAGGCATGCATTACTGATACATCGTGGCCGTCCCAGTCTTTGGTTTTCACTTTGGACGCGTAAGACAGGCCGGATTTTTCTTCAACCGGCAGACCGTCCATATCGGCCCGCATCATCACCAGCGGGCCAGGGCCATTTTTCAGGATCGCCACCACGCCGGTTTTACCAATGCCGGTATGCACGTCAAAACCAGCGGCTGTTAACTCCTTCGCCAACCGCGCCGCGGTATTGACTTCCATATGCGACAATTCCGGGTTTTGGTGGAAGTGGGTAAACAGTGCGCCCAAATGTTGCTGATAGTCGGCGGCAACGGATTGTGGCAATGCCGTCGTGGCGTTGACTGCGGCCTGGCTGCTCAGACTCAGCAGGGCAAAACCAAGCGTCGAAAGACGAAAAAAGTGCATAACACTGTTCCTGAAATAGTTGAAAAAACCAGCATAACAGAGCGGATGATGCTTTGTACTGCCATTCACCGGCCTGATCTCGGTACTTGCCGCAGCAGAACGGACCGGCGGAAATATCACGTTTTGTTTGGCAGGCATGGGCTTCGCAAGTAAACTGAGCCCCAGTTTTTAGTCACAGATGTGAGTTTGATATGTTTGAGTGGATTGCAAGTCCGGAGGCCTGGATAGCTTTGGGCACCCTGGCCGCGCTGGAAATCGTATTAGGTATTGATAATATTATCTTTTTATCAATTTTAGTCGGACGCTTACCGGAGAAACAACGCGCCTTTGCCCGTCGTCTCGGCTTAGGTCTGGCAATGTTTGCCCGTTTAGCCCTGCTGTTTTCGATCTCCTGGGTGATGGGTTTAACCGAAACCTGGTTCACTGTGCTGGGCAATGACATCTCTGGTCGTGACGTGATCCTGATCGGCGGTGGTTTGTTCCTGCTGGCAAAATCGACCCAAGAAATTCACCACAGCTTAGAAGGTGCCGCAGCAGAAGAAGCTGGTGCGCCGAAAGTTGTCGCCAACAACCTGATGATGGTGCTGATCCAGATTATGATCCTCGATATCGTATTCTCGCTGGATTCGGTGATCACCGCAGTTGGTCTGGTGAATGATATTGAAATTATGGCCATTGCCATTGTTGCCGCTGTCGGAGTGATGATGTTTGCCGCCAAACCTATTGGTGATTTTGTTGACGCGCACCCGACCATCAAGATTCTGGCCCTGTCGTTCCTGATTTTGGTCGGCGTGACGTTGATGATCGAAGGCTTTGATGTGCATGTACCAAAAGGCTACATCTATTTTGCGATGGCGTTCTCTTGTTGCGTCGAGATGATTAACATCCGCTTGCGCAAGAAATCCACGCCCGTGCAGCTGCATAAAGATCTGCCATAACTGTTTGTTAAACGTTATTTGAAAAAGCCCGCACTGCGGGCTTTTTGCATAGTAGCTGCTGCAAAACAGCAGCCAGCTTGCGCTGATTATTTACTGATCCGGCCGCTGCGGCCAAATACCGGGATGGTCAGATGCCAGCGAATTGCGGCAAGTCTTAACAGCAGGCAGGCCACCATACCGGCCAGCATCGCCGGTAATGGCGCCACATGCAGAGCTAGGAGCTGGGTATACACCAGTCCACCGAAGATGCAGGTCACCGCGTACAATTCCCCGCGAAACACCAACGGGATCTCCCGGCACAACACATCGCGGATCATGCCGCCACAAACCCCACTCATCGTGCCCATCATGATGGCAACAAAGTCTGACGTGCCATAAGCCAGCGCTTTTTGTGTACCCATCACCACAAAAAATGCCAGGCCAATCGCATCTGCAATTTGCAGCGCATTATTCGGGATACTCAGGCGTTTGCGCACCAGCAGAATGGTCAGCGCCGTTGCGCCAAAAATTGCGTAGAAATAACTGTTGTCTGATAACCAAATCACCGGTACATCGAGGATCAGATCCCGGATTGTGCCACCGCCAATCGCAGTCACTGTGGCCAGCACAATCACGCCAAAACCATCCATTTGTTTGCGCCAGGCTGCCAGTGTGCCAGCGATGGCAAACACACCGATCCCCATCAAATCAAACCAGTGAAAAAGCTGTTCCATCCGCTGTCCCTCAGACTAAAGACAGCCATCTTAACGCAGAATGGCGACCTGTACAGCGCTGGACTGCTGCTGTGCGTATGACGGCATTAGTCAGAGTGCAGTTGATAAGGAATTTATAAATTACTGATATTAACCTGATGTTAATTTGGCGGGTTTTTTCTTGGCTATGGTTGCTGGGCTGCGGCAAGTCTTCGCAGTATTCAGGAACATTTTTGATAAAAACATAGAAGAGGAAACCTCATGAAACCACAACATCTGAGTCCATTGGCGTTAGCCGTCACTGTGGCATTTTCTGCGTCACTGCAGGCAGCACAGGTTGTTCCGGCGACTGACATTCTGAATGGTCAGACGCTGAGCAGTCTTAACGCAGCACAGGCAGATAGCAGCACTGCAACATTGACTTTTAAAGCAACACAACAAATCAAACGCTTCGACGGCAAAATGAAAAGCCGTTACCAGCAGCAATTCCGCGGCATTCCGGTCTGGGGTCACAGTGTTGCAGCCATTAATGCCGATGGTCAGTATGCGGATATCAGTGGCTCAGTGGTCACCGGCATTGAAAACGACTTGCCTGATGTCACCCCTGCACTGGCGCCGGAGCGTGCTATTCTGGCCAGTCGGGGTAGTGACAGTCTGAAAGCCGCCAGTGCAGCAGCACAAACCACGTTGCAAGCTGAACTGACGACACAATCCGCCAACGCTAAACTCTGGGTATATCTGGATCAGAACGATACGGCCCGGCTGGTTTACATTACCAACTACGTCACACAAAAAGGCCAGCAGCCGAGCCGTCCTTACAGCATCATTGACGCCAATACCGGTGAAGTATTGCAAAGCTGGGACGGTATTGCCCATGCCAATGCCACCGGCCCAGGTGGTAATGCCAAAACCGGCCAGTATCAATATGGCACGACCTACGGGTACCTCGATGTCGATGCAAATTGCCGGATGAGTAACGTCAATGTCGATACCATCAACCTCAATGGCGCGACGTCGGGCGGCACGATTCACCAGTTTACCTGTCCGAATAATACGTTTAAGGCCATTAACGGTGCTTATTCACCACTCAATGATGCGCACTATTTTGGTGGTGTGGTGTTTAACTTGTATAAGAGCTGGTTCAACGTTAACCCATTGAATACAAAGCTGAAAATGCGGGTGCATTATGGCAGTAGTTATGAAAATGCTTTTTGGGACGGCACTCAGATGACTTTCGGTGACGGTGCCAGCCGTTTTTATCCGCTGGTCAGTCTCGACGTCTCAGCGCATGAAGTCAGCCATGGTTTTACTGAGTTCAACTCAGGTCTGGTCTACAGCGCGCAATCCGGTGGTATTAACGAAGCGTTTTCTGATATGGCCGGTGAAGCCGCTGAATACTTTATGAAAGGCAGCAATGACTGGCTGGTCGGCGCCGACATCTTCAAAAGTACCGGCGCCTTGCGCTACATGGACGACCCGACCAAAGATGGCCGCTCCATCGGTCATGCCAGCAACTACACCAGTGGTATGGATGTGCACCACAGCTCCGGCGTGTTTAACAAAGCGTTTTATTTGCTGGCGCGTAAAACTGGCTGGAATACCCGCAAAGCATTTGAAGTGTTCACTGTGGCCAACCAGGTGTATTGGACATCCAACGCCACCTTTATCACTGCGGCGAATGGCGTTTGCCGGGCAACCAAAGATAAAGGCTACAACACCGCCGATGTGCAGGCGGCATTTACATCAGTTGGCGTCACTACTACGGACTGTGGCACTGTGACACCACCGGATGGCACCTCCGGTTCGCTGCCAAATCTGGCTGCAACCACCGGGAACTGGACACGCAATACCATCACAGTACCGGCTGGCAAAACCAAACTGACGGTGACGATCAGTGGTGGCACCGGCGATGCGGATCTCTATGTCCGGTTTGGCAGTCAGCCAACAACCAGCAGCTATCAGTGCCGGCCTTATAAAAACGGTAATGCGGAGAGTTGTGTGATTAATAATCCGCAGGCCGGTGTCTGGCACGTCGGTGTGCGCGCCTATAGAAGTTTCAGCGGTGTGACGCAGAACTGGTCTTATCAATAACAGCTTTTGGCAATAAAAAGCCCGCATCGCGGGCTTTTTCTCGATCAATTGGGTAGATCTCTCACTGGTGTTGCAACGGGTGCGGGCTGGTATCGATGTAAGAATTGTTATAGTATAACATATCTTAAATATCTATCAGGCTGCTGTGATGCATAACCAACCGTCGTTGTTACCTGTCACTGTGTTATCGGGCTTTTTGGGAGCCGGAAAAACCACATTGTTAAATCATATTCTGCAAAACCGTGCTGGTTTGAAGGTCGCTGTGATCGTCAACGATATGAGTGAGCTGAATATCGACGCCAATGCTGTGCAAAAAGAAATTCAGCTACATCGTACCGAAGAAAAACTGGTAGAGATGAGCAACGGCTGTATTTGCTGTACCTTGCGGGAAGATTTGTTAGTCGAAGTGCAGGCACTTGCGCGGGAAGGACGCTTTGATTATCTGGTGATTGAATCCACCGGTATTTCCGAACCCTTACCCATTGCCGAAACTTTTACTTTCACCGACGAAGATGGGCAGACCCTCGCCGACATCGCCCGGCTCGATACTATGGTGACAGTGGTCGACGCAGTGAATTTTATCGCCGAGTATCAGCAAGCCCGTTTGCTGGCGGACAGTGGCGAACATCTGGGCGAAGATGATGAACGCACAGTCGCGGATTTATTGATTGATCAGGTGGAGTTTTGCGATGTGCTGGTGGTCAGTAAAACCGATCTGGTCAGTAAGACTGAACTGGATGCGTTGACCGCAATTCTGCGCCAGCTCAATCCATCGGCGCGGATTGAATATAGTGAACACGGCCGGGTGCCACTAGACAAAGTACTGGGCACCGGTTTATTTGATTTTGCCAAGGCGCAGCAAGCGCCCGGCTGGTTGCAGGTGTTGCGTGGTGAACAGCAGCCGGAAACGGAAGAATATGGCATCAGCAGCTTTAGTTTTGTCGCCAGATTACCGTTTCATCCAGAGCGTCTGCATCAGTTTTTCCATCAGGACTGGCCGCAAGGCCGTTTATTACGCTCAAAAGGCTATTTCTGGCTGGCAGCCCAACCTGAATATGCCTGGCAATGGCATCAGGCTGGCGGCATTGCACGTTATGGCATGGCTGGTTTGTTCTGGTTCGCCGTTCCCGCTGCGGAATGGCCAGATGATTCGGAAAGTCGCGCCGCCATTGAGGCCCAATTTAGCGGTGACTTTGGCGATTGCCGGCAGGAGTTAGTCTTTATCGGCCAGGGACTGGATGAGGCTGTGATGCGTAGCCAGTTAACCGCCTGCTTGTTAACGCCGGCCGAATACGCTGCAGGGCCTGCGGCCTGGCGCTTGTATGACAATCCATTTCAGCAAGATGATGTTTACTGAGTTTCAGCCACTTGGGACCCAGATCCGACAAAGCGCAGACATTAACGTACTGAGCGATATTCTGGCACCGGAAGTGAATCTGGCCGTGTGGCAGCGGCGGTTGGATGCAGAATTATTATGGTGTGCAGCACAGTTAGCGGCGCGTCCGGCTTTTGCGTTACAGCGCCAGACTCACCTCGCTGATTTGCCGGCATTGTTGCAGTATGCGGTGCCAGTAATGCCGGGGAGTGGCGCACTGTGTCACGATATTGTGTTGCAAGCGCAGATGCTGGCATGTCTGATGGATACTGAGCACCTTGGTGTCCGGCTCAAAGCATTGCACAGCGCTATGTGCCCGCGTTTTCATACAGATCACGTGGCACTACGGATGTTGGTGACTTATGCCGGACCTGCGACCGAATGGCGGGCAGGCCCGGACTCCGGTGATCTCACCGGCGCGTTACGGGTTGGTGACAGCGCTTTGTTAAAAGGCTCGGCCTGGCCGGCTGCGACAGCGGTCTGGCACCGTTCTCCGCCTGGCATGGCTGCGCGTTTATTGCTGACGCTCGATCCGCTCTGACGTTTGTTTTAACAGAGTGGCCAATAACCGGCAGTCTTCCTGCTGCTGTCGGGCATAGTCGACGCAGGCCTGTAACAAGGCATCATGGCTGGTCGCCATTGTCTCAAGCATTTGCCTGGCAAAACGGGCAGAGCGCCGGTCTGCCCTGTTGTGCGCCAGTGCCAGCGCATGACCGCAGGCCGCAGCATATTGGCTTAATGCCTGACCCGGTGCTTGTGTCTGTAAACAGACATCTTCCGGGTCGACATCAACATTGGCATGGTGCAATGAGCGCACCAGATAATGCGCGCCTTCAAACTGCACCTCATCCAGCACAGAATCTGGCCGGCGTTGCATCAGGCGCTGACAATCGACGGTCAGATGCGCGTCATTGAGCCGGTTGACCGGGCTTAAATCCGGAAAGAAAAACAGTGGTGCAGAGCGGCGTTGCTGTTTCACTTCGACTACCTGGCATAACGCCAAATCCGCATCTGAGTCGAGATCTGCTGGCCCCACCAGCAGATAATAACGCTGCATATTCAGCGAGCCGGTGCCGGCGCCATGCCGGGTAACAATATCGAGGATCTCATCGTGCACATAAGGCGCAAACGTATGTTTCAGCTGCTGATAACGTTCGGCGTCAATCTGGCTGAACTTGCCGGCATCAGCTTTAAACTGCAGCGGTCTGGCAGAAATATCAACAGATTTGGCCAGCGTGCTTTTTTTCAGAAAATCGCTGCCTGCGGCTGAGCGTTTAATCGCTTTTTTCAGGAAAGGTTTCAGCACATGGTTTTTCGGGAAGTCATCCTGAGTACTAAAACGAAATTCCGCATCTTGTGCCACAGCGGCACAGCAGTCTGAATAGCTTTGTAAGAAACTACGGGCAGCGTCGTTGGCATCATCAGTGCTGGCGGCAACGACACCGATCAGGTCCGATGCATCGTCACTTTGATAACGTCCGGTGCTAAGGCCCTGGCAATAGTCGGTGGCCAATAGCAGACTGACAATATAGCGGCTTAAGTCCCACACCGCCGGGCCAATACAGGCATCATCAAAATCGTTCGGGGCAAAAATTACCCGCTCACCATAGCTGCCATCTTCGGTGAAAAAACCGAAATTGGACAGATGGCAATCACCCATCACCGCGGTGAGTGGCACCTGTTGCAGCAGTGCGGGGGGCAGTTTGAGCAGACCTGACTGAATATCCGCATAAAACAAGCCAGAACTGCCGCGTAAAAAGCGAAATGGGTTTAACGCCATTTTCTGATGTTTACTGAGAATACTTTGACTGGGATCGACCTGATCGGTCCGGTTGAATTCGGCGATCAGTTGTTGCAGACGCTGCATTTGAATATCTCCATTTCTGTGACTGCGATGCGTTGATGCTAAAGCAGTTTTACGCTGTTGACGACAGTCTGGTGCAGGCTTTTTGTAACAAGACATCGGCTTAGTCTAATGGCCTGAACGCAGCTGTATCCGCTATGGAAACTTGTAGGAAGTCGGACTGTCCATTATTCTTGCAAATTGTCCCAGTTTTGAGTCTGCACTTTGTCGCATCGCCAAAAATATATTGTCGCCGTCGTCCTGGCTTATCTGCTGTTGGCCCTGAGCTGGATTTTCCTGTCCGATCACCTGTTGCTGCTGGTGATCAGTGCTGAACAATTACTGATGGTCTCGATGCTCAAGGGGATGCTGTTTGTGTTGGTGACGGCAGTGGGGCTGTCGTTGGCGCTTAAAAACGTACCGCAGTCCATCCATCCTGAATCCAACGTCTTGCCACTGACTCATCGCCAAAGCAAATGGCGAGATTATCTGGTGGCAGGCTTGTTGGTGAGTCTGATGATTTCATTTCGTTTACTGTTGCCGGTGGATATTGCCGAAAAACCCATGATGATTTTGCAGCTGTTGCCCATTATTCTGGCTGCGGTGTTGGGCGGTTTTGGTCCGGGTTTGTTTGCTACTTTGCTGTCGACATTGGCCGTCGCCTGGATCGCCCGACAAGCACTCACCGGTGCCGAACAGAGCCTGTACATACAATTACAGTGGCTGTTTCTCATTATCAATGGCGTCACTGTGAGCTGGTTGTGTCAGTTGTTGCGCAGTTCCGCCCGTCAGGCCGGGCATCAGCAGCGCTTACTGGACGCGGTCATTGAAGGCACCGATGACGTGGTGTTTACCAAAGACCTGCTTGGTCAGTATCAGCTGGTGAATCAGGCGGCCTGCCGGGCATTTGGTCTGGAAGCGGCGCAGATTATTGGTCGTACCGATTTACAGCTGGCGGATCCGGCCCAGGTTGTCAGCTGGCAACAAAATGATGCCAAAGTCATGCAACAACGCAGGCTCCTGCATTTTCAGGAGCAACTGCAGCAAACCGATGGCAGCAGTCGGCTGTACTCGGTTAGTAAGGGGCCACTGTTTGATCATCGCCAGCAGCTCAGTGGTATTTTCGGCATTGCCCGGGATGTGACAGAAATGGTCGGGCAGAAACGCTTGCTACAGCGGGTGCTGGAAGGCTCTGAACAAGGATTCTGGGAGTGGGACTTACAGCAGCGGCGGATGCAGGTCAGCGAACGATTTGAAACCATGTTGGGTTTTTTGCCCGGGGAACTGCAGGTCCAACCGGAGCATTGGCCAGAACTGCTGCACCCGGCCGATTATCCGCAAGTGATGGAATCGATTCAACAACACCTGGATGGGTTGAAGCCGATGCATGAAGCAGAGTTTCGCGCCCGTTGCAAAGATGGCAGCTGGCGCTGGATCCTGTCGCGCGGCAAAATCGTCACCACTTCGCCGGATGGCAAGCCTCTGCTGCTGGCGGGAACTCATACTGATATTCAGCAACGCCGGCAGAACGAAGAAGCCTTACGCCTGGCGGAGATGATGTTTGCCGGCAGCTACGACGGCATGATGCTGGTGGATGCGGATAACCAGATCCTGCGGGTCAACCCGGCCTTTTGCCGGATCACTGGCTACAGTGCTGCCGAAGTGCAGGGCAAATCGCCCGCAATTTTGTCTTCGGGCCTGCATGAAAAAACCTACTACCAGCAAATGTGGCTGCAGTTACAACTACACGGCTTCTGGCGTGGCGAAATCATCAACAAACGCAAAGACGGTTCAGTTTATACGGAGATGTTGTCGATTTCTGCGGTCCGCGATGCGGATGGTCAGGTCCGGCAGTATATCGGTATCTTCGCGGATATCAGCCAGCTCAAAGCACATGCGGCTGAGCTGGATAAAGTCGCGAATTTTGATGCCTTGACCGGCTTACCGAACCGGCGCTTATTGTTGACGCGTTTTAACCAGACGCTGATCCGGGCTTTGCAGATGGAGCAACGCTGTGCCGTCTGCCTGATTGATATTGATGGTTTTAAGCAAATCAATGAACAGTTTGGCAGTGCCTTTGGTGATCGCGTCTTACTTGCACTCAGTCATCAGCTTCAGGCGGTGCTGCGCCATGACGATACGCTGGCCCGTCTGGGGGGCGATGAATTTGTGGTGTTATTGTCCGATATGCCGCCGCTACCCGAGGGCAATCATATCGTCAAACGCTTGCTGCAGGCCGTCAACCGCCCCTTGCTGCTGGATAATACGGAAATTGCGTTGACCTGTAGTATTGGCGTCAGTTTATATCCGGACGACAATGCCGACCCTGACACTTTATTGCGGCACGCCGATAAAGCTATGTATCAGGCGAAAGAGGCTGGGCGTAACCGCATTCAATGGTTTGATCCAGCGCACGAACGCGAAGCGCAGGAACACCGGATGATGCTTGAGCAGCTTGATGACGCATTAACTCTGCAGCAGTTTATGTTGTATTACCAGCCAAAAGTGAATTTGCGCAGCGGCGTTGTTGTCGGCATGGAAGCGCTCATTCGCTGGCAACATCCTGAACGCGGATTATTGGCGCCAGCCGCATTTTTACCTTTTATTGAAGGCAGTGAACTGGAAAGCCGTTTTGGCCATTTTGTGTTATCGACTGGCATTGCCCAGGCCGCAGTCTGGTTGTCACAAGGGGTCCGGCTCGAAGTGGGGATTAATATCAGCGCCAGCCATTTACTGACGAA
Organism: Rheinheimera sp.; assembly: GCA_034519945.1. Lineage (GTDB taxonomy): Bacteria > Pseudomonadota > Gammaproteobacteria > Enterobacterales > Alteromonadaceae > Pararheinheimera. The sequence continues at coordinate 97,353 of JAXHNX010000053.1, forward strand.
TGACTTCGCCGATCAGCTCACTGAACTGCTTCATCATTGGCCCGCTTTAATGCCGGATCAGATTGAACTGGAAATTCTGGAAAGCACCGCAATTCGGGATTTGGTCGCTGCCAGGCAGGCTTTGTTGCGGTGCCAGGCGCTTGGCGTACGCTTTGCGCTGGACGATTTTGGCACAGGCTATTCATCGCTGACTTATCTGCGGCAGTTACCTGTGCATTGCCTGAAAATTGATCAGAGTTTTGTCCGCGATATGCTCGAAGATCCTGACGATTTTAATATCGTCTCCGGCGTAGTGCAGTTAGCACAGGTATTTGACCGGGAGGTGATTGCTGAGGGGGTGGAGACTATGGCACATGCCAGTGCTTTGTTAGCGCTGGGTTGCGAGCTGGCGCAGGGCTATGGCGTGGCGAAACCGATGCCGGCGGCGCAAGTGGTGGACTGGATAACCCAATGGCAGGCGCGGCAGGACTGGCAGCAGTTAGTCGGGTAAGCCGCGACTAGGTCGAAGATGCTATTTCGGCTGGCGCGATCACATCGATATAATGCTGCACTATCCACTGTGCTGTGTCGACTTGCCCGGCAAGCGCTTCGACGCAAACTGAATCCAGCTGACCCACACCCGCCATTCGCCGCAGTTCCTGTAGTGCGGCCTCGACACTCCAGGGTTTTTTGTATGGACGCAGACTGGTCAGTGCATCAAAAATATCAGCGACTGTGACGATCCGCGCTTCTACCGGCACCTCGTTGCCGCGCAAGCCACGTGGATAGCCTGAGCCGTCAAGAAACTCATGATGACAGGCCACAATATTGTGCATCACTTGTGAATCCGGTAAGTGATGCAGGCCAAAATCGCCAATCACTTTGTGCATCAACTGCTCGCCTTTTTCCACGTGGGTTTGCATCAATGCGCGTTCATCTGCCGTCAGCGGGCCTTGTTTGAGCAGGATTTGATCCGGAATGCCGATTTTGCCGATGTCATGCAGCGGCGCAAACAGATAGATATGTTCGATGGTTTCATCCGTTAGCTGATATTCAGCCGCGACCGCTTTGGCGATTAGCCGCGCATACTGCGCCATCCGTTCTAAATGCGCGCCGGTTTCAAAGTCACGCAAATCAACAAACTCACGGGCGACCTGCGCGGATACCAGCACAGCGCGCACAGCGGACAGTTCGGCGGATAACGCCATATTAATCAGATTACAATACAGCAGCAGATCTCGTTGCACTCGCGCATCGAAATAGCCGGGCTGTGCCGAATCAAAGAAGACGAAACCCAAAAAGCCGCCATTATCGTACATAGGTACAGTAAAGGAACTGCGATAGGGCTGGCTCAACAACCAGTCAGAATGCTGCTGACCTGGCTGCACCTGCAGTGGGATATCGTCAATCACGCGGCAATTGCCATTTTTGGCCAGAACTTTCAGATCGCCACAGTCATTGAGCCGGGCTTCGTACCCACTGATGGCTTGACCTTCGCGGGTGCTGTTGATAAAAGTTTTTAGCAGGTCATTGGGTTGTTCATACAAGGCGCAGGCGATCCGGCTGATAGCAGGCATGGTTTGCAATACACGGTCATGTAACGCCGCTAAACGTTGATTGACGCTGCCTTCGCCCTGAAACAATTGCAGGATTTGGCTCGGTGCCAGACTGGTCATTACAATGCTCCTTGCACGCCCTAGTCTGCAGTGTCGGAAGCTTTGGCGATTTTTGCAACTATTTGGCCGCGTCAATTTAGGCTTCGTTGATATAGAGCAAGTGAATAACTTTATTTGTAACTTTTGTTATCATTCGCCCAGTGAAATTATGGAATTAACAGATCAGGAGTGAGTTATGAAACTGTGGTTATGCAGCAGCGCTGTGTTAGTGAGTCTGACCCTGTTAAGTGGTTGCGGCGGCGGCGGTACATCAGGTGGCAGCACACCGGATACAGGTACCACGCCGGGTACCGGCACCACGACACCAACGACGCCGGCTTGGGTTGCAGGCCAATATGCGGCTGAATCGACGTTGCAAAACTTCTGCGCGGTGCCACGCACCGGTACCGATCCGTTCAGTGGTACAGCCTATCCGGATAAAGCCGGCTCGGCGATGCATGAAAAGCTGTGGCAACGGTCCTGGAGCAACAGAACCTATTTGTGGTACAAAGAACTGCCTGATTTGGACCCGGCCAACTACAGCACTCTGGCTTATTTTGACTTGCTGAAAAGCGGCAATAAAACCGATTCCGGTGCGCAAAAAGACAATTTCCATTTTTATCAGGACACTGCCGAGTATAAAAAGCAGACGCAGTCTGCGGTCAGCAGTGGTTATGGTATCGAGTGGATTTTTGCATCGACCCGGCCACCTCGGCAGTTAACTGTGGCATATACCGAACCAGCCAGTCCGGCAGCAACGGCGTCGTTGGGCCGTGGCTCGAAATTGCTGGAAGTGGATGGCGTTGATTTTGTTAACGACAACACCCAGGACGGTGTTAATAAACTGAATGCCGCATTGTTTCCGGCCAAAGCCGGTGAAAGCCATCAGTTCACTTTTGCTGACGCCAATGGGGTCCGCCGCTCGTACACGCTGGTATCCGCCGACGTGTCAACGGTGCCGGTACATAACGTCAAAGTGCTGCAAAGCGGCAGTAAAAAAGTCGGTTATCTGCAGTTTAATACCCATATCGCAGCCGCCCAGCCGCAGCTGATCAGTGCAGTAGAACAATTCAGGGCCGCGGCGGTGAATGAACTGGTGGTCGACCTGCGTTACAACGGTGGTGGTTTGCTGGCGCTGGCGTCGCAGTTTGGTTATATGGTCAGCGGTCCGAACCAGATCCAAGCGCGGTATTTTGACAAGCTGCAGTTTAATGACAAATATCCGACAACAGATCCGGTGACGGGTGAAGCGCTGGAGCCGACGCCGTTTTACACCAAAGGCATTGATTATACCGCTGGACGTTTTACCAGCCAGACGTTACCCAATTTAAGCCTGAACCGGATCTTTGTATTAACTACTGACAACACCTGTTCTGCCAGCGAAGCCTTTATCAATGCGCTGCGCGGTGTTGACGTGGAAGTGATCCAGATTGGCGGTAAAACCTGTGGCAAGCCTTATGGCTTTTATCCGACCGATAACTGCGGCACCACTTATTTCACTATTCAGTTCAGCGGCAGCAATGCCAAAGGTTTTGGTGATTATGCCGATGGTTTCACGCCAGCTCTGGCACCGCCGTTTTGCCGCGGATATTAAAGGCTGTCCGGTGGCTGATGATCTGAGCAAACCGCTTGGCGATGCGCAGGAAGGCATGCTAAAAACCGCGTTGTTTTATGCTGGCAACAACAGTTGTCCGGTGGTCGCGGTGGCGCAGCAGGCAGGAGCTCAACAAGCAATGTCGGCGGCAGCACCACTGCAAAGCGATGGTCTGGCGATCCGTGACCCACGCCAGCAGGAATTCCTGCAGCATAATCTGCTGCGGACAGAAATACGGGATTGATTCCGTCACAACAGCCCGCCGTAACAGCCCGTACTAACGGACTGTTTGGCGGGCCGTTCATGTCATTGACACCCGTTGTTACTCCGCCATCGGCCGGGGCCGGATAATAATGGTCGGATCGATTTCCTGATCGCCAACCCAAATCCGGTAGTTAAATTGGCAGCTGTCTTTGTTATCGCCCGGGTCTATGGTGCGGCAGTGTTTTTTCAGTTTATTGACTTTTAACCGGCAGCGGCTTTTTTGCTCGTTGCCCATGTCGCATTTAAAAACTTCTTTATCCAGAGTCCGGATTGCCATCCAGTTCCACCCGGCAATGACCCTCCGGACAGGGGATATCCCGGAACAGCCACACCAGCTGCGAGCCGGTATTCTCGTCGTGGCGTTTATTGTTTTTAACCACACATTTTTTACTGAGCTCTTTGTTTTCCACCACGATGGTATCGCCACTGCGGCTGATTTCAATGGTCTGACTTTCCCGATCTTTGTCACACTTGGCAACAGCGCCCCAGCTGCACATCAGCATAGCGCCGAGTAATAACTGCATGGATATCGTTTTCATGGTCCCGTCCTTCTTGTGATTGATAGGTGGTCATTGACTGAGTAACGCCAGAAATTGTGGATCATCGGCCAGAGCACGCAGATCGGGTTCGACCGCCAGCAATTTTGCCGGAAAACCCAGCTGAACCGCTTGTTTTGCCGACAACAACGCTGCGGGTTTATCGCCCTGACGCGCCTTCATTAACGCATCGAGTAGCCAGGTTTCCGCGTTATTTTGCTGCTGTTGCAGCGCCAGGCTGATTTGCTTTTGGCTGTTGACGCTGTCACCGGTTGCACTTAAGTAGTGGGCTTTTAATGCCAGCTCACGGGCGGTCAGCGTCGGCTTTTGTGCCAGTGCCTGCAGCGCCAGTTGGTAATGCAGCTGGGCTTCGTCGGTTTGTTGGTTCTGCCGATATGCATCGGCAATGTTGCCGTGAAATTCGTACTCATCCGGGCTGGTTTTTAAAGCTTGCTGATATAGCGTTATCGCTTCCTGCAAGCGGCCAAGGTAATAATAAACGGTGGCCAGGTTGGCCTGAATAAAAGGTTCGGGCTGAATTTTTAGTGCGGCTTTATAGGTGTCAGCCGCCGCCTGCAGCTGGCCGCTGTACAAATAGGCGGAGCCAAGGTTGGTCAGCGCAATCGCGTTGTCAGGCGCGAGCAGGACAACTTTTTTAAAATTGGCAACAGCCGCCTGCAGCTGACCCTGTTCCAGCTGAAATACCGCCATCAGCTGGATCGCCGGCCAATAGTCCGGCTGCAACGACACCGCACGCTTCAGCACCAGTTCTGCTTCCAGTGGCTGGTTATCCTGCAGATACAAACGCGACAGCAGCGCGTAGGCCTGGCCGGATTTTGGATTGGTCGACAATGCCTGCAACAACGCTTTACTGGCGGCCTGTTTATCCTGGCGCAGTGCCAGCCAGCGGCCATAGGCCAGCCAGTCATCACTGTCCGCCGGGCCTTGCACCAGTGTCTGGCAATGTGGTGCCGCCGCGGTCAGTTGGGCTTGATCTTCGCGCCATTCGAACAGGTGCAGCATCGTATTACACAAGGCTTGCCGGCCAGCCCGGAATTCAGGTAGCGCAGTGACAATGCGTTGCAGTTGGTCTCTGCTTTGCACCAGCAACTGCGGGTTTTGGCTTTGCTCGCCTTGTCGCAACCATTGACTGGCTTGCAGGTATTGCTGATAAAAACTGTCCGGTACGGCAAAGTCCGGCAACGGCTTGTTGAGTGCGGTGACACCACTGGCCTGACTCAGCAATTGGATCAGTTGTTGTTGCACCTGATGCAAGGTCTGTTGTTGCTGCTGCCCGGACCATTGAATGGCCCATTGCAGCTGCGCCGGGGCAGCCGGCCGGTCCAGCGTGAAGTGCAATTCGGCGGGTGTCGGAAAGACCTGCATCGCGATGGTGACCTGCAGCTTGTAGTCGGCCTGGCGTGTTCCGTCGTCGGCGGCCAGATACAATCCAGGGATCCGCTGGACCGCCTGTTCTATCGCCTGTTGCAAACCAAAACGGAATTCGGCAGAGAACTGGCTGTCACTGATCGCAGTCAGGTCGGTCGCGACGTATTGACTGCTGCGTACAGTGGCGGCCGGCAGTGTTGTTGGGGCCAATGGCGGGTCCAGCAGATACACAGTAGCCACCGTGCTCAGTCCCAACAACGGCAGCATTGCCAGCGCTACCCAGCGCCAGGGCTTTTGGACATAAGCGGGCAGCAGTTCTGCCGGCAACGAGCCAAAGGGTAATTCGACAGACGGGTCTTGCTGGACTTTGTATAAATGCAATGAATGATCAAAGCCGTCGAGCTGAAACTGGCCGGCACTCTGTACCATCACCTCGGTTTTATTCATCGCCAGATAAACCGCTTCTGACAGATAAATTTCACCAGGCGGTGTTACGGCCTCAATCCGCGCCGCCAGATTCACCGCTTCGCCAAAAATATCGTGCCGGGCGATCCGCACTTCGCCAAGATGTGCCGCGATGCGGATCACAATCGGATATTCGTCGGGGTGTTGCTGACGATACAGCGCGAGCCGGTCTTGCATGCGGCAGGCGCACAGCATGGCGTCGGTCGGGGAGCGGAAACTCAGCAATAACGCATCGCCAATTGATTTGACTAACTGGCCGGAAAATTTCTTAATTTGTGGTTTCAGCAGGCTTTCAAAATTCTGCAGCAATGAGGCATTTTGCCGGCGTGACTGGCGATTGGTGGTGGCGGTAAAACCCGCAATATCGACAAACAGGATCGTCAGATTTTCGGTATGCACTGTCGGCTTATCCTGCGCTTGGTCCCGGGTTCCGACAGCTTCACAGACCCTGATTTGAACGCAGATGATGGTTCGGGCACTGATCCGAGGATAGTCAGGAAGTCTTTGTTTTACCAAATAATATCTGGGTATTTTCCGCTGCAGAAAAGCAAATGTGTGAACTGTAAACGAAGCTTAAATAAAATGCAGGAAAGATGCTGACAACTTGCAGGGAATTCGAGAAAAAACAGCGATGTACTGCCGGGCGCAGCACATCGCATCGGGCGAACGGTTTAACCTAACCAGGGCATCGCACTGCGGCGTTGCGCTTCATAAGCGTCGATTTGCGGGCACAGCGTTTCGCTGGCACCGATAAAATCTAAACCACTGAGTAAACGCTGTTTCACGTCGGCATCAATGCTAAAACCAATAGCGGCATTATTACCCAGTAAGATTTCCTGATTGGCCAAATCGATTTGCCATTGCTGCGGGCCTTGTTTGCTGCGGTTAAACAGAAAATCGATGTTGGCGGCGCTGAGGCTGATCAGCAACATGCCGTTGTTGATGCTGTTATTAAAGAAAATATCGGCAAAACTTTCGGCAATGATCACGTTAAAACCATATTGCTGAATGGCCCATGGCGCATGTTCACGGCTGGAACCACAACCAAAGTTGGCGCGCGTCAGCAGAATAGAAGCGCCCTGATACTGCGGTTCATTCAGCACGAACTCCGGGTTGGCACTGCCGTCGGCCAGATAACGCCAGTCAAAAAACAGCGCTTCGGCAAAACCGTCGCGGCTGACCGAGGTCAGAAATTGCTTTGGAATAATTTGGTCGGTATCGACGTTGTTTTTATCCAGCGGGCACACCAGGCCCTTGGCGAAGATGTCACTCATGCGGATGCTCCGTTAGAAATCGTTGATACATCGACAAATTTGCCGGCGATAGCTGCGGCAGCGGCCATGGCCGGGCTGACTAAATGCGTGCGGCTGCCGCGGCCTTGCCGGCCTTCAAAGTTGCGGTTAGAGGTAGAAGCACAGCGCTGACCGGCGTCGACGCGGTCGTCATTCATGCCGAGGCACATTGAGCAGCCCGGTTCGCGCCATTCAAAACCGGCGGCTTTAAAAGTGTCGGCTAAGCCTTCCGCTTCGGCCTGACGTTTGACCTGACCCGAGCCTGGCACTACTAAAGCGCGTACGCCGCTGGCAACGGTTTTACCAGCCACCACTGCCGCTGCGGCGCGTAAATCTTCAATCCGGCTGTTGGTACAGGAGCCAATAAACACCACATCAACGGCAACATCGGTCAGCTTTTGGCCGGCCGCTAAACCCATGTAACTTAACGCGCGGCGGGCGGCGTCGGCTTTAATCAGGTCGGTGAAAGACTCTGGTGCCGGCACCGGCTGATCGATCGCAATCACTTGCTCAGGGTTGGTGCCCCAGGTCACTTGCGGCCGGATTTGACTACCGTCGATCTGGACCACTTTATCAAACTGCGCGTCGGCGTCAGAGTACAGGCTTTGCCAATAGGCCACGGCAGCATCCCAGTGCTGCGCTGTTGGCGCGTGACTGCGGCCTTTGAGATATGCAAAAGTGGTGTCGTCCGGTGCGATTAAACCGGCTTTAGCACCCATTTCGATGCTCATATTGCACAGCGTCATCCGGCCTTCCATCGTCATGCCTTTGATCGCATCACCACAGAATTCCGCGACAAAGCCGTTGCCACCGGCCGTGCCAAGCGCGCCGATCACCGCCAAAATCACATCTTTTGGCGTAACAAAAGCCGACAGCGTACCGGTCACTTCAACTTTCAGCGTTTTCGCTACTTGCTGCGGCAGTGTTTGCGTCGCCAGCACGTGTTCCACTTCAGAAGTACCGATACCAAAGGCGATGGCGCCAAAAGCACCGTGGGTGGAGGTGTGTGAATCGCCACAGACGATAATCATGCCGGGCTGAGTTAAACCCAGCTCCGGGCCAATCACGTGCACAATGCCTTGATCCGGGTGATACAAATCCAGCAGTTCAATGCCATTTTCGGCGCAGTTGGCGGCTAAGGCTTCCAGCTGTTTGCGCGACGTTTCGCCGGCGGCATCGTAGCTGCGCACTTGGGTCGAGGTGTTATGGTCCATGGTGGCAAAAGTTAAATCCGGCCGGCGCACCGGGCGCCCGGCCTGACGCAGGCCGGCAAAGGCTTGCGGGCTGGTCACTTCGTGAATGAGATGGCGGTCAACAAACAATAAATCGGTGCTGCCGTTTAACGCGCCAACCACGTGGCTCTGATAAATCTTCTGATATAAGGTCTGGCCCATCGCTGACTCCTTAAACTGCCTGAATAAAACGCACGATGGCGTCGCCGATGTCGCGGGTGTTGTAACCGGCGGCCGGATTGATATCGCGCGTGACAATGCCTTGCTCCAGGCTCTGTTCGACCGCCGTTTCGATGGCGCGCGCGGCGGCTTCTTCGCCACAGCTAAAGCGCAGCAACAGCGCCGCACTTAAAATCTGCGCCACCGGGTTGGCAATGCCTTGGCCTGCGATATCCGGCGCGCTGCCACCGGCCGGTTCATACAGACCAAAATTAGAGCCGTTTAGGCTGGCGGATGGCAACAAGCCTAATGAGCCGGCAATGGCGGCTAACTCGTCGGATAAAATGTCGCCAAACAGGTTGTCGCACAGCAGCACGTCGAACTGTTGTGGCGAGCGAATCAGCTGCATCGCGGCGTTGTCGATATACATATGATCCAGCGCCACGCCCGGATAGTCTTTGGCGATGCGCTCGACCACTTCGCGCCACAACACGCTGGTCGCCAGCACGTTGGCTTTATCAATAGAGGTGACTTTGTTGCTGCGTTTCGCCGCGGCTTCAAAGGCGACGCGGGCGATGCGTTCAATTTCGGCCACGCTGTAAGTTTGGGTATCAAAAGCGGCAGTCTCAGTGCGGCCTTTTTCACCAAAATAAATACCGCCGGTCAGTTCGCGCACACACAAAATGTCCATGCCTTTGGAGCTGGTGCGGGGGTGAATAGGCGACAAATCAGCAAAAGCCGGGTAAATCTTGCCAGGGCGCAGGTTACAGAACAGATCGAAAGTTTTGCGCAGCGGTAATAACGACGCGCGCTCCGGCTGTTGTGCCGGTGGTAAACTGGTCCATTTTGGGCCGCCGACCGAGCCAAATAAAATCGCGTCGCTTTGTTTGCACAAATCTAAAGTGGCGGCAGGCAGCGCTTCACCGTGCGCGTCAATGGCGGCACCACCGACCAATGCGCTTTGCGTTTTGATCGCAAAACCAAATTTCTGACTGACCGCGTCCAGCACTTTTAATGCTTCTGCCATCACTTCCGGGCCGATGCCGTCACCGGCTAATACTGCAATGTTGTAAGTCTTCATCATCTGTCTCGGAAAAAGTTAAAGCGAATTATTTTTCGATAGCGCTGTCGGCGTTTTTGCGCGCCAGCTTCACTGCATCAATGCGTTTACTGCGTTCAATCAGGTTCAGTACATGCACATAGGCCAGCACGGATGAACGCACGATGTCGGTGGCCAGGCCCGCGCCGTGATAACGCCGGCCCTGATATTCAATAATAATGTCGACCTGACCCAACGCGTTTTCGCCTTCGCCTTTGGCTTGCAGGTTGTAATCGACCATCTTCACGTCCAGTTTGGCGATGCGGTGGATGGCCTGAAATGCCGCTTCGACCGGGCCATTGCCGGTGGCGGCTTCGGTGAAGGTTTCGTCACCGGCCGTCAGGCCAACGGTGGCGCTGGCGACATGGCCGGTGTGGGTGCTGGAACTTAAAAACGCCAGTTTGTAATGCTCGTCGTCATCCTGCAGATTCTGGAAGAACACCAAAGCTTCCAGGTCGTAATCAAACACCCGGCCTTTCTGGTCGGCCAGGGTTAAAAATGCCTGATAAATCTGGTCTAAATCGTAATCTTCTTTGCTGTAACCCATTTCGGTTAAGCGGTGTGCGATCACGGCGCGGCCCGAGCGCGAGGTCAGGTTCAGTTCGTTGGTGCGGATACCAACTTGTTCCGGCGACATGATTTCATAGGTGTTTTGCGCTTTTAACACGCCGTCCTGGTGAATACCGGAGCTATGGGCAAAAGCGTTTTCGCCGACAATGGCTTTGTTCGGCTGAATCGGCATATGGCAAATCTGGCTGACCAGATGGCTGGAGCGGTAAATCTCGGTGGTTTTGATGTCGGTGTAATAAGGCAGGAAATCACCGCGGGTTTTGATGATCATCGCCACTTCTTCCAGCGAGCAGTTACCGGCGCGTTCACCGATGCCATTGACCGTACATTCAATCTGCCGCGCACCGGCCTGAATGGCGCTGATGCTGTTGGCGACCGCTAAACCTAAATCGTTATGGCAATGCACCGAAATGCGCGCCTGATCGATATTTGGCACTTTATGCATTAGTTGGCTGATGATCAGGCCAAATTCATTTGGAATGGTGTAGCCGACGGTATCCGGGATATTAATAGTGCGGGCGCCGGCTTTGATCGCGGCTTCCACGATACGGCATAAATCATCAATTGGCGTGCGGCCGGCATCTTCACAAGAGAATTCAACATCGTCGGTATAACGACGCGCATGTTGAATACAGGCAACAGCTTGCTCTGTGGCTTGCTCTAAGGTCTTACGTAATTTGTATTGCAGGTGCAGTGGGGAAGTGGCAATAAAGGTATGAATACGGCGGCGTTCGGCGTCTTTTAACGCCTCGCCACAGGCGTCGATATCGGCGAACACTGCGCGCGACAGGCCACAAATAATCGGGCCTTTCACGCTTTGGGCAATCGCCTGCACCGAAGCGAAGTCACCCGGCGAGGACACCGGAAAACCCACTTCCATCACGTCGACATTTAAGCGCGCAATGGCATGGGCCAGCTGGATTTTTTGTTTATGGCTTAAGCTGGCACGTAACGCCTGCTCGCCATCGCGTAAGGTGGTATCAAAAATCCAGATCTTGTTGTTTTCGTGTTGCGCGCTGCTCATGTCCTGTTCCTCTTGCTGAAATTTTCACCCATCAGACCTTGAGGTAACAAAAAACCCCGGCCTGTGGCTCGGGGTTTGTTTGCTGGATCCGTATTTACACTACGACCAATGCACAACACCCCGAGGCCTGTTTAGGAGCACGAGGAGGCTGAGAAGAATGGCGGTCATAGTATTTAAGTGATTCATTGCTCTGTCTTTTTTCGGGCGCTTGGCCATCATTGCCGGCGCATGGTGCTGCAGATACACATCAGAACAAAGCTGCAGCGTTTCTAGTAATATCACGACAAAATGTTGATTGCAACAGTATAGATGGCTAAATGGATACGACTTTAGGCTGATGAATTATTAAGCTGTTGGTTTTTATATAGATTTCTGGATGGCTAAATCTTTGGTCGGAGCAGTGCATGCAACAACACTGCTGTACAACACCGGCTGATAAATCAGCAATTGCGGCAAAAATTTGGCGTCAGGTGCAAAAAGCACATGACATTCAGGTTAAAGCCAGCGTAAAATCGCCGCCGTTCTGCCAAGTGCCTCTGCACACGCGACTCTGCCCGGGTGGTGAAATCGGTAGACACAAGGGATTTAAAATCCCTCGCTCGAAAGGGCGTGCCGGTTCAAGTCCGGCCCCGGGCACCACTTCATCATCATCTTTGCGAATATCTGGCTGTTGAATATCAGGCAGATCAATGAACCTACCTGACATGCTGGATCATCAGCGCTGAACCCTGTAACAAACTCCTCAACAGCAGTTAATACTGTGCTGTCACCCAGTTATTGCGCCAGCAACCGGCCAATGGTGAGGAGCCAACCGGCGTGATTCTGACTGTCTGCAAGTATGTTATTTCGTCTGTTTGCATCTAACACCCGCCCATTTGCAATGACTAAAACGGGGCTATCGATAACAGCGATATCGGATCTTGGATCGCCCTGAAGCAGCAATGCGTCTGCCAGATATCCGCTGTCAATTCGCCCCAGATGTTGTGATTGCCCCAACATCTGCGCAGCATTGCTCGTCGCTATTTTCAACACGTCATCCGCTGAAATGCCAATATTTATTAATGCATGCACTTCACGTAAGGTTGCCGCGCCAGCAAGCGACAAATGGGGGCCGCTGTCGCTGCCTAACCCCAATAACACACCGGCCTGCAACAGCTGTTTGGTCAATTGCGCCATTTCATCGACCTGTTTGGCAAATTGCTCACAGCCTTCGTTGCCATCGGCCCAGCCTGCCACACTTTGACGGCCTAAATAGGCTACAACGGGATTAAGTAAAACACTGTCCCTTTGTGTCACCGCAGGTTCACCGGCGCCACACACTTCGCTTAACTGTTGCACTATTTGCAAAGTGGGCACCAACATCGTCTGATGCGTTTTAAATTTCTCAGCCAGTGCAGCGAGATGAGCACTGTCCTGCAGCCTTACACCATGCTGCCACAACTCTTCAGCGTGTTCGACACTGTCCAGCAGAGTTGCAGACTGCTGTAAATCAACGGTTGTCGGTGGATGGCCGGCCACACGAAGCTGTTGGTGGCGCGCCTCAGTCACTATGGCTTCAAGCACATCAGCGGTAAGGCCATCATAGATTTTGATGAAGTCATACCCTTGCGCTTTGATTTGCTGTACTGCGGCTCTGGCTGTGCTTGGGTCCTTCACCACCTTGTGCAGTGGGGCGCCCGAATTGTTCAGGGTGGGGCCGGCGGTAAAGAGCCGGGGACCGGCAATTTGTCCGCTGGAAATAGCATTGCGCAGGGCAAGATGAAAAGGTTTCCCCATCATATTGCGCGCCGTTGTCACTCCATGTGCCAGTAATAACGTCAAGTCAGTTTCGTCAAATACGTGCACATGTAAATCGATGAGGCCCGGCATTAACCATTGGCCGGCGGCTTGAACCTGAGCAAATTCAGCCGGAACAGGCAAGTCTGCATGCTGAACAGCGACAATCCGGCTATTTTTGATCAGGACCGTTTGGCCGGCGTGCGGGATCTCGCCGGGGTTGTAGACCGTGACACCCACTAAGGCAATAGTTTCGGGTGGCACGACCTCACTCAGGTGCCGCACCGGGATCCAATGCGGCAGTTGCCATAGACAGGCTGCGAGCAGAGCCAGTGCCCCCATCAGCACCATCACAACACGGATCAATTTTTTCGGTAAGCTTAACGCCATCACGTTCCCCAACTGGTTTGAAAGAATGGGTAGCGTGCCTTTTCTGATGATTAAATGCGTCCGGAATCAGGATTCAGGACATAAAAGTCAGCTATCCGCGGCTGAATTGGTCACGTCCTGAGCTGTCAGTGCCCGCCGCCATTCGGTTGGTGTTACGCCTGTTACACGTTTGAATGACGCATTAAACACCGATTTGGAAGCAAAACCAGCATCGAGCTGGATACTGAGCAATTTCGTCTGTTGATATTCCGGACGTCGCAGTAACCGGCAGGCGACAGTGACGCGCTCGGTGTTGATAAAGTCGTTAAAGTTTTGCTTCAGATGCTGATTGAGCAGTGCGGATAACTGTTTGGCCGGCCAGCCTAATTGCGCCGCAAGTTCAGCGACTGTTAGTTCTGGCTGCAAAAATGACTGGTGCAGGGCTAAATGTTGTTGCAACTCACTGGCAAGCGCTTGCCAGTTAAGCATGTCCGTAGCAGAGTCAGTGCTGTGCAACGTATGGTCCGGCGTCAGGGGGACAGCTTTGGGGGTTATGCTGTTGCTGACCGCCACCATTTCTGCATCGAACTTGCCGAGCCCCGGAAAATGCACCGACTGATGCCAGCCACGTGCAGTTAAATAAAACACCAGCAACAAGGCCATCCCATAGGTTGCCGTATGAAGAAAGGCCGAAGTTAAAGTCCAACCGGCCGGAATCACAAAGCGCACACTATCAAGCACCGCAACGAGTATAAGCCCGAGTAAACTGTGACGCAGCCACGTAAGACTATGCGCTTCAAAGGTAGAACGGGTATGTTTGAGCACATAATGATAGGTATTCAGTTCGGACATGGCCGCATACAGACAGCAGGCAGTGACCAGTACGACACAGAGATGAATCATGCCGGCGGCAGCTGGCCATAGCAACAGGATGAGCGGAGCGCTGAGTGCCGGCACTAATAACGGCCAGGGTAACGGGGGGCGATCCTGCCATGCCAGTCGTCGTACCATGGCTAAAATAAGCGGCCCATATAACAGCGACAAGCCGGCCCGTATATCGATAAATTCCGGGAAATACCGGCTGAGTAAATTCCACCCCATGTGCACCGACAACACAACAAATAACGTGGCGAGTGGCCATAACAACGGCGAGTGACGCTTGAGTAAAAACGCCAGAAACACCGCTTGCAGCATTAACATGGTTTGAATTAATTCATTGGCTGTAAATGACATAGGAACAAGTGAACTGCGTAAAGTTGGACTGATGGTAGCCTGATTCCGCCTGACTCTCCAGAGCACCGATCAGCCTGCGGCAGCAGTGCAGCACGAAGGATCTCCAATCCTCACATCGACAGCAGATATCCAAGCCGTATATGATCCGCCTGAGTAGCAATTTTAAAGTCGGCCCGTCAATTGACCAATATCATTTTCACGCTTGCTGTTGCCCAAAGTGCCTGGCTGGCGCTCGCATTGTGGCGGCAACGTAACCTGAATCCGCAGGGCCAGCAGCACCTGTTTTGCCTGTTAGCGTGTTTTATGGCGGTTATTGCCGAAGTCTGGATCTTAGAGCTTTTTCCCACAGCCGGTGTTGCAGGTATCACTGCGACTTTACCATTGTTCTTTGGGCCTGCCTTTTATCAATATGTGCAAATCATTTCGCGTGGTGCGCCACCGACAAACTTTTTTGTCTCCGGCCATTACCGTTTACCGGTGCTGATTTCATTGCTGTACTGGATGTCTTTCAGCATGACAGGACCGCAGTTGCCTTGGCTGTTACCGGTGATGAAACTCCTGTCATTGTATGGCTATCTGATTGCGGCGATACGTTTGCTCAACAATGCGCCCGATTTACTGCGCCATCGCCTGCGGCAATCTGCCAGCATATTTCTGGGGTTGGTGACGCTGTCCATGTGTTTATTTTTAGCTGAAAGTATTGGTTATCAGGTTTGGGTTGGCAGTGATTTACTCGCCGCCATTAGCCTGGCATTGTTCATTTACGGTGCAGGCCTGACGGTCGTTTTGGATTGGCAGCAGTTTATCTGCCATCTGCAGCCGGCTTACTCTGCGCATGATCCGGCAACTCAGGCAGCCCAATCCACATCAGCTCCGGCAATGCGCAACGAGCCTGCGCCAATCCAATCGCCACGAACCGCGATTCTGGACAGCGATACGGCCCGTCAGGTTTATCAGGCAATATATGACACAGTGCAACAGCAACAGCTGTGGCGGGAACCACAATTTCGCTTAGCAAGCCTGGCGCAGGCGACAGGGTTTGCCGAGCATTATTTAAGTTATGTGATTAATCAGCAAGCAGGCTGCAACAGCCAAATGTGGTTGAATAAATTCCGGGTCGAAGAGGCAAAAAGCCAGTTATCGCAAACCGACGCCGCAGTATTGGACATTGCCTTACAGGCAGGCTTTAACAGTAAATCGACCTTTAACCGGGTTTTTAAAGAGATTAGTGGGGTGTCGCCGACTGAATATCGTCAGCAACACCGCCTGTTATAATCTGCACCACCTTAGAGGTCCGGATGTGCTGACGTCTGGTGTTGGTATTTGCAGTAGTGTGCCGGTTTTTATGCAAGGCGACCGGCATAAACAACGCTGAACCACCAGTCGCCGGCACAACTTAGTGTTTATTCGTCAGTAATGCCTGTGCCGTGTTCAGTGCAATGTCTTCACCGGCCTGGTGCTCACGAAAGCTTGGGATCACTTGCACATGCGGGGGGATCGCGGGCTGTTTGTCGTCCGATGTGGAACGCACAAACAGGCGCGTCGCCAGAGCAACGGCTAATCCGGTGTTTGGCAACATCACCACATTATCTTCTCCGACATGCACAGCGCCTGCTCCAGTCGGTTCTCCGACAAAAATCGCGTTGTACTGCGCCAGGTCCGCGGCCAATAACACAGCCGCAGAAAAAGTCCGTCCGCTGGTCAGAACTATCAGGCGTGCCGGTTCGCCTTTAGGTGCCAGAAGATTTTCCCGCAACAAAAAGGCTAAGATTGATGGAACGAGCTCGCCATTGCCGCCGTTGTTTTGCCGCAAGTCGAGGATCAGCCCTTTTTGTGCATGGCGTACAGCGTCGCCAAGTGCGGTGAGAAAACTATGCAGCGACTGTGTTTCATCTTCGCGCAGCTGATTAAATTGCCAATAGACCAGCTTGCTGTCCGGGATCGCTGTGTACCAGTAGTTTTGCCCGATATGAGAAGCCGTTGCGACTGACAGTGGTTGCTTTGCAGTGGTTACTGCCTGCCAGGTTGTGTCAGGTAATGTGATGGCCAACATCTGCTGTAACTTTTCCATCGACAATGGTGCTGCGGCAATCAATGTCGGTGCGGCCATACCGGCAAACTGCAGTTGCAGCTGGTCTTTTCCTGTGTTGCACCCCAGGGCCCGGCTGTATTCAGGGACCACCATCAGCAGGCTGGCGATAAATTTAAGCCCGGACGCACTATCATGCGGTAAAAATTCAGCCGATTGCTCAAGCCACTGCTCAGCGGTTAAACACGCCACATGCGTCACTTTACGACCCAAATGTTGTTGAAAGTGCTGCCCGGCGGCAGTGACATACAGTCCATCGGCAAAGAACTGTAAGCGCACCGGTGCGGCATGGAAGCTTAGCGGTCCCTGAAATGGCGGGTAGAGTTGCGTGTGGCCCGAATTCAGCAACCGCAGCCATTTCATCAGTGCAAACAGGCGCTGTTCATCATCCAGTGATTGTCCGGCAAGTTGCAGCAGGCCATGTTGAACCTTTGTTTTGACGGCGCTGTCGGCATAGGCGCTTTGCTGCACCCGGTCAGCAAGAAACGCTAAATCGGCCTGCCATCGTTGCGAGTCTGTTGCTGTTTTGGCAAGTTGTGGAAAGTGAACTTTTGTCAGCGGGCTAAGCTCAGGGCTGCCTAATAATTCTTGTTCCGCATTGGTGAGGCCCAGCGCTTTTGCTGCTAAAAAATAATTTGCTGCGCTGCCAGCATTGTCGGGAACAGCCAATTTGGCGAGCTGCAAGTTGGCGCGGGCCGGTTTGTAACCTAAGTCAATTGCACGCAAAAAAGCCTGTTCCGCCTTTGCCCGCTGCGCCAACTGTTGTTGCGCCACACCCAGGCGATACCAATATTCACCGCGCTGCGGACTGAGTTGGGTCAATGCCTGGTAACTGTTGGCATATTGCAGCCAATCCCTGGCTTGAAAAGCTTGGTCAGCCTGAAGTATTAAACGGTGTAGTTCAACGACTTTGGGGGGCAACTCAGTTGCCGGCGCAGAAGTAAACTGCAACAGCGTCAGTAGAGTGATGAGTTGGAGTATTCGATTTGGTATCCGCATGGTAAATCTCCTTGTTTAAAAGAGACTGAAGCGTGCAGGATATGGTGGGAGGATGCGTCTCAGAATAGAAATCAATACGTCTCACATGGCAATCTGAGCCTGTTAGTTGCTCCAGCGTCAAGCCGCCAGTCACATTGGCGGCACCCGCCGCCACCCAGCCGCGTTTTTTCGTCATCCATGACTGCCAAACCGTCAGTCGTCCCTTGTTGCTTGCTGGCATCGAGCGAAAAAGCGACACTGCATCCATCGAACACATGACAAATAAACAAATTAACCTTTTGAATTATTTGAAATAATATTCATTATTACTATCTGGAAATACACAACTATGCGTCATTTTGCTGCTCGTAAATCAACCACCTTCGCTTTACTGCTGACCGCCATGTTCTTTGCACAGTCGGTCAGTGCACATGAATTCCCTGCAGTGAATGCGGCGATAAAATATGCCGAAGTTGCCGCTTCGGTCGCCAATAAAGTGGCCAGTCAGCTGAGCAACTTGGATGCTGCAGTTGCGAAAATTGATTCAATTTTGCAAGAAGCCGATATGAAACGGTTTGATGAGAGCGTTAAAAATTCAGAGCAATGCGCTGAAAACGCTGAATGCCGTTAAGTGCTGGTCGTGTCTGCCAGCTGATGTCGCTATTTTGCCGGCACAAGTGTGTTCGCGCTTGCACTGTCAGCGCGAACACACTAAACGACTAAATCGCCGCTGCCACTTGCTATCGTTGGCTCAGTTCAGTTCAGCCAGGCGTGTATTGATGCGGCTGCGGGTGGCTTCGTCTTGTGCTGTCGCCAACAGCTCGGTCAGATAAAGCGACTGCGCTTTTTCCAACGCCTTATCCGCATCGATGCTGATATCAGGCAGCACCCCAACGCCTTCCCAGTCGGTATTGGTGATAGGACTGATCGAACGCCCACTTGGCACTATCATGGCAAAGTGGTCGGTCAACCGATGTTCCGAACCCGGATGGGCGCCGCCGCCGGTTGCTTCACCCACCAAGGTTGCTCGTTTGAGATTCTTCAGCGCATAAGCAAAATCTTCTGCGGCTGAGAATGTGTCCTGACTGGTCAGCAGATAGACCTTTTTCTGGCTGCCGTAGTTTGGCCCGCTCGGTGTATGAGTCCAGTATTGCGTGGTTTTATCCTGACCCCGGTCGTAGATGTCGTTCAGACGAGTTTTCTGTTCAAACAAGTAACTGGCCAGTAACGCCACTGTGGCCGGTTCACCACCGGAATTAAAACGTAAGTCGATAATCAACGCGTCGGTGTCAGCGAGCAAGCTCATCGCTGCGGCAAACTTGCGCTCAGCGCCGTCCGGTGTGCTGAAGGCTCGCACGTCAAAATAGCCAATGTTCAGCGCTAAGCGCTCGGCGCGGGCAACACCAAAATTACGTTTACGTTCTGCCGCAAGACTTTCAGCACTGCCAGTTTCAGCTTGCGCTTCGAATTCAGCTTTTGGTGGCAACAAGGCTGCGCTGTATGCCACGTCAAGATGCCGATCGTTTGAGATGCGCTGAATATCTGCAGTGAGCGTCTGGGCGAAGTCCGCGGCACTGCTGATGCTGTTGTATTCTCCGCGCTCGTCACGGGCACGCAATTCAGCTTCCATCGCTTTCGCCTTGTCCGGAAACACATAGTAGCCATTCAGGTGATCAATAACCTGCGCAACGATTTGCTGACGCTGTGCTGCATCCAGCACCATGTCTGGCTGCGCGGGTCCACGGTGCGGCGGTTGCAGCGGGTTCGGCACCAAGCCACTCCACACCGCGCCAAAGCTTAAGATTGCAACCGTGCTAACGGCGATGACGAGCTTGCTGATTTTGTTCATTTAAAAGTTTCCTCGGCGAGTTGGCTGCGCGCATCGGCGATACGCTGAGCAAAAGGTTTGATCTCAAGCGCAGCAATAGCGCTGGCAATGGCTGCAGATAGCGCCGCATCTTGATCCAGACTGTCGGCGGCGAGGTTAGTGGCCGCCCAGCAGGCTTGCATTTTTGGGTAGAGCGCCCGGCCTTTTTTGGTCAGGCGGATCAAGCGCTGACGAGCGTCATCCGGTGCAGGCTTCACGCTGACCAGACCATTTTTGCTCATCAGCGCGACAGTCTGAGTCGCGGCGGGTTGCGTGATGCCTGCAGCCTCTGCAATTTGGCCGAGAGTGCAGGGTTCACAGGCCGCCAGCGCGCGAAATATTGGGGTGTAACGCGGGCGGGTCTCAACACCGGCCTGGATATAAGCGTCCTGCACGGCACCATCCAGCAGTTCAATCAAATGGCGGAGTTGTGTACCAAGTGTGGGTTTCATCAGTAAACCTTGTCGCGCATAATCGATGACAAATAAATATCACAGCTTATATAACTAGTAAATCATTTTGTGTGGATCTGTTATTTTCATTGGCCTGCAATGCTTTATTTGTAAAATGTCCAAAACTAAAAACTTATGAAAAGTCACGGTGCATTCACCGTAATCACTACGTTCCGCTCCGGTCATATCCTGTGCAGTCATATCTGCTGGCTGCGTTCGTGATAACCACAAGCAATGCCGCAGCACTGCCGCAACCTAGCCACGCATTTCGTCGTCTAAGACTCCCAAACCGCCAGTCGTCCCTTGTCGATTGCCGGCACTTTGCCGAACAGCGACACTACATCTATCGGATACATGGCAAAGAGACAACCTAACCTGTTGGATTCTTTGGAATTATGCAAACAACGTTCATTTGGGAATACACCACTATGCGCAATATTACTTCTCGTAAATCCGTTGTTGGTCAAGCAGTCGCCTGCGCGTTGTTACTGACAGTGATGTCAGGCCTGCAGTCCGTGCAGGCGCATGAATACACCGCGCTGCTTGATGCGAAAAAATATGCCGAAGTCGAAACTGCGGTTGCCGCGAAACTGGTGATTGAGCCGAATAATGCCGATGCGTTGCTTGGCAACATTGATTTAATTTTGCTCGGGGACAATGTGAAGCGTTTTGACGACGCCGCCAAAATGGCGGAGCAATGCATAACGCACAACCCCAAAAATTCTGAATGTCATGAAGCGCTCGGTAATGTGCTTGGCTCCAAAGCGGAAAAAGGCGACATGATGGAGGCTGTAGGTTCGCTCGGCACCATTCGCGATGCTTTTAAGACAGCGATTGCACTAGACCCGGCCAACTATAACGCGGCCATGTCGCTGACGTCGTTTTACCTGGAAGTGCCGGGTTTAATGGGCGGTAGTACGTCCAGCGCGAAAAAATTGATCCGCGCCACGGAAAAATCCAACCCGGAAGCTGCGAAATTACTGCAGGCAAAATTCGATTTGTATGATGAAGAGTTTGAAAAAGCCAGCGCAGGCGCCTTGGCGGTAAACACTGACAATAACACTACGCTGGTGAAGCTGCAGCGTGACCTGCTAGTCGAGATTGGTCTGACTTTAAACCGAGAGAAGCAGTTTGCCAACGCGGAAAAAGTCTTTTTAGCGGTGGTGCAGCACCACCCTGATGCTGCACCGGCATATTTTGGTCTTGGCCGTTCGTTGCTGGAGCAAGGCAAACCACAAGATGCCCTGTTATCTTTAGAAAAGTCTCTGCAGATTAATGCGACAGCGGCGGTCCATTACCGGTTAGGCCAAACCTGGTTGGCATTAGGCGATAACACCAAGGCGGCATCGGCGTTCGAACAAGCACTGGCGTTCAAGCCGGCATTATCGGCAAAAAGCCGTGAAGATGCGGAAGCGCAGTTAAAAGCATTAAAAAACCCTGGTTTTGGCTCGAAATAACCCGCGGTTGCAACGATTTTACCGACACCTTGGAGTCACAACATGAACGAAGTTTCCAAATATCAAATTTATGCACTGCGGTCCATGTATTTATTGGTGGTCATCGGGCTTGCTCTGAGCGTTTGGCCAGATGTCTTCAGCGCGGAAAAACCGTTCGCCAGCTTGGGGAATGCCCAAACGGTACAGACAAGTATGCTGGGTGCGTTCTGGTTACTGTGCATTTTGGGAGTACGCTATCCATTGCAGATGTTGCCTATCCTGATGTGGGAACTGGTCTGGAAAACGCTTTGGTTAGTCACAGTGCCGTTGCCTTTATTTCTCAATGGCACCTTCAATGACAAATTAATGCCCAATGTGATTGCGATCGGCATGGTGGTGTTGGTTTATCTGGTGATGCCCTGGGGTTATGTCTGGCAGCATTATGTGAAACAGCCGGGCACACCGTGGTTTGGTCAGAAGTCAGCAGTGACGAAGTAATCAGTGAAGTCAGAAATGAAGTCAGATATGAAGTCAGATATGAAGTAACAGTCGAAGCAGCAGCCGGACACACGGCTACTGCCTTTTATACCAAACCTTTTCGTTAACAAACGCGAGTAAAGTGCATCATGAAAAAAGCGTTGCGGTTTATCCTGCTTGGTCTCACGTTTCTGGTCATGTTGTGTGCGGGTTTATTCACATACTTCGTTTATACGCCAGACCCCGAGGTGCCGTTACTGACCGGTACGCTCACAAAAGCCACGCTGGATGTGAACGGCGAAACTTATACCTACCGGTTATATCTGCCGAAGGATTTGGCCAAAGGCGCGCCGTTGGTGATGGTATTGCATGGTTCTGGTCAAAACGGCGCGCAAATCCGCACTGAAACCGGCTATGGCTTTGAACGCCTCGCGGATCAGCATGGTTTCGCTGTGGTCTATCCCAGTGGTAAAGCCTTTGACTGGAACGATTGCAGCAAAACCGGCGACTTTCTGGTGAATGGCCGTGAATCAGATGACCTGCACTACCTCAATACCCTGGTCGACAGCCTTATCACCGAGCATGGTTTTGCCAAGCAGCGGGTATTTGCCACCGGTGTGTCCGCGGGCGGCTTTATGTCACTGCGCTTAGCGCTGGAATCACCGGAGCGTTTTCGCGCTGTAGCGGCAGTGTCTGCCAATGTGCCAGCGCCCGACAATTTCAAATGTAAGCCGGTCGCACAAGGCGCTTCTGTGCTGATAATGAACGGGACCGCAGACCCCTTAGTGCCTTACAGCGGCGGCGAAGTGTCATTGTTGGGTTTGTTTTTCCAAAACGGCCAGGTTTTATCTTCGACAGCATCGGCTGAGTTTTTTGTTGCACAGAATAAGCTGTCAGGGCCGGCAAAATCAGCTGCTGCACGGTCTGACGGGAAGCATGTGCAACGCCTGCTATGGCGCGATGAAGGCCGCTTCGAAGTCGAACTGGTCACTGTGGTCGAAGGTGGGCATGGTATGCCACAACCGCACTGGCAACGGCCACGGCTATTGGGCCCATCGCCGATGGAACCGAATGGCCCGGAGCTGATCTGGCAGTTCTTTGCGCGGCAAATGCCATAACCGTCAAGCCTTAATCCCAAAATCATCACAGTATGGCTGCTGTCGTCGCAGTCGGGCTTTCTGCCCGGCTGCGCCTGCCGGCAAGCTGCCGTTGTTTCTGTTGCTCACCCCGGAATTTTTTATGCACTTTACCCCGACGAAAACCCTCAGCTATGTATCAGGCCACGATTCAGCGCAACAACACAGATTAATCGCGAGTGGCAGACGTTTTGTTTGTCTGTTGGCGTTGTGGCTCACCACTATCGCTTGTTCCAGTGCGTTGGATGCCCCACCACAAAAGGCACAGCCATTGCCGTTGTTACAAAGCAAAATCACTGACGTTGCCGGCGAAAAAATTGAATATGCCACGCTTCGCGTCGCCAAGCCCCGCGCTACACTGATTTTTGAAAATGGTTTAATGCTTGATCTAAAGACCTGGGAAGGTGTGGCTCAGGGTTTAAACCATTGTTGTAATTTGCTGTTTTACAATCGCCCTGGTGTCGGGCGCAGCGAGTCAGAACAAGAGTTGTTGAGTCCCGCGTTGTCAGCGGCGCGATTGCAACAGCTGCTCCAACAGCAAAAATTGGCGCCACCATATGTACTGATTGGTCATTCGCTGGGCGGGCAGTATGCGCAGGTGTTTACCAAACGTTATCCGGAGCAGGTCGATGGCTTGTTACTTGTCGACGCGCTGCCGCTTGGGTTAGTTAAGCCTGTCGCAGATTTTCCATGGTACACCCGGGCCGGTTTATGGCTGTTCGCGCCAAAAGCCACGCGGCAGGAAATCGCCAACATCAACAGCATGAGTCAATATGTGCTGCAACAGCCGGCGTCCTTCACCAAACCAATGATCCGGCTGGTGACACAAACGGCGGCGCCACAGCCAAAATCTGCGGGCTTGGTCAAAAATCTGTGGAATGGCGTGATCTATGCCGAAGATTTTGGCGTGTGGGCACTTGACCCTGCAGCCGCAGAGGGGCGGATGGGCGCAATCTATCCACAGGCCGGGGTCCGCACTGTAGTGGCGAATCATCGGGTACAGGAACAAATGCCCGCTGTGGTGGTGGACGCCATTTTTAGCCTGATCCCACCCCCTTAGGCCGTGCCGGTGGCATGGCGGGTCCTGACTCGTTGTCGCCAGGCATGTTGCAGCGTGACCAGCTGATCCGCCGAATACAGTATTTTTGGCGGCCGCTGAGCCTGCTGCCATGCCGGCTCCGTGGAACTTTTGGATCTTCCTTGGTTTTTGCGCACGAATTCGGTCTGGCCCATTTACTTCTGCTGTTTTTTTCTGCAGTCTTTTTCTGTGCCTGCGATGTGAGCAGGCTGACCCGCGATGTGCAGCGCTGCATCAGGAAAGGACCCGCGCGATGATAGCAAACAGATCTGTTGGTTTATGGTTCAGTGTGGTGCCGGTGCTCGCTGGCTTTGCCGTGCTGGCGCTGGCCGGAGTGGCTTTACCGCTTTATCTGGTGCAGGTTGGCAGTTTATTGCTGGCGTCGCTGCTGGTCTGGCTGGGCGCCCGGAGTGAGGGGGAAGTACTGCCGGGCACTTTACAGGCATTGGCCTGTTTATTGGTGTTATTGCTGGGCGCACCGTTGCTGACGGTGTTACCTGCTGATGCGCCAACACAACCGTTACGCTGGCTGCAGTTTGGCCCGGTACAGCTTTATAGTGGCAGCTTATTGTTGCCGGCCATCCTGGTGCTGACCGCCCAATTGTTGCAGCAACCGGCGCATCAGGCGGCAGCCTGCGGTATTTTGCTGGCTACTGCAGTTTTTCTGGCATTGCAGCCGGACGCAGCGCAAATGCTGGCGCTGACGATTGCATTCCCATTGTTGTATTTACAGGCCTGCCGCCCGGCCGGTCTCACGGCCAACACGCCCGGTCTGTTGCCTGGGCTGGTTTTTCTGCCACTGCTGGGGTTGTGTTACTGGACGTTGCGCCAGCAGGATGGGCTTCACGCTGTGCCTTATGTCGAGGGTGTGTTTGCCCTGGCGCTGGATTATGCGCTGTGGGCAGGACTGGCGGTGATCGCCAGTGCCGTGTTAATGCTGCTGACCTTGTACCGGCAAAGTCTGTTGGATCAGCCATGGCTGGCGGCGGTGGCGGTGTATTATGCGGTGTTATATGGTGGCTCAGTGGCCGGCGCGACGCCGGCGCCGTTGATCGGTTATGGGGCCGCCCCCGTGTTAGGTTTCGGCCTGATGTTGGCGCTGTCGTTGTGGTTACGGCAGCGCAGCCGCATTGAAATGAAGACCTCAGAATAAAGCACAGCAGGAAGTCACAGCAGGAAGTAATCATGTCTCACGATTTTTTCGCCGAAAAAGCCGCGTCATACGAGCAGAACCCACAACGAGTCGACAATGTCGTCGCGATCGGCAATGCCATCAAAGCCGCTATCCCATTACAGTCCGGCATGCATTTGCTCGATTTCGGTGCCGGCACCGGGCTGTTATTGCAGCAAATCGCCCCTTCGGTGGCCAAAATTACCGCGCTGGATGTATCGCCGGCGATGAATGCACAGCTGCGGGCAAAAGCGGCTGAGATTGGCTGTGAACTGGAAGTGCTGGAGCTGGATCTGCTGCAGACGCCGCTGCAGCGCCAGTTTGACGGTATTATTTCGTCGATGACTTTGCATCATATCGCTGATATTCCTGCGTTATTGCTGCAGTTTCACCAGTTACTCCGACCGGGCGGTTTTATTGCGCTGGCTGACCTTGATACTGAAGATGGCAGCTTTCATACCGAAGATACCGGCGTGTTTCATTGTGGTTTTGACCGTGCCGCAATTGCCGCACAGGCCCGGGCGGCAGGTTTTAGCGCAGTGCAGGTCAGCGATGGCAGTGTGGTGCAAAAACCGCATGGACAATATCCGGTGTTTTTATTAACCGGCAGGCGCAGCGCCGCAGCCGCCGGTGGCTGAATAAGGCACTTTGCGTGGCAAATATCAACAAAACCGCTCAATGGCGCGCAGCCACTGTTCGCTGCGGCCATTGCGACCGATACCGCTTCACGTTAGGCTAATGCTGGTTTAACGTCTGAACTGTAGGGGAATTCTGTCATGCCGCTTCTTGCCCAAACCCCGGTCCCACCTTATTACGCGGTTATTTTCAGCTCAGTGCGCACCGACGTTGATCACGGTTATGCCGACATGGCTGAACGGATGGTCGCGCTGGCCGCGCAACAAGCCGGTTTTCTCGGCATTGAATCTGCACGCGAAGCGCTGGGCATTACCGTGTCATATTGGACAGATCTGGCCGCGATTGCGGCGTGGAAAGCTGATGTCGACCATCTGGCCGCGCAGCGGCTCGGTCGCAGTCAGTGGTACAGCGCGTTTAAAACCCGTATCGCAAAAGTAGAACGCGATTATGGTTTTGCCACGACACAGGACTGAGACCGCGCTGTGTCGTGTCAGCGCCAGATTAAGCACAAGCCTGTTTTAGTACCGCCATAAAACGTTCCGGCACATGGTGGCCTTCGGTATTTACCGACAAAAATTCAGCGCGGGCTGCCGGCACCGAGATGCCCGCACAACTTTTTTCCAGATCGCGACGATAAGGCGCAGCGCTGAATTCCTCTGTCGGACGACGATCGAGATACATTCTCAAAGCCAAGCGACATTCGTCCTGCAGGCCAACGCATTCCCAGGCTTTGGTCTGATTACTGCACAAGCGCAGCACATGTTTGCGGATTTGTTGATTCTGCATCAGCGGTTCACCAAAGATCCGTACAATTTCATCATCATCCAGATAGGCGCCCATACATAATAAAATGAAGGCGCATTTTTCACACTTTTTGCACCAGATGTTTTTACTGATGCCAATGTTGCAGCTGATAAACTTGTCAAAATATTTTGGATATTGTGAAAATATTTTGACAATAGCCAGCTCATAAATAGGCCGGAATAAACTGAAATAGTGGACGCCGCCTTGAGTGACACTTTGGGCAAAGTTGCGATAGTGCGATTCGAAATCTAATGATTTGGAGTACTGGTGATTGATTTCAACACCGGCCACAACCAGATTTGGATCATCTGCCGAGCGCTCATTACTAAATACAATATATTTATAGCCTTTCAGATAGGCATGTAGCAGCGCCGTGGCAGAAATGAATGCCGGGCCGGCGATTGGGGTATAAGAAAATTTCGCATTCGTGCCAATCTTGCTGTCGGTTTTGTAGGTGATCGACAAACTGTCGCCACTGGCTGCCGTCTCGATCACCGTTTTACGCACGGTATTTAAGCCAACGGTGTACCAGGCAAATGGTAAGCCGGCTTGTTTTGCCAGTTCACCGGACGTGATCGAATCTTTGCCGCCGCCATTCATCACCAGGCATTGCTCGCTGAATTGTCGCTCTGGCAGCTGTGTTTCTTCGCTGCAGACCGCGTTGCCGGCGACTATCAGTGGGTGATGTAACGACAAGCCTTGCAGAAATTTAAACTCGCCGAGCACGCGTGACAGCATGTATTGATGGAATTCAGCCCAGCTTGGCCCGAATGCAGCAAACCGGCATTCTATCCTGTTAATGTGGTCAATTTTAAAGAAGACATTGCTCATCATGATGGCAATATGGGCGACTAATAAATTTAATGTGGCAGCATCTACTGATTTGAAATCATCTTCGGTCAGATCAGTAAACTCAATTTTGTTCTGATAGTGCACACCTTTGAATTCATATTCAATAAATATTAATGGGTGTTGCAATGACCAGCTATTGATAAATAAAGTCTGGTCTTTGCTTTGTGGATAGCGGATTTCATTTAAAACGCGGCGGATGTAATGTTTTGATAATGCTTTCAGATGATTCACGCAGTAAGAGCCTCTTTTTTAAACTATACGATGACCTGGAAACCGATGAAATCAGGTCACTGCAACGGCAGGTAGTCGCTGGACCAGCGTTGCCCGGTATCGTTCTCATGTATATTAGGAATATTATGGCAGATTGTTCGAACTGCGTCATCGTAGTGGATTGTTGTCTCCAGCGAACGGACTCCGTATGCTGAGTTATTGGCTGAGAAACCGAGGTTCTGATGGTGTCACAAAATTCAGGCCGCTGTTTATTCTGTCCCTCCTTGCGCAGGGGCATCAGGTGCAAGACCAACGTTTATTGCAGCTGGATTTGACGATCCCGCTTGCGCCGGACGGTCAGCGTTGGAGCCATGATTTAGCGGCAACAGCATACAAGGCTGGCACGATCACCGATCAGCAATATGGTTATATAGTGGCTTATCTGGATTCAGGTCTGGATCAGCGGTAAGCAACACCACAGGAGCCTTAAATGAGCGATCCAGTAACACCGGTTATCGTTAGTACCCCGCTGGCAGTCATTGCGCAGGACGTGACACCACGGCAAAAGCCGTCTGTTTATCCGCCGCCTTTTGCCGCGATGATGCAGGGCCGGCAAAAACGGGTGCTGGGCGATTTGTTTGGCCTGCAGAATTTTGGCGTCAATCTGACCGAGCTGGCGCCAGGTGCCATGTCGGCGCTGCGTCATCATCACCACACGCAGGACGAATTTATTTATATCCTCGAAGGCACAGGCGACGCTTGTCACCGATGCCGGCGAAACCTTATTAAACCCCGGCATGTGCGCCGGATTTGCCGCCGGCAGTGGTGATGGCCATCAGTTGGTGAACCGAAGTGCCGCGGTGGTGCGGTATCTGGAAGTTGGTGATCGCAGTGCCGGTGACGCCGTGATTTATCCGGACAACGACCTGCGCGCTGATTTTGTCGCGGGCCAATGGCAGTTCAGCCACAAAGACGGCACACCTTATTAAATTTTATTTGGTGTTGAAATCGGTCCAGTGCCGGCTTGTGAGGGTTTACCGAACTCCGTATGCTGATTGAAAGTTTACTACAGAAATCGTGATGTCTTCGCAGAGTTCAGGCTTACAATTTTACCATCCGCTGGCGTTCTGGCTGGGCTGCCTTGCCATCACCGCTGGCGTGTTGGCGCATGTGCCGATGTTTATCCATGCGTCCTACATGAACTACCAGATGGTTGGCATGCCAATGGACAATATGATGCTGGGCGGTATGGCGTTGATCCCGCTTGGGTTGATTTTGGCCTGCTATGGACTGATGCCGCGGCTTGACGCGCTGCGCGGGCAACAGAGCCCGCTGTATTTTCATGTCGCCGACCAAATCCCGTTAAACCGGCAGCACTGGACCTTAGTCTCGGTTTTGCTGGCGGCGGTGATTGTGGATGTGATGAAGCCGGCGACGCTGGGTTTTGTCATGCCGGGGATTAAAAAAGAATATGAAATCAATAGCCAAACTGCAGGGACGCTGGCGTTGGTTGCCTTAACAGGCACGACCATCGGCTCGGTGATTTGGGGCATTGTCGCCGATAAATTTGGCCGGCGCGCCGCGATTTTATTATCGGCTCTGATGTTTATCGGCACCGCCATTTGTGGCGCTATGCCAACCTTTGAATGGAATCTGATCATGTGTTTCCTGATGGGGATGTCAGCCGGTGGGTTGCTGCCCATCACTTTTACCCTGATGGCAGAAACCATTCCGGCAGCGCATCGTGGCTGGTTACTGGTCGCTTTAGGTGGGATAGGTACTGCAGGCGGTTATCTGGTTGCAGCGGGCTCTGCCGCAGTGCTGGAGCCGATGTTCAGCTGGCGGGTGTTATGGCTGCTCGGTTTACCAACCGGATTGTTGCTAATAGTGCTAAACCGCTATATGCCGGAATCACCGCGTTTTCTCGCCAGTCAGGGCCTGACCGGGCAGGCGCGGGCTGTGCTGGCACGATTTGGCAGCGCCGGACATGGCGAGCAGGATGTGGTGATTGAACAACAAACACCAGTGGCCGGCGGCATCAGCCAGTTGTTTCAGGCGCCTTATGCCGGTCTCAGTATCGGATTAATACTGGCCGGTGTGGCCTGGGGGCTGGTCAACTTTGGATTTCTGCTTTGGCTGCCGGTCAATCTTGGCGACCTGGGGTTTGCCGCTGAAGCCAGCGCCATCATTGCAAAGTCGGCGCTGATGGCGATCCCGGCGGTGTTACTGGTGATCTGGTTGTATCACAGCTGGAGCAGTATCAAGACCTTATGGTTGTTTCTGCTGTTGACCGCGTTGTCGCTGGGTTCTTTTGTACTGTTTGATTTCCTGCAGTTTTATCAGCCGTTCTGGCTGTCGCTGGCCATCGCGTTGTTGCTGGTGAGCGCCAGTGGTGTCATCGCGATGTTGATCCCATACGCCGCGGAAATTTATCCGGTGCATTTACGCGCGTCCGGCTCTGGCCTTGTCGCTGCCAGTTCAAAGTTTGGTGGCATTGTTGG
Organism: Rheinheimera sp.; assembly: GCA_034519945.1. Taxonomy (GTDB): domain Bacteria; phylum Pseudomonadota; class Gammaproteobacteria; order Enterobacterales; family Alteromonadaceae; genus Pararheinheimera. The sequence continues at coordinate 127,676 of JAXHNX010000053.1, forward strand.
CGCCGGTGTTGGTGTGCTGGGTTGGTTCAGCCATATCGGTGCATCTGCGCTGGCGATTGGGCTGGCTTTGTTGGTTGCGGCGCTGGTCTTACAGCGCAAAGGTATTGAGACCCGCGGCAAAGCGCTGGAAGACATGCATCAGGCGTTACTGGACAAAACCCGCTGACCTCCGACATTCAGTCAATGAAAAGTTCAGGCCCCAACTGCAGATTGGGGCTTTTTTGTTATACCCTCAGAAAAACTGATACCCCTATCTGAAATGACAATTAGACGGCGCCAGCCCGGCGCTGCACACTGTGCACATCGCCGATCCCTGCACTGACAACTGCAGCAGAAACCGGCAGCAAGCCAACTGAAATTTGATAAAAGGTGCCGCTGCAGGCGCCGGGAGCAACAAGTGATCGCACGCAAACATACCCCTTATGTGTTCTCGTTTTTTATGTCGCTGCTGATGTCGGGCATTATGTCCTTTGTCATCACGCTGCTGAATCTGGGCCCGGTCGACGGTCTGGCCGGCATCTGGTTACATGCCTGGGGCATGGCCTTTATTGTCGCTTTTCCGACTATCGTCGCCGTCACGCCGCTGGTGCGGATGCTGGTGAATGCGGTGGTCGATAAAGACGCTGGAAGCGATAAATAGAGACTGAGGCAGGTGATGACAATGGATACTTTATTGCAACTGACCGGCGCTGCGCTGGTACTGGGTATAGGTGCAACGGCGCTGCTGGATCTGTGGTCGCTGCTGCTGAATAAAGGTTTTGGCGTGAAATCGCTGAGCTTTTGTCTGGTCGGTCGCTGGTTTGCGCTGATGCGTCATGGCCAATTCCGCCACAATGGCATTGGCAAAGCACCGGCTCAAAGTGGTGAATGTGCGCTCGGCTGGACTGCGCATTATGCGATAGGCGTTGTATTCGCAGTGCCTTTACTCTGGTGGCAGGGCGGACAATGGCTGGCCGCACCGACGCTGGCTCCGGCGCTGATACTGGGCGCCGTCACAGTGCTGATGCCATTTTTGCTGATGCAGCCGGCGTTTGGCTTAGGGGTTGCTGCGGCTAAAACACCGGCCCCTTGGCAGGCTCGGTTAAAAAGTCTGAGTAGTCATCTGATGTTTGGTCTTGGCTTATATGTGTCAGCGTTGCTTTATAGCAGTGATCTGCTGACTTTATTGCCAATCTGAAACCAGCCCTGAGGTTTGGCACCGAGGAGCCACTATGGAACTCTATCAGTTAAAGATCTTCGTCACTGTCGCCAAGGCTGGCGGGGTGACCAAGGCGTCGGAACAGCTGTATTTAAGTCAGCCGGCGGTCAGTGCTCAGATCAAAGCGCTGGAAGAAGAACTGGGTCTGACGCTGTTTGAGCGCACAGTGCGCGGCATGAGCCTGACGCCGCATGGCGTGGTGATGCTCGGGAACGCCGAACAGCTGCTGGTGCACCAGCGTGACATGCTTGACGAAGCGCGGCGGTTGCGGGGAGGGATCAGCGGCCGCTTACGCCTGGGGTCAAATCGTGGTCCGAGCGCGGTGTTATTGGGGAAGTTGCTGGCACAGCTCAGTGAAACGGCGCCAGAACTGGATGTCAGCTTAGAGTTTGGCAGCCCGACCGATATTGCCACGGCGCTGCGCGAAGGCCGGCTCGATGCCGGTTTTTACACTGAGTTTGAACAGCACGCGCTGTTGTACAGTGCGCCGGTGGACAGTTTTGGTATTCAGCTGGCGGTGTCGCCACAGCTGTTACCGGCAGCGTTCCGGGCCGAGCCGGAACCAGACTGGCAGTGGCTTGCGTTGTTGCCGTGGATCAGCGCACCGGCAGGTAGTTGTTGTGGTCGTGCGGCGGAGACTTTGTTTAAACAACAACAATTCCGGCCGGCCAAACTGATCCAGGCCGATCAGGAACATCTGATCCGCGCCCTGATCTCAGGCGGTGTGGGCATCGGGTTGTTGCACAGCCCAACCGCACGTGAAGCAGCCGCCAAAGGCGAAGTGGTATTACTTGGGCCTGTGTTGCAGGAAGTGCAGTTGGAATTTGGCTGCTTACAGAGCCGGCAACAGGAACCGTTAATGCAACTGCTGATGCGGTTGATCACGGGCGTAGCTGCCGCCTGACTTTAATCCGCTGGCTGCTGATCCAGCCAGCTTTGCAATAACGGCCGCAGACTGGACAGATCAAGATCTGCATTTAGCGTCAGTACTACCCGGTCACTGGCAGCAACCCGTAAAAATCCCGGTGGATTTACCAGCCTGACCTGCCAGCGAGGCTGGCGTTTTTTCGCGCCACAATGCAGGATCAGCTGTAGCTGCTTGTCGGGTGTCGGGCCTATCGTCGCAAAATGATCCCGGCAGTAAAAACTGGGGGCATGCCATTTGATTTGTTCGGCCACGGCCGGCGCTCCCGGCGGTGGAGTGAGTGCCAGCAGCAAATGCCGCAACGTTGTGATTTGTGCGCCAAGCGGTGCGGGGAGTGCGTTGATATAAGCGTCAATCGCGCTGCTATCGGTCCCGGTGCTGGTCTTGGTCATCATGGATCCGCTCAAAGTGTCAAAATCTGAGCTTATGCCAGTCTCTAAACTTATTCCAGCGCTGCTGATCGCTATTGCTGCAGTCTGCAGTTGCAGCGAAATGATGCTGCGCTGGTCTGAGTTCTGTCTTGCGGTGGCAAAATTTTTTCTGCACCTATTGCCACCGGTGGCAGCTTGTCTTATGCTGGTTTTCATCGCAACCTGACCTGACCCATAAAGTGTTGTCAGAACATCAGCAGCTAAGCAGCACAGGAACCGCCGATGCCGATCATATCTAAACGCCAATTTTTCAAAGCCGGTCTTGCTGCCGCGCTGCCATTGGCATTATGGCGTTGCAGCGGGACTTCAGCCGGCGCACTGGCGGGAGCCGTCACTGCTCCGTCCCGCAGCGCTTTGGATCTGATCTGGGATCAGGCTGATGCCATTGAACGCGATATCGCCCGCACCAGCTTTGCTGCCAGAACTTTTGCCGTCACAGAGTTTGCTGCTCACACCGGCCAGCAGGACGACCTGAATACGGCGCGACACAACAGAGCGGCCTTTCAACACGCCATCGACGCCTGTTCTCAGGCGGGTGGGGGGCGCGTGTTGGTGCCGGCAGGCGTCTGGCCTTGTGGCGCGTTAACGCTGAAATCTAACGTCGAACTGCATCTGCAGCCCGACGCTGTACTGGCGTTTCACCCCGCCATTGAGCTGTATCTGCCGTTGGTATTTACCCGCTGGGAAGGCATGGAACTGATGGGCTATCAGCCGCTGATCTACGCCTTTGGCGCCGAAAATATCGGCCTGACCGGCAGCGGCAAAATCGACGGCGGCGGCAGTAACAGTAGCTGGTGGCCATGGAAAGGGCAGTGGAAACATACGCCCTGGCCGGTCGACAATACGCAAGTACAACATGCCGGCCGTGATCTATTGATGCAGTGGGTCGAACAAGGCAAACCGGTGGCTGAGCGTGTTTTGCCACAAAATTTTCTGCGCCCGCCACTGTTTCAGGTCTATCAGTGCCAGCGTGTGCTGGTAGAAGGTGTGACCTTACAAAACTCGCCATTTTGGGTATTAAACCCGGTCTTGTCCGAGGACGTGCTGGTACGCCGCGTCAACGTGATATCGCATGGCCCGAATTCTGACGGCTGCGATCCGGAATCTTGCCGCCGTGTGCTGATTGAGCATTGTCTGTTTGATACCGGTGACGACTGTATCGCACTGAAGTCTGGCCGCAACGCCGATGGTCGGCGCATAAACCGGCCGATTGAACAGGTATTGATCCAGGATTGCACGATGAAAGCTGGTCACGGCGGCGTGGTGTTAGGCAGCGAAATTTCCGGCGGCGCCAAGCATATATTTGCCCGGCGCCTGCTGATGAGTAGCCCTGAGCTTGACCGCGGCCTGCGCATTAAAACCAACGCGCTGCGCGGTGGTGTCATTGATACGGTGGCCTTACGGGACATCGTCATCGGCGAAGTGAAAGATGTGATCGTCGTTAATTATTTTTACGAAGAAGGCCGTGCCGGTGACCACCTGCCAACAGTGCGCAATATCTCAGTGCATAACTTACAGGTGGATAAAGCGCAGCGGCTGTTTGAACTGCGCGGTTTCGCCGAGGCGCCGATTGGCCCGCTGCAATTATCCAGTGTGCAGGTCAATTGTCAGAGTATTGGCGTGCTCGAAGCGGTCGGGCAAATCGATTGCCAGCAAGTTCTGGTGAATGGTGAACCCTGGCGTTGGCCGGGCTGAGTTAAATGCGCGAGTCACGGGTAGCGCCGTTTTTTTAAGTTGATTTGCTACCGGTAGACAATAAATGCAAAAGTAGTGAAATAACCCGTGTTGGCAAACCTATCGACCTGACAACACCACTGATGAACAACAGGTTTTGAACTGATGGCAACTGATACCCAATCGAATTCCAGTTGCGGCGCTCCGCTGCTGCAAACGCCGGACATCGCACTGTGGCAAGTGCACCCGCGCGATAATGTCGCAGTCGCGTTGCACCAGCTCGACGCCGGTTTTGTCGTGCCTGCAGCATTTTCCGCCGCAACCCTCACGCTGCCGGCTGAAGTCCCGGCCGGACATAAATTAGCGCTGACGGCCTTAAAAGCCGGTGACAGTGTGATCAAATATGGTTATGCCATCGGCGTGCTGACACAGGACGTGCCGGCCGGTGGTCATATCCATAGCCATAATTTAAAAACCGCGCTCGATGGGGAATTGGCTTACCAGTACAGCGGCCTGACGCGGGACAATGGTCACTATCCAGCTGATTTACCTACTGAATTTATGGGCTATCCGCGCGCCAATGGCGAAGTGGGCACCCGCAATGAACTGTGGATCTTAAATACGGTCGGCTGTGTCAATCAGGCGGCCAGCCGCATCGCCAAAGCCGCGCAGCAGTATGTGGATAATGAAAAGCTCGCCAATATCGATGGTGTGTTTGCTTATACCCATCCGTTTGGCTGCTCGCAACTGGGCGACGATTTGGCGCATACCCGCAGTGTGCTGGCCGGCTTGGCGCAAAACCCGAATGCCGGCGCGGTGCTGATTATTGGTTTGGGTTGTGAAAACAATCAGCTGGCGACTTTATTAATGGGGCTGGAGCATCTGGACCCAGCGCGGATCCGCGCATTTAACGCCCAGCAAGTGACAGACGAAGACGAAGAAGGCCACAAAGCCGCCATTGAATTGCTGCAGTTGATGGCCGGTGATAAGCGCCAGCCATGCCCCATCAGCAAACTCAGCTTTGGTATGAAATGCGGCGGCTCGGACGGGTTTTCTGGCCTGACCGCCAACCCGTTGGTTGGTCAAATCGCTGACCTCGCGGTGAGCGCCGGCGCTAAAGTGATTTTGACTGAAACCCCGGAAATGTTTGGCGCCGAACAAGTGCTGATGGCGCGGGCGCGCACTAAGGAAGTATTCAGCGACATCGTCAGCTTAGTGAATGAATTCAAACAATATTTTATTGCCAACAATCAGCCGGTGTATGAAAACCCAAGTCCTGGCAATAAAGCCGGTGGCCTGACGACGCTGGAAGAAAAGTCGTTAGGCGCTATCCAAAAAGGCGGCAGTGCAGTGGTCGAGCAGGTGATTGGTTATGGCGCACGCGCCAAAGTGCCGGGCCTGACCTTATTACAGGGGCCTGGCAATGACGCCGTGTCGTCAACGGCGTTAACTGCCGCCGGCGCCACTTTGTTGCTGTTCACAACGGGTCGTGGCACGCCGCTGGGTTTCCCGGTACCCACTGTCAAGATCAGCTCAAACAGGGCCTTAGCGGTGCGTAAACCCACCTGGATTGACTATGACGCCGGCGCCATGTTGCAACCAGGCGTACAACCCTCTGAATTTGCAAAAGAATTTTTCCGCTATCTGGTTGCTGTGGCGTCCGGCGCGCAGACACGTAATGAGATTTATCAGAACAAAGAGATCGCCATCTGGAAAAACGGCGTGACGCTTTAACAGCACTTTAAAGGCCGCAAAGGCAGAAATTAATTGGCCCTTGAGCAAAAAACGGGCAAACAGCGAAGAGAACATTTATGACCGCACAGAGCAAGACAGCATCAAGTAAAGTTTTAGCCTTACACCCTGACCGGCTGTTTGCCGCCGATCCGCTGCAGCGTGATATCGCCCGGCGCTTGTATGCACGGATTAAAGATTTGCCGATCGTCAGCCCACATGGCCACACCGACCCGCGCTGGTTTGCCGACAATCAGAACTGGGACAATGCCACCAGCCTGCTGCTGCTGCCGGATCACTATGTATTCCGCATGCTGTACAGCCAGGGCATCACGCTGGAACAGCTTGGCATCCGTCGCCGCGATGGCGTGGCTGTTGAAACGGATTACCGCAAAATTTTCCATATTTTCGCTGCGCATTACCACCTGTTTCGCGGCACACCGTCGCGGATGTGGCTGGATTCAGTGTTCCATGATGTGTTTGGCTTGCGCGAAAGTCTGAGCCCGGCGACGGCGGATCTGTATTACGACCATATCAATGCCGCGCTTGCGACCGAAGCCTTTAAACCGCGTGCGCTGTTGGACCGTTTTAATATCGAAGTGATCGCCACCACCGAAGGTGCGCTGAATGACTTAAAACATCATGCCAAGCTCAAAGGTACAGGTTTTGAAAAACGCGTGATCACCACGTTCCGGCCGGACGATGTGGTGGATGCCGACCGTGCGGATTTTGCGGCCAATGTGCAGAAGCTTGGTGACATCACCGGTGAAAATACAACGACCTGGCAAGGCTATTTGCAAGCACTGCGCATCCGTCGTGCCTATTTCCGCGACCATGGCGCCACAGCAACAGATCACGGTCACCCGACCGCCAATACCGCTGATTTGTCACGGGCTGAAGCGGAAGCCTTATTTTCCCGCTGTTTAGCTGGTGCCAGCGCCGCCGACGCCGAACTGTTCCGTGGCCAGATGCTGACTGAAATGGCCGGCATGAGCCTGGAAGATGGTATGACGATGCAAATTCACCCGGGCGCGCACCGCAATCACAACGCGGTGATTTTTGAACGTTTCGGGCCGGACAAAGGTGCTGATATTCCAAGCCCGACCGAATATGTGCAGGCGTTAAAACCGCTGCTGCAAAAATACGGCAACGAAGCGCGGCTGAACATCATTCTGTTTACGCTGGACGAAACCACCTATGCCCGTGAACTGGCGCCGCTGGCCGGCCATTATCCGGCATTAAAATTAGGCCCGGCCTGGTGGTTCCACGATTCGCCGGAAGGCATGCTGCGCTTCCGTCATCAGGTGACTGAAACCGCCGGTTTCTACAACACTTGTGGTTTTAACGACGACACCCGGGCCTTTTTGTCGATCCCGGCGCGGCATGACGTGGCGCGGCGCATTGACTGCCGTTTCCTCGCCCAGCTGGTGGCCGAACACCGCTTAAACGAAGACGAAGCGCATGAACTGGCCTATGACCTGACGTACCGGCTGGCAAAACGGGCGTATCAGTTATGAAACGGTTAAGTCTCAGCACGGCCGGTGCCTTGCTGCCAACGTATTTGCAGGCGCAGGGTAGTAGCCCAGCGATCGGTATCGTGCATTTAGGCCCAGGCGCATTTTTCCGTGGTCATCAGGCGTTTTATACCGATGCGGCGATGGCCAAAGCCGGTGGCAACTGGCGCATTTGTGCGGTGTCGATGCGAAGCAAAGACGTGGCAGAAGCGCTGAACCCGCAGGACGGGCTCTATGCCCTGGCGCAAATGGAACAGGACACCCAATTATCTTTAATTGGCAGTATCGCTGAAGTCTTGGTCGCGCCTGTGGATTACGCCAAAGTGCAGGCGCGTTTAACTTCAGCCAGTTGTAAATATGTAACGATGACCATCACCGAAAAGGGCTATTGCCTTAATAACAGCGGTGCGCTCGATCTAAACCACGCCGACATCGCCGCCGATTTACAGCTGCCGGATGCGGTCTCACAAGCCAAATCGGCCATCGGTTTGCTGACGCAAGCGCTATGGCTACGTCATCGCGCCGGTTTGCCACTGCTAACGCTGATGAGCTGTGACAACCTGACTGACAATGGCCATAAATTAAAAGCAGCTGTACGTGTTTTCGCTGCCAATGCCGCTGTTTTTGCCAAAGATGTCGACTTTTTACTGCATCTGACTGAGCTGATTTGCCCTTGCTCGATGGTCGACAGTATTACGCCAGCCACCGACGACGCGCTGCGTGATCTGGTCGCTACGCGGCTGGGTCTGCAAGATGCCTGGCCGGTGAAACGCGAAGCCTTTTGCCAGTGGGTGGTCGAGGACATTCTGCCGGCCGACCAGCCAGCCTGGCGCGACGTTGGCGTGATTTTCACCAAAGACGTCACCGCCTTTGAAAAAGCCAAATTACGTTTATTAAACGCGCCGCATTCGACACTGGCGTATCTCGGTTCGTTACTGGGCACTTACACCGATCTTCAGACGGTGTTTGATGCGATGGCGCAGCCGCAGCTGAGCCAGCTGGTGCAGCAACTGGTCGAGACAGAAATTCTGCCTGCAGTGCCGTTGGTCGACGGGCTGGATCTGGCGCAATACAGCGCGGATATTTTCCGCCGCTTTGAAAACCCGTCCGTAAGACATTTGCTGGCGCAAATTGCCTGGGACGGTTCGCAAAAGCTGCAAATGCGCTTGTTGCCGGTGATCCGCGACAACTTAGCCGCCGGTCGCTCTGTGCGATTACTGGCCCTGGCAATCGCCAGCTGGCTGCAATTTATTCGTTTACGTGCCAGTCAGGCCGTAACTCTCGGGCCCCAGGCGCCGGCACTGGTTGATCCGTTGGCGCCGCTGTTACTGGCAACCGCAGCGCAGTGTACCGGCGACGCCCGCACCGATGTGCCGTTGTGGTTGGCGCTCGATACGATTTTTTCGGCGGATTTGGTCAATCAAACCGCTTTTGTGTCCGCGTTATGGCAAGCCTATCAGCAACTGAGCCCAGTGCTGGCCGGGGCCAAAGCCGATTTGTCGCAGTTTTTATCCGGAGTGAATGCATGAAGGCCTTATCGACCTTATTAAACGGCAGCCCATTGCTGCCTATTATTCAGACCGAGCAGCCAGAGCAGGCGGTGGCGATTGCCCGTGCCATGCAAGAAGGTGGTGTCAAAGCGGTTGAAGTAGTGCTACGCACTCCTAAAGCACTGGCCGCGATTTCCGCGATCCGCGCCGCGTTGCCGGAACTGCATGTGGGGGCAGGCACTGTATTAAATGCGGAACAGGCCCAAGCCTGTAGCTGGGCCGGTGCGCAGTTTCTGGTCAGCCCGGCGGCCACGACCAAGTTACTGGAAGCGATGCTGGCGACCGGCTTACCGCTGGCACCCGGTGTGCAAACAGTGACAGAAATGGTTGCAGCGCACGAGTTGGGTCTGACCGAACTGAAGTTTTTCCCGGCGCATCTCAGCGGCGGTCCGGGTCTGTTAAATGCAGTGCGCAGTATTTTGCCCAAAGTGCAGTTCTGCCCGACCGGCGGCATTGGTATCAATAATCTGGCGGATTATCTGGCACTGCCGAACGTGTTTGTCGTCGGCGGCAGCTGGCTGACTCCGGCCGCGGCGCTACAAAACGCCGACTACGACGCTATCTGCCGGCTGACCGAACAGTCGCTGCAGATTGCGGCAGATGTGCTGGCGGATAAGCAGGCACCGGCGCTGAAAAAAACCGCCTGAATGGCATTCTGATTTCGTCACGATACAGGGAGCCGACAGATGGCAACGACACAACAACAGAACACACGCGTGGTGATTTTCGGCGAATGTATGGTCGAGCTGTATCAGCTGGTCGAAAACGTTTATCACCAGAATTTTGCCGGCGATGTGTTTAATACTGCGGTGTATCTGAAACGGGTGAACCCGGCGCTGCAAGTCGACTTTTTCTCGGCCATCGGCACCGATTTGATCAGTGACAAGCTGCTTGCTGCAGTGGAAAGCGAAAAACTCGGCAGCAGTTTGTTACTTCGCAGCAAAACCGCGCGGCCTGGTTTGTACATGATCAATACCGACGCCTTTGGCGAGCGCAGTTTTGTCTATTGGCGTGACAGTTCGGCCGCCAAACAAACGCTGCAGCTGTTTCGTGCCCGGCAAGACATCAGCCCGCTGACCAGTGCCGACTGGTTTTATTTCTCTGGCATCAGCCTTGCGATTTTATCTGATGCCGATCGCGAAGACCTGTTTGCCTTGGTGGCGGAGTTAAAAGCTGCGGGCGTCAAAATCGGCTTTGACCCGAACTACCGGCCGGTGCTATGGCAAAGCGTGCAGCAGTGCCGAGACGCCTTTGAGCGCGCTTATGCCCTGTCCGACATCGCGCTGCCTGGTCTGGACGACCACAAAGTGCTGTTTAACGCCGGGCACTGTGACGATGTGATCAAACAGCTCAAAGCATTGGGCACAGGCGAAATTGTGGTGAAAAACGGCAAAGACGGCGCTGTGGTCTGGGCCGGTGGCGAGTCTTTTGTCATGCCGGCGGTGACGGTGAAAAAAGTGGTGGATACCACCGCGGCCGGTGACTCCTTTAATGGCGGTTATCTGGGGGCGCGTCTTGCCGGGCAATCGCCTAAAGCGGCGGCGCAGTTGGCGGCAGCGCTGGCTGCTTTTGTCGTTGAACATACCGGCGCTATTGTCAGCATGGACAATTTTCGCGCTTTTAAGGCGCATTACAGTTTGTAAAGCGCTGATTAAACAACAAGAGCTGCGGGAAACGCAGCCAGTTTTCCTCAACCACGGACACAGTCAATACGATTTTCAATGAAAGGAACTGTGTATGTCTGAGTTAGCTTTGTTATTCCCGACCGCCGCGCAAGTCGCGGCGGAGTTTCCGGCGCCGGTTTATCTGGCGCAGCGGCACTATCTGATTGATGGTGAGCTCTGCCATTGGTCTGGCGAGTTGGCGGAAGTGTTGAGTCCGGTGCAAATCCGCGCTGAAACCAGCTGCAACATCGAGCCGGCGCGGCTTGGCGCTACGCCATTGCTGGATAGCGCAGCGGCGCTAACGGCGCTAGACGCTGCGGTGCGGGCTTATGACTTGGGCCGTGGTGAATGGCCAACGATGCCGCTGTTCGAGCGTATCCGCCATGTCGAACAATTCCTCGTGGCGATGGCGCAAAAGCGTGCCGAAGTGGTGCAGTTGCTGATGTGGGAAATCGGCAAAAATGCGGCGGATGCGGCGAAAGAATTTGACCGCACCTGTGATTATATCCGCGACACTATTCAGGCGCTGAAGCAACAAGACCGCGCCGACAGCCATTTTATTACCGAGCAGGGCGTCCTTGGTAAAATCCGTCGCGTGCCACTCGGCGTCGCGCTCTGTATGGGGCCTTTTAATTACCCGCTGAATGAAACTTTCACCACGCTGATCCCGGCGCTGATGATGGGCAACACTGTGGTATTTAAACCAGCCAAATACGGCGTGTTGTTGATTGAACCCTTGCTGGAAGCCTTTCGCGATTGTTTTCCGGCCGGCGTTATTAACGTGATTTATGGTCGGGGCCGGGAAACGGTCGGCGCGCTGATGCAAAGTGGCAAAGTTGATGTGCTGGCCTTTATCGGCACTAACAAAGGCGCCAGTGATTTAAAACGCCTGCACCCAAAGCCGCACCGGTTAAAAGCAGTGCTCGGCCTTGATGCAAAAAACCCGGCGATTGTGCTGCCTTGTGCAGACTTGCAAGCCAGCGCCAAAGAAATCATTGCCGGCGCCCTGGCGTTTAACGGTCAGCGCTGTACCGCGTTAAAAATCATTTTTGTACCGCGGGCGCTGGCTGCAGCTTTATTGCCGCTGCTGGCAGCGCAAATCGACGCACTGAAACTGGCGATGCCCTGGCAAGCCGGCGCGCAAATTACGCCATTGCCGGAACCGGGCAAAACCGGCGCGATGGCGGCTTTGATTGCTGATGCTCGCGATCACGGCGCAAAAGTGGTGAATCGCGATGGCGGCGATTTTGCCGGCAGTTTGATGCGCCCGGCGCTGCTGTATCCGGTGTCACCCGCGATGCGGCTGTATCAGGAAGAGCAATTCGGGCCTTTAGTGCCGGTAGTGCCTTATGACGACATTTCGGAAGTCATCGATTATGTCATTCACAGTAATTTTGGCCAGCAATTAAGTATTTTCGGCACCGATGGCCGCGCGATAGGCCCATTAGTTGATATCTTCGCCAATCAGGTAGGCCGCATCAATATCAACAGTCAATGCCAGCGCAGCCCGGACAGTTTTCCGTTTACCGGCCGCAAAGATTCGGCGGAAGGGACTTTGTCGGTGCAGGACGCGTTGCATCAGTTTTCGATCCCGACGCTGGTGGCGACCAAAGGCAACGAAGCTGGTATCAGCTTAGTGCGTGACATGGTGCAGCAACGCGATTCGGCGTTTTTGGCGACGGACTTTTTGTTCTAGGTATTTTTTGCTTTTGCCGGAACCGTTTACAAGTGTTTTGCTACCGGTGGCAGTTTGCTGGACTGCCACCTCAATCAGAAGAACAGCAACACCCCGCGGCTGCAGTTGCCTGTCGCAGCAGTGGGGCATATCGCAGGAAGTAGAAAGAAAAACAATATAAATCAACAAGAAAGGACAACAGGGTATGACACAAAATAAAAAATATGCAGTAAAACCACGCTTTGCTATGCAGGCGCTCAGCCATGCCATCTGGCTCGGGCTTGGCCTGATCGCCACACCTGTGCTGGCACAACAAGCCCAGGCGCAACAAACGGCGCCGACCCCAGACAGCAGCAAAGCTGCTGACAGTAAAACCAATAAAGCCAAAGCCGACGAGATTGAAGTGATTGAAGTGTCAGGCTTTCGTGGCAGTCTCAACGTCGCTTTAGCTGCCAAACGCGAAGCGGTTGGTAGTAAAGAAACCATTCTGGCGGAAGATTTAGGTAAATTCCCGGATTTAAACATCGCCGACAGCCTTGCGCGGGTGCCGGGTATTGCCATTGAACAGGACGCTGGCGAAGGCCGGCAGATCAGCTTGCGTGGTTTAGGTGCCACTTTTGTCAAAACCACTATTAACGGTATGGAATCGGCGTCAGCCGGTGCCGCGACTGACGCTTCAGGCGGTGCGAACAAAAGCCGGGCTTTTGACTTTAACGTGTTTGCCTCCGAGTTATTTACCCAGATTGATGTGAACAAAACCGCCGCAGCCGAACTCGAGGACGGCGGCATTTCTGGTAGCGTTAATCTGCAAACCGCGCGGCCTTTTCAGTATCAGGACGACAAGTTCGCCTATAACCTGAATGCGCGTTACAACGATGTAGCGTCCGAAGTCACGCCGCGCGCCTCGCTGATGTTTAGCAAAAACTGGGACAATACCTTTGGTTTGCTGTTATCTGCCGCCTATTCCGAAGGCCTGGTGCAAAGTGAAGGCGCCACCACAGTGCGCTGGAGCGTGAACAATCCATCCTGGGCCACCGGCAATGCCAATAATCTGCTGACGGCTAAACCGGTCACGCAGTTAGAACCGAAAGGCGTTTACACCAACGCCAATATGGAAGGGCTGTGGATCCCTCGTATTCCGCGGTATTCGATTTTTAACAAACAGCAGGACCGGCTCGGCTTAACCGCCGCTGCGCAATACCGGCCGCACGACAATCTGCTGCTGAACTTTGACATGCTGCACGCCAAACTCGACAGCACGATGGATGAATTCCAGTATTCGGCGCTGCTGCGCGGCAATGTGTCCAGCAAAACCAAAATTTACGCCGAAAATCTGGTCACAGACGCCAATAAAACCGTGGTGGCCGGTACTTTATCCGGTGTGCCGATCCGTTCTGAAGCACGGCAGGACGTGTCGACTTCAGATTTTAATCAGGCAACTTTCTCTGGCGACTGGCAAATCAGCGATGCGCTGCAGATGACTTTCCTTGCAGGTATTGGCAAATCTGATTTGGATATTCCGTATCAGCGCACTTTCGCTTTGGACGCCAACAACTCCACTTTTGCCTACAGCTATGACAGCAATATCGACCCGGTGAGCCTGCTTGGCACTAAAGGTACAGGTTTTGGTAGTGGCAGTATGAATATGGACATGCCGGCCTTTGCTTTTGCGCCGGGTCAGGCTTTTGGTAAAGCTTATACTCAGGCTGAATTACAGGCATTGATGCTCAATCCCGACTTATACAAAGTGGGCTTAGTTCGTAACCGTAACCAGCAAATTAACAGCGAAAACACCAATTTTAGCGTCAACTTTAAGTATGAACTCAGTGACGAGCTGACGCTGAAATGGGGCCTGAATCAACGCGAATTCACCACCTACAACGCGCAATATGACAACGGCTGGAAAGTGCTGAATACCGCCACCAATAAAACCAGCGGTGACGCGGCGGAGTCATTAGTGCTGGGCTTGCCGGCGGCGCGCACGGCAGGCGCTTTGTACGGCATTTCACTGGATGCAGCCGGGCAACATTTTGGTAAAGCCGCTGATGTGCCGGGTAATTCCACGTTAACCGCCGGCAGCTGGCTGACTACCGACTATCAAAAAGTGATGGCAGCGTTTTCTGGTGAAAGCTTTTTTGAAGCGAAACAGCGTTATAACGCAACCTATGACATCGAAGAGAAAGTCACCGGTGCTTTTGTCCAGCTGGATTTTCGTTATGAACTGGGCGGGCGCGAACTGCGCGGCAATATTGGTGGTCGTTACATCGACAACACCAACACCTCAGGTATTGTGAATCTGGACCATATCTACGCCGACGGTTACACCGCAGGCCGCGGCGCCGGTGCTGCTTTAGCTGCCGGTCACGACTGGCGTTACACTGAAAGTAACGGCAAGGACTTCTTACCAAGCTTAAACCTGGCCTATGACCTGAGCGAAGAACTGGTTGGTCGATTGAGCCTGTCGCGCGCCATCACCCGCCCTGCGATTGCTGATTTAGCTTCGGCGATTAAAGTGAATACACCGGATGACAAAGACCCGACAGCGACTATCGAAATGGGCGCAGGCCCAACGCTGCGGCCTTATGAGTCCGATCAGGTTGACCTTGCGCTCGAGTGGTATTTTGACGAAGAAGCGCTGCTGGCACTGGCGGTGTTTTACAAAGACATCACCGGCCTTAGCAAAGGTTCACGCCAGGAAGTATTGGATGCGGATCAGCTGAAAAGCCTCGGTATCGACTTAGGTTCGCGCGACCCGGCGGCAGTGACCTGGGATGTGACGCAGCTGCTGAATACCCCGGCCGAAGGCGTGCGTGGCGCCGAGCTGATTTATCAACAGCCGTTCAGTTTCCTGCCCGAGCCGTGGAATCGTTTTGGCGTAACATCCAACCTGACCTGGATTGATTACGACCGCGATGTGGCCGACCCTATGAGCAAAAACGTTATCAGCCTGCTGGCGGAAGAAACATCCCGGCTTAATTACAACTGGACGCTGTACTACGAGCACAATGATTTCAGTGCGCGTTTGTCGTATAACTTCCGTGAACGTTATGTCAAAGAATACCTGGATAAATACAAAGACGAAGGTAACTGGGGCCGTGGTTATGAAGACAAAGGCCAGCTGAATATTTCGTCGCGCTACAAAATTAACGACAACCTGTCGGTCAGCTTTGAAGCCATCAACTTAACCAATGCCGCAACCGAGCAATGGAGTGATGTGTATACCTCAAGACCGGTGGAATACCTGTTGACCGGCCGGCAGTATCTGGTTGGGATCCGGGGGAATTTCTGATGCAAAAAACAGCTCTGGCTTTGCTCCTGATGTGTCAGGGGCTGGCCGGCCTGTCCTTGCCGGTCGCAGCAAAGGCGGACAGCGATGCCGCCGCTGCGGTTGATTTTTGGCAGGCCGTGCCGCAGCACCCTTTGAATGTGCAGTGGCAGGACTATCGGCGCCAGTCGGAGGCTGATGCGGCTTTGCTGCAGCAACAGCTGCAGGCTGAACTGAGCGCCGCCGGCCTTACCAAGCCATTGCCAGCAGTCAAAGCGAAAAACTTTGGCCTGGAACGGATCAGCAATTCAGATCAGCTACAGGCAGTGCTGAGCTATCAGACTGTGTTGGGTGGCTGGAGTAAACGCACTGATATGCAGCAACCGCGTAAACCCGGCCAGCTGGCCGGGAGTGAGCCTGCATATATCCCAACTTTTGATAATGGCGCCACCAGCACGCAAATGCGCTGGCTGGCGGCTTATTATCCAAAAGCCACGGCCGAAGAGCAGGCCCAGATCCGCAGTGCGCTGACACTCGCCGTGCAGTTTGTCTTGCGTGCGCAGTATCCTAACGGCGGCTTTGCCCAGTCTTATCCGCTGCGCGGCAGTTACCACGATGCGGTCACGCTGAACGACAACGTGATGACAGACTTGCTGAACTTGCTGTGGGATATCGCTAACAGGCCGGAATATCAGTGGCTGAGCGCAGATCTGCGCACGCAAGCACAGGCCGGTTTTAGCAAAGGTGTGGCCTGGCTGGTGTCAGCACAGGTGCAGGTGGATGGCAAACGCACCGTCTGGACGGCGCAACATCATCCGCTGAGCGGTGTACCGGTGGCAGCGCGCAAGTTTGAGCAGATCAGTCTGGTCAGCAGTGAAAGTGCAGCGGTGTTGCAGCTGCTTTTAGATAAAGCTGCAGATAACCCGGGCGTTCTGTCGGCACTTTGCAGCGGGATCAATTGGCTGAAGCAGCATCAAATCCGCGACAAAGCCTGGCAGCGTGATGACGCCGGCTCCAGGCTGGTGGAGAAAAAAGGCGCGCAGATCTGGGCGCGGTTTTACAGCCTGCCCGCACAACAACCGGTGTTTTTTGACCGCGACGGCCAGGTGTACCACGACGTCAACCAGCTGTCGCTGGAGCGCCAGCAAGGCTACGGCTGGTATCAAAGCAATGCCAAAAGTGTGCTAAAAGCCTGGCAAAAACGGCCGGAACTGGCAGCTCAGTGTACCAAGGTGAAAAACTAAGATGAAACTGCAGCTATGTGGCCTGCTGTTGTGTCTCGCAGCACTGCCGCTTGGCGCTGCGACCAATCTGCTCCCGCTGGGGGCGGGTCTGCGCACGGCAGATCCTGCTGCACATGTGTGGCCGGACGGTCAGTTGTGGCTCTACACCTCGCATGATCAGGAATGTCAGCAGGATTTCCAGATGAAAGACTGGCTGGTGTTCTCGACTCATGACCTGAAAAACTGGACGTCACATGGTGTGGCATTAGCGGTCGACCAGCTGGACTGGGCTGACGACTATGCCTGGGCACCGGATGCGGCCTATCGCCATGGTAAATATTATCTGATCTTTCCTGCTGGCACTGGCGTGAAAAACCGGCAAGATCCAAGCAAGAGCACCAAGTGGATGGGAATTGGCGTGGCGGTCAGTGACAAACCGCAAGGCCCGTTTAAAGATGCAATTGGTGGCCCGCTGTGGCGCACCCCTTACGCCAACGATCCGGCCTTATTCATCGACGACGACGGCACACCCTGGCTGTATTTTCATGGCAAAGACTTTGATTATTATGTGGTGAAACTCAACGATGACCTGACTGCGGTGGCCGGTGATTTTATCAAAATGGATATGGGTGGCTATGAACCGAAAATGGAAGGACCCTGGGTATTTAAACGCAGCGGTCTGTACTATTTCACTATGCCAGAGCAAAACCGTGATTTGGCCTATTACACCGCGACTTCACCGACCGGCCCCTGGCGCTATCGCGGGATTTTTATGCCGCGTGACGGCGAGCAGAATAATCATCACTCGATAGTGCAATATCAGGGGCAGTGGTTGCTGTTTTATCACCAGTGGTTAAAAACACCCGGCTGCCCAAGGCCACAACGGCATGTTGCTGCGCAAGCGCTGCAATTTGGCGCGGATGGCAGGATCAAAAAGGTACAACGCCCGTCGGGACAAGCACCTTTTCCAGCCCAAAAATAGCGGCAGTCTGCGCTATTGATGGCCGGCGTTAAACAAGTGGGCCACTTTATCTCAGACGGACGCTAACACACCGCAGCATGCGCAAAAAGACCCAGTAAATCGGTGAAATTATCCTTGTATCGTTACAGACTTTCGATATATTAGTCCCTGATAATGTAACAAGCCGCAAGGATGCAGATGTTAAAACCCGCGTTGTTTGGATTGCTGTTGTACTGCCTTAGCTGGCAAGCCGTGGCTATCGATTGGTATGTGCGGGACTGGCCGCCGTTTAATATCCAACAAGGTCCAGATGCCGGACAAGGCTCCTATGATCTGATGCTGGCGCAGCTGCTGGCAGCAATACCGCAATACCAGCATCGTCTGATGTTTGCGACGCTGGTTAAACGGCAACAGCTGATGCAACAAAACGTACCACATTGTTTATTTGGCGTGCTGAAATCCAAAGAACGGCAGGAAAAAATGTTGTTTTCAGACATCGCCTTTTACTCACCCGCGCTGCGCTTGGTGGCGCTGGCCGATCATCCGTTGTGGCAGGCCAATCATGCTGGCGCAGCCATCGAGTTAGCGACACTGTTACAGCAACCCTGGACTGGTATGGTTGAATACAAACGACTTTATCCGTCACATATCCAGCAATATACTGGCAAGTTACTACAAGTTTCGGATAGCTCTACAGATCTGGTGGCCATGTTAAAAGCGGGTCGGGCAGATTATGTGGTGGAATATCCGGACCGGATCCACTGGTTGGCCGGTGAGCATCCGACCTTGTCATTACGTTATGCCCGTCTTGCCGGTGAAGCTTCCGTGGTGCCGGTATATATTGCGTGCCAGCAATCAGCACAAGCCGCAGATCAGATTGCGGCGATTAATAAGGTGCTGCAGCAGTTGCGTCTTAGCCCTGCTTTTCGACAAGCCTGGATGCATCAATTAAGCGAATTGTCGCGACAAGAACTGCAATTACATATTGCCCAAGACCCGCTGTTTCAGCTGCCCACTGCCGGCAATATCCATACTGCGGTGCAGTGAGCCGCCATCAACAGCTACGCTCAGGGTTTTGTGAATACCAGTGTAAACCGGTCGGTTTTGCCACGAATGGCCGGGTCAAATACCGGTTTCTGATGATCATCCTGTGGGTTCTTCAACACATCACTTTGTTTTTGCAGCACAAAGCCGGCCTTACTCAGCTCATCGATCACCAACTGCTGTTCAATCCGGTGTAAATCCTGCGCTGCACTGTGGCCTGAACCGGCTTGTGCCTGATGGTCAACCACCAGCAGCGCACCGCCGGGTTTAAGTGCAGCCTTTAACTGGTTCAGTACGACATCGCGCGATACTTCCCAGCCGGCTGATTTGTGGTAAAAATCGTGATAGCCCATCACAAACAGCACCACCTCCAAACTCTGTGGTTTTAGTTCAAGCTGGTCGGCTTCGCGGTCATAGCGCACAACATTGGCCAGACGACCCCCTTTTAACCGCTCGGGCAGGGCTTCGCCAACGTACTTCAGATACGCCTGATTGTTATGCAGCATGACTTTGCCGTTTGGGCCGACTAATTGCGCCGCTAATTCACTGTAATAACCATCGCCGCCAAACAGGTCCAGCACGGTCTGACCGGGTTTTAGCGGTAACAGCGCCAGTGTTGCCGCCGGAAAACTGGTTGTGTCGCGTTTGATATCAGCAGCACTGCGGCCGCTCAGGTTCAGATCGGCAGCAGACAGATGCAGGCTGCAGGCCGCCAGAATACTCAGGTAAAAAGCTTTCATCAGCAGATCTCTTATCGGTTCAGGTGTGGGCAAACAGCAGCCTGTCATAGCAGGCGATAAATGCCGGCGGATTGTGACCAGCGGGTATCACGATGGGACTTGACCTGTTGTCGTCGCGCCCGCTTAATAACAGCAAACGTCAACACGCCCTATCAGGACCTACGAATGAAATTTATCGCTATATTGCTGCTGTTGTGCAGCGCTTGGATGTTAAAGGCCGAGCCGGTCCTGACGCTGGTCCACAGTGGGCAGAGTAAAGCGTGGACGCTGGCGCAATTAAAACAACAGTTGGCAGTACAGCAGGTCAGTCTGGATGACCCGTCTTACAATCAGCACAAATCTTACCGTGGTTTTGACTTTAAGCAGTTATTGGCCATCGCCGGTTTTCCGGCACTGAACGGCGACGACACGCTGGTGCTGACGGCCAGTGATGGCTATGCACCGACGCTATCAGCTCAGTTATTAGCCAGGCAGCAGCCCATGCTGGTATTTGCCGAAGCCGAACAGCCGGATTTTAGTTTTACACCGCTGCAGCAAGGCAAAGGTATGTTATCCCCGGCACCGTTTTATCTGATTTGGCCCGGTGCCGGGAAAGCGGCGGAACACTACGCCTGGCCTTATCAGCTGGTGAAGATCGAGTTGATCCGCTTTGCTGACCGTTACGCACAGGTGATCCCGCTCAGTACCGCGTCAGCTCAGGTGCAACAGGGTTTTGCCTTGTTTAAGCAGAACTGTCTGAAATGCCATTCGATCAACCTGCAGGGCGGTGTGTTAGGCCCGGAACTCAACGCGCCGAAAAACGTCACTGAATACTGGCAACAGCATGATCTAAAAGCCTTTATCCGCAATCCGGAATCTTACCGCTATCAGTCAAAAATGCCGGCTTTTAGTCACTTCAGTGACGCTGATATCGATGCGCTGCTGGCGTATTTGACCCAGATGAAGCAGCAGAAGATCCAGCGCTGAGTTGGCAAGTTGCCCCGGCAAAAGTCAGGCTTTATCGATACAGGATTCGGTGTATGATAAATAATTGAAAGCGTGCGAAATAACAGAGGTTGTTATGTTCAGGTGCGGTGTTTGGTTGTTAGGGTTTGTTGCATGTCTGCAAACGGCCCTTGCTGACACCATGGATTGGTTTATCCGGGATTGGCCGCCGGTGAATATCCTGCAGGGACCGCAACAAGGGCAGGGTGCATACGATGTGATGTTGCACCGGCTGATGCTGGCATTGCCGCAATATGACCATCAGTTGCATTTATCCACGCTGACAATGCGCCAGCAAATGATGCAACAGGAAAAATCGCATTGCCTGTTTGGTTTACTGAAAACACCACAACGTCAGACCTTTTTGCAATTCTCCGAGCCGGTGGCGGTGATCCCAAATCTGCAATTAGTCGCCCGCGCCGACCATCCCATGTGGCAGCAAATGCAACGGCGGCAGGCGGTTGATCTGACCTGGTTGTTTGGTCAGTCCTGGCGCGGCATGGTCGAAGAACACCGTACCTATCCTTCGCCTATTGCTGAGCATTTAACTGAATTTGTCCAGGTGTCGGCGACAGAAACTAATCTGGTACAGATGCTCAAAGCCAACCGCGTCGACTATGTCATCGAGTATGCCGACCGGATGCATTATCTGGCACAGGCCACGCCCGGGCTGAAATTACGCGCTTTGCCTCTGCAGGGATTACCGGTGGTGACTGAGGTATATGTCGCCTGCAGCATCAGTGAACAGGCAAAAGCGCAAATCAAAGCGGTGAATCAGGCGTTACATCAGCTCAGGGGTGACCCGCAATATCGTGCCGCTTTGCTGGATTGGCTGACGCCAGAGTCGCGACAGTTAATCAAAAACTATATGGCCCGGTCGCCGATGTTTGACAATATCAGTCAGGCAGCGCCAGCGGGCAAACCGCAAGGGCGCTGAGGTTTAACCCGCCGGCTGTTATTTGGCTTCGCGTAAAGAAGTGTTTGGGGGGACAGAGAGTTGATATGGGTGAATGGGTAACCTGACACGGCGCCAGCCTGCGGGTTGTTCATCTGTATGAAGCAAGACCATTGCTGCATGTGCTGATCGCCAGCTGTATCGGCAAATATCGGCTGGATAACCAAACGCATGCCGAATTCTTCCAGCCTGTCACCGCGCCCGCGTGTTAAAAAACAGTAATTTTCTGATGCTAATGCTCAATCCGGTTGCGTGAATTTTTTGTTTGGCGAGAGTTCAGTCAAACGTCGCTGTAGTTCAATACCTTAACACTGCAATTCAAAAATCCATTACTGCAAAGCTTGAACACAAGTTAAATCTGAAACATTTTCAGATTTAACTTGTGTTCAATTTTTTCTGCTGCGGTAAAATCTGAAAAACATTCAGGTTTTAGGTGAGGTATGGACCAGAGCAGTGACAATCCAGTGCGCGCGCCGCAGCAACAGCGCAGTAAACAGCGGGCGGACCAGATTCTGGCGGCAGCGCGGGCGATCATTTTGCAAAAAGGTTGTGCCAATCTGACGATCAGCGAGATCGCTGAAGTGGCAGGGATCACGCCTGGCTCGATGTATCAGTATTACCGTAACAAAGCGGCGATAGTGTTGGCCTTGGGGCAATTGTATGTGGAACAGTTTCAGCAGCGTCTGCTGCAGATTTTTGCCGAACCGGTTGGCAGCCGCGAGCAGTTGTCTGCGCTTTTTCTGCAGGTATTGGAGCAACACTACCAAATGTTTCGTGACGACCCGGTGGTGCGGGATGTCTGGGCCGGCACGGCCACGGATAAAGACATGCAAAACCTGGAGTTGCAGGACAACGCGCAACATCTGCAGTTTTTTTGCACGGTCGCAACACCGTTTTTCCCACCATCAGCAGCACCTGATTTGCATCGCACTTTGAATCTGCTGCTACATTTTGCTGTGGCCGGTTCCCGGCTGGCGCTGGAGCAAGGTGACGCGGAAGGTCGTCGCACTATTGATGCAGCAAAAAAAATGCTCGGCCAGATTTGGCTGCAATTTTGTCGCAACTACACTGATTAGGTCCGGCAACGGGCAGGTCTTTTGACTCGCTTGCAGGAATTGCTGGTTCAGCCTGAATCATTCACATGGATTGATCGCCACCGGCCGGTGGCCATGTACTTAAAGGAGCTTTTATGTCTGTTTTTCCCGGTTTATTCCGACTATTGACGGCCAGCTGTGGCTTGTTCGCGGTCTCTTTACTTAGTGCCTGTTCCGAAGCACCAACAGCGCCGGCCGAGACGGTCCGCCCGGTCAAAACTATCCTCGTCAGTGCCGGTACCGGTGCAGAAAAACTGGTGCAAACCGGCGAGATCCGGCCTTCTGAAGAAACCAGTCTGGGCTTTCGCATCGATGGCCGCATTGTCAAACGGCTGGTGGATGTTGGCGCTGTGGTCAAGGCCGGTGATGTGATTGCCACGCTGGACCCCAGTGACAGTGAAAACCAGTTAAAAGCCGCCAAAGCGCAGCTCGACAGCGCGGTAACTGCAGAAAAACTGGCGTTATCGAATTTTAAACGCTTAAAACAGCTGGCGCCGGGCGGTGCGGTGTCGGCAGCGCAGTTAGAGCAGGCGCAGTCGGATCATGAAGCCAGTTTATCCGCCCGTAAAAGTGCCGAAGCCAATGTCACCAGTGCGCAGGACCGCTTGAATTTTACTGCGCTGACCGCGACCAGTGAAGGCGTTGTGTCAGCTGTGACGGCGAATCCGGGCCAGGTGGTCAGTGCCGGCCAGGAAGTTGTGCGGCTGGCGGCTTTAGCCGGCCGTGATGCGGTGTTTGATGTGTCCGAAAGCCTGGTCAACAGCAAAGCCGGTCATCCGACGGTGTTGGTGACATTGTTATCCGATCCTGCCATCCAGGCCACCGGCCGCATTCGGGATGTTAGTCCGGTCGCTGATCCGGTGACCCGGACTATCCGCGTGCGCGTCACGCTGGAACAGCCGGCGGCGGCTTTTGGCTTTGGCGCTACCGTGCAGGGCAGCATCGATAAACCCGCCTCCGACCAACTGGTGGTGCCGGCCAGCGCGATGACCCGTGACGGCACCGAGCCCGCGGTGTATGTGGTCGACCCGGCAAACTCACAGTTGCAGCTGAAAAAAGTCAGTGTCAGCCGTTATTCTGACACCGAAGTATTTATCAGCAGTGGTTTAACCGACGGTGAGCGTGTGGTGGTGGCCGGGGTCGGCAAACTGCGTCCCGGTCTTGTCGTGAGTTTGTTGCCGGAGCCCAAAGCATGAATGCAGCGCCGACAACTGCCGGGAATACTGGCTTTAACTTATCCGCCTGGGCGCTGGCGAACCAGCAGCTGGTGGCATTTTTACTGCTGGTGGTCATGGTCTGTGGCGTGCTGAGTTACGACCGGCTGCCGCGCAATGAAGATCCAGCCTTTACTATCAAAACTGCAGTCGTATCAGCCGGTTGGCCCGGCGCCACTGTGCTGGACACGATGAATCTGGTCACCGAACCGATGGAAAAAAAGCTGCAGGAAATTCCGTATCTGGATTTTGTTGAAAGCTACACCAAAAGTGGTGAGGCCGTGGTGTTTCTGGCACTGAAAGACAATACGCCACCGGAAATGGTGCCGGATATCTGGTACAAAGTGCGGAAAAAAATGCAGGATCTGGCGCCCAGTTTGCCTTCAGGCGTGTCGACGCCAGGTATCAATGATGAGTTCGACGATACCTTCGGCACTATCTTTGGTTTTGTCGCCGACGGTTTTAGCCCACGTGAATTGCGTGAATACGTCGAAACCATGCGTACCGAATTGTTACAGGTGCCGAACGTCGGCAAAATTGACATCTTAGGCGTGGAAGAAGAACAAATCGTCGTCGAGTTTTCACCACGCCGCATGGCCGGTCTTGGCCTCGATCCAGCGCAGGTGATGCAAAGTATTCAGGCACAAAATGCCGTCACACCAACCGGTGTAGTGCGCACCGATAAAGAACGCATCAGTTTGCGCGTCAGCGGCGCTTTTACTTCTGAACAAAGTATCCGCGATATCACCTTGCGCCTCGGCGACCGTTTTGTCGCTTTGTCCGATATTGCCACGGTATCACGCCAGCTGGCCGAGCCGCCGGTGCCGCTGTTTAAGGTCAATGGTGACAAGGCGCTGGGCCTCGCGATTTCGATGGCGCCGACTGGCAATATGCTGGAATTTGGTCAGGCCATCCGCACCAGCATGCAAACGCTTGCGGCAGATTTACCGCATGGCATTGAGCTGCATGTGGTGGCTGATCAGTCGGCAGTGGTCAAAGAAGCGGTTGGCGGTTTTCTCAAAGTATTGATTGAAGCCATTGTCATCGTGCTGGCGGTATCTTTTGTCTCGCTCGGCACCCGTGCCGGCTTAGTGGTGGCGGTGTCAGTGCCGGTGGTGCTGGCGATGACTTTTGTCGGTATGGAACTGGCGGATATTGGCCTGCAGCGTATTTCGCTCGGCGCTTTGATTATTGCGCTGGGTCTGTTGGTGGACGATGCAATGATCACGGTCGAGGCGATGGTCTCCAGGCTCGAAGCGGGTTGGGATTTACGCCGCGCCGCCACTTATGCCTATGAAACCACCGCCTTTCCAATGCTGACCGGTACGCTGGTGATGATCGCCGGTTTTATTCCGGTCGGTTTTGCCTCGTCCAGTGCCGGCGAATATTGTTTCTCACTCTTTATGGTGGTGCTGATTGCACTGGTCAGCTCCTGGATTGTCGCGGTGTTGTTTTCGCCGTTGTTAGGCGTCTGGTTACTTAAAGCCACGCCGGGCGCCGCGCATCCGGCGCCGGGGCGTTTTGCGCTGGGCTATGAGAAGTTACTGACACAGGCACTGCGCCATCGCGGCAAAAGTATCCTGGTTGCGCTGGGGGTATTTGCGCTGTCGCTGGTTGGTTCGGGCCAGCTGCAGGAAGAGTTTTTCCCGGCGTCCGACCGGCCCGAGCTGCTGGTCAGTATCAATTTACCGCAAAACAGCGCGCAGGCGGAAACCGCACGCCGCACGGCACAAATTGAGCAGGTGCTCAAAGCAGATCCCGATGTCAGTTATTTCTCCAGCTACATCGGTTCCGGCGCTATCCGCTTTTATCTGCCGATGGATGTGCTGCTCAGTCACGAACATGTGGCGCAAATTGTGGTGGTGACCAAAGGGTTGCATGAGCGTGACGCAGTGCGCCAGCGCCTCGATACGCTGGTGCAGCAGCAATTCAGCGACCTGGTGGTGCGGGTGTCGCCGCTGGAACTGGGACCACCGGTCGGCTGGCCGCTGAAATACCGCGTGATGGGACCGGACATTGACGTGGTGCGGACTCAGGCCTTAGCGCTCAGCGGCATTATTGGCCAGAGCGCCAATACCCGTGATGTCAATATGACCGCCGGCGAACCAGAGCGCACTGTGCTGGTGGAAGTGAATCAGACCGAAGCCCGCGCCGCCGGCTTTAGCTCTGAAGATGTGGCGTCGGCACTGGCCACCATTTTCTCCGGTCAGACCTTAACCTCGGTACGCGACGGCAAACGACTGGTCAATGTGGTGGTACGAGGCCAGAGCAACGAACGCGAAGATTTAGCCACAGTGGCAAATTTGCAGATCCGCACCGCCGATGGTCGCGCTGTGCCGCTGCGGCAAATTGCCAAAGTCAGTTATGGCCTGGCTGACCCGATGGTCTGGCGTCGCCAGCGCCAGGCGTTTATCACAGTGCAGGCCGATATTGCACCGGGCATGACCGCGCAAGGCGTGGTGAATAGTCTGACGGCGGATGTCGAAGCGTTTAGTGCCAAACTGCCGGCCGGTTATCAGCTGGAAGTGGGCGGCGCTGCGGCCGAATCGGCAAAAGGCAACGCATCGATTTTTGCCGTGTTGCCGGTGACGATGCTGGTGATGCTGGTGCTGTTGATGATCCAGCTCAAACGCATTTCGCGCACAGTGCTGGCCTTTATCACTGCACCATTTGGCCTGATTGGGATTGTATTGGCGATGTTGCCAACCGGCACGCCGATGGGCTTTGTCGCGCTACTCGGCTGTATTGCGCTCGCTGGCATGATCATCCGCAATGCGGTGATCCTGATCAGTGAAGTCGATACCAATGTTGAGCAAGGGATGGCACGGGATGACGCTATTGTGGCAGCGACCCGCCACCGCGCCCGGCCGATTTTGCTGACCGCCGCTGCGGCCATTCTTGGCATGATCCCGATCGCCACCCAGGTGTTTTGGGGACCAATGGCCTACGCCATTATCGGCGGGTTGTTTGCAGCCACTATTCTGACATTAACTGTATTGCCTTGTGCGCTCAGTTTGCTGATGCAACGCGAGACCAGATCGGTGCATGGATGATGGGCGGCAGGACCGGTGTCAGTACTATGGTGATGATGGCCTGAAAGCAACAGCCGGAGTGACAGAGATTGTATATAGGTGAATTGGCAACGTTAACTGGCGCCAGCCCGCGGGCGATCCGGTTATATGAAGCAATGCAATTGCTGAAAGTCAGGCGTGTTGGCAAATATCGGGTGTACGACCAGTCACATGTCGAATTTGTCCAGCTGATCAAGCAGGCGCAGAGTCTTGGCATTTTGCTGGTCGAATTACAGCAGTTAAAGCGGGGCGATAACGCGCTGGACTGGTATGCAGTCCAGCAGTTGCTGGTGAACAAAAGCCAGCAGCTGCAGCAGCAAATGACCGCACTGCAGGCTGATTTGCAGCGCATCGCGCATTATCAGCAGCTGATCGCCAGCTGTATCAGTACAGGCCCGGTCCTCTGTGAGTACGGGCTTGACTCTGACCTTAAGGGCAGGGTTTAGCATAGCCATCAGGGAATGATGGAGTGATACCAATTGAAAAAAGTGTTAGTGATCAATGCCAATCCAAAACCGGCCAGTTTTTGTCTGGCGATGGCGGAACAATACGCCGCCACCGCCGGTGAGCGTACCGAGGTGCAGCTGGTGCTGCTGAGCCAGCTCGAGTTTCAGCTGGATTTAACACAGGGTTATCAGCAGACGCAGCCACTGGAAGCCGATTTGCAGCAATTTCAGCAGCAATTGTTGTGGGCTGAACATCTGGTGCTGATTTGCCCGGTATGGTGGGGCGGCATGCCGGCCAAACTGAAAGGGTTGCTGGATCGGGTGTTATTGCCAGGATTTGCTTTTCAGTACCATACCGGCAGCAGTATTCCGGAAAAGCTGTTGCGTGGCCGCACTTCCGAGCTGATGTTTACGCTCGACACACCGGTGTTCTGGTACAAATGGTGGCAAGGTGCACCGCTGTACCTGCAACTCAAACGCACGATCCTCGATTTTGTCGGGATCCGCAATACGTCTGTCCGCTACTTTGGCCCGCTGATCAGCGCTGACGACAACACCCGCCAACGTTGGTTACAACAAGTCCGTCAGCAGGCAGCGCGGCTCTGAACCGACCAGACTTGCAGGCAAAAAAAAGCCAGTCAAACGCTGACTGGCTGGAACCACAGAAACGTTATCGATCAGAACTTGACACGGATCCCAGCGGTATAGACCGGGCCGACCGCGTCATACAGCAGTGTGCCGCCATTGACGCCCGGCAGGAAATCCGGCTTGGCGTTGGTGACGTTGTCGCCGTTCAGGTAGATCTGAGTGGCGTCGTTGTATTGATAATTCAGCTGCAGCTGGTGTTTGGTGTAAGCCGCCACTGTGTTATTAAACGAACTGGGGTAATAACCATCTTTAGTGTTGACCTTGTCAAAAGTCGCAGCGCCCACATGACTGATGTTCCAGCCGAGGCTGATATCGCCGTAGCTGTACATCGCGCGCAGATTATGCCGCCAGTGCGGATAGCGGAAAGTACCGGCGTCGTTTGTCACCGGCGTCAGATTGGCCGGGTTTTGCCAGAATTCGCGGGTGTCGAGGTAGGTGCTGATCAGGCCGGCCGACAACTGGCCGCCCCACAACTCAGTGCTGTAATGCAGATCCAAATCAACGCCATTGGCGAGGAATTTCGAGGCGTTGATATTGGTCACGCGCACCAGATTGATTTGTTTGTCGGCGCGCCGATCGACCATGCCGCAAAACTGTGCATCAAGGCTGGCGCCGTCGACGCAGTTGGCAAGGACATCAGAGCCGTCAAACTGGGTGATCGCATCTTCAATTTCGATATCCCACCAGTCGGCCGAGAACTCCAGCCGTGCCAGCGGTTGCCAGACCAGACCCAGCGTATAGGTCATGGCTTCTTCCGGTTTCAGCTCCATGTTGCCGCGGGTCTGGATACTGCGTGTACCAAAGGAAGCTTCGGAGACAAAATCCGCGGCAATGCCAAGCGCCGCGCAGTTTTTCTGCCGGTTAGCCGGACTGCGGCCTTCGGTCAGTTCAGTTTTGTGACATGGATCGGTGATGCGGGCGCCAGCAATCGAATCCGGCGCAAACAGCTCGCCGATATTTGGTGCCCTGACCGCTTTGGAGTAAGTACCGCGCAGGCGGAAACTGTCGGTCAGTTGCCAGTTCAGCGCCGATTTATAGGTGGTATCGGTGCCGGTAATACTGTGGTTGGACAGCCGGGCAGCCAGTTCCAGATCCAG
This sequence comes from Rheinheimera sp., assembly GCA_034519945.1. GTDB lineage: Bacteria > Pseudomonadota > Gammaproteobacteria > Enterobacterales > Alteromonadaceae > Pararheinheimera. Next base: position 156,780 of record JAXHNX010000053.1, read on the forward strand.
CGATTTAACCAGTGTGGCATCCGATAACAACGGAATACTGACTTCACCAAATGCTTCTTTTACAGTGAAATCGCCATCAACCGGTGTCAGATAAGAATTCTGCGCGCGGGTCGGGCCGGTGCGGCTGCCGACCAGACCGGCGCCAACACCATCAGCATCCCGCACCTGCGCCAGTGCATCCGGCGTGCTGACCGAGGATTCCCGGCGCAGTTCCACCCCGGCCGCAAACGCGATCGCGCCTTCGTCGGTTTCCAGTAAGTCACCGTTCAACGACAGCGCCGCCACACTTTGGGTGATTTTTTGCTGCTCAGTCAGGGTAACGCCGGCATAATCTTTGGCGGCCTGAGAGGCGCGGTTAAAGATCGGATCAAAGGCGACACAGGCACTGTTGCCACTGCGGCACACGGCTTTGCCGTTGGCGTCAGTGACTGCATCCAGCGCTTCATAATACTTTTTGTTCAGCACATCACGGCTGTCGATACTGGCGTCCACTTCGCCATGTTGCAGGAAACCTTCATAGCCGTAATCACCGATACTGCCTTCCGCGCCGACAGTAAATTGCATCGTTTCGCGAATGGTGTCGACCTGGTTGTTCATGCCCACCACTGCCAGTGCGGCAGTGCCGACCTGACGTTGTTGCATCAGGCTGCGCAGTTCTTTGGGCAGGAACGGGTTATCCAGCTGCAACGCGATGAGCGGGCCAAAGTTGTCGTCGTGAAACACGCTGGCCTGACCGCTGGCGGCCGATTCACTGCGGCCATATTTGGCGTCGGCAAACAGCGTTAAATCATCATGTTGCTGGTAGCGGGCAGACAAACTCAGCAGCGCGCGGTCGCTTGGGGTGATCAGCGTATTGGTTTCTTTGGTACGAAAGCCGTCGCCGCCGTCACAAGGCACCACTTCACAGTTTTTACCGGCAACAAAGGGCCGGAAATGGCCGTCAGTCCGGTCGATGGTAAAAGTGTCATAGCCAAAACCAAACGGGTCGTCAGCATAAGTCGGCGCCGGGTGTGTGGCGATCGAGTCGCTGCCAAACAACCAGTGGGCGTTTGGCAGGTAAATCAGCCCTTCTTCACTGAGTGCCTGAAAACGTACATCTTCTGCCAGATAACGCACTTCTTTACCCGGTGAACTTGCCGCCTGATCGACAATAAAAGATGGCCCTTTGTTGGCAAAAGGCCGGGCTGTTACCAGCAGTTCATCGCGGCGGGACAAGTTCAGATGGCCGGTCAGATTCAGTTTGTCGTTGAGGAAATTGTCGCCCAGTGTCAGCGCCAGATCTTTGCGTTTGTTGTCCTGCTTACTGGTGTCGCCATAAGAGGCGTCCAGCGCCACACCGCTGAAGTCTTTTTTCAGCACAAAGTTCACGACGCCGGTCACCGCATCGGCGCCATAAATCGCTGAAGCACCGCCGGTGACGATATCAATCCGTTCCACCAGCGCGGTTGGGATCATCGCCAAATCAACCGATGCCGAGCCGGCAGAACCGGCGACATGGCGGCGGCCATTAACCAGTACCAGCGTGCGAACGGCGCCAAGGCCACGTAAGTTCGCCAGTTCCAGACCAGCGGAATCCAGATTGCCGCCATTGCTGTCACTGGCCGACACCGCACCAATGCCCCCGGCCAGCGCCGGCAGCTGGTGCATCAGATCGCCAATATTTTTCGCGCCGGTGGCTTCAATCAAGGCCGCATCAATAATGGTAGTTGGGGTTGGCATCTGGCCACTGGAGCGTACCAGCCGTGAGCCGGTGACGGTGATGGTTTCGACGGCGTCTTGCGCGGTGTTTTTCTGCGTCGCTGCTTGCGCCGCAGTGGCCAGTGGGGCCACCAGCTGGCTGACGAGCAGCGCCAGAACAGTTTTTTGATAATGCATCTGCAAAGTTCCCTGTGTGAAACGCCCGATCTGAAGTGTCGGGTCTGCAGGCAGCATATAAAAACATTAAATAAATGTGTATTAATTGTAATTTTCTAATGTTTAACATCAGTGAAAGCTGATGAAACAGGCAGGACAAGGCTTGGCAACAAGCGAAAAAATGGCTGTAAATTAAGCAGTTAATTCTGTTTCGATAATTGTACAGTCAGCGTCAAAACTGGCGTATATCCCACTGCCTGAAGTAGCCAGCGCCAATACCTTCCCCCGTTCAGGAACGCAGGGTCGGTAAGCAAGACGCTACCGACCCTTGATGATGGTTAAACTGTGGTCAGAACTTCACACTGTAACGCACAGTCCAGACCCGACCCAGCCAGTCGTGGATCGAGCTGGCGTAGCCGTTGGTTGGCGATGACGCGTAAGGTGGTGCTTTATCCGTCAGATTACGCACGGCAAACTGCACGTCCTGCTTATCGGTGATGTTGTAACCGACGCTGGCGTTGAGTGTCAGCCAGGCTTTTACCGTTTCGTTGTCAAACTTAAAGTCGCCGTCACCGAGCGAACTGACGTAGTGCGTGCTGATGCTGGCGTTCCAGTCCTGCAGTTCCCAGTCGATTGCCGCATCGCCAACAAATTCCGGCCGGGCAATTTCGCTGGCGCCGCTTAATTTACCCAGCAGATCTTCTGCCGGATCATCAGCGGTCAGCTGACGCTCGTAACTTAAGGTTTTGGTACCGGCAATGGTCGTGGTGAAACGACCGATGCGGCTGTCAAAACCATATTTCAGTTTGACGTCGATACCATCGGTTTCCTGCGCGCCGACGTTAAAGAAGCCGGTACGTAAGAAGGTCAGATCGCCACCGGAATCTTTGACACAACCAAAGGCACCGTTTAACGCGTCTGCATTGGATACTGTTGGTGCAGTACCGGCCAGACAGGCTTTTAACGTGGTATTGGCATCAACATCAACGATATCGGTATGCTCATAGCGCCAGTAGTCGACTGTCACGTTCAGGTCGTCGGTCAGGTTCCAGGACAAACCGGCGTTCCAGGCTTCAGAGTTTTCTGCATCAAGGCCCAGATTGCCCAGCGTTTCCTGGTCAAATTCCAGCTCGCCGGCCTGTGCACCGAAGCTGCCGCAAAGGCCGTTGTATGGTTTGCCGCTGCCGCAGTCGATGTAGTTAGAACCTAATGAAGTGCCAGCACCCAGTTCAGATAACGATGGCGCGCGGAAACCGGTGCTCCAGCTGGCGCGCAGGATCAGATCGTCAGTGGCTTTGTAGCGCAGCGACACTTTCGGGTTGGCGTCACCACCAAAATCACTGTAGTGGTCATAACGGACCGCCGTGATTGCATCGAGCTGGTCAGTCAGCGGCAGGTTAAATTCGGCATAACCGGCATATTGCGTGCGATCGGCAGCGGCGTCACTGGCACCTAAAGTACTGACCAGGCCTTGTTGCGCCACCAGCGCCGGCCGGTCAAAAATCTCTTCGCTACGCCATTCACCGCCAAACACCGCGCTGATTGGGCCCGCTGGTAACTCGCCAAGCTGACCGCTGAAGTTAAAATCAACTGATTTCACATCAGATTCACCGGTGCGCGGTGCCAGTTCACGCAAGCTGGCCAGTACATCTGGTTTGGTATCACGGCCTAAATTAAACGGGTTGAACTGACCGCTGGCGGTAGCCGCGGCAACCCGGTCCAGATGGTAATAACCGCTGGTATGCAGTACTTCGTTGTCTGATTTACCGATGGTGGCGGCCGTTTCCCAGCGCCAGTCACTGCCAAAGAAGGTGGTATCACCACGCAGACCGGCCAGCAGACGGTAGCTGTTGCTGTCGTATTCCTGCATCCGCACTTCCGGATAACGCGAGCGGATACGGATAGTACTGACAGAGCCGTTTTTCGCATCGATATCACGAACCCATTGCGGCACTGTGCTGAGGCTGCCCGGCACGCGCAGGTCAAAAGAGCCGGCAGAATCATAAGAATGGCCACTGTTTTGCTGATACATAGCTTCAACAAACAGCTCTTTTTCACCGCCAAGGCGGTAGATGTGGTTCAGCGTAGCACCGACGTTTTTGGTATCTGGCTGAATAGCCCGTTCGCCAACATAATCGTATTGGCAGCGGCTGCCGCCGTTGCTGGTGGCGCTGCCACACCAGGGTTCGGCGTAATCTTTGCCGTCGATTGTCACGCGGGTGGAAGACAAAAAGGTGACGTCAATCGGCCGGTCGGCATTCATCAGCTCGTCGCGTTTGAAATAATCCAGCACGACAGTGGTACTGGAGTTTTCAGTAGCGAAACCACCGGTGTAGGTGAGGTTATACCGGCCGAAATCGCCGGCGGCGGAGTCGTCACCGTACAAGGCGCTGACTTCATGGCCTTCATAGTCTTTTTTCAGGATGAAGTTGATAACCCCGGCAATAGCGTCAGAGCCATAGACGGATGCGGCACCGTCAGTCAGCACGTCAATCCGTTCTATCGCCGTCATTGGGATGGCGTTAACGTTGACAAAAGAATCAAAGCCGTTGGAGAACGAATCCACGGCAACGCGCCGGCCGTTCACCAGCACCAGCGTGGAGCTTGAACCCAGGCCGCGTAAGCTGACGCCGGCCGCACCCGGTGGGGTGCCATCAGAACCACCGACGTTACCGTTTTCGGTGAAGGTACCGGCACTGGCGGCTTGTGGCAGATCCCGCAGGAAACTGGCAACGCTGTCGTAGCCCTTGTTCATCAGCTCTTCGGCGGTGAAGACCTGCAGTGGATTCGCGCCTTCCATGTCAACGCCTTTGAGGCGCGAGCCGGTGACTTCAATTTTTTCAATTTTCTTTTCGGCTTCAACACCTTCGGCGACTGCCGCTTGCTGAGCCTGCGCGGAAAATGCCAGCAGCAGCGCACTGCACAGTGCTGTTTTTTTCAGGGCCGATTGCTGCAGGGCAGCTGCCAGAATGTGGCGCTGTTGTTGCTTCATTTTTGCTGTGTACATATTCATTCCTCTGGATCAAAAGTTGCCTTTGGGCAATCTGGTTTGGTGTATTCAGAAAAATGACGAAGAGGGGGCCGCACAGGCGGATCCGGAGTGACAGGCTCTGCACAGATCACCAATAACATCAGGGCATGGCCGCAGGGAGTACGCGTCAGCATGCACATCGGTTATTGCCGTAAAGCCGGGATCTGTGAAGCGTCCCTCTGCGTCAGGCAGAGGGTTGGCTAATTATTAAACCACTCGGAGAGGTAGTAAGGAGAGTAGCGATAATTGCTAAGATTAACTGCGCATTTCAGCATAACTCTCCTCCTGTCTGGTTGCAGCCGCTGGTGCGTCGCTGCTGATGATGATTTTGGACAACTTCAACCGAAAACCGGCTGTGCTTTCAAACTCACTGATTTAGAATTTTCTGTCAAGCGGTTTTTTTTCAGCTGTTTCTTAGCGCCTGATCTGCAGATAAAAATTCTGATACGAACAATAATTCACCAGCTGCGCAGACGCCTGAAATGCGCCGGCTGCTGCTTTGCTGTCCTGTTGTTGTTGCAGCTGTACCTGCGCGACAGCGCTTTGCCCCAACGCCTGTGACTGGCCGCTGCGGCATAATTGCAGGGCCAGTTGGCGGTAATTATCATCCGCCAGAAAGTCTGCGGACAAGCTCTCCGGCTTGACCCGTTGCCCGGTGTTGGCCGCCTCAGCGCTAACTGGTTTTTTCCAGGGCGCAAACTGAATACTCAGCTCAGCGTTGTGCAAAGTCGCCTGATCTTCGCGGCTCAGGTAATGCGTGCGGACCTGATTAATTTGCCAGTCTGCCCCATTGCCGCTGGCTTTGGCGCCAGCCAGGTCGGCGATATAAACGCCAGAAGCACCAATCACGCCGAAGCGGGCGTTGGCTGGCTGGCCCGGGTCAAAACCAACCAACAGCGCTGTGGCTTCATCAACGCCAAAGCCATAACGCGTTTGCGCATCGCTCAGCAGCCGCACCAGTCTGGCCTCGCGACCACGTTCGGAAAAGTGCGTATCCATCACGCCAAACGGGAACAAACCCAGGCCGCCTTGTGCGCGGTAAGTCAGCTGGTCTTCGGCCAGTTCAGCCGGGCAACTGTGATTTTTCTCACAGCCGGCTAACGGGGCTGTGGCTGCGACAGCGCCGGTCTGTAACGCTTGTCGGCTGCTGCCGTTGCTGATCATCGGTACTTGTTGCTGTGCGAATTTCATACCCAAGTTACCCCCAGATTGCACTGCAGTGCCGGCACTGGTACCGGCGACAATCAGCTTGCCGGCTTGCAACCGCGCCGTGATGGCCTGTAATTCCGGGGTAGGGCTGCCGTCAGCCAGACGCAGTGCCTGCAGCGTCAGACTCTGGTCACCGCCATTAAAAAAAATCGCATCGGCTTGTTGGATTTGCGCCACCGCATGTGCAGACCCTTGTTGGCAAAACTCCGTCAGCTGCTGTATCAGATCCGGGTAAACCGCCGCCCGGCCATAACTGCCGTGGATGTCGGCCAGATACTGCGGCAATAGCTGGCAACTGGCTTTACCAGCGGTTTTTTGCTGCTGGGCGGCCTGATACGCCGCGTTGAGTGGCAACCACTGCACCTGCGCGCCGGTTTGGGCAAAAGCGCTGAGATAAAAATCCACCGCGGATAACGGGTCCCGGCTCGATGCTGTGACCACCAGAATTACCGGTTTTCCTGGTTTTTGCCGGACTTTAGCCGCTAGTTCGCTAATTTTTTCGTAAATTTCAACGCTAAATTTATCCTGTGTCTGTGTCAGACTGGCCACTTCACGCTGCCGTTGTTGTTTGGCTCCTGTTTTTGCCTGTTGCAGCAGGTCAAAAATCAAATTGAGTTCCAGTTCGGACAGCTGCTGGTACAGCGTTTCACCGCTGATGGTTTTGCCTGCCTGTACGACCTGAGTCACGCGCCAGCGCTGCAGCAGCTCGGTTTGAGTCATGGCCGTTGGACCAAAATCGAGCAACAGTTGGCTCAGAATGCTTTGGGTTTGTTGCCGTTGTTCCGTCCGGCTGGTTGGCCAAAGCGGTGACTGCACGATTTCGATGATCCGGGCCATGCTGATGGCATAATTTTCGCTCGTTTTCGCATCCGCCGGAAACTGTGGATTGTCCTGACAAGAAGCCTGGCCTTGTGAGCTGCAGGTATGCAGGCCACCACCGACTAAAACCATTGAATATTCGGGAAATTGTGGTGTTGCAGTCAGCATAGGTGTGGTACTGAACAGGCTCAGTGCCAGCAGTGTTCGGGTCAGATGTAGTTTCATTTTAAGGTCCGTGTGCGGCGTGTTTATTTACTAATACGCCGGGACATGCTGCAAAATCCAGCAGTTTTTTTTGGTCTGTGTCGCTTGACTTCCGGTCGGCAAATCAGTAATTGTGAAAAAGACTGCCAGCCAACCAGGCTCGTTGCGAAACATTTCCTTTGGTAGCGATATGCTGAAAAACGCCTTTTCATTGAGCTCATATCACTACTCGTCCTACTACCTGTCGGAGTGGTTTAACGAGTAGACACTGCCCGGACACCCAGTGTCTGGCAGGGTCTTGCCCTGCTCGTTGTTACCCAACATCACCCTATAACGCCCGGGATTTCTGTGCTGCACCCAGACCCGGCTGATGATCCGGACAGGTATTTTGTATGCGTAAACTTTCTGCTGTTACATTGGCGGTCGCCAGTGCTTTTTTCCATAGCGCTATTGCTCAAACTGCAGAGCAATCCACTGAAAATAAAGATAAATCTGTTGAAAAAATTGAAGTGACCGGCTCGCGCCTCAAAGGGGTAGACCTTGAAGGCACCCAACCGCTGGTTGTGATCTCGGCCGATGATATTAAAAACTCTGGTGCCACATCGGTATACGACTTGCTCAAAGACGTCGGTCAGTTACGTGGCGGCAGCGGGACTTTCTCCACCTCTGAAAGTGGTACCGCCTCCAATGACACTCCAGCCGGTCAGGCCGCAGCGTCGCTGCGTGGCATGGGGCCATCATCGACTTTGACACTGATCAACGGCCGCCGTGTCGCAGCTTCGTCTTTTGCTGCCGGCACCGAAAACTTTGTTGATATCAACGCCATTCCGGTATCCGCTATTGAGCGGGTTGAGATCCTTGCCACCGGCGCCTCGGCCATTTACGGGGCGGATGCCGTCGCCGGTGTGATCAACTACGTGCTGAAAAAAGATTTTGATGGCGCGGAAATGGATATCAGTTACAGCGACACAGAAGCCAGCTCCGAAGAGAGCAAAAAGGGCCTTAATTTTATCTGGGGCCACAATTTTGGTAAAAACAACCTGACGTTGTTTGCCGATTTTTATGACAGCAATGAATTTGCTTACGGCGACCGGGCGTTGACCGCCCAAACCTGGTCGCCATCGACCCGGGGTCAGTTCCCGACCGTGCGCTACACCACGTCAGATTATCAGGACCCGGTCAGCGGGGAATATGTAGGTTTTGCTGATCCGGCTTGCCCAAAAGAGTTAGTGCTGGTGACAGATCCGGAGTTTGGTGACACCGGCTGTGGCTACAATCCGAACCAGGACATGCTGATCCGGCCGGCCCAGCAAAATGCCTCAGCTGGCCTTATCCACCAGGGGGAATTTGGTGACCTGCGCTGGTTTAATGAATTTTTTATCAGCCGCAGTAAATCAACTGCGCAAAGCACACCAGCGAATTTCACCGATTTACAGGACCGCAGCAGCTGGATCTACGCCGGTTTTAATAATCCGGCGATCCGCAATGACAAAACCTTGTCGTCGCTGATTTATCCGATTAACCGCAACAGCCCGAATGGGACACGCGTCCCTGTGGTGGAGCTGCGTGGCCGTTTCCTCGCCCCTAAAGTGATTGAAAACGAAACCAATGCGTATCGGCTGGTCAGCGGTCTGCAAGGCAATGTGGCTGATTTTGATTGGGAAACTGCGCTAATGTATTCACGCAGTGAATCAGATCAACAAGCGATTTCAGGCGTGTACAACCGCTACAAATTTAATGCCGCGCTGTTTGGCGAGCTTTGCGCCGATGGCGGCACCAAGTGTAGTCCTGCCACTGGTGGACTTTGGTTCAATCCATTCGGCGGTCAAACCGGCAACGATGAAGTGCTAAAACTGATGTCGGAAAATCCGGCACGACGGGGTAAATCCGAAGTGCTGAGTGCTGATTTTCGCTTGAACGGCGACCTGTGGCAGCTACCCGCCGGCAATGTGGTGTCGGCGTTTGGCGCTGAATTCCGTCACGAAAAGCTCAGTGATGACCCGGATCTGATTGCGCAGTCGCGCTTTGACCGCAATTACCTGGTTGATGTGATTGGTTTTGGCTCCAGTAAATCAGCGGCGGATCGTAAGCAATGGGCATTATTCAGTGAATTGTTAGTACCGCTGGCCGACAAGGTCGATCTGCAGTTGGCCGGCCGTTATGACCATTATGATGATTTTGGTAGTAGCGTGAATCCGAAAGTTGGCCTGAGCTGGCGTCCAACCGAAGCCTTAGTGCTGCGGGCTGCCTGGGCTACATCGTTTCGCGCACCTTCGCTGACACAGGCCGGTGTTGAACTACGCACCACCAGTACCACAGCGCGTTGCCTGGCTGAGTTTGCCTCTTTGTATTGTGGCGGCGATGTTGGTGGCGAAATCACGCCGAACACGCTGGAATTTGGTAACCCGGCGTTAGATCCGGAAGAAGCGGAGTCTGTCAGTGCCGGTTTTGCCTGGAGCCCAACCGATGACAGCACGCTGACGCTGGATTATTGGCAGTTTGACCACAAGAAGATTATCGGTACCGATTTGGAATCGATGCTGATGCGTACTTTATCCGAGCCAGGCCTGCGTTTCTGTGGTCTGGTGCCGGCCGATCAAGTCGGGATCGCGTTTGATCCGCTGTTATGTGATGGTCTCAAGCTGCAATCAGGCTTTACCAACAACCTGACGCAGGTGCTGGCGGATTGGCGCAAAATTGATACCCGAGCCACCAGTCTACCGTTATTTCGTGACCATATTCTGTTACTGGAAAACACCGGCAATCAACAAACCAAAGGTCTGGACCTGACCTATACCCAGCGTTATGACACGGAACTAGGCAGTTTTAAACTCAGCGCTGATGTCACCCGACTGATGAGTTTCACCCGTGAACGCACCGCGTTTTCAGGGACTGAACAGCTGGCAGATGGTTTCCGTTATCCGCGTCTGTTGGCCAGCCTGAAACTGCGTTGGGATGCCAACGACTGGTTTGGTGGTATTGGCCTCAATTACACCAGTGACTATCAGGACGAGATAATGCTGCTGGAACCGGCGGATATTGCGATTCTGGCAGAACAGGGTATTGCCATCGACCGCCGGGTACCGGCCTGGACCAAAGTCAATGCGCAGCTTGGTTATGATGTGAATAAACATCTGACACTCAGCTTCAATATCGATAATCTGCTGGACCGCGACCCGCCGTTCATTTATGGCCGCTATAAGGATGTCGATTTCATCAATCATGACGTGTTAGGCCGTAACTACCGCTTACTGGCGACTTATCGGTTCTAAATAGCGACATTGCATCGTGTTCAATCCGGGAAGCCTGGCTTCCCGCCTTTTATCTTCAGGAATTTTATATGTCTACTGAACAACAGCTGCAGGGCAAGTCATCGTCGGCGATGCCGGATGCCATGGTGATCCTGTTTTTCATCATGGTGCTGGCGGCGATTGCGTCGCACCTGATCCCGGCGGGTTCCTTTCAGTTGCTGGAGCCGGCCCCCGTCGCGGAAGGCGCCGCTAAACTCAAGGGTAAACTGGATCCAAATAGTTTCAGTTTTGCCGAAAATGCCGACAATGGGGTGCCGTTGTTTGCCGAAGGCGGCGGTATCGGTTTTTTTAACTATGCGTTTGAAGGGCTGGTGTCTGGCAACAAGTGGGGCTCGGCGGTTGGTGTTGTGATGTTTATCCTGCTGACCGGCGGCGCTTTTGGCATTCTGATGAAAACCGGTGCTATTCATAACGGTATTCTGGCGTTGATTGCCCGCACCCGTGATTTAGAGTTTCTATTTATCCCGATCTTGTTTTTGTTGTTTTCGCTCGGCGGGGCGGTGTTTGGTATGGGTGAAGAAGCCATCGCTTTTTGCATTATCTTGCTGCCGCTGATGCTGGCACTGGGTTATGACGCGATCACGACGGTGCTGGTGACTTATGTCGCAACACAAATCGGTTTTGCCACCTCGTGGATGAACCCGTTTAACGTGGCGATCGCGCAGGGCATAGCTGAGATCCCGTTGTTTTCCGGCCAGGAATTACGGATGGGAATGTGGGCTGTGTTCACCTTGTTTGGTCTGGTGTTTACCATGCGTTATGCCGCCCGCATCAAAGCCAATCCGACGTTGTCGCTCAGCTACCAAGCTGATTTACGCCAACGCAACCAACAAAGTGGTCAGGTCGTCAGCCAATACCAAAGGCTCGATACCGTGATCCTGCTGGCCTTTTTTGCCGGTCTTGGCTGGATCATCTGGGGCGTGACCAGTCGTCAATATTACATCCCTGAAATTGCCAGTCAGTTTTTTACCATTGGTATTGTGATCGGTGCTATTGCCGTGATTGGCCGGCGGATGAGCGTCAACGAAGTCGCAGACGGTTTTAAACAAGGTGCCGCTGAGTTGCTGCCGGCCGCGCTGATTGTTGGGATGGCCAAAGGCATGCTGTTACTGCTGGGAGGGGGCGATCCAGAAACGCCTTCGGTGCTGAACACTTTGTTGTATTACTCGGCGCAATCGTTGCAAGATTTGCCAGCTTATTTATCCGCCTGGCTGATGCTGGTTGTGCAGTCGGTGATTAACTTTTTTGTCTCGTCTGGATCCGGTCAGGCGGCGTTGACGATGCCGTTAATTGCACCGCTCTCCGATTTGATTGGCCTGTCGCGCCAGACCGCCGTGTTGGCGTTTCAGCTCGGCGACGGCCTGACCAACTGCATCATTCCAACTTCTGCTGCACTGATTGGTTGCCTCGGTGCTGTGCGGCTGGATTGGACCATCTGGCTGCGTTTTGTCTGGCGCCTGCAGCTGTATCTGTTTGGTCTTGCCAGTCTGTTTATGTTGCTCGCCGTGGCCATTCAATATCAGTAAAAGGAATTTTTTGTGAACGCAATTCTTCTGTTTAAAAATGCTGAATTAATGGCGCCGGGCCCGCTGGGCCGGCAGGATCTGCTGGTTGCCGGCCATCGTGTCGCCGCGATCGGCAGCGATTTTAATCTGGCGGGCAGCAATTTACCGGTCACTGTCATCGACTGTGCGGATTATTATTTAACGCCAGGTTTTGTTGATTCGCTGGTGCATTTTATTGGTGGCGGCGGTGAAGGGGGGTTCGCTACGCGGACGCCGGAAATGCAGCTGACCGATGCGACGCTTGGCGGTGTGACCACTGCTATCGGCGTACTGGGAACAGATGCGACCACGCGCACTCTGACCAATCTGCTCGCCAAAGCTCATGCGCTGGAAACCGAAGGCATCAGTACTTATTGCCACACCGGCTCTTATGAAATTCCGTGTCGGACGCTGACTGGCAGCATCACTGACGACTTGATTTTGATCGACAAGTTTATTGGTGTTGGTGAAATTGCCATCAGCGACCATCGCTCGTCGCAGCCCACCACCGACGAGATCCGCAAAGTGGCAGCAGCTGCAAGGGTCGGTGGCATGCTATCCGGTAAAAGTGGGGTGGTCAGTGTGCACGTCGGCGCCGGTGAACGTATTCTGCAACCACTTTACCAGGCGGTCAGTGGCACTGAACTGCGGCTCAAACAGTTTTATCCAACTCATATGAACCGCAACCGCCGGGTGTTTGAGGCCGGCATCGAGTTTGCCAAAAAAGGCGGTGTGATTGACTTTACCACCAGCACTACCGCTTATGACCTGCAGCACGGTGAAGTGGCTGCCGCCGCAGCGTTGGCCGAAGCGCTGTATCTGGGGATCGCACCACTGCAGCTGACTTTAAGTTCAGATGGTAATGCCAGTTTGCCGCTGTACAACGACGATGGCGAATTGCAGGGCCTGCAGGTTGGGCAAGTCCGTAGTTTGTTCCAGAGTGTACGGGATGCGGTGCAGCGCCATCATGTGTCGCTGGCGCATGCGCTGACCAGCGTGACAGCGGCGCCGGCAGCGATATTGGGCCTGCAGCACAAAGGCCGGTTAGCGCCGGGGCTGGATGCAGATCTGTTATTGATCCGCCGCGATGATTTACAGATCCACAGCGTATTTGCCAAAGGCCGACAGCTGGTACAGGACGGCCAGGCGCTGGTCAGGGGCACTTTTGAGCGCTGAGTAAAATTGCTGCCCCATTGTGGAACTGATTGGTTCGGGTACATCGGTCAAACCAGCGCTGTGACTCGCCCACTGCGCTGGTCAGAGACTGGCTAGAGCGGGGTCGGCATCGCGGTATAATCGCGGGTCAGGCAGCTAACTGGCTTGCTGAGATCCAGCCTTCACCCTGCAGTTGACGGTCAGCTTATGTTATAGCCCGGCCGTTTTGCGAGTTCATTTGCCCCCTCACGTATGCCAAAAGCAAACTTCGACTACTGCAGAGTATCAAAAAAATCTGCCGCAAAATGTAAATTTTGTGTTTCAAGGCAGATCAAGTGCACCGTGCACGCTTTTGCAATTGTCAAAGCGAGCAAGCTCTCTAGAAATTTGATTGCAAGTTGTTTTTTGGTTAACGTGAACGTATGCGAAAAGGAAATAAGGCAAGACGCAGGCTTAAAAGCGTGCGTTTTGCCGTTGATTAATAGAGTCTGTAAAAAAATCTGTGTAAGTGGCATTCTAACTAACTCCTTGTAAGGGATAAAGAATGCCAATTACAGACCAATTACTGGATCAGCTGTTAGCTGACTGCAAATCTCCTGAAGATCTGATGGGCGAGCAAGGCCTGTTGCGCCAGCTCACCAAAAAGCTTGCTGAACGAGCCCTTGAAGCTGAGATGGAACACCATCTTGGTTACGCCAAACATGACCCAGCTGGTAAAAAGTCCGGTAATTCCCGCAACGGTAAAACCAGTAAAACTGTGCGCTCTGTGCATGGCGAAATTGAGCTGGAAGTTCCTCGCGACCGCAATAGCACCTTCGAACCGAGGTTAGTCAAGAAAAGCGAAAAACAGCTGGGCGGCTTTGACGAACGCATCATTTCGCTGTACGCCCGTGGTATGTCGACCCGTGATATTCAAGCGCATTTTGAAGAAGCCTATGATGTCGAAGTGTCGCCAACCTTCATTTCTCAGGTGACCAATGCCGTGCTCGATGAAGTCAAAATCTGGCAACAACGGCCATTAAACACGGTCTACCCAATCGTTTATCTGGACTGTCTGGTGGTTCGCAGCCGCGAATCCGGAGCTATTCAAAACAAAGCGGTTTATCTCGCCCTGGGCGTCAACAGTGACGGTGAAAAAGAGCTGCTGGGCCTTTGGTTGTCGCAAAACGAAGGGGCTAAATTCTGGCTCAGCGTGATGAACGAACTTAAAAACCGGGGTGTTAACGACATCTTCATCGCCTGTTGCGATGGACTCAAAGGTTTTCCGGAGGCGATTGAAGCGGTTTATCCGAAAACTCAGGTTCAGCTGTGTATTGTGCATCAGGTGCGGCACAGCCTGCGGTTTGTGGGTTGGAAAGAGCGCAAGGAAGTGGCTGCAGACCTGCGAACTATCTACGGAGCCGCTACGCTGCAACAAGCCGAACAGGCACTGGATGAATTTGCTGTAACCTGGGATGAAAAACACCCCGGTATCAGCCAGTCCTGGCGAAACAACTGGAGCCGGCTCAGTGTGTTCTTTGACTATCCACCTGAAATCCGGAAGGTTATTTACACGACCAACGCAATTGAATCACTCAATGCCAGCTTGCGAAAAGTCACTAAAACCCGACGTTCCTTCCCGAACGACGAAGCGGTGTTAAAACTGCTGTATCTGGCTTTACACCAAATTGCGAAGAAGTGGACAATGCCACTTAGGGACTGGAAACCGGCGATGAATCAGTTCATCATCATGTACGGCGACCGTGTGTCGCTATGATAAACAGCCACTTACACAGAAAATTTTACATACTCGATTAATATGTTATGTACTAGGTACGACAGATTGGAACTGAAGACATTAAGAAAAATTCAACGAATAAGCTTACTGGCTTTTGTTGTTTTGTTTGCGTTGTTCGTTACCGCTCTATACAGAATGAATACTTGTGGCTATGACTGTGGCTTGTTTTCAGTAACATCTGGTGGTGCCACTGTGATTTACTACTTACTGTCTTTCTGGTTAGCAATTATTTCCTTTGCAATCTTAGTTGGCGTAAGTATTTATATTTTTATAAGGCTATCCGTAAAAGGTTAGTTTGCTAAAAAACTTCTGTTTAAAACGTACATAACAAGCAAATGTTAATCGCCCACGCTACGCATGGGCTGCGACGTCAACCCGCTGCGCGGCTTTCCGCGCTAAATTTGGTAGTTAGCCGTGAATCGGTTTTAAAGTTTTCGGTTGGTTGTGCAGCCAACACCAGGAAGGTGGCTTTGTTCGGGCAGTTCGTTGCTCGGGTAAAGTGCAAACGGAAATTGCGTTCTTCGTTTCCCTTCTGGTAGTTTGTTGTTCACCAATTGTTTACAGGCTCCGCTCAGTGCTTTTTGGCAGCCAAGCTGCAAAATTCAGCTGTTTGCGGGGTACGTTTTAAATTTGCACGTGCGGCGTTGTTTGGTTTTTTGCGTTGCCCTTATCCGGGCTCTCGGCTAACAAATCGCGGCACTTGCGGCCTTCGGCCGCAGCGACGTCAACTGCGATGCAGTTGCCGCGCGTGCGCTCAGCGTTATATTTTTTGAGAGATCGAGCATGGAAGACATTGATCGATACATAATTGAAGCAATAAGAGTAAGAAGATCAGTAGTTTTGTATTCAGAACTCTTCGAGCATAAATCATCTGTCTCCGTGCTATCTGACAAAGCTGGCATGGCCTTTTCAATAATCCAACGTTCAATGCATGACGAGATTATTATTTCGTTATCAAGGTTGTTCGACACGGATTTCTATGAACATAAAAATCAAAAGTTCGAGTACTTGTCACAAAGAAAAATCGTTCAAAAATATCAGGACTCTTTAACTGTTACGGCAAAGATGCATCGATGCCAAACCGCTAGTCTAAAACAAGAAATCAATATTCAAGATTACCGAAACCTGAAGGTTGCTCACAACGATAAGCCTACTTTGGTATCAAGTGATGGCTCAGTAAAACATGGCATTTCATCAAGCAAAGTACTTGAAGGATCCCCAGATATTTTTTAACCATATCATCCGATCACCTTCCTGACATTAGCCCAATCAAAAACACTCGCCCATTCAAGCAGTTGCCTGACTGCCGCTTGGATTTCCTCACCGCTGATGCCCACTCTGGCTAACCGACACAGGCGTTTACCCAGATAATTGAATGACAACACCCTGCGATTTTTCACTGAGTTCGCCTGGAACGACCGGTGTTTTCCGGCAAGTTCTGCCGCCAGACCAAGCATGTAATGCAGCCAGTTGGCGAGCGCAGCCAGCAACAGTAACACCTCTAACCGGCCTTTCTTTTTTGTCCGATGCGCGTTGCTGCCAAGACCATAAGTCTGGCTTTTCTGGTCACGGAATGCTTCTTCGATTTGCATCCTCGCTGCATAGAGCTTATTGATTTTCTTCGCATAATTGAAGCAGTAGGCCAAGTTAGACACGAGCAGCCACGGCTCTTTAAACGGTCGGTGCTTATCGCTTTTTTTCAGTTTCCAGCCTTTGCTGGCGAGCACGGCGCGACAGGTATATTGCTGAGATTGGCCCAGCGCAATTTCACCCAGCACCATCGGCTGTTGTTTGGCCTTTTTATACACTTTCGAGACACTGATAAATTCGGATTGGCCCGGCAAGCGGAGCGATACCTGACCGCGCACCCGGCCGATAAAATGCCAGCCCAAAGCGCTCACCTCCTTAAACCACGGCACTTTGAAGCCTGCATCGGTGACGATGACAGGTCGGCAGCGCTTGGGTAGCATCGCCTTTAACCGGGTCAAAAAGGCTTTGTGAAGATGCGGGCAGTTGTAGTCGGATTCAGTCGTGACCATCTGCAGCAGCGTCATCGCCCGGCCTTCAACGGCCAGGCTCGCGCGCAGGATAAAATGACGGCGAGCCTTATCAGCATTACTCCAGTCGACCAAGATAAGTGGTTGTTTTCCCTTCACTAAAGCGCTGGTCATCGCTGTGTAAAACTCAGGCACAGCCTGTTGCATGGTGGTGTGGCTGAGCAGCCGGTCCGCACGTTTGATGCAATGCCGTTCTTGCGCCAGACTTTCAATACCACGGCCAATCGCGGTGACGCTGCACTGACCGTTGGTCAGCAGACTTTGTAGTGACGCTGTCAGCGAATTTAAAAGATGTTTATGGAAAGATTTTGGGGTGACAATTTCGAGAAAATCGGCGAGCATGGCTTGAGCATTCATGGCTGTTATTCATGGTTTGTTGTTTTTGGCGAAAGATCAGATCAGGAACTGCCATGAATGTTCCCTCCATCGCCTAAATTATTGTTTTACATTCCATATTTCTGGGGATACCTCAGGCAAAGTACTTGATCTGTTAGATCACTCTGTTCAGTTAATGTTATGTTTAAAATCGACTCTTTCTAATCAAGTAGAAGTGAGTGTCCCAGTAGACCTAAATAACAAATTTGTGGGTGTTGGCAGTGAGTTGGTCGCTAAACTTCGGCAAATATAACAAGGCCAGCCAGCATCGCTCCCTGTGGTCGCTGGACCTCGTTTCACTCGGCCGCTGCTGGCGGCGTTATTGGTATTCACATGAATAAAGATTACGAAGAGAACGGATATGTAGTTTTTAGAAACTTCGTCCGAGAGAGCGATCTTCAGATACTAAGAGCAACAACTACCCAATTTCATCAGTCGTGGAAGCAGGAAATGCGCAGTTTTACGCAGAAAAGGCTGTAAACTCTGCGTATTTGACGGCAAAGAAGTATCTAAACAGTGCTGGCAGAGAGTCATTGTTTAAATTCATAGGTTCCGCCAAGTTCATGGATGTTGTTGTTTCTATCATGGGTGGTCGTCCAACCTTTATGAATACCCAGCTGTTTTTTGACCCTGTAAATGAAGGCCAAAAAAACTACTGGCACAGAGATCCGCAGTACCATATGTCTATTGATGAGCAGAAGCAGGCGCTGCTTGACCAAACGTTGTCCACTTTCGAATTTCTTTTGAGTGATGAACCGGGCATAGAGTTAATTCCAGGAACCCATAGGCGCTGGGATAACGACGATGAGCTCGATGTAGCGCTTGAAGGCAATGGACGTAAGAGTCATGACAAACCTATCGACTGGTAAAGCAGTTAAACTAAATGCTGGTGATCTACTGATATTTAGTGCAAATATGATCCATCGGGGAATATACGGAATGGATCGTATGTCATTAGATATATTGTTTTGCGATCCTGTTCCTGAGCTGGTGAAGTTCGTCGATAATGATTGCTTACCCGATTCGGACATTTTGGAAAGCCTCGAAAATGCCGATGCATTTAAGAGTGCGATCGACATAAAAAACAATAACTAAGCTATGCAAGCGATAAGCGCGTGCGAGCGGCTTTAGGCTTTAAGTAAACAACAAATGACTTCATAGATTTAGAAACTGAAGAAGGCCCTTACGAAATCAGTAATATTCGATTTTTCGCTTAGGGGAGACACTCTGATTATGGAAATATTCTAAATGGCACTTTGCGCTTACAAGCACCTTAATCAATGCAGCCTGGGGCCGCTGGACTTGCAACAAGTTGCTCGCGTGGGTGGCGGGTGTTAAATGCTCTTGGAAATTGCGGCAACGGCATTTGAATACCAGCTTTGCTATCGGGACCTTCCTGTGTCCAGTCAAAAAGCCGATGGTATTTTACAATCAGTGATGACCGGCCTGGCCTGAATAACGGACTGGGAGTTTGGCCAATACCGTATAGGCGGCTAAACCTTTACAACTTTTGTTGGATGCCGATCAAAAACTGGCTGGGCCGCTGGTTTTATCTGGAACTCTGGTTCGCTAAAATTGTGGTCTGAACAGTAAAAAGGCCCGATATTTTGCTACCGGGCCCTTGAATATGGTCCGGGAGTTAACCCAAGGCCATTAGTTTTTCCAGCAAAGTGCTGCTTTGTTGTCGCACGGCGTTGCGTAATTCCCAGATTGGACGCTCCTGTGCCTTCAGAGAATTGTTGTTGGCCATGTTTTTAAAGCGCTGCAGCAAAAATAGCGCTGTCGCCATGACGCCCCAGGTTATCAGCGCGACTTGCCAGGAACCGGTAAACCAGCCCACTGCAGCTGCTACGGGAATGATCAGCATAAAAGTCAGATCCGCAGTCTCATCAATAAAATTGAGGTCGGTCATCTCGTCGCCAATGTATCGAAGGTCTTTATTGATGTTCATTGCGCAGATCATCGCGCTGTGATGGATCTTTTTACTGCTCGCCAGTTCAGACCAGCCACATAAAATGTAGTCGCCAACGTCTGTGCCTTTCAGAATCGATTGCGGTACATGGATCTCCGACATCTCACCGGCCGAATCTTCAACCCACAGCTTTCCAGAAAGGCCCGAAGTGCGGTAATGGGTGTAGCTCACACTTCTTGAGGTATGCGAATACCTGCCTGATGAGTAGCGATGTTCGGTATAATAGGTTTCCTGTGTGGTCCAGCTGCTGACTGACGAGCCCACATTGCGGTCAACCACCCGAAACATCTTCACAGTTCTGTGCCCTTTGGCTGGCATCGCCGGACGAAACAATCTTTTTATTGTCAGTTCGAAATGTGCGCCCAGTTCATGTTCTGCCATAATTTGTAAGCGTAAGTCTTTCACCCCAAGAGGTCTTACCTGCGCAACGGCGCTGTCGGTACTCTGCTCCGGGGTGGCGGCGCTGCAGTCGATGAGCAGGAGGGGAGCGCTGCTGCCACATTCGGCACAGTAGCGGTAATTGGCAGGATTGCGGTGCTGACAATGTGGGCATAAAACATCATCATCTGATTTAGCCCGCTGGTGACGGTCAAATCCCAAAGCGGTAGCAGAGATCTTTGCGAAGCCCGGCGATAAAATTTTCTAATGCCTGCAGTGCAGCCTGCTCCTGCAGATCTGTTGCTTTGGTTTTGCGATAGACCAGATAGCCGATGCCGGCGCCTGCTACTGCGCCGATTAAGGCGGAAACGATTGAAGTGCCCAGCGACAGCCAGACGATGAACAGACAGAGTAAAGCCGTAAACACCGCCGGGACCCGAGAGAACGGAGCTGGCTGATATGATTGACTCATTATACTGGTGATAACGTCATTTTTATAGAAAATCGTGACGCCGGATAAATCATTGGTTTGTACCCGCTTTGTATCGGCACTGTATTTAATTTTATGCGCGATACTTAATGGTGTGGGTCTGCAAACTGTGATGATATCGCCGGTTTTGACGGAGTCATATAATTCGTCTTCCGCATGAGTGTTGATTTGTTTTTTCTCACCTTGACCATTATCCAGCGTCAGCAGCCAGATCCGACATATTTCTGTGTTCTTATCTTCGGAGGGCATACGCTGATAATGATAAGTTTCTGTGACATAACCGGTAAAAATTTCAGTATTGGCATAATGAGGCCCCAGCAACTGAAAAATATCAGGTTTGTATTCCGGGATTTGCATGGTTTTAAAGCTGAAATCAGTTTGTTCACCGCAGGCTGTACTTGAAGGATCCCCAGATATTTTTTAACCATATCATCCGATCACCTTCCTGACATTAGCCCAATCAAAAACACTCGCCCATTCAAGCAGTTGCCTGACTGCCGCTTGGATTTCCTCACCGCTGATGCCCACTCTGGCTAACCGACACAGGCGTTTACCCAGATAATTGAATGACAACACCCTGCGATTTTTCACTGAGTTCGCCTGGAACGACCGGTGTTTTCCGGCAAGTTCTGCCGCCAGACCAAGCATGTAATGCAGCCAGTTGGCGAGCGCAGCCAGCAACAGTAACACCTCTAACCGGCCTTTCTTTTTTGTCCGATGCGCGTTGCTGCCAAGACCATAAGTCTGGCTTTTCTGGTCACGGAATGCTTCTTCGATTTGCATCCTCGCTGCATAGAGCTTATTGATTTTCTTCGCATAATTGAAGCAATACGCCAAGTTAGACACCAACAGCCACGGCTCTTTAAACGGCAGATGCTTATCGCTTTTTTTCAGTTTCCAGCCTTTGCTGGCGAGCACGGCGCGACAGATATATTGCTGAGATTGGCCCAGCGCAATTTCACCCAGCACCATCGGCTGTTGTTTGGCCTTTTTATACACTTTCGAGACGCTGATAAATTTGGACTGGCCCGGCAATCGGACCGATACCTGACCGCGAACCCGGCCGATAAAATGCCAGCCCAAAGCACTTACTTCCTTAAACCACGGCACTTTGAAGCCTGCATCGGTGACTATCACCGGCCGGCAGCGCTTGGGTAGCATCGCCTTTAACCGGGTCAAAAAGGCTTTGTGAAGATGTGGGCAGTTGTAGTCGGATTCGGTCGTGACCATCTGCAACAGTGTCATCGCCCGGCCTTCAACGGCCAGGCTGGCGCGCAGGATAAAGTGACGGCGCTCTTTGTCGGCATTGCTCCAATCGACCAAGATAAGTGGTTGTTTTCCCTTCACTAAAGCGCTGGTCATCGCTGTGTAAAACTCAGGCACAGCCTGTTGCATGGTGGTGTGGCTGAGCAGCCGGTCCGCACGTTTGATGCAATGCCGTTCTTGCGCCAGACTTTCAATACCACGGCCAATCGCGGTGACGCTGCACTGACCGTTGGTCAGCAGACTTTGTAGTGACGCTGTCAGCGAATTTAAAAGATGTTTATGGAAAGATTTTGGGGTGACAATTTCGAGAAAATCGGCGAGCATGGCTTGAGCATTCATGGCTGTTATTCATGGTTTGTTGTTTTTGGCGAAAGATCAGATCAGGAACTGCCATGAATGTTCCCTCCATCGCCTAAATTATTGTTTTACATTCCATATTTCTGGGGATACCTCAGATCTATACCTCGATAGTTGCTTGCGAAAATTATGTAACCTTCTTCGGCGAGAGGAATAAGTATGTTGAATATCTTACTAAAACTCCAATTATCTAGTGGCTTTAACATGTTATGACCGCCTCCTATTATAGATAACCACTGGGCGGAGTTCTTTTTTATTGTTTTTTTTCTTACAAAAACTCCTTCAACTTCTACTCCATTCACTATGTATGTGAAAATTTTACATTCAATTTCTGAATTTATTTTTTCCATATCGCCTTCATTACTGAGTTTTTCGAACCATTTTCTCGGTATATCATCTGTTTTCTTATAAAAAATCTGACAGCACTGAATAGCTTTTTAAGTTTCCAGCAAAACAATTATCGATATCTTTTATCGCTTTGCTACTTGAAAACGGATATTCCTGGGATTCGGCAACAAATACTGAGAATAAAAAAATCACCAACATGAACTTCATGTTTTGACCTCTGAATGCGAACTATGGAATTTTTATTACACAGCAAATAATGCCAGTAAGTTATTCTTACGCACAAATTGCTTTGCGCGCATAGAATGCTATTGATATTTTTGCATTTTATTTAATACGGTTGAGTTTCATAAACTCATATTGAGTTTTAATGCAGTGTAAGTGTGCATATCCATGCTCCAGTGGGAATCCTTTGGGACATGATATGATTAATTGAAGAATCATTGCAATTTATTTCGAAGTACATTCAATCATCTGCTTGAATTTTAACCACTCTGTTATCAGCTTCATAAGTTCGACTTATACCCGAGGCAGTTGCAACATGCGATTGCTCGTTCATCGCGCCCTCAACATACGAGTAACAGCATATGTGCCAATTCCAACCATTAGAACAATTTCAAATCCTTTGAATTGTGTCTTACTTAAGATTTAGTACTACCCAACCAATTTTCTCAAATCGAATAGGATTCCCTTAGCAAGTAAAGCCGAATGCATACCTGTTGCCGACGGTTCCTGAGAACAGATATATCGCAGATCGTCATTGGCCAAAGTATCCCATTCATCAGGTTTGGTATTTTGAACCCGTATTTTCGGTTGTTCTGGTTTAACTGGATTGTCGGCATCTGACAGCCAATTCAAAATCACAGGTAACAATTGAGGGGCGAGTCAGCTTAGGATTCTCAGCAAATGCTTTGCGCACCGTGGCCACAAGCAGGCTTGAGCCATAATCGTCTTTGAGCATCAGGTAGACTCTACCCCCCCCCCCGTTCGTCGTCGGTTGCCAGCTGTTTTAGCGCGAGTTCTTCTGGGGTTTCGACCTTCATGCCAGCAATGTCTCTTTGCAGCTGTATAAGTCTTTTATCCATTTCAGGCAGCATCAAATCAGAATACTGCGCAATTTTTTCCGGAACGCCAGATCGAAGAGCCTCGAGCATAGGATGAACAGGTTTTAGCTCGTCTTTATAAACCTGCCGCATTAAGCCTGGAGTGATCCGCTCTTTACCCAAAGCCAAGGCTCGTAACTGAGACAACACGAAGAGCTGTTGATTTGCACCCGGAACTGATCCACTTCCCCCCGTAATTTGCATCGAAAACTGATCCACATTTTTAATCAATCCTGTCCGGTTCTGGCAGGAGAATGTGGAGTGATTGATATGGCACTGTTAGGCGTCATTAGGCGCTGGTATTTCCGCGATGGGATGTCCAAGCGTGAAATTGCCAGACGGACCGGGTTATCCAGAAATACCCTGAAAAAATATCTGAGCCCCTCGCAAGTCGAGCCGGTGTATTCACCAAGCCAGTCGAGCAGCAAGCTGGATGATTTTGCAGCCATTTTGCGTGATGCGCTCGTCTTTGAAGCCAAGAAGCCGCGTAAACAGCGTAAGACCGTGAAGCAGCTGTACCATGATTTGCTACCGCAGGGGTATTGTGGCTCGTATGACCGGGTGGCGGCGTTTGCCCGTCATTGGCGTACAGAGCAGTCGGTCAGCAAGCAAGTCTATGTGCCTTTGTTATTTGCGCCCGGTGAAGCCTTCCAGTTTGACTGGGGCGAGAACTGGGTGTCGATTGGGGGCAAAAAAGTCAAAGTACAGGTCGCGCACTTTAAGCTCTGTCACAGCAAAGCGGGCTATCAGCGGGCGTACTGGACGCAAACCCACGAGATGCTGTTTGATGCGCACAATCATGCGTTCCGGGTATTTGGCGGCGTACCGGCGCGTGGCATTTACGACAATATGAAAACTGCGGTGGATAAGATTGGCCGCGGCAAAGCACGAGTGATTAACAAGCGCTTCCTGGCGATGGCCAGTCATTATCTGTTTGATGCGGACTTCTGTAATCCGGCGTCTGGCTAGGAAAAAGGTCAGGTGGAGAAATCAGTGCAGGATGGCCGCTATGCGTTGTGGCATCAGGCGCCGGCGTTTGCTTCACTCGATGCGCTCAATGATTGGCTGGAGCGTGAGTGTTTGGCACTGTGGCGAGCCCACAAACATCCTGAGCACAAACCACTGACCGCGCAGCAATGCTGGCAGGGCGAGCTGCCACATCTGATGCCCGTGAGCGCCGCGTTTGATGGTTTTACCGAGCACAGCAAAGTGGTGTCGTCGACTTGCTTAGTCACGTTTGAATGCAACAAATATAGCGTGCCAGCCAGTTTCGCAAATCGGCGTATCAGTCTGCGGGTGTATCCGGACCATGTGGACATGATTGCCGAGGGCCGGCAAATCACTTCTCATCAACGGGTGTTCAGCCGTGACCACAGTGCGCCCGGTCAGGTGGTGTACAACTGGCGGCATTATCTGCTGGTAGCGCAGCGTAAACCGGGCGCACTGCGTAACGGTGCGCCATTCCAACACTTACCAGATGCGTTTAAGCAGCTGCAGCAGGTGCTCACACAAAAGATAGGTGGCGACCGGGAGATGGTCGATATCCTGGCCTTGGTGCTGCACCACGAGTCTGAGCATGTCGAGCAAGCAATTGCCACAGCACTGCAAAGTGGCTGCGCCTCCAAAGACCATGTCATCAACTGCCTGCACCGATTGATTGAGACACCGCCACCCGAGCCTGTGCCTGTGGCAGCACAATCTGCAACTGAGCATTGAACCCATCAGCGATACCGGGCGCTACGAGCAGTTAAGGGGCCGGTATGCACATTGAAGCCCTGCTTGCGATGCTCAAACAGCTGAAACTCTATGGCATGCGCCAAAGCGTGCAGGACTTAAGCTTACAAAACGCACCGGCCTGGCAACAGGCACAGCCAATGCTGGAAACGTTGCTTAAAGCGGAAGTTGCAGACCGCGAAGTGCGGTCCGTCGCTTACCAGATGAGTGCCGCCAGCTTCCCGGCGTACCGGGACTTATACGGCTTTAACTTCCAGGAAAGCGAAGTGGATGAACGATTGGTACAGGACTTACACCGCTGTGACTTTATCCAAAGTAGCCAGAATATCGTGCTGGTGGGTGGTCCCGGTACTGGTAAAACCCATCTAGCAACAGCCACTGGGCGTCCAAGCCATTCAACACCACCAGCTGCGAGTTCGGTTTATCTCGACGTTAGAGCTGGTGAATGCACTGGAGCTGGAGAAAGCGCAAAGACCAAACCGGCCGGATAGCCGCACGACTGAGTGGTGTGGACTTGTGGTCATTCTGGATGAGCTGGGGTATGTGCCATTTAGTCAACATGGTGGAGCGCTGCTGTTTCATCTACTGGCCAAGCTATATGAAAAAACCAGTGTCATCATCACAACAAATCTAAGCTTCAGCGAATGGCCCAAAGTGTTTGGAGATGCAAAGATGACGACCGCGCTATTAGACCGCCTGACCCATCACTGCCATATCATCGAGACAGGCAACAACAGTTATCGGTTTAAAGAATCAACCAAGAAAGCAAAAACAGCGCGGAGGTAAGGCTTGAGAAAGAGAAATCTCATGCCCATAATGGCTGAGTAAAGCGGATCAAAATTCGATGCAAACAGTGGATCGTTTTGCCTGCAAATCAACACTACCAGATCAATTTTCTTCTTCGGTGACCAGAAACCAAGGGATTTGCTTTAATCGCCAGTAGCGCCTTTCCAGCTCAAGCTTCTCGATGATCTCAGGCTTTGCTAACTCATTCACAGGTTTCACTTGAATAGCGAACTGTCTGTCAGGACCAGTAGTAGCGTCGACAAGGAAATCTGACGACATCACCTGGTCAACGCCACGGACAGAAGGATGTCTCAGTTGATGCTCTGCTGCGAGAGCCCGGGTTTCATCTCGCTTTAAAGGGAATTGCTCCCTGATATCTGTAATGTCGGACGACCATTCAAGCACAAGAAAAACTGCTAATTCCAGATCGGAAAGCAGATGATGAACCCGCCGCGTTTTATGAGAGTAAATACGATGAGAACGCCCATCTGAAGGGACATCCTGAACATGAAACCAGGGTTTATAATGCTGTCCATGACCTTGGCCGCGCCCATTCTTGATGCGACGGGCAATTTCAGTTTCTGAAAGCGATTGCTGCGCTCTAGCCATAAAAAAGTCCAGTATGCTTTTTAAACAGCATAACCGGACTTTAATGGTTTACAACTATTTTGTTCTGTTTAGTTCTTTGTTGTCACGCTTTAAGACTATTTTGTCTTGTTTAGAACTATTATGTCAGACCACAACATTTTCCATAATAAATCAGCAACTTATTCTACAGTCACCGACTTCGCCAGATTGCGTAGCTGGTCGACGTCTGTGCCTTTGATGATGGCGACGTAGTATGCTCAACAGTTGCAGCGGGATGGTGTAGATGATTGGTGCGATCAGCGGGTGCACGTGTGGCACGTTGACGACACGCTGCGTGGCGTCTGACTTAAAGTGTGCGTCGGTATCGGCGAATACGTATAAAATACCGCCACGGGCGCGCACTTCTTCAACGTTAGACTGCAGTTTTTCCAACAGTTCGTTGTTCGGTGCCACCACGATGATTGGCATTTGTGCGTCAATCAGTGCCAGTGGGCCGTGTTTTAACTCACCGGCAGCGTAAGCTTCGGCGTGAATGTAGGAAATTTCTTTCAGCTTCAGTGCACCTTCCATCGCGATTGGATATTGGTCACCACGGCCTAAGAACAATGAATTGTGCTTGTCCAGCAAATTCCTCTGCCAGCTTTTCAATGCTGCCAGCCAGTTCCAATGTTTGTTCTAACTTGGCAGGTAATGAGCGCAGCGCTGCAACCATTTCTTGTTGTTGCACTGCAGTTAAACCGTTGTATTTACCAATCGCCAGCGTCAGCATTGCAAGGCCAACTAACTGCGTGGTAAAGGCTTTGGTTGACGCCACGCCAATCTCAGCACCGGCACGGGTCATAAAGGCTAAGTCAGATTCGCGCACTAATGAAGAACCGGCCACGTTACAGATAGTTAAACTACCGACATACCCCGCTTCTTTGGCCAGACGCAGCGCCGCTAAAGTGTCGGCCGTTTCGCCAGATTGCGAAATACTGACTAACAAACTGTTTGGCTGCACAAAAGATTTGCGGTAACGGAATTCTGATGCGATTTCGACGTTACAGGAAATGCCACCTAATGACTCTAACCAGTAACGCGCCACCATGCCTGAATGGTAAGAAGTACCGCAGGCAACGATTTGTACGTGTTTTACTTTCTTAAACAACTCGGCAGCGCCGTTACCAAAGGTTTCGTCCAACACTGATTCATTGCTTAAGCGGCCTTCCAGCGTGTTGTTGATGGCGTGCGGCTGCTCGTAAATTTCTTTCAGCATAAAATGACGGTATTGGCCTTTGTCGCCAGCGTCATATGTCGCGTTCGATTCAGTGACTGCGCGTTCTACTTTTTCGCCATTTTTGTCATAGACCGCCACGCTGAAACGGGTAATCTCCGCGACGTCGCCTTCTTCTAAAAACATAAACCGGCGGGTAACAGGTAATAACGCCAGCTGGTCAGAAGCGATAAAGTTTTCGCCGATGCCTAAACCAATCACCAGCGGGCTGCCTGAGCGCGCCACCACTAAATGCGATGGGTCGGTTTTATCCATTAACACCGTGCCATAAGCACCGTTAAATTGTTTTACCGATTTTTGTACTGCGGCCAACAACGAACCAGCGGTTTTGAATTCTTCTTCAACTAAATGCGCGATGACTTCAGTGTCAGTGTCTGAGTTAAACACATAACCTTTGCTTTTCAGCATTTCGCGCAGCGGGCCATGGTTTTCGATGATGCCGTTGTGCACCACTGAGATTTTGTCGGAGACGTGTGGATGCGCGTTGCGCTCAGACGGTTCACCGTGGGTGGCCCAGCGCGTGTGTGCGATACCGGTGCCGCCAACAGTTGGGTTTAACTTGACCCCGTCGGACAGCTCTTTCACTTTGCCTAAACGGCGGATGCGTTGCAGCTCACCGGTTGGGCTCACCACGGCAACGCCGGCTGAGTCATAACCGCGGTATTCCAGACGACGTAAACCTTCGACCAGAATGTCGACGACGTCACGTTGCGCTACTGCGCCTACTATTCCACACATATTTACTCCGATGTCGTTTGTTCAGTTGAAACAGGGGCACAGATCACCCGGACGCCCTGCTGTTCTATTTGCCTTTTTGCCGTGTCGGGTAACTTGTCGTCTGTTACCAGGATTTTTATCGACGTCCACGGCAGTTCGAGATTATGAATTTTGCGGCCGATCTTATCCGATTCCACCATCACCACGACTTCACGCGCCACTTCTGCCATCACCCGGCTTAAGCTGGTCAGTTCGTTAAAAGTGGTGGTGCCGCGAAGTAAATCGATGCCATCGGCACCAATAAACAGCTGGTCAAAATCGTAGGCCCGAAGCACCTGTTCCGCCAGCTGGCCCTGAAAGGACTCAGACTGCGCGTCCCAGCTGCCGCCGGTCATTAATAACTTGGGTTCGTGTTCGAGTTCACGCAGGCTGTTGGCAATGAACAGCGAATTGGTCATCACTACCAGGCCCTGTTTGGCCGACAACTCCGGCAGCAAGGCTGCTGCGGTGCTGCCGCTATTGAGAATAATGCGGTAATGGTCTTTAATCAGCGCCGCTGCGGCTTTCGCCAGCGCCTGCTTACGGGCGGAGATGGTTGAAGGCACAGCTTCACTGATCAGTTCTTGTGGCAGCTGCACAGCACCGCCATAACGACGCAACAACAAGCCGTTATCTTCGAGCGCGGTTAAATCTTTGCGAATGGTCACTTCGGAAGTATCAAACCGCAGCGCCAAATCATCGACACTGACTTCGCCCTGTTCGGCCAGCAAATCCAGAATACTGCGGCGTCTTTGTTGCGTATTGCGTTTATTCATCAGTGTGAGGGCGCTTAAATTTCGGTTTAAGTTTCGTTTCGAAAGATATTCTATCCATTCGAAATATTATTGCAAGCTTTTCGCCTTGCAGGCGTTCATCTGGCCGGCGCTTAATCTGGCCGGCGCAGCATTGGCAACAAAATGCGGTAACTCAGGCCCTGGCCCGCTTCACTGCGCGCCTGAATACTGCCGTGTAGTTCGACCGTCACCAGATTGTAGATGATGTGGCTGCCAAGCCCACTGTAGCCTTGATGCCGCTTGGTCGTAAAGAACGGCTCAAATAATCGTGGCAACAGTTCTGCCGGCATGCCCTGACCATTGTCCTGATATTGGATCAAAATTTGCGATCCCTGCTGGCTGAGCTGCAGCCGCACCTGACGATCTGCTTGTTGCGGTAAAAACCCATGCTGCAGCGAATTCATCAGCAGATGTTCCAGTAACCGTGCCAGGATCCCGGCGTCTGCCACCAACACCAGCCCTGGTTGTGGCTGATAATCAACGGTACAACCCGCCTTTTTCAGCTCCGGTTCCAGCGCCATCAGCACTTCAGCAAAATAGCTGCTGAGTTCCAGCTCGCGCACACTGATCGCCGTGCGGTCGACCGCGACCTGTTTAAAACTCTGCACCAGTGCGGCGACGCGTTGCGTGTTATTCACCAGCATCTGGCAAGTGGCGGTGGCGCCTTCCAGATAGTCGTTAAACGCCTGTATCGTCAGCCGTTTGTCCTGTTGCAGCTGGTTAATCTGCGTCAATTCATGCTGCAGATGGCTGGCTGCGGTGACGCAGATGCCAAGCGGCGTGTTGATTTCATGCGCCACACCGGCGACCAAACCACCTAACGACGCCATTTTTTCCTGCATCACCAGCTGTTCGCGGGTTTGTTGCAGCCGGTGCACGACATTGGCATTGGCCACCGCGATGGCGATAGTGCTGCACAATGTGCGCAGCAAATCGGTTTGTTCATTTAAAAACGCATATTGTTGTGGGCTTTGCACGGTCAGGCAGCCAATTTGCTCGCCTTTTACGCTCAGCGGGAAATACAATACTGACTGCATGGCCCCGCCAACCAGCGGAGTTGGCAGCTCAGGCAGATATAACAAAAAGTCTTGCCGTGTACGCGTCTGAATTTCGCGTTGCTGAGCAAAACAGACGGCCGCGAGATTGGACTGGCCCTGCAGCATCAGCTCAAAAGGGGGCATCAACTGACCATTTTCGACCCAATGGCCAAACTCCAGTACCTGCTGCTCGTCTTTGTATACGCCGATCGCCAGCACATGCACATCCATCAGGTCATTCAGGCTGCGGTGCACCAGCAATAAAATCTCCTGCAGATCCAACGAAGACGTGATCTGCCGCGCCACCGTCTGCAACAATGACAAATCGCGATACGAGTTACTCAGCGCCTGATGCTGGTTTTTCAGTTCGCTGGTGCGCTGATCCACCACTTTCTCCAGCCACAGGCGTGTTTTGCGCTCATGCCGCAACCGGTATTGCATCACAAACCAGATCAGGCTTAATGCCAGCAGCGCCATCAGACCTTTAAACCACCAGGTCAGCCACCAGGGCGGCAAGATGTCGATGTGCATTTGATTGGCAGGCTGGCCACCCCAGCTCTGGCCCGGCGCACGTGCCATCACTTCAAACTGGTACCGGCCAGGCGCCAGTCGTGTATAGGTGGCCACCGGATTGATGGCATCGGTTTCTATCCAGTCGCGATCAAAACCAACTAACCGGTAGCGATATTGCATCGACAGTGGATCAACAAAATTCAGTGCGGAAAAATGCAGACTGAACATGTCCTGCTCATAACGCAGCTGAATTTGCTCGGCAAAGCCCGGCGCCTTTTGCAGCATTGTTTCCGGACTGCCAACCTGCACCTGACGGTTAAACAAACTAAAGCCGGTCAGCCGCACCGGCAAGGCGGTATCTGGTTCCAGCAGGCCTTTGGCCGGATAAATGTCCAGCCCCTGACTGCCACCGCGATATTGCCGCAGCTGCGGATCAATAAACCAGGCACCAATCCAGGTCGTGCTTTGAAAACCATGCATCTCGCCAAACTGCACCAGACCGCCGGGCAGCAGTTTATTGCGGTACAACAACAAAAATTGCGGCGCAGCTTCGAGGTATCTGTCATGGTCAGTCGGACTCAGATACGCTTTAAAACCGTCAACCTGGTCTGGCTGTTGCGGGTGATACAACACGCGATGGTTGATATTACCGGCGCGGATCCACAGGTGGCCACCTTCCGGATAAATCAGCTGAATGCCATCAAAGCGCAGACCTGAGCCGTCAGACGCCTGCCAGCTCTGCAACTGACCGGTCGTTTTGTTGAGCCGGACCAACCCTTGATCCGCGAGGCCAATCCAGAGGAAATCCTGTGCATCGCTGGCCAGAATCGACACCACGGCATTGTCCAGCGCAACACCAGGTCTGACCGTCTGATGAAAATGCCGCACCTGCCCCTGTTCCAGCACAAACAAGCCTTCGCCCCGGCTACCAATCCACAGCCGGTCCGCACTGTCCAGATGCAGGTTGCCGATATGCGGCTGCTGCCCGTCGCGTAGCGACTGCAGCTGCCATTGCCGGGTCGTTGGCGCAAAGCTGAACAAGCCGGCATCGGTGCCGACGTAAACCAGGCCGTTTTTTGCCTGCACCACTTGCCGCGCCAGTGTCGGCTGTTTATGCAGTCCAGCAATCACCGGCAGTGGCCAGCGCTGCACCGCATACCGGCTGAGATCCAGTTCAGCCAAACCGGCATCACGATTGGCCAGCCAGATTTGCTGATCAGATACATACCAGATACCAAACACATCACCATGTGCCAGCAATTTGCTGTCACCCGGGCCAAGTGGAATATTCCGCACTTGTTGTGCCTGCGCCGAGAATCCAAACACCCCCACCGGTGTTTTCAGCCATAAGGTGTGTTGTTGGTCAAACAGCAGACCGGTCAGATTGTTACTCGGTAACTGATAGCTGACCAGCGGATTGGCTTTAAACAGTTGCCAGCGGTCACTGTCGGCCGGTGCGAACCACAACCCTTTGTCATAACTGCTGACCCAGCGGCCGCCATTGCGGTCAAAGCGAATGTCAGTCAGCAAGCCCTGCTGCAGCAAATCCGGCTGATTGCGCTCTGCTTGTAAAATGCCGCTGGCGCTGTCGAACCGATACAAACCACCGCCGTAACTGGTCAGCCAGATCTGGCCTTGGGCATCGGCCGTTATCGCGGTCACTGCGGCTGTGGTCAATGCGGAGCTATGCACACTCAGCAGCTGTTTGTGGCCTTGCTGCGGATGCCAGCGGATCGCCCCGCCTTGCAACACACTGCGGTTGCGCAGCGGCGCGTTGCCGGTGCCAATCCATAAATAACCGCTGCTGTCGCGAAATAACGTATTGATATACAAGCTATCCAGTTCATTCAACGGCAACGGCAGTGCCACGGTTTCCAGGCGGGCATTGTCCGGATCCCAGCGTAATAACCCACCGCCATAAGTCCCAACCCATAACTCGCCGGCAGGGTCTTGATACACCACAGAAATTTCAACTTGTTGCTGCTCGCCGGGCAATGTGGGCAAAGGTACCCGGCTGAACTGTTCTGTCGCCGGGTTAAAACGATTCAGCCCGCCATAACGCGTGCCAATCCACAGGATCCCCTGCCGGTCGACCAATAAACTGGACACCCAATCTGCCGACATCGCATTGGTTTTGGCCGGATCGGCCTGCCAGGCTTTGACTTGCTGGCCGTCAAACCGATACAACCCATGTTGGGTCCCGATCCACAAAAAGCCTTGTTGGTCCTGCGCCAGCGCTGTTGATTGCGCAAGTTTTGGTGAAACCCGGGTTAGATTCAGAAAGCGGCTGTACACCTCTGAGTGTTCAAGGCTGATCGCGCTAGTGGACTGTGCCGCGGCCAATCGCAGTGAAACGCTGCATAACAATATGAGCAGGCAGTAAATCCGCCAGTTCAGCATCTGTATCTATCCGGATAAAAAGCGACTCTGACCAGTATTGTTGCTTTTCCCTGCCACTGCAATAACTCAACGACTATGCACCGACCATAAAGTACTGATCAGCATCAGCAATAACCAAGCGCTGACCAATGCCAGCAGTTTGGCGTCCGGTCGCCGGTATAACCACCAGTCCAGACTGCAGATCAGCAGTGCCGGCCAAATGATCCATAAACTTAATCCCAGCATTTTGCCCGCTCCTGTGGCGAAATTATGCGATCAAAATAATTTAAATGAGAATTATTTGCAATTGGAAAAAGGACCGGTTAAGGTATGCAACGTCAGGATGACACACCGATACTTGCCCGGTGCATGGAGGGATCCACTCCACGGTAGTCCCAGTCTCGGATTGGGTGTTTGCTGTTCTGCAGTGACTTTGCGGGGGACGTTTGCGCCGTCCCCCGTTTTTTTTATGTCCAGGGAAGGGCGGTACAGTGAGTCAGGTCTTTCAACATGCCAACAATTTGGCATGTTGCCTGATGAACGCCAGTCGCTCTGCGACTGGCCCACGAAAATGCAGGTACGTGGTACCCAGAGCTTTTCGGCGAGGCGCTGCCATCCATGGCGCTCACCCTGCGGGCCAACGCGCGGGAACGCGATCAATTTTCTGCTTAATCCGCCGCTTTGGTTTCGGTTTGTTGCAACATCAGCATCAACAATTGCGCGGTCAGTTCAAATTCGGTTTGTTGACGCTCATCCAGACTTTTACCGGCAGCATCGGCATACAACAAACCAAATAAACGTTTATCCACGCGCACAGAGGCGACAAAACAATCGCCGTCATAAGGCAGAAACTGTTGCAGCACACCAAGCGCCGGCGCGTATTGCTGTTTTTTGTGCCAGCACATCTGGTCCTGCCGCAACAAGCCATACAACACTTCGCCTTTGTGCAGTTGTTCCAGCGAAATGGCGGCCTGATTGCGCCACAGTTGGGTGTCGCGGCCGGCGACATAACTGGGCACAAAACTTTTACTCTGATAATCCATCAGCAGCAACGCCACCCGCGGTAAGCCAACGCCTTCCTGCAGACAAATCACCGTGGCATGCAGCAGGCGCGACAAGCTGTCGTTAACCCGTTGTAATTTCAGCAAAGTATTCAGTTGGGTACTGAATTCAAAACCAGTACGCTGCTGCTCTTCACTTTGTGCCAGAATTTGCGTCCGGTTGGGTAATAAAGGCACCAGGCTTTCAGCGTTGTATTGATTGGCAGTCAGCGCCGCTTCTTCCGCCATCAGCAACACTTGCTGCTGACTCTCTTCGAGTGTCAGCTGGCAGATCTGTGCCACCTGTGCGCAATTTTCCAGCATTTTTGCGCTTTGCAGACCAGCACTAAGATGCACGCTGATACTGTCAGCCAGATTCACCAGTGCACCAACCGAACCGGTTGGTACACTTTGTTGCAACGCCTCCAGGATAAAGTCGCCAAGCTTCCATTCTTTCACCAGTTCACGGCTCAGATGGTCGATGCCAACACCCAAAAATTTCATCGCGATAGCATGTTCATCGTCAGGATATTCGCGACATTCACGGACAAAATTTTCGGCTACCGGTTCGCGTGTGGCCAGCAAGGCCAGTTTGCCGATATGGCGTAATAAAGCGGCAATAAAGACTAATTCACGTTTCGCCGCATCGGCCCGCGGGACCAGCGCCCGGGCCTGCACCGCAGCGTGAAACGACTGACTGAGTTGTTGCAGCAGTAACTGACGCGGTTTGCCCAGTAGAAAACTGTCGATCAGGCTGCTGGCCAAGGTGATGTTTTTGATTTCGAGAAAACCCACCTGGATAATAGCGCGGGATACTGTCTGGATTGGCTTGCCCGATCTGTTGTAGTGCACGGCATTGGCGACACGCAACACTTTGGTGGTCAGGCCGGCATCCCGCAACACAATCTTAGCCAAATCATCGGCATTGCCTTCATTGCGTTCATCCAGTTGACATATTTGCTGCACAACCAAATCCAGTGCCGGCATTTGCTGGTTCAGGATTAATTTCAGCCACGCTTGCAAGCCCCTGATTTCACTCATCGAAAACGCCTCTTCTTGCGCCAGTCACACGAATCTTTCAGTGTAGTTTGAAATGCCGCCAACCCCGCATCGCCACAGACTGACACGACTAAGACACCACTTAATGAATATGTTTGTCCTGTACCAACACCCAGGGCGATACCACCACGGCCCATAATTCGGCGTTATGTTGATGCCAGTCGCTGGCCCGGGTGTCCTCGACACGTTGCAGCTGACCTGCTTGTAACCAGCCAGCCACCTGTTGCTTGTCATCGATGGCAAAGGCATACGCCACTTCCACCAAATCAAGACCGGCGACCACTTCAACCACCGCACCGGCGGCATAAAACTTCTGCAATTCATGCCAGTGGATCCGCGCGGTTTCGCCGGTAATTTTGGCTTTCAGCACAGCGGGGTCAGTTTCAAAATTGTCGTGCATCTTTCTGTCTCATCATGTCATTACTTATCACTGCATTATTCAGGGTCGTCGCCTTGCTCGGATACCTGGGCAGCACTTAATTCATGTTTTTTCAGTAATTTGTGGAAGTCGGTCCGATTGCGGCCGGCCAATTCTGCCGCCCGGGTAACATTGCCTTCGGCCATTTTGAGTACCCGTACCAGATATTGCCGTTCAAACTGGTCCCGTGCTTCGCTCAGCGTTGGCCAGAAACTGCGGTTTTGCTCCAACGCCTGGCTGACCAGCGCCAGACTGACTACCGGATTACTGGTCAGCGCCACGCATTGTTCAACCACGTTCACCAGCTGGCGCACGTTGCCCGGCCACTGCGCAGTGACCAGCGCCTGCATCGCATCTTCGGAAAAACGGTTGACCTGCACACCGTGACGTTCTGCGCTTTGTTGCAACACGTGCCTCGCCAGCAATGGAATATCTTCAGCACGTTCACGCAAAGTGGGCAGTTGCAGGTTCACCACATTGAGGCGGTAATACAAATCTTCGCGGAAACTTTGTTCCTGCATCGCCTGCTTTAAATCGCGATGCGTGGCAGAGATCACCCGCACATCAATCGGAATCGACTTGGCGCTGCCCACCGGGCGAATTTGTCGCTCCTGCAACGCCCGCAGTAATTTCACCTGCAACGGCAATGGCATATCACCGATTTCATCAAGAAACAAAGTGCCGCCATCAGCTTCACGAAATAACCCGGCATGTTCGGTCACTGCACCGGTAAAGGCGCCTTTGGCGTGACCAAATAATTCGGATTCCAGCAAATGTTCCGGCAAAGCACCGCAGTTAATCGCGACAAAATTGCGCCGGGCGCGTGGGCTGGCCTGATGGATCGCATTGGCCAGCAACTCTTTACCGGTGCCGCTGGCGCCGGTGATCAGTACACTGACATCCCGTTGCGCCACCCGATACGCCTGATCCAGCACCTGTTCCATCGTTTTGCTGCGCGTGACAATGGCCTGGCGCCAGCTGTCTTTGCTCGGCACATGGGATTGATTCACCGCTTTTTGCAGAATATCGCGCAGCTCAACGTTATTCAGTGGTTTGGTCAGAAAACCAAACACACCACGTTGCGTGGCCGCCACCGCTTCCGGAATGGAACCATGCGCCGTCATCAGCACCACGGGTAACCCCGGACTGCGCTTGGCGATTTCATCAAACAACGCCATGCCGTCCAGGCCCGGCATGCGTAAATCACTGAGCACCACATCCACCGGATGTTTGGCTAATAACGTCAGTGCGGTTTCGGCGCAGTCGGCCGAAGTGACCTGATAACCCTCGCCTTCAAGGCGCAATGTCATCAAGCGTAATAAACTCGGATCATCATCGACCAGTAACAAACGCGCATTATTGCCTGTGTTGCTGCCTGTCACCTTAACCTCCGCCTGACTGATTCAGCTTGGCTTCGATTTGGGTCAAGGCCTCAATTTTCTTCTGTAAATCGGCGTTTTGTTTTTGCAGTTTATCCAGATTGTCCTGCTGCTGACCATTCAGCCGGCCCAGCGCTTTGACTGCCGATTCAGACTCCAGCAATTTCTGGTTATAGGCATAGTCCCAGCGCAGCAAGGCGGCGAGTCCGGCCGGCAGCCGGCTTAGCTGTTCACTCAGCTGATTTTGCGCCCGGAACCGCACCGCATAAGGTGTGTCCGGATGAATGCGCAACAGCAGGCCCTGTAACTCGCCCACCGGCGTTTTTTCCAGGGTTTTCGCCACCGCGTCGCGCTGCGCACTGTTCATCTGCAACACGTCGCCCCGATAATTTTGCCAGGCACTCAGCGTCGCATTGTCATCTGACAACGCCAGCTGCGGCTTCAGCGGCGCCGGTTGTTCTTTTGGCAGTTCCACTACTTTTTCCGGCGCCGGTTTTGGTTTTAAGATCACCGGCAAAGGCGCCGGCACACCCTGACAACCGGCCAGCAACAGGCTCACCCCAAACAGGGTCCACTTATTCATACATGTTCCTCAACCATAGGCAGGCGGACACGAATACAGACGTCGGCATAATTCACATCGACAATCTCAGCCATGCCCCCCAATAATCGCGCGCAATCGGACACAATCGACAACCCCAGACCAGAGCCTTGCACCGCGTCAAAACGTGGCGCTTTGCCGCGTTGAAACGGTTCAAACAGTTTGGCTCTGAGCTCTGCCGGGATCGGCGTGCCGTTATTCGCCACATCCAACAACATAAATTTCTCGTGCGGCCGCAAGATCACCCACACCGGGCTGCCTTCGCCACCATAGGCCTGCGCGTTATTAATCAGATTATCCAGAATACGCCGAAATAACATCGCGTCGGTATAAATCCGCGGCAACTGACAGTCCAACTGGATGAATTGCTGGCGCTGTTGCAGCGACAACGCATGGTCGGCAAAGCAACTGTCCAACAACAGCGTGCTGTCATGCCAGCCAAATTCAGGTTTTGCCTGCTGTAACAACCGGTTGTAATCGAGCAATTGTTCCGTCAGCTGACTCAGCCGGTCTGCACTGCCATTGAGCAGTGTCACCACTTCCATCTGCTGTGCATTGAGCGGTCCCACCAGCTGTTCACTCAGTAAAGCACAGCCTTCCCGGATACTGGACAACGGTGTTTTCAGTTCATGCGAGGCATGGCGCAGCAGAATCAGCCGCAACGCTTCCAGCTGCTGCAGCCGGGAAGCCAGCCAGCGCAGCTGTTCGCCAAGTTCGGTTAGCTCGCGTGGCCCGACAACCTGTTCATGTGGAAAATGGTGACTGGCCTGACCGATAGATCGGATCATCGTATCCAGTTGTTTAATTGGTGAGGCGATCCGTGCTTGCGCCCACAGCACCAATAACAGGGTCAGCACCACCAGCGTCACCGATTGCCAGGCCAGCTGATTTTGCGCATCCACCACAAAGTTTTGCTGCGTTTGCAGCCGCTGTTCCAGCCGCTGCCAGATCTGCTCGGTCAGCTGCTGCTGTTGTTGCCTGAGCGTCAGCAGGGTCGGTGATAATTCTTCATTGCTGGCATGCAGAAAATTCTGCAATAAGGTGGTGACTTGTGCGGCCTGCGCCTGACACAGCAATGGCGCGTCCAGATCCAGACACACTTGCTGCAGCATCTGCTGATAATTCATTAAATGGGTGGTAGCCAGCCGGCTTAAAGAATCGGTGCGTAAAATACCAAACTGGCGCACCGCCCGTTCGATATCGATCACCAGATTTTGCATATTCTCAGCGCGTTTCACGCTGTCGACTGAAGACTCAGCCTCTGCCACGGCAAAACGACTGACATCCGACAAGGCGCTGTTACTTTGCCACAGCAACACAGCCAACGGGATCAACGCCAGGAAAAAACTTAATAAGATAAATTGCCGCAATGAGGCCGGCTGGATAGGACTTCGCATGCCGAAGGCTCCGCATCAATCAGGCGCATCAGGCGCCGGTCTTGGACTCTGGCGCCTATCATAGCGGATTTGTGAGCGACAACTCACGGTCAATTCTGTAGTTTTGCCGCTACAACCTGACAACGGCTTATTTTAACTGCAGTTCAGCCGCAAATTGTTGTAATGACAACTGTTGTTGCGGGCTGCTTGCCTTAACCGGCTGGCCCGGCGTTTCCGCCCATTGCAGCTGCAACAGACTGGCATCCGGCTGCGCCGGCAGCACCAGCATGAAATCACCTTTATCCCGCACCACAAACTGGTGACCTTGTGCCGAACCAGGCAGCATCGGCACCCGGATGATACGCGGATCATCCATTGATACTTGCTGCAGCACTTTGCCATCTGCATTTTTCAGACTGATGGTCACGGCGCCGGCTTGAGACAGTTGGCTGGTCCGGCGCTGCCTATCCGGGATCTGTACCCGCTGCACTTGTTGAATTTCACTGCCATTGGCATCAAAAGCAACTTTGACGAGCCAAAACTCGGCAGCGCTTAACGGTGCAACAACACCGAGATACAGGCCCAGCACACTGACGAACTTATTGGATCTGAACATGCCATTGAACCTCTTTGCTGACCAGCGCGGGCGCTTTGATTAAACCACTGATATCGGTGATCACGGCGGTTATCTGGTAGTTTTGTGCTTGGTCCTGACAGCAACTAATGTCGGTTTTGTTGTCAAACTGTGGCATGACCTGACCATTTAAGTACCACTGCACTTTTTGCTGCGCACTGCCAACAGATAGCGCAAACGAAAACTGCTGAGCCTGTCCACGGGCCTGCACCACTTGTTGCTGTTGCGGCAAACGACTGTGATACATACCGATATTCTGGTACAGCTGATTGACCCAGGCTTCTCCGTTCACTTCGCCAATCGGCTGACCCAGCGCCAGCATAAAACTGTTGTCCTTTGGCCGGTAAAAACCTTTGCTGCTGTAATAACCGCCTTCAAACAAACCAACACCGGTCTGGCCAGGCTGCGTCGGCACCTTTGCAGGGTCGCCGAACCAATGCCGCCATTTTACCTGAGACAAATCAGTTAGTTGAGTGATATTGGCATAGCAATTTTCGCAATAACCCGGTAAAT
The DNA here is from genome assembly GCA_034519945.1 of Rheinheimera sp. Classification (GTDB taxonomy): domain Bacteria; phylum Pseudomonadota; class Gammaproteobacteria; order Enterobacterales; family Alteromonadaceae; genus Pararheinheimera. The sequence continues at coordinate 196,907 of JAXHNX010000053.1, forward strand.
ACAAATGCGCGTTGGCGTCGTCGACATACTCATCAGCGAGGCGGGCAAAGGTATGTCCCAGTTCATGGATAGCAACATCAACCGCGCTGTCGTGCAGTGTATAAGTTGAAAGCCGGCCGCCAGCACCACCATATTTTGTGCTGTTGCCAACCACCAGTACAAAATCGAACTGCGGATAGTGTTGAAATACGTAGCTGAACACTTTGCTGTCATTGACACAATACAAGCGGTCTATACCGGCGCAGCCAAAGTTGCCATCAAACAGCGTATCAACACTGGTATTGGTCGACGGATCGTCAGCGCCGCTTTGCGCAGAGACCGCATCCAGCACGTGCAGGCTCCAGCCATCACGGTGGGTACCTATTTCTTTACTGTTGAAAAATATCTGGCTGAATTTAACCGCGGCTTCCCGCAGTTTTTGTTGCTCGGCGCTGGTAAACCCATCGCCGACAATGACCAGATTCAGCCGGTTGCTTTGCTCCGGGCCAACCAAGGTGCGGCCCATGTTATTGCCATTTGGGATCGCGAGCAGCACCTTTTGTTTGTATTGCGTCGTGGCACCTTGTGAGTCTGTCGCCTGCAAGATCAACTCGGTATCAAGCGCCATAGTGCGCGCCAATACCTGTAACTCTGCGCCTGTCGCAGCAGTATTCAGCCGGAATAACTCTGGTTGCCTGTTACTCAATACGACCGGATCACCATCCACATCAGCGATACTGTATTGCAACGGATAACCGTGACCAGCATCCAATAACGCCGGAACCGGCGTAACTGTCAGCGTTGGTGCGTCATTGACCGGTGCCAACGTGATCTCCGCCTGAAAAGGCACTGCAGCACCTTTGGCATCAGAGACTTGTAGTTGCAGCGCGATCTTGCCGTGGAAATTTGCCACTGGTTTCAGACTGATGGCACCGGTTGGGCTGACCGTCGACTCCCGGCATTGGCCGGTACAGTGGCATTAGCAATGTGAAAGGTCAGAGGATCTTTGTCCGACATCGGTCGCCTTCAGCTGAAAGTTTGCAGCAACATCTTCCTGAGCGGAAAACTGCTGCAGCTGCGCCACCGGTAAGTCATTAATATTTTGAATACTGACAGTCGCGCGGTACCGGCAACCGGCGTATTTTTACCGTCGCTGACGGTAAATGAAAAACTGGCTTCGCCGGCAAAATCAGCGGTCGGCTGGTAAGTAAAGCGACCATCACTTTGCAGTGTCAGCAGGCCTTGCGCCTGACTTTGGCTGGTAAGCTGATAACTCAGAATATCATTGTCAGCATCGCTGGCACTGAGCTGCGCCTGCAGGCTGCTATCTTCATTCAGTTGAAAGGTATTTGTCCCCGGTACTGGCGCAATGTTTTGTGGTGTCGGTTGTGGAGTTGGTGCGCTGTCAGCTCCGCCACCGCCACAAGCCGCCAGAATGTTCAGACTTAACAGGCAAAATCCAGATTGCCAAAATAAGCGGAACCAAGGTCGTCGCATACAAAACCCTCCTTGTCTGTTTCCAAATTGTTATCAGAACAGCCTATCACAGTTCATCGCCGTCCGAAGACAGGTCTGAGTAGTTCGTGCTCTGTGTTGCTAAGTTTATGTCAAACTTGGCGGGAGCAAATTGCGGACGAAAAAAAACCGGTCAGTTGACCGGTTCTTTCTGCAAGCGTTGGTGCTTATGCGTTTGCGGCTACACCAGCGGTACGTGCTTTACGCACTTTCGCTGCCTGACGGTTGTATGCGTCTGTAAATTGCGCTTTTTCCAGTTTACGTACGGCTTCACCGTTAACGTCGATTTTGCGCAGATAAGTTACAAACACAAAGGCATTAACCACGAAGAAAGCTGCTGCTGCGATTAAAAATGTGTCCATCTTACACCTCATTACATCACCGGATTCTGACCGGATTTAAGACTGTGATTACCGTTGGTTTCAGGTAAAAAACGGAAGTGGAACTCGCTGTATCACTTGCGTTATTTACCTGCTTGATAATCTATATGCAGACGGCGTGCCAACTTAAAAAATAAATATATACCTCATTGTTATTAATAGGCTTTTATTAAATTTAATCACGTAAGGATCGCGATGGCGGCCCTGTTGGGATCTGAGGATCTGTTGCTAATTAGCGACAGCAAAAAGCGGGTAAATATTTTTACAATAAAAATCAATGCGTTAGCGTGTATCTTTTTTGCGACAGTTTTATCATTGCAAGCAAAATAATCATTATTTATAATTATTTCAATGACTTAAGTATCGCCATTTTGTGCAAATGAAACATGTACGACGGTAAGAACCTGGTTTAACTGTTCCAGGCGACTGCAGCGCCGGTCAGCAAAAAGCACAAAAGCGCCCGTTGGCGCTTTTGTGCTAAGAGAAGAAAGCTGAGTTAATTGATAAAACCGTACTTGCGTGACACTACATCAAAGTAATTCAGACATTGCTTGGCATATTCGCGTTTTTCCACATAACTGCCCGGGAAAAAACTCTTTTTAAAACCATAGGCCACCATGTCTTTGAGGCGTTTTAGCGGGATATCAAAATTATCTACCGCCAGCTGGTACTCGCGGCTGACCGTGGTATTCGATACCAGCCGGTTGTCGGTGCAAATCACCGTGGCGATGCGGTTTTCCAGCATATCTTTGAACTTGTGCTGTTTAATGTCAGTGATCGCCGGATTGGTTTGCAGGTTTGACGTCAGACAGACTTCAATCGCAATGCGTTTATCGGCAATATACGACGCCAACTCTCTGATATATTTCTGTTTATCTGTTATTGCCGGGTCTTTGATCATCTCCGGGATAAACATGGAATAACCATGCCCTATCCGATCGGCATAACATTCAGTGATTGCTTCAAACACCGATTCGGCGCCATAAGCTTCACCGGCATGCAAAGTTTTCAGCAAGAAATGCTGATGGGCATATTCATACACTTCTTTAAAATTGTGCGCCGGAAAACCAGATTCCTGGCCGGCTAAATCCAGTGCAACTATCGGGATCCCCGCTTCATCGCGTAAACGCACACTGGCACGGACCAGTTCCATCGCCGCCAGTTTGATCACCTGCATCGGCTCGAAATCGCGCATTAACTGGAATAGGTTGGTGTAATAAGGCGAAAACCCTTTGCCGCTGAACATCCGCATCGCGCAATTGATAATGCCGTAGGCAAAAGGCGGTCTGTGGCCATGCTGCACCTGATCATGTGCATTGTATTCATGCATGGCGCGTTTCAGCCCATTATTGACAGTATGCATGATGCGATCGAAATCGATGCCGACGGCCGGATCCATCAATAACTGCGGTGCGAACCGGACTTCGATGTAATTTACGCCTTCAGCCTGATTATCCAGTGCCAGTTCGTAGGCCGCTTGCTCCAGATTTTCCAGATCCCGCAACACACCACAGGTGTATTGGAAACCATGTAGATATTCACCCAGATTGTTATAACGATCTTTAAACACCAGCGCTTTCATCCCTTCCACCGTATTCGACGGCAGGATCAGTTTGCTGCGCTGCGACATCTCAATCAGTGACTCGAGCCGCAAACTGCCATCCAGATGCAGATGTAAGTCAGATTTTGGCATTTCTTTAATAAAATCAGCGGAATAAAATGGCATGGCTGTTCCTGAGGCTAAAAATACGACTGGTCCTCATTATAATAGTTTGAACTGACGACTACGCGGAAACATTGAAAAAAGTAGCAACACGGCATAGACGCAGTTGATACCTCAACCTTTTACGTTGGCCCCTACATCAAAACCGGGCTACATCGGCTTTGGATGAGTCTGCTTAGGCACCAGACTTTTGCTCAACGCGCAGGCAAGATTAGTACAGAAGTCTACCGCAAAGCTAAGTAGCTAATATTTCAGATAAAGTTGGACTGGCCTTCCCTGCTGATTAATGCCATACGCCCGGTTCGTTTTCTCCGGGCTCATCCACATCACCAGTTGTGCTGGCTTTTTCTGCCCGGCTCCTTCCCACGCTTTGAGTTCGTGTTAATAGGTCCCAACTGCCCATCTGGGTCAGACATGCCTGTTCATACGCAATTTCAATCTAGCCATGTTAGCCAGCTTGCATGTTTGGGCGGTAATTGAACTCAGCGTTTAATCCGGCTTGTGCTGGGAAGGCTTTATAGGCGATGCCGGCCGGTGTGTCGTAAAGTTTCAGAGCTGATTTTCGCCTTCGGGTTGGATGTCACTAAATCCCGCATGCATTGTGCAAGTCAGTACTCTTTTTTGGAGTCGTTGGCACACCGCCAGCCCCGATGTCGGTAAGCATATAAAGATGTTCGCCACGCTCGCGTGTACTCATATCCTGCTTGGCACAGGCCGGGTTTGCTGGTTTAACGGCGTTACTCTGACACAGCTGTTTCATCGCTTCACGAGTGACTACAGGGAGTCCTCGTCCGCTTCTTCAGCATAAATATCAAGCACATGCCCATCTGGGCGATGTAATCCGCATAATGGTGCCGTGCCCACATGCTGCAGGGTTGAGTTCATTCTGCTTAGGCGTGGCGCACCGTCAGTGGATACTTTCGAACGAGGAAAATGATTGGAAGAGGATAACGTCCGCGGTCGACCTGCGGGGTGGTGAGGCGAGGTGTGGATGGTCTTCTTTGGTCAGATAGGCTGGCAGGTCTGTTCCCGCTAAGGGAACTCCAGCCCATCTTAAAAACCGGCGTTTAGTGGATAAATGGTCGAGGTGCTGACTGAGTAAGGCACTTATTTCTGTACTGGGCTGATGACCATCCGCCAGTAACAACAGGTTCGCGCGTTTGAGTTTGCGGGCACTATGCTGACCTTTACTAAGATTTGTGTCAGTTGGTCGCGTTCATCCTGGGTCGTTCTCTCGGTAAGATATATGTCATGATAGCCTTGATTTAAAACGATAATTGTCAAAGGCTGTCAATGCGAGGAGGCAAGTGAATTTCTAGAAAAAGGGTCTGGCGTCATCTACTATTACAGCAAGGTCAATGGCCGCCCCGGCGGGATATTCAGCGCTACTTTAAAGCCACCACCACGGGCATAAAGTAGTGACTGGAGAGTAAAGGGCTGGAAAAAACTGAGTAGAGGGCAATCGGCTAGTCGGTCCATGAGCTACCAACTGACTGGTAACTCAATCGATCAGAATTAAATTGAAAAGGTACTAGTCGCGATCATGCAGGATTTTTTGACAAATGGATACTTTCTGGCCCAATATTGGCTGTTAAGTTCAAAATGACATTTTGAGCATGCTCGATCGGCGTGTGAAAATTGCTGAGTCAAAAGGATTTTATGCGTCGTAAGGCTGCCTATACCATCAGCATGTTGATATCAGCGATGATGGCCATGGCCAAACCGCTCGCTGCTGATTTGACGGTGGTCTATCCGCAAGTTAAAGCACCCTACAATGAAATTTTTGAACAAATCATCCGGGGTATTGAACATCAGCAACAAGATGGGCTGCAGCTCTACCCGCTTGATGGCAAATCTCCGCTGGAAAACACTGCAAAGGAATTGTCGCGGGATCCGACCAAACTAGTCATTGCCTTGGGTAAAAGCGGTTATCAGGTCGCCCAAAAAATTCAACAAACGAATAGTGTCGTTGTCAGTGCTCTGCCGTTGCAACCTGCCGGCATCGCAGGCATCAGCCTGTTGACCGATCCGAAAGTTTTATTCACCTCGTTAAAAATGCTCGCTCCGGCAATTAAAAAAGTCCATGTGGTGTACTCTGATTCCAGTCGCTGGCTAATCCAAATCGCGGTGGCGCAAGCCGCTGATTTTGGCATCGAAGTTATTGCGGCAGAAGTGAAAGACCTGAGAGATGCGGTCACAACTTACCAGGACCTGTTACAAAACATCGATCCGGCCAGCAACGCAGTTTGGTTACCCTTCGATGCTATCACTGCGAATGAACAGGTTATTTTGCCCCAAGTGCTTGAATTAGCATGGGAACGCAACATCGTGTTGTTTTCAAGTAAACCGGAACACGCCAAGCGCGGTGCGCTTTTCTCTACGTTCCCCGATCATTTTGAGTTAGGCCGTGAACTGGTTATTTTGGTGCAACAACTGCAGCAAGGAAAAGCCGCAGCAACCGTAATACCGCTGCAACAGGTGCAATTGGCAGTGAATCTGCGCACCGCAGCCCATATCGGCATGGAGTACAAACAGGAAGTTTTACGCCAAATTCCGATTACCTTCAGATAAGCATAAAGCAAACCATGGCACACACCGTAAAACCAACCCTCAAGCGCCAATTATTGCGTTTGCTGCTGCCAAGCATGCTGGTGTTGGTGGGCACGCTCGGTGTGTTATTCCTGTTACTGACTTCACGATTTTCCAATCAGCAGATGCTGTCAAACACTGAACAGCTGGCACGTTCTTTTGCCGAACAATCGGTGTTGGCCCTGTTAACCGGCAGCACGGTGAATGCCGAGCCTGTGCTGCAACAAATGCAGACCTTTCCCGACTTTGTCGGCGCAGGGCTTTGGAGCAAAGAAAACCAGCTGCTGGTGTGGCACGGTGACCCGCAAACAGCTGAAACCTTTAAAGATCTGCTGGCAGAGCCGGCCACTGATGAGATGCGGATTTGGCAGCTTGAGCAGCTGGTATTCCTGGCCGCTGCTGTTCAGGTGCAGGAAAATGCCGAACACGCCGAGGCGGAGCTGTCACTGGATGCCCAGTCGAGTCTGCCTTTGGGCTATGCCTTGCTGGTCTTCAGCAAGGCCCGGTTGCAACAGCAAATTAGCAATAGCCTGTTGATCAGCCTCGGAGCTGTTGCGCTGGCTGCACTGATAATCTTATGGCTTATCAGTAATTGGGTACAAAAAACCACTTTGCCGCTCATACAGTTATCCGAGCGGATGCAAAGTGATGATTTTTTACGCCAGGCCAGTTCGCCAATCAGAGGCGGCAGCTCAGAGATCCAGCATATCAGCCATGCCTATCAACAGATGGCGGCAGCGATACTTGAACGCGATGAAGCACTGCGCCTGCATCAGCAAAAACTTGAGACGCTGGTCGATATCCGCACCCGTGAGCTCACCACAGCACGGGATGCGGCATTGACCGCTAGTCGGCACAAATCTGAATTCCTCGCCAATATTACCCATGAACTGCGCACACCACTGCAGTCGGTTATTGGCTATATTGATTTGGTCAACGAACAGCTTGAGTTTAGCGACTACGCAGACCTGACTGACGACCTGAACAGGGCGCAACGGAATGCAGAAAACTTATTGAAGATGATCAACAGCTTGCTGGATTTTTCCAAAATTGAAGCCGGAAAAATGGAGCTGCATCTGAGCCGGGTTCGAGTGTCGCAGGTGATCGAGCAGTGCGTCGACCTGATCAAGCCTTTGTTGCAGAGCAATCAATTGCAGCTGGACATCAGCAACAAAGGACTGGACTTGTGGACCGATGGGGAAAAACTACTGCAAGTATTGGTCAACCTGATGAGTAACGCGTGCAAATACACCCAATCAGGAACTATTACTTTACGCGTGCACGAAGCAGGCAATCAATGCGTGTTCAGTATTACCGATACCGGCTGTGGCATAGATCCACAGCAACTTGAGCAGATATTTATGCCCTTTTATCAGGTTGATGGCAGTCAGAGCCGGCGTAGCGGTGGCACTGGCCTTGGCTTAGCCATCACCCGGCAGTTTGTGGAATTGATGGGCGGTTCGGTCACAGCGGTAAGTCAATTGCAGCAGGGTTCCGTTTTCACAGTCCGAGTTCCGATATCAAAGACAGAACCCTATATAAATCAATAGATTCTGGACAAATAAATCGATCCATGTTGATACTCTGTACAGCAGCGCAAGATGGTTCGGCTTAAAGGAAGCATTTCATGAAGCTTAATTTGTTCGTTCGCGCAATGATTTGGCTGGCGGGTAGTTCAGCTTTTGCGGCCATGGCAGTCAACCAGGACACCGCACAAGACGAACTGGATGATTTTTATGGTGAGGTCGACGTTGTCAGCATTGCCACCGGCACCAAGAAGCGCATAGACAAAGCCCCGGCCGTCACGACCTTGATAACTGCCGATGATATTGCCCGAATGGGCGCCAGCCATCTCGATGAAGTACTCGAAATGGTGCCGGGTTTGCATATTTCGCCATCGACCATCAGCCGGCTGGATTCGGTGTATTCGATCCGGGGCATTCAGACTGGTTTTAATCCGCAAGTGTTAGTGCTGCTGAACGGCACTGAATTTAAAAACAGTTTCTCCGGTGGTTTACCTTATACGTTCCGCTTTCCAGCCAATGTGATCGAACGGGTCGAAGTGATCCGCGGCCCCGGCACCGCCGTTTACGGTGCAGATGCCTTCTCAGGCGTGATCAATATTGTCACCAAAAACTTAGCTGAAACGGCCACCAATGCCGGGATGCGGGTTGGCAGCTTTGCCAGCCGTGACATCTGGCTGCAAACCGGTGGGGAATGGCAAGATATTGAATTAGGCTTTGCGCTCGAACATCAGCAGTCAGATGGCGATCCGGATCGCGTGGCCAATTCAGATCAACAAACAGTCTTTGACCGGGTATTCGGCACTGCCGTGTCGAAAGCGCCCGGCACTTTGGCGAGCCGCTACGATATTATTGATGCGCATACCAGCGCCAAATTGCAGAATTGGAAATGGGAACAATGGTGGTGGCAGCAACGTGATGGCGGTTTAGGCCCCGGCGGCGCACAAGCACTGGATAGCACGGGTTACCAAAAATTCCGCGACTATCGCAGTAAACTCACCCATTCGCAGGACCTCAGCAGCCATTTAACCTGGACCAATGACCTGTCTTATATGGACGCCCGCAGTGAAACCTATTTTGTCCTGTTCCCTGCCGGTGCCAAATTGCCGATCGGGGCTGATGGCAACATCAATTTCGCCAAACCCAATGGCCTGGTGACTTTCACCGATGGTTATATTGGCAGTCCTCACGGCAATCATAAAGACAGCCGTTTTAACAGCATCTTGAATTACAAAGCATTGAAAGATCACGAAGTACGCTTTGAACTGGGCTGGTTTGAGCAAAAACTGACACCGCGTGAATATAAGAACTTTGGTCCTGGTGTGATTGATGGCAAAACCCCAATAGTCGGCGGGAAATTAACCGATTTAACCGGCAGCGATTACATCTACGTGAAGCCCGTCAGCCGCACTAACCGCCATCTGAGTGTGCAGGATATCTGGCAGTTAGCGGCCGATTGGGAACTCACATACGGTGTTCGTTATGATTATTTCTCTGATTTCGGCTCAACCGTGAATCCACGCGCCGCGGTGGTGTGGAATACGGCGCACAATTTAACGACCAAACTTTTGTACGGCAGCGCATTCAGAGCACCGTCGTTTAATGAGTTGTTCCTGCAAAACAACCCCAGTGGTCTGGGCAACCCGGCGCTGGATCCGGAAACCATTGATACGACGGAACTGGTGTTTGATTATCAGCTGAATTTTGACAATCACTTAGTCCTCAACATGTATCGCTTTAAAGCCATTGATTTAATTGATAAAGCGCCAGTTCCGGGCACTTCGTTTCTGCAAACCGCAAACGTGTATGACTTAAATGGCAAAGGCGCAGAATTTGAATGGACCTATAAACCAGCAGCTCTGTGGCGCGTCGACTTCAATCTTGCCTACCAAAACACCGTCAATGCAGCAACAGATCAAAGAGTCGCCAATGCCCCCGGCAAATCGGCATCTTTGCGGCTTTATTATGATTTAAACAGCAACTGGCAAATGTCAGGCTGGGCACACTGGATTGCGGATCGGCGCAGAGCCACCACCGACACGCGGGTGCCTCTTGCTGATTATCAACTGTGGAACTTGTCGCTGAATTACCAACCCGGCAACAGTCCATGGCGGGTGAAAACCACAGTGCGCAACCTGTTTGATAAAGCAGTATACGAGCCAAGCGGCACCGCTATCAGCAACGATTTCCTGATGGAAGGCCGTAGTCTGCACCTTCAGGTCAGCTACAACTGGCAACTCTGAGATGACGAAAGACTTTGTCTACGCCAAGCAAGCCAGCACACAAATCACCGCAGAAGTCGCGGCGGCAGATAATCCCTATGCAGCGGTGCAGCAACACATTTTCGGCTATGAAATAGTCGAACTGATGCAAAAACGCAGCTTTACCGACGTGTTGTATTTATTACTGACCGGCGAGCTGCCGACCGCAGCGCAAAAGCAATTGCTGACACAGTTACAAATCGGCTTGTGTAATGCCGGACCACGCCATCCGGCAAGCCGCGCCGTGATGACTGCCGCCATCAGCAAAGCACGACCAGAGCATTTGCTGCCTGTTGGTTTGCAAGTGCTGGGTGGCGAACGTCAGGGCGCCGTAGCCGTTGCTGAAGCCTGGCAAGCCCTGCAAGACTGCCTGAGCCAAAGCGATTTCCAACCGGCGCAACAACCGTTACCGGCGGGTTTCGGTCAGGTGTATGCCGGCATTGACCCACTACAGGCGCGCTTACTGACACAGCTCAGCAGTTTGCCGGCTGCCGGCGCGGCCCTGCGGTTATGTAATCAACTGCAGTCACATTGGCAGGCGCAGCAACAAGGCATCTTAGACATTGGTTTATGTGCGGCCTGTTGTTTAGATTTGGGCATCGGTCAACGCGAAAGTATTGGGCTGTTTCAGCTTTTGCGCGCACCGGGTTTATTAGCCCATGGTATGGAACAAACCCACAAACCTATTACAGCCTCGCCCTTACTGTCGGATGACGACTATGAATTCCAACAAGACCAATAAATACGCCTTATGGGACGCCCGCCGCGGCCGTATCGTCACCAACATTGGTAAATGGGTTGGCGGTGAAGATGTGCAGATCCGCCAGTATTCGTTATTGCATGATTTGTTTATGCAAAAAAGCTACATGCAGGTGCTGGTGCTGAACGCGACCGGACGCCTGGTCAGTTCGGAGCTGGCCTGTTGGCTGGAAAATAACTTTATGGTGATGAGTTATCCTGATGCGCGGATTTGGTGTAATCAGGTTGGTGCTTTTGCCGGTCAAATGCAGGCAAGCCCGAGTGCGGCAACAGCAGCAGGCTGTCTGGCCGCCGACTCCCGCGCTTATGGCGGCAGTCTGACCTCCAGGTTGGCTATGCAATTCATTCAGCGCGCAGTACAACAAATTCAGGCCGGCATGACGCTGGAGGAGCTGGTGTCCAGTGTGCCGCTGCGTCACGGTAAACCTGCAATCATCGGCTTTGCCCGGCCTGTCTCCCGCCATGATGAGCGGATAGAGCCGCACCGGAATATGACCGCCGCACTGGGATTTGCCGATGGCCCGCATCTGACGCTGGCCAATCAGTTGTCAGATTATTTACTGGCGACCTACGGCATGGGGATCAATATTGGTGGTTACACTGCTGCGTTTATGTCAGATCAGGGTTTTACGCCGGACGATGTTTACCGGATAAAAAATCTGTGCGTGGCCAGTGGTGTCACGGCCTGTTATATCGACCAATTGCAACAACCACAGCATAGCTTTCTGGCATTGCAATGCCAGGACGTCCGTTACGATGGGCCCGCGCCGCGCCCTGTGCCAGATGCCGCGCTTTAATCTATCAATAGCAACCTCAGACAAATTTGAGCTCCACCGGCCAAAGCGCCAGGTGGAGCATTGCTGTGCGATGACTACCGCTGTTCGATCTGCGCCATCAGCCGCCCGGAGTCATCGCCACATTTTGCAGGCTTTGTACGCGTGACAACATCGGCGGGATCTCCTCCCGATCAATCCGCACATCCAGCAATGTTGGCCCATCATTTGTAAAAATACGCTTTAGATCAATAAGCTGTAACTGCTCGATCGATTCAATCACCCAAGCATCTATACCCATCGCCTGGGCGATTTGCGCATAATTCACACTGCCGAGTTCAAATCCAACCGTTTCGGCGTTGCCCAGACGCTGCCCATGCATCACCATGCCCAACACGCCATCGTTGAGCACAATAAACAAAATGGGCAGTTTTTGTTGTTTTGCCACGGTGATTTCCTGTGCGCTCATCAGGTAGGCACCATCGCCGGTGACACAGATATGCGGGGAGCGGCTGGCATCTCCGAGGGCCGAACCGATGACTGCGCCGATAGCCCAGGCCATTGAGCCAAGCCCCATCGCAATATGAAATTTGCCATTGCACTCGGCACGTTGATAGTAGTGTATCGCCCATGTCCAGGCATTACCGGCATCGGCAAAGAAGCGGCTATCCACCGGCAGTGCGCGGGCCAGCTGACAAAATAGTGTTTGTGGTTTTAATGGCACCGAAGTATGTGACATCGCATCCGCATCACGCCAGACACTGCGGCCGCCCAATGCATTCAGTTCGGCAACACCGCCAAAATCCGGCCAGCATTTTCCCCATTTCTTCTGCGCTTGTTGCACTTCATCCACCAGTTTCTTAAAAATCGCCGGCAAAGAGCCACACACATGCAAACGGGCCATCGGAGAACGGGTGAAATGTTCAACACTCGAATCAATATGGATCAGCCGGTGGTTAATCAGTTCTTCCGACCAGCCACTGGTTCCGAGCTCACCCAACGCAGCCCCGATCGCCAATACCAGGTCGAGTTTACCATCGACATCTGACAACAGTTCGGCGGCACTGCTATGACCGGCAAAACCGAACACGCCCCGGTACAGCGGATGCGTTTCGTCAACCCAACGTTTGCCCATCGGACCGGACACAAACGGAGCGTTCATTAACGTTGCCAGTTGCATGATTGAGGATGACGCATCTTTGCAGCCGTCGCCGATAAACAAGGCGATATGTTTAGCCTGCGACAATTCCTGGATCAGTTTTTCCAACCCGACCTTATCGGTCAGCTGGAATTGTTGCGTCAGCAGTTCTGGTTTCACTTTTGGTAAGTAGCCGGCATCTGCACGCAGAATATCGGATGGGATGGAGATATGCACAGGTCCGGCCGGAATGCGGCTGCTGGCCATCACCGCCGCGATCAGTTTGTTTTCCAGTTGTTCCTGATGGCTGACCAAAGAGTTATAGCGGGTACAGTGCCGGAAGATGCCGACAATGTCGATTGCGGCACAGGATGAATCCTGTAAAGCGCGCCGGCCAAATTTAGGCAACGGCGTTTGGGCAGTGATCACCAGCATCGGCACGTTGTCGGCGTACGCACTGGCAACACCGGTCAACAAGTTGGTAGCGCCTGGTCCTGTTGTGGCACAGCAAACACCCAATTTGCCGGTTTCTCTGGCGTAACCGTCGGCCATAAATGCTGCGCCGGCTTCGTGTCGGGCCACCACTGCGCGCACACCGCCGCGTCGTTCACTGCGGGCTAATGCATTAAACAGTGGCTCGATGGCGCCGCCGGGCACACCAAACACATATTCAACACCCAATATATTTAAATATTCGACCAATAAATCGGCATAAGTCACTAATTCCTTGTCTATCCGCAGTCCTTGCTCCACTGAAAGATCATGCATTGGATATACCTTATGAATCGTCGCGAGGTGCTGTTACCTCAGGCATAGGGTATATCACAAAAGCGGTTAAATTTACAGCAGGTAAATTAAGTAAGGCTATGAATTAGAAAGTTTTTTCCAGAAGATCAATCGGCATCGGTTTGCTGATATGGTAGCCCTGCGCGTAGTCGACACCCAGTTGCTGCAGCAGGATCAGAATTTGTTCATTTTCGACAAATTCTGCAACTGATTTACGCCCCAATGCATGGGCAATTTCAGCCATGGCTTTGACCAGTACAAAATCCATCGTGTCCTGGTGCATATTTCTGACAAAAGAACCGTCGATTTTGATACTGCTGGCTGGTAGTTGTTTGATGTAACTGAAGGTGCTGAATCCGGTGCCAAAATCGTCGATAGAAAACTCGCAGCCCAACCGATTCAACTGATTAAACATGGCACAAGTGCCGGCAATATTGTTCAGGCTGGCTGTTTCCGTGAGTTCAAACACCACACGACTGGGTTCAACCTGGTACTTCAGCAGCGTTTGTTCGATCCATGGCACCAGACGTTCGTCACGAAACGCCTGCGCTGACAAGTTTATCGCGACTTTTTTCAACACAGGATGACGACTCATCATCGCAATAGTTTTACCAATAACCTGATGATCTAACAGATTGATGTCTTCGACCTGTTCCAGTGCCTGAATAAACTCACCGGGATAAACAATATGACCGTTTAAATTTAGGCGTACTAAGGCCTCAAAGTAAGCGATTTCGCCAGTACGCACACACATAATCGGTTGAAAATACATAACAATTTGGTCGTTTACTATGGCTTCGCGTAACTGCTGGGCCCACTGTAACGAGTTGCGCAGCTTGTCACTGGCAGCATCGCTGATGCTGTAACAATGCGCTCTGTTGCGGCCTTTGGCCTTGGCAACGTACAAAGCGATATCTGCTTGTTGTAAATACACCTGGGCATCGGGCTGGCTGCCGTCAACCACGGTCACACCGATACTGCAGCTCAGGGTATAGACCTTATCCATTAAGCGATAGGGTTGCGCATCCAGCGCGGCACAGAGCCGTGTCGCTAATTCGTTGGCCTGCGCTAACGTTTTGTCAGGCGATATCACGACAAATTCATCACCGCCAACCCGACATAACAAGTCGTCAGCGCTGAGCCCCATCGCCAACCTGTTCGCCACTTCACGTAAAATAGCATCACCCTGTGAATGACCATGGGAGTCATTTACAACCTTAAAATGGTCCAAATCAATATACATTAGCGCATGCGATTGGTTGTCACTCGCCAGTGCCGCTATACGCATCAGCTCCCGATCACTGAAGTGGCGGTTGTACAGACCGGTCAGCGGATCGTGCATCGCCAGATGTTGCAGTTCCTGTTCCGCTTTTTTCCGCTCATCAATATTTTCCAGGGTCGCGGTGACACCGGAGATTTTATCCGGCAATGCCGCCATATTCAGTGACATCCAGAAATTCGGCTGCGCCAATTGCAGTTCAGCGCGCCACAGCTCAAGCTCGCCTGCGCATATTGCTGCCAACTGCGCCAATACCAGCGCCTGATCTGCCGGCCGTAAAAAATGCAAAAAGGATTTGGGTTCGGTCACGGCACAATGCGCGGTCAGATCGTACCAGGCCCGGTTTGCAAACTTTATAGTGCCATCGCTGTTCAGTTCCATTAACACCGTAGACACGTGATCCAGTACGCGCTGATGCACTTCCGACAGGTCCCGGTAGCGCTCTTCGCTGCCGGCCAATTGCTGCACCTTTTGCCTGAATTGGTCGTTACTGACCAGAAAATCTTCACGCATCGCTGCAACGTCAATCACACGGCGCAGTTGTTCGGCACGAAATGGTTTATTCACAAAATCAGCGGCGCCTTGCAGCATCATGTGTTCGGCTAATTCAATGCCGCCATGCGCTGTCATCACGACTACTGATTGTTTTGGATTCAGCCGCATAATTTCAGCTAAGACTTCCTGGCCGTTCAGCTCAGGCAACATCACATCCAGCAATACCAGGGCATAGCTGCTGCGTTGGTACATTGCGACGGCTTGTGGCCCGGTGACGGCGATCTCAACGTCATAATTCGGCAGTAAGATGCGTTTCGCCAATTCAGCGATATCAGCATCATCTTCGACTATTAAAATTGTCTGACGCTGCTGCACTCTTGGTTCAGCCTGTAGAAAACGCGCAACAATTTGCGGTATTTGCGCGACCTGCTCTTTTGGCAGTACCAAATCGATACCATAAGCCCGGGCGGTCGTTTCAGTGATCCGTTCGCAGTAAGTTGCACTTAGCAGGATAATTGGGGTTTTTTCTTCACATTTCAACACGTTGGCTCTGACTAACCGCGCGAGGCGCCAGCCATCAATCCCACCGATCTCTATTTCCGTTAAGATCAAATCCACGTGTTTTTGTTTGAGAATGGCGATAGCATCGGCGCTGTTATTCACCACGATGAGTTGCAAGGCAGCAGATTCAGGCAAGAACTGCTGGACAGTCTCTTGCATCTGCGCGCCAGCTACCAACAACATCACATACTTAATCTGCACTAGCCATTCACCTTCACTATGGTTTGGTTTGGTTTGGTTTTGCACAAACATTGTGAATAAAGAACGAGCATATCTGCAAGCAACTCTGCGACGCAAGCAGATTCATTGCCCGGTGTGTCCTTTGCGGTGCAAGGGAAACCTGTATTGAACTGCTGCCACACAGACATAGATCAACCGATGATGTTTTACCAGGCAAAAGTGCGTCCAGGCCTGATACCAAATAGTCTGAATACTCGGGATGTTAGAAACAGTCAAAGCTTGCAGTCACACATAACCTGTCTTGGCTCAAATCATCCTCCGACAGGCTGATCCAAAAGGCCTCAGCTCTCGCCAAACAGCGCCAGGAGATCCATCGCACTGCCTTGCCAGGGCTGGCCCTGGGTGCCGGCGAACAGTTGGTCGGCGAGACCACGTTTGTATTGTTGCATCTGCTGCACTTTCTCTTCGACGGTGTGGCGGGCGATCAGTTTGTAGACAAACACTGCTTTGTCCTGGCCGATACGGTGCGCACGGTCGGTGGCCTGATTTTCTGCCGCCGGGTTCCACCAGGGATCGTAGTGAATAACAGTGTCGGCCGCGGTTAAATTCAATCCGGTGCCACCGGCTTTGAGACTGATCAGGAAAATCGGATTGTCGCCGTGCTGAAAATCGTCGATTTGTTGTTGCCGGTTTTTGGTCTGGCCGGTCAGTTTGCTGTACGGGATGCCGAGGTACTGCAGTTCCTGTTCGATTAAGCCCAGCATGCTGGCAAACTGGCTGAATAACAGGATCTTACGACCTTCTTCAATCATTTCGGGTACATTGTCGCGCAGCCACTCCAGTTTGGCATTGTGTTTGACCGACTGTGCCTGTTCAATCGGCACCAGACGCGCATCACAACAAGCCTGGCGTAACTTCAGCAGCGCATCAAGGAATTCTATCTGACTGGCCGCCACACCTTTTTTCAGGAACAGCTCACGCACTTTGGTTTCCATCACCAGCCGGATGCTTTCGTATAAATTGCGCTGGTCATGTTCCAGCTCCAGCAACTGGATAATCTCGGTTTTTTCCGGCAGTTCAGTCGCTACCTGATTTTTGGTGCGGCGCAGCATAAAAGGTGCAATGCGTTGTTTCAACGCATTAGAACGTTCCATATCACCTTGTTTTTCAATCGGTTTACGGAACACTTGCTGGAAATAGCTTTCAGTACCTAAAAGACCAGGCAACACAAAATCAAACAATGATTTCAACTCGCCTAAATGGTTTTCCAGCGGCGTGCCGCTCAATGCCAGGCGGAATCCGGCTTTGAGTAACCGCACTGCCTGCGCAGCCTGACTGCCGGAATTCTTGATATGCTGCGCTTCATCCAGCACGACCAGGCTAAAGCGCAGATGCTGGTAGACCTTGATATCGCGCACAATCAGCGGGTAGGTGGTGACCAGCAAATCATAATCACTGAGCTGTTCAAACAAATGCTGGCGTTTACTGCCATAGATTTGCAACACGCGCAGTTCAGGTGTAAAGCGGGCCGCTTCCTGCTGCCAGTTGCCGAGTAAACTGGTTGGACAGACAATCAGCACAGGCTCATTCAGCCGGCCAGCTTCCCGTTCACTTTGGATAAAACTTAACGTCTGCAAGGTTTTCCCGAGGCCCATGTCATCGGCCAGAATACCGCCAAGACCATAAGTGCGCAGGAAACTGAGCCAGTTCAGACCTTGCTGCTGATAGGGCCGCAACGTCGCCTGCAGGCGCTGTGGCACCGGCACTTCCGCGATGCCATCAAACTGTTGCAGCTGCGAACTTAAGTTCGCCACGCGGCTGGCATTGAGGTATTTCACTTCGGCCGCGCCTGGGGGCGGCAAAATCGCTGCTTTGTAGTCGGGCAGTTCCAGTTCCAGCGGCTCTTTTTGCAGGTTCAACAGCTCCACGATGGTATCAATCAGCGGCTGAATTAAACTCACCGACAGCGCCAACTGACCTTGCGGTAACTTCAGCCAAATCTCCTGCTGCGCGGTTGGCAGGCCGTATTGGCGCAACCATTGTGTGATCAGCGGCAACAGCGGCACTTGCACCCCGTCCACCTCCACTTCAATGGCGACGCCAAAACCGCCTTTGGCTTTGTCCTGCACTTTCAGATAAGGCCGGTCACTCAGAATGGCCTGATTAAAATTGCTGTCCTGCTCGACACGCCAACCGGCATCACGCAGTTCCGGCAATGCTTGCAGCAGTTGTTGCCACAACAATGGATTTTCCGGGCCTACGCCGGTGCCAAAACTGGCTTTGTCTTTGGCCGGATCCAGCTGGACCAGCCCGAGTTCAGTCAGTTGCTCCAGTGCCTGCACTTCAATATGGCGCTGGCGTTTGATAAAAAGACGTTCGTTATTGTGCTGAATTTCGGTCTGATGCGCGGTTAAATCCAGCGGCAGCCGATGGCCGCCATAATCAAAACTGAGTAACGCCCGGTCCTGACCGCCATCGGTCTGGCCCAGTTTTAACACCGGCACTGCATCGGCCTCGAGCCGGCTTAAGCCGACCCCACGTGGGATGGGCAGGCTGACATTGGCAAACAACTGCTGCAACCGCACCAGACTATCGGCCGCGGCATTAGCCGGTACCGGCGGCATCCGCGATAATAATTTCAGCTCGCGGCCACTCAGTTCGGTGTCCAGCAATCCCAGCTGGTAATTGCTGGTGTCGAGATAACAAGGCGGTTGGGTGTAAATCACTTCCAATTCAGCGTCATCGCCTAAATCCCACACCAGCGTGTAACCGTCTTTGCCCGCCAGCCAGAGCAATTGCAGCGGACGGGGTTCGCTCCAGCGCAGCGGATGCCGAGCTTCACCAAAATAGCAGCGGCCGGTTGCCATGATCTGCTGCAATAACGCATAACCCCAGTCGTCTTCCAGCAGCGCCTGATCTTTTAAATTCTGCGCGCGGAATAAATTCAGTAGCCGAAAGTCCGCTTCTTCAATCCAATACGGCTGTAAATAACCGGAAAAGTCCTGTGCACTGATGGCCGTGCCTTTGCTGTAACCGCCTTTTTTACTGCTTTTGACCCGACGGGGATACAACTGCAGACCACTCTGGCCATAGCTCAGGATATACAGCACCACTTCACGCAGCTTGTTACTGTCTACTAACTGACCGGTCTGACGCTCAGCGTCCGCAAACCATTGCGTCAGCTGGCGCAACGGTAATTGCTGCAAATCAACCTGCTGATGTTCCCACGACTGTTTTAATTTCAGTAACACCGCCAGTACATGTTTACAACGACCTCCGACCGGACAACTGCAGGAATCGGTCAGAGACCAGTCGCCATCCTGTTGTTTTAACGACAAATATTGCCGGTATGGCGCCAGCGCTTCGCCCCAGACCTGTGCACTGACAGAAGATAAATCTTCGTTGTACTCCAGTTTGATCACTTTACCCGCCTGCCAGTAGGCACGCGCACGCTGAAAGGTCGCAGGATCGAACCAGAGTTGTAATTGCACAGGACTTATCGGAAACACAGCAGGGTTATTCCTTCACGGAAAAAAGGCAAACCGCTAGTCTACCCCAACACAGCATGATGCCAAAGCTTCCATCCGGATCTTTGGTCGATTTCTGCAACTAAACACAGCCCGGACTCATGCTAAAAAGCGACCAACGACTGGAAAAGTCCGGTCATATTGGCTGCGCGCATTGGGTACCGTTGGCTAAATTGCATTATGCTGGCTGCTTCAACGAGAAAAACCGGGAACATCCAATGAAAATAAAAACCCTCAGTTTGCTGACGATGCTGGCTTTTGCCCAGCAGGCGTTGGCAGCAGAACAAACCAAATACACCATTCTGGTCGACAACGGCGTCAAAGCCGGTGAGCAAATCGTCGATATCAAAGACAACGGCGAAACCTCTGTCCGGTTTATTTTTAAGGACAACGGCCGTGGGCCGGAAATTAACGAAACCATCAAGCTAAATAAAGACGGCTTTATCACCGACTATCAGGCTAAAGGCGCCACCACCTTTGGCTCAGTTGTTAATGAAAGCTTCAAAGTCGAAGGCGGCACTGCCCGCTGGAGCACGGGCAAAGAACAAGCCAGCGCTCCTTACAGTCAGAATGCGATGTATCTACCCGTCGATGGTACGCCACAGCTGGCAACTATCGCCATTGCGGCCATGGCGAAAAGCGGCAAAAACAGCCTGCCATTGCTGCCAAGCGGCACGCTGCAACAACAAGTCGCCGGTGAGCTCATCGTCGAAAATGCCGGTGAAAAACAACAAGTACAGTTGCTGGTGCAGACCGGTGTTGGTTTTGAACCAAATTTTGTCTGGGCCACCAAAGGCGAAAAACCACGGCTGTTCGCCAGTATCGCACCTGGTTATCTGACGCTGATTGAAGAAGGCTGGCAAGGCAACGCCGATGCGATGCTGGCTCTGCAGCTCAAAGCCGAAACTCAGTTGCTGGAAAAAATGGCCACAGAGTTGCCAAAAGAACTGCATGGCCTGACCGTCGTGCGCAATGCGCGGATCTTTGACAGCGTCACCATGCAGGTCGGCGCGCCCAGCGACATTTATCTGCTGCGCGGTAAAATTACCACCGTGGTGCCCGCCGGCTCGTTACAAAGCCCGGTGCAGCATGAAATTGACGCCGCCAACCGCATCGTCGTGCCTGGCCTGTTTGATATGCATGGCCACATTTCACGTTGGGAAGGCCCGTTGCACCTGGCCGCTGGGGTCACCACGCTGCGCGATATGGGCAACGACAACGCCAATATGCAGCTGATGATCGATGAAATTGGTCACGACCAGTTGTTGGCCCCGACTATAGTGCCGACCGGTTTTCTCGAAGGCGAAAGCCCGTATTCGTCGCGCAGTGGTTTTGTGATCAAAGACTTAGCTGGCGCTAAACAGGCGATTGACTGGTATGCCGCGCATGGTTATCCGCAGCTGAAAATCTACAATTCTTTCCCCAAAGCCATCTTAAAAGACACGGTCGCCTATGCACATAGCCGCGGACTGCGTGTCAGCGGCCATGTACCGGCATTTTTAAAAGCGGAAGATGTGATTGCGGCCGGTTTTGACGAAATTCAGCATATCAACCAGTTGCTGCTGAATTTCCTGGTCAAGCCAGACACCGATACCCGCACGCTCGAGCGCTTCTACCTGCCGGCGAAACAAGTGGCGGATTTAGATCTGCACAGTAAAAAAGTACAGGATTTCATTAAGTTACTGAAAGACAATAATCTGTCCGTCGACCCGACGCTGGCGACTTTTGATTTCCTGAAAAAGGTCGACGGCACTGTTGGGGAACCCTGGCGCGCCATCGTGAAAAACCTGCCGCCGGATGTACAGCGCGGTTATGCCCGTGCTGAACTGGATATTCCGGATGAAGCGACCGCAGCCCGTTATGCCAAGTCTTACGCCAAAATGGTTGAGTTCGTCGGCATGATGTACAAAGCCGGTATTCCGGTGGTTGCCGGCACGGATGAACTGGCCGGTTTCACCTTACAAGGTGAGCTGGAATTGTTGGTCAAAGCCGGTTTAACACCGGCGCAGGCACTGCAGGTAGCCACGTTAAACGGCGCGAAATTCAGCAAAGTAGCCACAACCAAAGGTCAGATCAAACCTGGCTTTGATGCGGATTTACTGCTGGTAGACGGCGACCCGACAAAAAATATCGCTGACATTCGCCAGCTGGCGTTAGTCGTCACCCAAGGCAAAGCCATGGTGCCATCGCAGATTTATCAGCGGATTGGTGTGCAGCCTTTTGCCAAAACCACAGTGACTATCCGCGATTTTGCCGAACCAGCCGGTAAAGCTGCCAGTGGTGGTGCCAGAACCGGTCATCGCCATATGCACTAATAGTTTCGATATCAGAGATCCCAAACCCGGCTTGCGCCGGGTTTGTTTTTTCAGACCAGCAAGAACACTAACAAAGCCGCATGACAAGCCACTACCACTGCTGTCAGTTGCTTACGCAATTGCAGGTAAGCCGGGTGATATTGCTGGTCCAGCTCAAACCAGCGCTCACCGAGCCTGAGCGCAATAAACAGCAACAATTCAACCGTTAACGTCGCTGCCTGCGGCAGAAATCCGGCCAAAAACGTCAACACCGGCAAACTGACGGCAAACACGGCCAAAGGCCAAACCGATAAACGTTGCGACCACACCGGCCATAACACGCCAGCCATAAAGCCCAGAATAATAGCGCTGTAGCGTTGGAACATCGCTAAGGCATCAAAGCCCGGCAACGGGAAAAATGTCAGCAGGGCTAACGCCAGAAATGGCAATAAACCGAGGTAACCGAGAATATGTAAGGCGGGCATAGTGCTCTTGGTGTTGTGCAATTTAACAACCTTACGGCAAAGCGCTGCAATTGGATCGCAATACCATAACATCTGATGACGTCAGGATGGGGAGATGCCGGTTGAAAGCCTGAAAAATCTGCTCAAACTGATGCCACACAGGCTATTACTGTCTCCCGGCATTGACGGTCTGCAGCGATTGTACCTGACCACTGATGCCAAACCAGGACCAATTACCACGAAACATCACCTGATCATTGGGCCGCAAGTCATCGTACTGTTGTTCGTTTTTGATACACAAATACCGATAGTGGTTGCTGCCAAATTGCAGTAACAAGCGGAATTTACAGCCACTGTCATAGTCTCGTCGCATGTCCAGCAGCAACACTTGCTGTTGCACAGGCTGTGCACTGGCCTGATGACCGAGCCAGCTGAATGTGCCGGTCAGACTAAAGCCAAAAAGCACAGCAAAACAATACAATATGGCGCGCTGTTTATATGCCGGTAACGGCGGATATTGCTCCGCTAACCAACGCGCCAAATAATGCTGATGCTGACGACTATGCAGCAACCAGGCTTCAGCCAGCAGCAGAAAAACCGCAATACAGATGCCATAGCAGGCATTCACCGGCTGAAACATGCTGTTAAATAGCTGTAACAGCAGCAGTACAAGCGACATGACCAGCACCAACAACACGCTGACCCACCATGGACTGCCATAGCTATCCTGAGATCCACTGTCGACCAATGGTGACGACAGTTGAGCCGGTGTGTTACTAACGGTCTGCACAATCAGGTATTGTGGTGGCTGGGTGGCCGGGATCTGTTGTTCCCGATACCGTACGCCACGCAACGCCAGTTCAGCACGGATTTGTTGCAACAACCGAGCTTGGTTTTTGCGATCAAGTCCGGCGAGTTGCTCCAGCAAAGAGGCTGTGGTTGTTGATGTAAGTTCCGATCGCACCATGTCTTCGTGCCTCCTGCCCTGGCCACTTATTGCTCAAACGCTTATTGCTCAAACACTTATTGCCCCAGCACGATACCGGCAAACAACACCGCCCCCACATAATGATTATGCAAAAAGGCACGGAAACAGCCGTCGCGGCCCTGACGAGCCAAGCGGTGCTGATAAAAAAATAACAGCAGCACAATCAACAGCGCATAACTGTAAGCTTCGCCAAGGCCAGCCAACTGACCGGCAAATTCCAGCAACGCCAACGTACCGAGTTGCAATAAAGCGATGATCCAAAAGCCATACCGACCAAATAACCGGGCGGTGGACTTCACACCAATTTGTTCATCGTCCGCCTGATCGACCATCGCATAAAACGTATCGTAGGCCACAGTCCACAGCAGGTTGGCGCCATACAACACCCACACCAGCAACGGCAACTGGCCCTGGATGGCCATAAAACTCATCGGCATGCCCCAGCTGAATGCGGCCCCAAGCACCACTTGCGGCAGGTGCGTCACCCGTTTCATCAAAGGATAAACAGCCGCAAGTAACACAGCGACACCGCTTAACAACACAGTCTGCCAATTCAGAAACAGCAGCAGGCTGGCCGACAGCACCAGCAACAGCGCAAATAGCTGCAACGCTTCAGTGCTGCTGATACGACCCGCCGCCAGTGGCCGGTTTTTGGTACGCTCAACTGCGCCATCAAATTTTCGGTCGGCATAATCGTTGATGACACAACCGGCCGAGCGCATCAGCACCACTCCCATGCCAAACACCAACACCATGGTCAGCCCCGGATAACCATCGGCGGCCAACCATAAGGCCCAGGCCGTTGGCCATAACAGCAGATAAATACCAATCGGCTTATCCAGCCGCATCAGTTGCTTATATTCAGGCCAATGCGCGAGAGTCAGTTGCCAGCTCATGTTCTGATAAACTCCGTTAAAGCAGGTAAATACAGTTCCTGCACCAGTAATTCATGCTGAGACAAAGTGAAATAAGAGCGGCGGCCCCAAAGCTGTGGCAACAAACCAAGTCCGGGCAACTGCAGCCCCGCGGCAAAATCAGCGATGTCAATCGCACTGCGGCTGAGATCCGGCTGGGTGAAAATATAATGACCCAGCGGCACCGCACCTAACGCTGCCAAAGGTTGCAGCGCCTGCACTGTGTGGTCCGGTAAAAAACTCTGCGCATAAATACAAGGCTGCTGATCCAGCAATAACACCACTTCCCGCAGCAGTCCGTGCCGGGTCTGCCAGCGCTGCTGTAAAAATGCGGGGAGTTCAATCGTTTGTTGCCGCACTAAATTCAGGCTAAATACATGGCCGGTTTGTTGCAGGCGGGCGGTTAATGAACCGGCTTCCAACAACCAGTCCAACCAAATTGGCGTTATCCCTTCAGGCAGTTGTTCCGACCAGTTTGCCTGCCAAATCGGCGCCATATCGACGTCACTCAATCAAACACCTTTCATACAGCAGTCAATTCAAGGCCGGCATCATATCAAGTTCTGCAGCAAGATTTCATCCGTCAAAGTGGCCACTGCAAAAACGTCTTTGACAGTGCGGCTAAAATCAACCATAGATCCAAGCGGCGCTATCAAAAATGTTGCTGATTATTTTCTCCACAGCCCCGCACTCTCAGGATAGTGTTCTGCAGTGCTCTCGGGTAAACTTGTTAACAAACCAATTAAACGGACTCTGCTGTGTTAGCCAACAAGACTCTTTTCGGCCTTATTTTACTGTTGTTCGTGCCTGTAGTTTTCGCCCAGGAGCCCGCTGCGGCACCCGCCCAGCCTAAAGTGGTCTATCACGGTTTTGACCCTGATATCGTCACCAACTATGTCTCTGACAGCCAAAAATCGCTGGGTTATGTCCGGGTAACGATGGAGCTGATGATCAAAGATGAAAAATTTCTGCCGATGATTGAGCATCATGAACCGCTGATTCTGGATGCCATTGTGGGTGTATTCGGCAAAGAAATGGATACTACGATTAAATCGTTGCAGGGCCGCGAAGAAGTCCGGATGAAGATCCTGCAAAAAGTGAATGCATTACTGAAAAAAGAGACAGGAGCGGAATTGGTACAGGACGTGTTATTCACCAAGTATCTGTACCAATAATGACTTAGCGATGCGGGCGCCTTGCCAGCATCGCGACTGCCATACCGCAGACAAAACCACTCAGATGGGCCCAGTTTGCCGTATTGACCCACAGCAGATCGGCAAAGCCCAATGCCAGGAATCCCAACGCCATCACCAGATCTGGCTTCGACAGCTGTAACGGCTGGGTTGGATAGCGCCAGCCATATACCCAGACAAAACCAAAAATCGCATAAACGACGCCAGACAGACCGCCAAAATTGGGCCCGACCAGCAAAAATTGCGCTGTATTGCTGATAAACCCAGCCAACAGCGTCAACCATAATAACTGCCGGCTGCCCAGCCATACTTCCAGCCGGCCTCCATAAATCCACAGCGCCAGCAAATTAAACATCAGATGCGATGCTGAAAAGTGCAGCAAAATCGGACTCCACCAGCGGTAACTCAGCACTTCAGTCTCACCAGGCTGAAAAAATCTTAAAGATTCAAACACCTGCTGTGGCCAAATCTGCAGCACAATAAAGACCAACAGCGCTGGCAAACTCAGCATCCAGACTATTGGACCGGTTTGTTGCAAAAAGCCCTGGCCTAATGCTGCCAGACCGCTGTTGCCGATTTGCGCGGCAGGCTGACTGCGTTGCCAGGCCGCATCCCGATATTTATCCAGTTCCGGTTGCTGCAAAAACTGCTGCAATTCAGGCTCGACTGCGGCGACATCGGCTTCGTCGCAGAACAGCTCGGCATGTTGCGTGTTGTACACCACAACACTGACCGCCCATTGCCGGCTCAGACAATAATCAGCAAAAGTCTGAGCCGCGGCGGCCGAATTGAGTACTGCCAGTTTGTGCATGCCGGTTATTCCTGCAAAGCTGCGATCGGAAATTGTCCGCGCCAGCTCTCAAAACCACCATCCATGCTATACACAGTGTCAAAACCCTGTTCGGCCAGATATTGCGCGGCGCCCTGGCTGGAACGGCCGTGATAACACACCACGACAACCGGCGTTTCGGGTGGTGTTTGTTGCATAAACTGATGCAAAGTACCGTTGGTCAGATGATATGCACCGGCAATGTGGGCGCTGGCAAAACTCTGGTCATCGCGGATATCGGCAATGACGACCTGACCGGCCTGCAATGCAGTGAATGTATCGCTGGTTGAAATGTGTTTAAATTGGCTCATGACAAGGCGTCCTCCAAGAATTGGCTGCGCGCATGGTAGCCCAGCCGTGATAAAAGATCAGCAACCAAGCCGACAAAGCCAGCTTTGCTGCAAATTTATGCTTCTGCAACACGGCGGCCTTAGGTACAATAGCCGGCCTGTTGTGTTTTGAGTGCCTGCCATGTCTGACAATCGCCTGTTTTTAGTATACGACCCTGCCTTTGACGATATGGATGCGGAAGGCTGTCCGGCCTTTGGTTATGTGCTGTTGTTTAACGAAGCCGACGCCGATTTGTATAAATCCGGCGAAAATCCGCCATTTGCAGCAGTTTCTTTGTTATTTACCGACCATGCCGACGAAAGCATCAGTGGCGATTTACTCGGTTGGGCGCAATTGGATGCACCGGAACTGCAGGATTTCCCACTCGGTTATTTCTTTATGTTGATGGAGCAGGCCGCACAGGTCGCCATTAACGCCTATCGGCAGGTGGGTCATGTACCAGACCGCCTGATCGCTTTAAACATGCCTGAAGATGACCTGATCCAATTTGATGTGCAGTTTGCCAACCTGCAACTGGAAGACAAAGATGCCGAAGTGCAACTGGCCCAGCAGATGATGGCAGGCCGGCCTTATCTCGATTCATAAACCATCACCGTTTATTTCCCCCCCCGCCCATCCGTTTGCTGACCTGCCGCGTACCTGAACATCAATATCCCAACAGTATTACGGGCTGACGGACGCGATGCAGGCTTCTTGCGGTGCACACTTGCCCGGCATACTTTTCAGTTCAGGAGCGATTCAGTTGCCGCATCACAAATTGGCATTACCTGAAAAAATCTGTCCGGTTTGCCAACGGCCGTTTAGCTGGCGGAAAAAATGGCAACGGAACTGGGCAATGGTGAAATATTGCTCGGAACGTTGCCGGCGTCACAACAAAGGTCAGACCTGATCTGAGTCAAATCGCGCATACAGTAACCATCAGGATAATTTTATTTAACCAAATAATTACAAGGGTTTGCTGATGAAAACTGCTTTATTACTCTGCGCGTCGATATTCTCCGGATTGCTGCACAGCCAGACCGACGTCTCCACCGCACAAATTCAGGGTTGGCTGGAGAAAGACCAGTTCAATAACATTGCAAAACACGTCACCACGATGCCGACTTTTGCCTCCGATGTCATACTGCAACAAGCACATGCTCAGGCACTGATTGGGCTGGAGCGCACTGAAGATGCCGCTGATTTTCTACAAAAAGCGCACAAAGCTTTCCCTAACGATGCAGATTTGCTGCAACTGGCGGCGATGAATCAATTTACGCTGGCACAACAAGCCAGCATTTTTTCGGCCGCAGGCCATGCCAAAGACGGCCTGGCCTTGTTAAAACAAGCAGTGCAGCTGGCGCCGGAAGATGGCGAATTGCAGCTGAACCTGATTGGCTTTTATCTGCAGGCGCCTGGCATAGCCGGTGGTGATGAAGACGAAGGCAAAAAGCTGGCAACAGCACTGACCGGTAAAGATCCGGTGGCAGGCCCGCTGGCACAGGCCATGGTACTCGACAGTGACGACAACACCGACGAAGCGTTAAAAGTGATCGATGCCGCTCTGCAACAGCAACCGCAACAATCCCGCCTACTGGCACACAAAGCCGCCCTGCTGCTTGGTAAAAAACAAGCGGCAGAAGCAGCTGCGTTATACCAGCAGGCCGTCCAGTATGCAGAAAAACCAAAGCAGAAATTCAGTTATCTGTATCAGATCGGCCGGCTGGCCGCAGTGGAACAACAGGATAAAACGGCCGGTAAACAGGCCCTGCAACAGTTCATTGAGTATTATCAGGACGGTGAAAATAAACAGCTGCCCTGGGCCCGGGTGCGCTTAGCGCAAATTCATCTGCAGGAACAGGACAAGGCGTCCGCGGAACAAGTGTTACAACCGGTACTGGCGTTGAATGACAAAGAAGAAAAGCTGGAAAAAGAACTGAAAACGCTGCAAAAACAACTGAAAAAGCTGAAAAGCTAAGCTATCTGCAATCAAATCCGGCTGGTTGAACACCACGCCGGATTTCCCCAATCAGACACTGCAGTTCGCCGACAGAGCGGATATACTAGGCACTATTCAGATCAGTCCTTTGCCTTCCGGAGTCTGGCTATATGGTCAAACCTATTGATATGAAAGCGGTCGAACAAGCACTCACCGGCTTCACGATCCCCCCACAACCTGAAGTTCTGCTGCGGATTAAACAGGAACTGGAGCGCGAAGATCCAGATATCAATACCATCGCCACGTTGATCAATATGGACATTGGTATCGCCGGTTTTACCCTCAAAGTCGTGAACTCGGCCTATTTTGGCCTGCGGCGAAAAATCAGTTCGATTGAGCATGCCTGTAAATTTCTTGGCTTAAACCGCGTCGTCAAGCTGGTCTCCAGCGTTGTGCTGCGATTTACCCTCAGCGACGGTCAGTCCGATCCATTTACCTTGCGCCAGTGGAACAGCGCGATGGATGTCGGCAGTGCCGCGATGTTAATTGCGCAGCATTTGCGGCTCGGCTCCGAATGTGCTGACGATTGTTATTCAATAGGCCTGTTCCACAATGCCGGCATGGCGCTGATCCACTCTCAGTTTCCGGACTATCCGAAAGTCCTGACCGTCGGACTGAGCAAACAAATGGCTTTTGCCGACATCGAGCAACGTTTTTTTAATACCAGCCATGAAATGCTGGGTTTTATGATTGCACAAAGCTGGGGTCTGGCGGCGGAGATCAGCAATGTGATCGCTTATCATCATCAACCTGAATTGATGTTGCATTCGACCGATTTGTACGAAAAAAGACTGTTTGCCATTTTAAAACTGGCCGAACATATGGTTGGCGAGCAAAGCAGTTTATTTGGTGTGGCCGATGACAGCAGCTGGGATACCATCGCTGATTTGGTGCTCGACACGCTGGAACTGGATGAAATGCACTTATTAGATCTGGGTGATTTTCTGCTGGAAAACGGTGTCGAAAACCAGTTCCATCGTTGAACAACACTGCAGACCCGCTGCACCAGAACCTGTCAGACCGGCCCCATCGGCCGGTTTTTTGTTTCAGACTGGTGCAATCGGCCTGATGTTAACCGTTACCACGCATCTTTTCGCCGCATCGCTGTCACTTGAATACGTATTCATGTTGTTGTAGCCGGCAAAGCACGTTATCAAAGACAACTGGTTGTCTGCCTGCATGATTTTTTACCTTGCACGCACTACCCACTGGTTCCTGGAAACAAAGTTGCGGGGAGCATCAACTCCCCTTTTTTTTTGCGTTTCATCTGACATATTCTTGGGAAAACCATAGGCTTAACCGCGTTCTGCTATGCTGGATCCGGAGCCACAGGCCCATATAACAATAAAGCACAAACCATCTAATCACGGGGATTCATTATGCAGCAGGCCAAACCCAATCTGAGTTTCTGGCAGATCTGGAACATGTGCTTCGGCTTTTTAGGCATTCAGTTCGGTTTCGCTTTGCAAAACGGCAACGTCAGTCGCATTTTTCAGACTTTAGGCGCCAGCATCGACGAACTGCCAATCCTTTGGATCGCTGGTCCTCTGACCGGTTTATTGGTGCAACCGATTGTCGGTTATTACTCGGACCGCACCTGGAACCGGCTCGGCCGGCGTCGGCCTTATTTCTTTTACGGCGCAGTCCTGACTACGATGGCGCTGTTTTTCCTGCCGAATTCGCCAAGTTTGTGGATGGCCGCCGGTATGTTGTGGATCCTCGATGCCTCTATCAATATCACGATGGAACCGTTCAGAGCTTTTGTCGGTGACAACCTGAATGAAAAGCAACGCCCGCTTGGCTTTTCCATGCAGAGTTTTTTCATTGGCATTGGTGCAGTAGTCGCTTCCGCCCTGCCGTATATGCTGACCAACTGGTTTGACGTAGCTAATACGGCTGCGCCTGGCGAAATTCCTGATTCAGTGCGTTATTCCTTTTATGCCGGCGGTATTGTGCTGTTTATTGCGGTGCTGTGGACCGTGATGCGCTCCACTGAATACAGCCCGACACAACTGGCTGCTTTTGGTGAGGCTCATGAAGAAGAAGTCGCAGGCGCCAACCAACGCCGTTATTGGCAGCCGGGCACCATTGCCAGCGTAGTCGGCGCTCTGTCACTGGCTCTGGTCTGGCAATTCAGTCTGGATAAACAGCTTTATATCCTTGGCGGCGCGTTACTGGCCTTTGGCCTGCTGCAATATTGGGTTTCCGCGGCTAAAGGCAAAGGTAACTTTGGCATGGTCGTACAAATTGTCGATGACCTGTACCAAATGCCGGGCCGGATGCGCCAGTTGGCAGTTGTGCAGTTTTTCTCCTGGTTTGCCTTGTTTGCCTTGTGGATTTATACCACCGCGGCAGTAACATCGGTGCACTACGGCAGCTCAGATCCAACGTCTGCCGCCTACAACGACGGCGCCGACTGGGTTGGCATGTTGTTCGCGTTTTATAATGGTTTTGCCGCGCTGGCCGCACTGGTCATTCCATATATTGTCCGGCGCACATCGCTGCAAGTTGCCCACTGTATCAATCTGGTCCTCGGCGCTGTCGGCTATCTGTCGTTTTTAATCATTAAAGATCCGGCCCTGTTATGGCTCTCAATGATTGGGGTCGGTTTTGCCTGGGCGTCGATTTTATCCTTGCCTTACGCGATGCTGGCCGATGCGCTGCCAGCCGGCAAAATGGGTGTGTACATGGGCATGTTTAACTTTTTTATCGTACTGCCTCAGCTGCTGGCCGCAACTATTCTGGGTTCGCTGGTTAACCATCTGTTTAATGCCGAAGCCATTTACGCGTTGGCGCTCGGTGCCGCCAGCCTGCTGATCGCTGCGGTGTATGTACTGACCGTTAAAACCGAAACCCGCTGAGACAGCGCTACAGGAATCTGATGATGAAACAATTTTTTGCCCTGACCGCGCTCAGCAGCGCCTTATGGCTGACGGGCTGCCAAAAAGCGCTGGCACCGGACGTTGCGCCAGCGCCGGGTGCTCCGGGTCAGATGTCAACCTGGTCTTATGCCGGCAAAACCGGCATCGGCACCTCCTACGAGCAATATTCAGAGGGCGCCTACAGTGACAAGGCGGCCACCGGAGCCGTATCAAAAGTCTGGTTCTCACTGGCGCAAGGTATCCTGACCGAGACCATGGCAGGCCTGATCCATCAGGCACAGCTGCGTGAAATGCAGTTGGTTATCCAGGGAAAAGATTTTGTCGACGAAGAAAAAACGGCCACCAGCAGCCACATCGAATATCTGGCCAAAGACGAGGCTGGCCGACCGCTATCGCTGGCTTATCAGATCGTCAATAAAGCCAAAAATGGCCTGTATCAAATCGAAAAGCAGTACTTCACCGATCCGGCCGGTCAGTCGATGGTAGTGCGGACCACTTTTAAAGCGCTCAGCAACGGGCTGACCGTGTATTCCTACGTCGACCCGGCGCTGGCCAATACCGGCAGCAATGACAGCGCGACCTGGTCAGGCGGCGTATTGCAGGCGCAGGATGGCAACAGCAGTCTGACGCTACTCACTGTCCCGGCGCCAGTAAACGGTACTGTTGGTTTTGTTGGTGTGTCGGATGGTCTCAGTACTTTAAAAAGCACGGGGCAATTCGACACCTACGCCAGTACCGGTGACAGCACAGGCAATGTCGCCGCCCTGATGCAACATGCCACTCTGCAACAAGGGGAATCCGCCAGCTGGACCCAAGTCATTGGATTTGGCGAAAACGCACAGCAAAGCCGTGCTGAAGCTCAACAAACGCTGGACCGTGGCATTGACACTGTCCTTGCCAGTTACAACGGTGACGGCGACGCGATTGGCTGGCGCGATTATCTGCAAAGCCTGCCGGCACTTGCCGGGCTAAGCGCACAAAGTACCGACCAGGGTAAACTGTTGTACACCAGCGCGTTAGTACTTAAAGCTCAGGAAGACAAAACCCATGCCGGCGCTTTTATCGCGTCGTTGTCTAATCCATGGGGCGAAGTGAAATCGGCCGAGCAGGCCCAAACCGGTTACAAGGCGGTCTGGCCACGTGATTTTTATCAGGTCGCGATGGCGCTATTAGCGCTCGGTGATACTGAGAGTCCAAAAGTTGCGTTTAAATATCTGCAGAAAGTCCAGGTTAGTAATCAAACTCCCGGTTTCAGTGGCACACCGGGTTGGTTCCTGCAAAAAACCCATGTTGACGGTACGCTGGAATGGGTAGGTATCCAGATGGACCAAACCGCGATGCCGGTGATGCTGGGCTGGCGCTTATGGCAAGACGGCGTGTTGAGTGATGCTGAAATCGTTAGCTGGTACCGCAGCATGCTCAAACCTGCAGCAGATTTTCTTGCTCATGGCGGCAAAGTGAAACTGGATTGGAACGACGTCGATCTGAAGTCACCAGCAACACAACAAGAACGCTGGGAAGAACAATATGGGTATTCCCCATCGACTATGGCCGCCATTATCAGCGGACTGGTGAGTGCGGCAGATATTGCGACCAAAGCTGGTGACACTGCCGGAGCTACCTTGTATCAACAAAAAGCCGACGAGTTTGCCGGCAAGCTCGAAGCGCTGACCTACACCGAACAGGGCCAGCTGAAAACTGCGTCCGGCGCAGGCCAACACAGTGACGATAAGCACAGTGATGGTAAATATTATCTGCGAATTAACGCCAATGAAGATCCAAACGACAACAGCGTGCTGGAGCTGCGCAACGGCCAGGCTGACACCCGCGAAGGCAGTGTGGTCGATGGCGGTTTCCTCGAACTGGTGCGTTATGGTGTGCGCCGGGCCGACCACCCGGCAGTCCTCGCGACTTTAGGGGAAATGGATGATCTGACTTTGCCGGATCTAACTCGCGTGCGTTACGAATTCCAGACCGCCGCAGGTCAGACTGTCTCTGGCTGGCGCCGGTACGGCATTGATGGGTATGGCGAGGACATTGTCAGCGGCGAAGCCTATGCCAATGGGCCGGGGCAAACGAACACCGCCGGGCAACGTGGCCGGGTCTGGCCATTTTTCTCCGGCGAGCGCGGTCATTATGAACTGGCACGGGCGTTGTTACAAAAACCGCAGCTGAACGAAACCGAACTGGCACCACTGCGCACGCAGTATGTCGGCGCGATGGAACATTTTGCCAATGACGGCTTGATGCTGCCGGAACAAGTGTTTGATGGTGTTGGCAATAACAGCCATTACCAATATCAGGCTGGTGAAGGGACCAACGGTGCTACGCCACTGGCCTGGACGCATGCCGAGTACATCAAGTTATTGCGCTCATTGCAGGACCAAAAAGTGTGGGATCGTTATCCGCTGGTGGAACAGCGTTACGCAAAATAATCCTGCGTTTCTGTGCTGGTGCGGTACACCAGCGCAACTCTCCCGCTCCCGGTTAGCTGTGGCGATGCAGCTGGCCGGGAGTTTTTTCTTTGTGCATTTGGTATTGGTTACAGCCTCAGCCGCGGCGCCAGCGATGTTGCCGCCATAACGCCGCGAGGTCCGGCGTCAGAAAGCTCCAGGCCAGGATCCGGCTTTGTTTGTTGCCTTGGGCCATCGCAATGACCTGAACTTGCGTCGCGCCTAATTGCTGCAATTGCTGTTGCAGCTTTACCAGATGCTGCTGCTTAGATACCAGCGTGGTGAACCAATAAACCTGATTGGCAAAATCTTTGCTCTCCGCCAACATCTGACGTAAAAACACCGGCTCACCGCCATCACACCACAGCTCGTTAGCCTGGCCGGCAAAATTTAGCGGCGCCTCGTTACTCAGACCTAAATTGCGCTGTTTACGCGCACTGCCCGCCGCCGCAGCAGCAGGACTGTCATGAAATGGTGGATTGCATAGAGTCAGGTCCAGATAATCACCGGGCTTGATCACGCCATGAAAAATCGCCTGTGACTGATGCTGAGTCCGCAGGCTTATCTGGCGCTGCAGGCCGTTTTCCCGGATCAACGCTTCGGCATTTGTCAGCGCTGTTGCATCAATATCGCTGCCGATTGCCTGCCACCGCAACGCGGTGGCAGCCAGCAAGCAATAAATCAGATTGGCACCGCAGCCAATGTCCAGCAGCTGTACAGCGTTGGCCGGGACTTTTTTGCCTTGATGACTGTCAGTCAGCAAATCCTGCAGATAAAGCAGATAATCCAGCCGCCCCGGTACAGCGGGGCACAGATAACCGGCGGGGATCTGGTAGTACTGCAAATTAAACTGCCATTGTAACAACGCAGTATTGAGCAACTGCACGGCCTCAGGGTCCGCAAAGTTCAGCGTATCCCGGCCATCGGGCGTGGTTTTCAGGTGCGCCGTCAGGCCAGGTTGCAGCAGCGCCAGCGCCGCCAGCGGATAAGGTGCCGCAAACGGATTGCGCGGATGCAGGGTGGTTTTGGTTGGGGTCATCAGGTATTACTGATTACCGGCGTGCTGCCACAAGAACGGCGCACAATCATTTTTGGTTCGATTTCAGTCTGACTGATACTTTCCTGCGCAATCAGCTTCAACAAGTTGACCACCAGCATTTCGCCGGCCAGCGTGGTGTTTTGCTGAATGGTGGTTAAGGGCGGCGTACAGAAACTGGCCATTGGAATGTCATCAAAACCAACCACCGCCACATCTTCCGGCACACGCAAACCAGCGGCCTGCACCGCACGGATCACGCCAATCGCGATCAAATCACTGGCAGTAAAAATTGCCCGCGGACGATGGCCGCCGGCAAATAACTGCTGAGTTGCACTGTAGCCGGCCTGTTCTGTGGAAATAGCATCAAATTGCGGCACATCCTGCGGCGCAATACCATGTTCGGCCAGTACGTCGAGATACCCCTGATAGCGCTCAAAAAATTCCGGCGCGTGATCTGAGGCAATGCCAATAAAAGCAAAACTGCGATAGCCAAGTTGCCATAAATGCGTCGCGGCCTGACGGCCACCTTCCCGATTATTACTGCGGATAGTGAACTCAGGATGTCCCTCAACCTGCGCCCCCCAGCAAACAAAATGAGTTTGTTGGGCCAATAACTGCTGCAGCTTTTCTTCGTAGTCGATGTAGTCGCCGTAGCCAAGCAAAATTATACCATCGGCTTTTTTACTGTCTTCATAATCAGCATGCCAGTCATTACTAAGCTGTTGAAAAGAAATCAATAAATCATGACCGCGCTTGGTGCAGGCCCGGGTAATGCTGCCAAGCATGGATAAGAAAAACGGATTAATTTGTGAATCGTCGACGGTAGGATCTTCAAACAACAACAGCGCCAGCGTGCCACTGCATTGTTTACGCAGGTTGCTGGCATTTTTGTCGACTTTATAATTGAGTTGTTTGGCGATCGCGAAAATTTTGTCTTTGGTTTCCTGATTGACCGCCGGACTATCCCGCAATGCCCGGGATACTGTCGATTGTGACACGCCCGCCAGATAGGCAATATCAAACGAAGTGGCTTTTCCTTTCATACCGCAAAATTCCCCATAGGCCTGCAACGCCAGGTTACCGCGGGTCTGCACAATCGCGCGACGAAGCCCGTGCGCAGTCAGACCTGACATCAGCCTGCTAAGGTGCCACAACAGGCTGCGTCGGGCAAGCAAACTGGCCGTATAAAAGCCGGGCGTTAACCAGTGTCAGGAATTATTTGCTGCGATGGAACTTGATTTAGCGCTGTGCTGCAGGGCTGTCAGACTGACTGGCGGCTGTCTGTCATGCGTCTGACTGACCTGCGGGGATGGCGATGTATGCACACAAGAGCCAAGCAAATTCAGCATCAGAAAAGCCAGGATCTGCTGCCGGCAACACCGCCAAGGGGCTGGTACATTCGATTCATTTTGCACTGAGTTTCTCCATTCACCAAACGTCGGGCCAGTCTATGCAAGACGGCAAGACGCTTCTGTGACAATTCCCCCGCCAATTTGTGAAACAATGTTATTTTTGCTGCCTGACACCCGCCACGATGCTAAAGTGCCGACAATTGCAGCACCACAGGCTCTGGTCATGATGTTACGGGCATTGTACTTAATTATTTTGGTTTTGGGTGTTTCCACACCAGTACAAGCCGATTGCACGGACGCCAACGCACCAGAACCATGTATCACCACAGCACAATGGCAATTTAGTCTGGCCATGGGCGCCGGATACCGTTCAAATCCGCTTTATGGCGGCCATAATATCCCGCTCTGGCTGATGCCCGATCTCAGTTATTACGGTGAGCACTGGTTTTTTGACAATGCCACCCTTGGCTACAGCTGGGAGCTCAGACCGGATCTGCAACTCAGTCTGGTCAGCCGTCTCAACGAAGAACAGGGATATTTCCGACGCCGCTCACCCGTCAACTTGTTTGAATCACAGTTTATTTCTGATATGGGCGTGGCAGGTCCGGTACAAAAAGTTGCGACGAAACAAGAACTTTCTATTTCCCAAGCAGACAAAAGACCATTAGCACTTGATGGTGGTCTGCAGCTCAACTGGTTTCTGCCCGGACTGCATCTTAAATTGAACTGGTGGCACGATATCAGCCAGCAATATGATGGCCAGCATCTGCGGCTGGCGGCGGGCACAGGCTGGCAAAGCCGTATCGGCCATTGGCAATTTGGCGCTGCACTGGCATGGAAGGATCAGCATTTAATGCAAACCTATTATGGTCTGAACACACAGGAAGGCGACGGTCTGGAATACCGGGCCCAGGCCAGCTGGCAACCTGAAGTTAGCCTGCAATGGCAATATCCGCTCAGTGAACGCTGGCAATTATTAAGTTTATGGCGTTATCGCTGGCTCAATGCTGATGTGGCAATACCAGCCGCACCGGGCCGGATGCAAAGCCCTTTGTTGCAGGAATCTGCGGTTAAAAGCTGGTTTATCGGCTTCAGTTACCGGTTTCTCTGATGCGATCAGTGGTTTTGCTGGCAATACTGTGGAGTGGTTTGGCCCAGGCGATACAGACGGACGCACAATGTGATCGTGCTTTATGTTGGCAGGTTCAACCGGTGGTTTGTATTGCGGATCAGACCGCGCAGAGCTGTCAGCTGGACTTTCAGCTGTCGTGGCAACATCCTCACCCTATTTCCGTCTGTGCAGAGCTGGCGGGGCAATCATTACATTGCTGGCAGCAACAAACGTCCGGCCGACTGCAATATCAGGCGCAATTGGACGGGCCGGGCCAATTGGACTTACTGGTCGACGGCAAGCTACGCCTGAGCCGGCAATTATCGGTGTTAAGTCGTCAACCGGATCGCAAACGCCGGTTAGTCGCCCCCTGGAGTGTGTTCTGATGAGTAAAATCCTGTTAGTCGAAGATGATCAACGCCTGGCCAGTCTGGTCCAGAGCTTTTTGCAACAACACGGCTATAGTGTCCAAATCTGTGACAACGGCCTGCAGGCCGAACAAGCCTGCAAAGAATTTGGCCCAGAGTTGGTCGTGCTTGATTTGATGTTACCGGGACTGGATGGCTTCGCCGTATGCCGGGCGTTGCGCGGCTGGTATCGCCAACCCATTCTGATGCTGACTGCCAAACAAAGTGATATTGATCAGGTGCTGGGGCTGGAACTGGGCGCCGATGACTATGTGATTAAACCGGTTGAACCGCGCGTATTGCTGGCGCGCATTCATGCGCTGCTACGCCGTACTCAGGGTGGCACCACCGCCGACCAGCAACGTCTGGAATTTGGCAAGCTGAAACTGAATCAATCAGCCCGCGAGGCCTACTATGCGGAGCAGCTGGTAGAGCTGACCAGTTACGAATTTGACTTGCTGTGGATGCTGGCCAAACACGCCGGCCAAACCGTGCGGCGCGAAGCTATTCACAAACAAATCATTGGCCGCGAATACGATGGTCTTGATCGGACAGTGGACGTACGCGTGTCGCATTTACGGCGGAAACTCGGCGACAACGCTGAAACGCCATTTCGAATCAAAACAGTCTGGGGCAAAGGCTATCTGTTTGTCGCCGACGCCTGGAACTGAGCATGCGCCGGTTATTCCTGCGATTTTATCTGTTTATCTTATTGGTATTGCTGGCGATCGGCTGGTCAGTCGAACGGTTGTGGGAACAAAGCCAAAGCCCGGATTTACCTGGCTGGGTCGAGTTATTGGGTCAAAGTCTGGCCTACCAGCTGACCACACCTGATCTCAGCGCCGAACAGGTTGCAGCCCAACTGAATTTGCCACTGCAGACGCTGCCGGCGCAAAGTATTGCCTGGTCTGAAGCGGAACAACAGGCACTGGAGCGTGGCCAGTTAGTGCCACTATTCAGTGATAACCAGGTGTACTTTTATCAGACGCAGCAAAATCAACTGCTGCAGTTTGGTCCGGTGCAAGTGGAAGCACCAGTCCACAATACTTACCTGTTTACCCTGTTATTTTTTCTGTTGCTGGGGGTGGCGCTGGCGGGCTGGCTCTGGCCGGTGGCCCGTGATATTGAACGACTGCAGCGGCAGCTACACCAGTTTGGTCAGGGCATGCAGTTGCCGGATCCACCGTTGCCGGACAGTTCATTGCTGGCGCCAATCGCCCGTAGCGTGCGGCAAATGGCCAATCAAATCATCCGGTTGATGTCGCTGCAACGTGAAATGACCCATGCGGTATCCCACGAACTGCGCACCCCGCTGGCCCGGCTAAAATTCGCACTGGAGTTACAGCCGTTAGCTGACAGCGAAAAACACGCAATGCAACAAGATTTGGCCGAGCTCGACCAGTTAGTCGACGAAATGCTGGATTACGCCAGGCTCGAAGCGCAAACCGTCCGGCTGACTTTTGAAGAGGTTGACCTGGTGGAGTTACTGGAAAATCTGCTGGAAAAGCTGGCACCGTTACCTGGGGCACCGATCTTGCTGCAACGCCCGGCTCGGTTGCGCTGGACTTGTGATGGCCATTATCTGGAACGGGCACTGCAGAATTTGCTATTGAATGCCAAACGATATGCGCGCAGTCAGGTAATGCTGACGGTGCAACAGCACAGCAACCGGCTGCACTTAGTGGTTGAAGATGATGGTCCGGGCATTCCGCCGGATCAGCGTGAAGCCATATTGCAACCCTTTGTCCGCGTCGATCAAAGTCGCAGCCGTGATAAAGGGGGTTTTGGCCTGGGACTGGCAATCGTCAGCCGCATCGTTGGCTGGCACCAGGGCCGGTTATGGATTGATGATTCATTGCTCGGCGGTGCACGCTTCAGCCTGTCTTTGCCGGCAGAGCACGCTGGCAGCAAAAAAAAACCGCGGTATGAATAACCGCGGTTTTTTATCCAGCATAATGTGTTGAATTACAACCCAAGATTGGCAAGAAAATCATCGTCGACGGCACTTCCTGCGGCAGATGAAGTATCGGCGGTCGGCTGACTGTGCGCATTAGCCAGAATATCGTCGACATTCTCTTCTTCTGCGGTTTCAAAGTCATGTAATTGGATAAATTCGGTTTTATCCATCGCCAGTTCGAGATAAAAAATATTATGCAATGGCGTGTTAAAAGTGACGCGGCGCGCTTGTGGCTGATCTAACTGGGTATTGATCAGGATTTGCACCTGCTTATTGATCGCCATCATTTTCGGCTGACTCTGATTGATCGACGTCTGCAATTCCTGCCGCACACGGTTGGTAAAGTCACCAACGATTTGGTTCATCAGCTCACCCATCACGTTACCGACTTCGTCCGACGTGTGGAACTGCGCCAGTTCAGTTTCCGGCATTCCCATACTCATCATATATTTGCGGTAGATTTCCATCGCGGATTCTGCCGTGAAGTTGATCACCACCAGGCCAGAAAAACCACCATCGAACAACACAAAACAGCCCAAATCAGGGCGTAAACACGTCTTGTGGATCTTTTGCACCATCGGAGAATAGGCGATTTGCGAATTGCCGGCGGCGGCAAACACCGACGTGACCGACGCGCAGAGCGTCAACAACACATCATCGGTGTTCAATACTTTATTCTTTCTCATGAAGGCTCCTGTTTGGGCCAGATTTCAGCTGCGTGATTATCATCAGGTCTGATAGTCACAGAAACACCGCGTCTAATAAAAAATGGTGTTCCAGAACAACTTAGCAGATGGACGTCGTTCTGGAATACTATGCCAGCAAGCTGCACTGCGCAACTTTGTTGTGCAATTCCGCCACAGTGCTATACGAAGAATCCGCATCAGCGCCGGAAA
Organism: Rheinheimera sp.; assembly: GCA_034519945.1. Lineage (GTDB taxonomy): Bacteria > Pseudomonadota > Gammaproteobacteria > Enterobacterales > Alteromonadaceae > Pararheinheimera. The sequence goes on from JAXHNX010000053.1 coordinate 237,483, forward strand.
AAAACGAAACAGCGATTGAGTGACTAAATCCCACAGCAACCACGTCCTCCCTTCCCGTCGGACGGGAGTTCAGCTATGGTGTAGTTTTGCCAATCCTGGGGCGTGTTGATGTTTGGTGTTTTTTTTTGCAGCAGTTTGGCAGCTTTTTATGCAAGGCAGTGCGAGAGCCGTGTAGTTATTCTACACAAACGAGCACTAACGCAGCAGAAAGAGCCGCCAAATCGAACAAAATTTAAACACCATACATCAACACGCCCTAAGCGCCAACATAGAGACCAGTGTGGATGACCACCGATCCCAAGACTCCCGTTGAAAATAGTTATAGCAAGAACTTAGGTAAGCTTATCAGCGGTTTACTTTCCGGTTCGCGCTTCCAGCTGTCTGTCTACGGCACGGCCGCACGTTTTTTCAGCCGCGATGAGCAAGACAGCGCAGAAATTGCCGCACTGCAACAGGTCTGGGAACAGAGTCAGGCGAAGCTGGCACAGGCCAATCGCAAGACTGAAGCGTTGCTGATTGCCGACGTCCAGCAAAAACGTCAGCAATTATTTGACGCCGAATACCGGTATGAGCAATTACAGCAGCAGCGTTATGCGCAGCTATATCTGTTGTGTCAGCAATTGCTGGAACTGACCGAAGGCCAGAACCGCCAGGAAACGATTCTGCGTTCGTCACGTCTGCTCGGCACACTGCAGTTGCTGGCACCGAGTGAAGGTGACGGTATGGCGGCGATGCAACAGAAATATAAGCCGTTTTACAAAGCAGTGCTGAGCCTGCGCCTGCTCGACCATTTACTCGAACAGAACCTGATCACCAATAGTTATATTCTGAAAAAAAACACCCAGCGCCAGCAGATGCTGCAGTTGCCGGATCAGCAGGCTTATTGTCCGTTTCGCGACGACGTGCAAATCCCGCTGCTGATGGCGGTGTTGCTGCAGGATGTCGGCCACTACCACCCTGATGCGATGCTGCTGTTACAGGCAGAAGGCAGCCAGCCCAATTACCGCGTGCAATTCAGCACTGCAGAGCGACAGGAATTTGTCGAGATCAGTCTGCAGGCCAGCGTGCGCTTTTTGCTCAAAGGTATTGGCATGCCGACCTACCGCGGCAACTCAAAAAGCGAACGCGCTGAATATCAACAAAACGAACAGGAAAAAATGGCCTTCGCCGCAACAGTGCTACGCACTGCCGCGACGCCTGGCAGCGGTGTAGGTAATTTGCTGCGCATCCCGCAGGTCTATGCATCCGCAGTGCTGCCGGGCCGCGCGCGTTTTGTCTACGAATCACTGCCCAAAGTCGCGTTGATCTTAAAAAATGGCGCCCGCGCCGGTCAGTATGACGAGCGGATGGTCGACCAGCTGTTGACCATCACCGGCATTTTCCCGCAAGGTTATGGCATTGTTTATTTGCCGAAAGATAAAACCACAGCCAGCGCCGAACGCTACGAATTTGCCATCGTCAATTCGTTATATCCGCCAAGTCCGGAAACGCCGCTCTGCCGCAGTGTCACGCGCAATCTGCGTTATCGCACCTCAGGCGCCAACCTGGCCGTCAGTGTCGAACACAATTTGTATTTTAAACCGGCGCGGCAAAAGCTGGCGGTGATCCCGGAAGCGCGCTTGCAGGAGATCCTCAGCAAGCTGTCATCGAGTTTTGAACCGGCGCAGCTGCGCCATTTTCTGCCACGCTGCTGGCACCCCGATGAGTTTTTCGCCGATCCGAAACAACAAAATCTGTGGAACCGCAACGAACTGCAACAAAACTAAAACCTGCTAAGCGAATGGCCAACATGACCTCTGAACGTGAAAAAATGGCGCAACAACAATGGTTTGACCCGCGAGACCGCGAACTGGCCGAACTACGCCGTCGAGCCAAACAGCTGTGCCGTCAGCTCAATGACCAGGGGCCAGAACCTTTTAAAGCGCATCAGCAACTGGCCAGACAGCTGTTTGGCAAAGTCGGCAGCTGTTATATCGAGCCGGATTTCTGGTGTGATTACGGCGTGAACATCGAACTGGGGCAGCGTTTTTATGCCAATCACCATTGTGTGCTGCTGGACGCTGCCACTATCCGCATCGGCGATGATGTGATGCTTGGCCCCGCCGTGCAGATTTATACGGTCACCCATCCACTGGCAGCCAGTGAGCGGGTCACCGGCGTGGAACAGGCGCTGCCGGTGCAGATCGCAGATAAGGTCTGGATTGGTGGCGGTGCAATTATTTTGCCCGGCGTCTGTATTGGCGAAGGCGCCGTGATCGCGGCCGGCACTGTAGTTAACCGCGATGTGGCGCCCTATACACTGGTCGCCGGACAACCGGCCCGGCTGATCAAAGAGCTGCCGCGCTGAGCATTGCACACAGTCTTGCGCCCCTGACAATTCACAATTATGCGCTGAAGAACGGATTTCCTTTCGGCTTTTACGATCATTAATGCGCTGTTGATGCGGTAAAATATCAGTTTTTCCGAACAGAGAAAGACTGAGATGGCAAACCGTCCCTCACTGGCGCTGATCGCGCTATTTGCCTCAGTGGTGGCTATAACCCCGCTGGCGATTGATATGTACCTGCCGGCGATGCCGCTGTTAAGTCAGGCATTGCAGACTGATGCCGGCGCCGTGCAGCAATCCCTCAGTATCTTTCTGGCGTTTTATGCGCTTGGCATGCTGCTGTTTGGTCCGCTGGCTGACGCGATTGGCCGGCGCGCGCTGGTCCTGTTTGGTCTTACTGGATTTGTCGCCAGCAGTATCTGGCTCAGCCAATGCACCACTATTGAAGGTTTCCTTGTTGGCCGTGCACTGCAGGCCTTTTTTGGCAGCGCCGCCACCGTGGTGGTACCGGGCATGATCCGCCAGCTGTATCAGGAACATACTGCCAAAGGCATGTCTTATGTGTCGATGATGATGATGCTGGCACCGCTGTTAGCGCCTGCGATTGGCAGTGCAGTCCTCAGCATCACTGACTGGCGCTGGATCTTCCTGGCGCTGGCCGGATATGGCTTGTTGATCCTGCTGTGCAGCTGGCGATTTTTCCCGGCGACGCATCCGGACAGCAAACGCAAACCGGAGTTTTTCAGCGCGTACCGCACGGTATTAAGCCGCAAAATGGCACAACCGCTGATCGCGGTGTCGATGTTCGCCTCGTTTAGTTTTTTCTGTTTTCTGACCGCAGTGCCCTTTATCTACATTGGCCATTTCCAGGTGGATACCACCACTTTCAGTGTGCTGTTTGGTTGTAATGTGCTGGCGCTGATCGCGGCGAACTTTGCCAATGCCCGACTGGTGGTAAAGCATGGCAGCGCACGTTTACTCCACATCGCTTTTGCCAGTGCTTGTATCTGGGCATTGCTGCTGACATTGCTTGGTATCGTTGACGCGCCGTTATGGGCGGTCGTGACGGCCATTATTCCACTGATGGCGAGCCTGGGGATCTGTGCCACCAACGCCGATGCGCTGATCCTGATGGAATTCCCCGAGCATTCCGGTACCGCCACTGCAGTGATTGGCACCTTACGCTTTGGCGCAGGCGCAGCCGCCGGGCCCTTGTTGGCGCTCGGCGGTCAGACGTCGGTATTGCCGTTTGCCCTGCTGATGCTGAGCGGGGTCTGTGGCATGGGGCTGGCGTTGTGGTTCAGGCGGGTCCGCGGCGCTACGCAGACTGCCTGAGGTGTTGTTGCAGTAACAACACGATGTCGGCGCTTTTCCGCAGCAGCCGCAATTGCTGGAATAACACTTCCGCTTGCGGATACTGCAAACGCAGATAACTGAACCATTGTTTGATGCGGTTGCTGTAATACAAGCCTTTGTCGCCAGCAATTTCGTATTCGGAATAGCGCATCAGCATTTCCAGCACTTGCGGCCAGGGCATCAGTGGCACGCCGTCACGGATGCGCAGCGCCAGGTTCGGCTGCGCCAGCGCGCCACGCCCCAGCATAATGTCGCTGCTGCCCGATTGTTGCCGGCATAACACCGCATCCGCCGGCTGCCAGATCTCGCCATTGGCGATCACCGGGATCGCAATGACTTTGCGGATTTCGGCGATCCAGGGCCAATACGCCGGCGGCCGGTAGCCATCGGCTTTGGTACGGGCATGCACTGTCAGTTCGGATGCGCCGGCTTCAGCCAGCGCGCGGGCGTTATCCAGCGCCAGACTGGTATCGTCAAAACCCAGCCGCATTTTTGCGGTGACCGGAAACTCTGCCGGCACGGCACTGCGCACGGCCTGCATAATGCGGTACAAGGTCTCGGTTTCTTTCAGCAGTACCGCACCGCCTTTGCTTTTATTCACCGTCTTAGCAGGACAGCCAAAATTCAAATCGACCCCCGGCGAACCCAGCGCGACCGCACGTGCGGCATTTTCGGCCAGCCATTGCGGTTCCTGACCGAGCAGTTGCACCCGCACCGGTGTGCCCGCCGGCGTTTTTCCGCCATTGAGCAACTCCGGACAAAGCCGGGTAAACACCCGGCGTGGCAATAGTTGATCAACCACCCGGACAAATTCGGTGATGCATAAATCAAAACCACCGATCTGCGTCAGCATGTCGCGCATCAGATGGTCGACCACCCCTTCCATCGGGGCCAGAATAATCCGCATATTTGCGCCAGTTCTCGGAAAAAGGGCGACATTTTAGCCAGAACCGCCGACAATTACCAAATATGCAGATAAGACCAGTCTGTAGCGCTGAATGCCGGATAATTGTGCTGGTGACCTGCCATGCTGGTCGATGGCAAATACCTGTGGAATTGATGTGTTGAAACGACTGATTTTAATAGTGCTGGTACTGGCAGGTTTTGCCGGACCGGTGGCTGCGCGGGCAGAATCTGCCACCATTTGCCCACAACCGCTGCGGGTCCATCTGGATTTACACGCACCCTCGGCTTATTTCGACAGCACCGGACAGCTGCGTGGCATGGACGTTGAGATGGTCCAGGCCATCATGCAAGCCGCCGGTTGTCAGTGGCGCTGGCATGTCACTCCGATGACCGGCGCCAGGATTATCAAAAGCCTGCAGGAAGGCGATATTGATCTGATGATCCGGGCCTCCAAAACCCCAGACCGCGCCCGTTTTGCCTGGTTCAGCCAACCGTACCGGCAGGAAATTGTTGGGTTGTATGCCAAAGTGCGTAGCGATCTGCCACAAACCCTGACACTGGCCGACGCATTACGGCTGGGTTTACGTTTGATTGGACCGGCCAGTGGCTGGTATGGCATCGAATTCGAACAATATCGCAACAGGTTTCGCCAGGAGAAACGCTACACCGCCTATCCGGATGCCAAAATTGGCACCGAGCTGCTATTTGCCACACCCAGTCGTGGTGAACTGGTGTTGATCGACGCCGACCTGTTTTATCATTTTGTTGGTCCGGACCGGGTGATGGATATTCGTCAGGCCAGTCCGAACCTGCATATTACGCCAGCGCACCTGATGGCCAGCCAGAAAACCGTCGGTCCCGCCACCATGGCGGCATTAAATAAAGCCATCCGGCGTCTGCAACAAAGTGGTGAATTACAGCAACTGGAACTCAGTTACCGGCCACAACTATTGCGCGACCAGCTTGATGCACAAGCAAAGCTGGGCGCGGCGCACAGGATCCGCTAAAATAACGCTCTTTGTGTCTTTTCCCGGAACCCAGCCATGAGCTCAGCCAAATCCCTGAAGAAAAAAATCGCCAAACGTGCCAAACAAAAGAAAAATATTCAGGTAAAAAACTCAATCCGGCTGAAACATAAAGCCAGCGCAGAAGCGGACGTTGCCGCAGCAACAGCAGATCCCGAGCTGGTAACGGCCTCTGACAATGCGATGGTTACGCCGGCGACGCCTGAGGCCTGAGCGCCTGTAACTGAATTTGCACCAGCGCGTGGTCACTGCTATAGCCATCGCGCGCAAACTCCGGCCGCACCAAATGCTGATCCACCACCTGATAAGCGCTGACTTCACCACAAGCATGATGATGGCGCGGATCAAACGCTGCTGACACCAACAAATAATCCAACACCTGCCCTGCCGCGCCATAATAATGGGTTGCGGGTCTGGTAGCAGCGACCACCAAATCAGCACTGTCCTGCAGCATAAATAATGGTCGTTGACTGCGATCGACTGCCAACAATGGCTGTAACAATGCCGAACCCAACACATCATTAAAATCACCGGCCAGTACTAATGGCTGCACCTGACAGCGTGTGGCCAGTGCCTGCGCCAGTAAGGCTGCTTCATGCCCACGTTGCAGCTCTGAAACCCACAGCGCGAGCGCAGCGTCCGGCAATTCCGCCGGTCGGCGTGATTTTAAATGCACAGTGGCGATAAACACCGGGCCAAACTGTGGGGTCTGAATCTGCACTAAAAGTGGAGTGCGACTGAACTGGAAGCTGGTCAGCCCCAACTGCGCCAGCGCCGCCGGACTGGCCGCGACCGCTTCAGTACTGAGAATTGGATACCGGCTGGCAATGGCCACCACCGGTTTGCTGAATACATGATCGTCGACCAGAACCGGCGCTTCCGCCGTGGCGAACCAGTGATAACCAAGCGGGGCTAATAATTGCTGTAAAGCATCGACGGAGAACACTTCCTGCAGCGCCAGCACGTCTGGCTGCTGTTGTTGCAGCAAACTTGTGAGCCAGCTGGTTTTTTGCTGCCACTGCGCCGCGGAATAAATATTATCCCACTCGTAACAAGCCAGCGGCGGCGCGGCAAAATTCAACAGATTTAAGGTCGCTATACGCAGATCAGTCATGTCCGGACTCCTCAACACGGACGCTGGCGGATCTCAGCAAAATAACACAAAGCGACCAATATGCTGTGGCTTAATGCACCCGGATCGCCGGGTTAATCAGGAACAACAAGCGGTCCAGATTCAGTTTGTCATAGGGCATGAAGCGACTGGGTTTGCCGGGGCGTTCGATGAGCAATGCTTGTTCCATAAAAGTCAAACAGGCATTACAGGTATGAATTTTTTGACCATCCACATCAAACCGGCATTGGCTTAACTGCAGGAACTTTATGATCCGGCTGCGGATTTTTGACATCATCAAGATTTCCCTCCATTTATCACCAATGGTCTGATAATTAACCAGACCTGAATTGTGACTAAGGAAATCCACCGCAGTTCCCGCTTATTTTAAGGTCAGACCTGTTGTGTGTTAGTCAGGCCGATTAGTGGTGGCCACCGGCTGAAGTTCCAGCCACAAATCATCCATCACCTTCGGCGCATCCAACCTGGACGCTTTAAAATTCCATGGCGATGGCGTCAGTCCGATCTCGCGCAGCACGCCTTCACCGGTTTTATCCCAGCTCGACAGATAAATTTTTGCCCCGTCCCAGCCCGGCAGTCCGAGCGCAGCGGCATCGTAACGGATCCTGATCAGGCCTTTGGCAGCATCAACCTGCAGCTGCGGCGCGGCACCCAGCTTTTTGCCGGTAGCGCTGTGGCTGGCGCCTTCTGCATTAAACACCGAATTGCCCCAGCCAAACAGAAAATGCCCCAACTGCCAGTTCAGCTGCTGTGGCATCGCTCGTTGCAAGCCCGGCAGTTCTTGGGCCGATGGCAACTGTGGCGCACCAGGCAGATGGAAAAACAGCGCCAGGTGCACATTGTCAAAACCGTTGGCAGGTGCCCAGAACTGGCTGATTTGCTGCATGTGCAGTTCCAGCTCCAACACATTGCCGCCGGCCCGGGCCCGCAAAGCGCGGATATCGCGTTGTTGCTGCGAATGTTGCTGGGTTGGCCCCAGATAACTGCCGTCAAACCCATGATCATCAGCGGCCGGATCTGCCACATTGGCTTGCCAGCTGGCATTGGCCACTTCCGACTGAAACTGCCATTCAGTACTGAGCGCCCCGGTTTTGGCCTGGTACAGTTGCAATCGCTGCTGTTGCCGGCCTAAATCCCGTACCGGCAGTAAAAATCGGAAAGAGCCATTGGCGGCAGCTTTGACCGCCGGCAATTGATGCAGTTGTCCGTTCAGCACCGGCAGGATCTCCTCATTCGGCTGGTCAGTGTGTCCTTGTAACCAGACATCCTGTTGCAGCGTCCCTTGTGGCAACGACTGCCACTGTAATACCGCAGTGGTGCTAAGCGGACTGACGCTGTTGCCGGCCTGAGGTTGCAACACCAGCACAGCGCGTCCAGGCAGTTCCAGCGTCAGTTCACCGGCTCTGTTGGGTTGCAGCGGCGCCGACAATGCGCCCGGAATTTGCCACAGCACGCTGGCTTTCTGACTGCCCAGCGCCAAGGCACTGAGCAAACGCGGACTATCAGCAGTATTCATTACCACCACTGCGGTCTTACCCGCGGCCCGCATCTGGTAAGCCAGAATGCCGGCACCCTGCGCATCGGCCTGCAGCAACTTAAACTCGCCACGGCTGAATAATTTGTGCTGTTTGCGCAAGTCCGCCAGTTGGCGTATGTGCTGATACATGCTGTGTTGGCGGTTAAAAACATCGCCTCTCGCGCCCCAGCCACCGGCAAACATCGCCTGTCGTGTCTCGGGCAACAGCTGTTCATCGCCCTGATAAATCACCGGAATACCAGGAATGGTAAACAGCAACGCATAAGCCTGCAGAAACGCCGCCGGACTGCCGGCTGCCAGAAAGCGTTTGGTATCGTGGTTATTCAGAAAAGTTGGTAACAGATGCGGCTGCGGAAACTGACTGACATGTTGCTGCAAACGATAACCGAGCTGCGCTGGTGGCTGGCCTTCTGCCAAAACCTGATTCAGTTCAAAATACAGCGGAAACGCAATGACCGAATTCAGCTCAGGCTGCTCGCTACTACCGAGAAAACGCCGGATCTTTTGTTCGCCGTCGGCCTGAAACGGTTTGGATGCTTCAAACACTTCGCCAAAGGCGAGAAAATGCTGTTTGCCGAGCTCACGCGCTTTCGCCAACACGCCATCCGGTGCATGCAGAAAATCCTGCCAGAATTCGTGTTCGACATATTTCGCCGTATCAATCCGATAGGCATCCACGCCGGCCTGTTCCAGCCAATAACGGTAACTGTGTTTGAGCGCCTGACGTACGGCTGGATTGGCGGTATTTAAATCGGCCAGTGTTGCCAGCTGGTAGTTAAATTCTTGCCCCGGTACGGTCGGATCGCTGATCGGCGGTGTCCAGTGATAGATATCCGCTTTGGCATGTGCCGGATCTAAACGGTTGATTTGGTGAAAGGGTGGCTGCAGCGGCGCCGGCTGGCGACTGTTTTGACCTTCGTACAACACAAAATTTTTCGCATTATCTGTGGCATCATATGGCCCGTCATAACCGAAAAAATTGCCGGTATGATTCACCACAATATCCTGGATCAGATACATAGCACGGCCATGCAGCGCCTTCGACAGCTGCTGGTAGTCTGCCAGCGTACCGTAGTGCGCATCAATGCTGGTAAAGTCAGTCGCCCAATAACCATGGTAACCGGCATATTGCGCTTTTTCGCTCCACCACTGATTCGCCACCGGCGGTGTCAGCCAAAGCGCCGTGGCACCAAGCCCCTGAATATAATCCAGTTGCTGCTGAATGCCTTTGAGGTCACCACCACTGTAATGGCTGGATTTGGCCGGATTATATTCACCGGCGCCCTGATCGTTGTTGGCTGGATCGCCGTCGGCAAAACGGTCGGTCAGCACAAAATAAATCACCTGATCGCGCCAGTCAGGCGATGGAACCTGCAAAGGCCCTTCGTTCGCCTGCACGCCGGCACCGGCAATCAGCATCCACATCGCAGCAATACAGTTTTGGCCAGTTGCCATTTTCGCCTCAGCGCACACAGAAATTAATAAAGTCCTGATGCGGCGGCATCCGGCTCACGGTCACCTGCATCACGGCTTTGAGGTTATCCAGCAACTCTTTTAGCGCCGTTGCATCAATAGCATTGGCCATGCTGTGATAATCAGCCGGGATCACCCCCTGCCCAATCATCACTTGCTGCCAGGCGATCTCGGAGAACAGCTCGTCCTGCTCTCGCTGCACCATGCCAGTTTCACTGAACATCGCCATTTTGCGGCGTAAGGTTTCGGGCACATCCATCCGTGCACAATCGAGCCAATACTGGCTGTCGGTGCGTTCATTCAGTTTGTAATGCAGAATAATAAAATCGCGGATCTGTTCGAATTCAACCTGCGACAAACGGTTAAATTCATCGCGCATCGCCGGCGAAATGCCATTGTTTGGGAAGAACTTAAGCAGCCGTAAGATCCCTGACTGGATCAGGTGAATACTGGTCGATTCGAGCGGTTCGAGGAAACCACTGGATAAACCTATGCTGACCACGTTGTGGCTCCATTGCTTGCGCCGCCGCCCGGTTTTAAACGAAATCTTCCGCGGCTCGGCCAGCGGTTCACCATCAAGGTTGGCCAGTAAAGTCGCTTTGGCTTCTTCATCGCTGCAATATTTTGAGGAATAGACAAAGCCATTGCCAATACGATGCTGCAACGGAATGCGCCATTGCCAGCCTTTGGCATGGGCAATGGATTTGGTATAAGGCGTGATCGGGTCCACCGAAGCACAAGGCACCGCCAGCGCACTGTCGGCCGGCAACCAGTGGCTCCAGTCTTCAAAACCGGTGTTGAGTGTTTTTTCAATCAGTAATGCATGCAAACCGCTACAGTCGAGGAACAAATCACCATCAATTTGCTGGCCGTTTTGCAGCACCAGACTGGCAATATCGCCACTGTCGGCATGACGTAACACCTGACTGACTTTACCTTCGACCCGGCGCACACCGAGATTTTCACTGAACTGACGTAAAAACTGCGCATACAGACAGGCGTCAAAATGATAGGCATAAGATAATCCGGGCAGATTCACCCCATCGATTTTATTCAGATGGGCAAATTTGTGTTGGCAAGCGGCCTGATAGGCCAGCGAAAAATCCCAGAAATCATACGGCATACCAAGCTTCTGGCTGCGCACCCAAAAATGATGGAAGTTGCAGCTCGGGAATTCTTTACCGATGCTGCCAAAAGCATGCATGTAGCGGTCGCCGATTTGACGCCAGTTTTCAAACTCAATACCGAGTTTAATCGTACCTTGGGTCGCGCGGACAAAAGCTTTTTCATCAATACCCAAGGCAGCATTAAAGGTCATGATCGGCGGAATAGTGGCTTCACCGACGCCAACGATGCCAATCTCATCACTTTCAACTAAAGTGATGCGAATGGATTTACCGAGTAACTTCACGAGCAGCGACGCTGAAATCCAGCCAGCGGTGCCGCCGCCTAAAATCACTACTTCACGCACCGGTTTATTTGCTTGCATCACTACTCCATTTTGTCACTGCGTTTGTTCGTGCAAAGATTGAACTTCCTGTACATCACCGAAAAGCTCTGGGTACCACGTACTGGGTACCACGTACTGGGTACCTGCATTTTCGGTTTACCATACATCCTGAACATAAAAAAAAGCCCCGAAACCGGGGCTTTGATTGTGGCAGAAATTACAGCTTGTAGCTGAAACCAAACAGGTAGGTGCTGCCGTATTCCTGATAATCGCGGATCTTCAGCGCATCGCCTTGGGTTGATACAAATGGCTCGTCGGTTAAGTTCTGGCCTTGCAGGAAGATAGACAGACCGTCTAAATCTTTAAAGCCGGCTTCGCCAAAGTCAAAACCAATTTGCGCGTCAACAATAGTCTCACCTTCGATATCCACTTGTTGGGTGTCGAAACCGATACCGTAGACGTCACCTTTAAAGTCACCACGTTTACGCGCACTGACACGGGCCTGGAAGCCGTTGCGCTCAAAGAACGCCGTCGCAGAAATGATTTCTTTTGACAGGCCTGGCAGATCATAATCTTTGCCCAGCGGGTCCTGAATATCCTGATCAACGATTGTGTAGCTGGCGATCAGACCAAAACCTTCCAGGATGTCGCTGAACGCGCTCAGTGGCAATGTTGCTGCGAATTCAGTACCTTGCAGCGTACCGCCACCACCGTTCACTTTACCTGAACCGGTCGCACGTGAAGAAGGTGGAACCACGCCCGTGCTTGGATCAGCCACGCCGGCTAAATCAACCTGATACTTACCGTCGAAGATCCACTCATTCAGATCTTTCCAGAAATAAGCCACAGAGAAATAACCTTCATCAGAGAAGTAGTTCTCATACGACAGGTCGATGCCCAGTGCTTCTTTTGGCTCCAGCAGCGGGTTACCACCGTTGACGCTCCAGTTGTTACCATTGCTGTCTACTTGCTGGCTGTAAGTTGCGCCAATTGAAGCATTCATATCACCCATCAGTGGGCGGGACAGTGTCTTCGCTGCGCCAAAACGCACAGACTGATTTTCTGCCACGTCAAAAATCAGGTTCAGGCTTGGCAGCACATGGCTGTAGCTGTGGCTGATATCTGTTGGTGAAGCGACGATCAGACCATTCACAGTACCAAAGGCAGTCCCTTGTGAATCCTGTTCAGTTTTCACATAACGCACGCCAATACTACCGGTCACCGGGATGTCGCCCACTTCGGCTTCTAAATCCGCCTGGGTGTACAGAGAAGTTACGTCTTCACCGACTGTCCAGGTTTTGAAAGAGTGGCTTTGGTTGGTCAGGCTTTCCGCGGTCAGCACATAATAACCGTCATTCAGCATGGCACCGGAATCATAAGCAATCATATTGCCCATGCCGATGAAATCCAGGTTCACAGTGCCCATGCGGTATTGTTCAGGCACAGAAACCATTGCCGGGAAATCTTTTAAAGTCATGAAGTAACCTTCAGACTTTTTGTCTTTTTCACGGGTTTTGTAAGAAGCACCGTAATGCATCTTAGTGAACATGCCGGCATCTTCCAGCATCTGAGTCGCCGCCAGTTTAAAGGCGTTCATTTCGTCATCAACAGTTGGCGCGTTGATAAAACCGTCTTGTGCGGTGTTTTCGTACAGGTCGTTACCGACCACACCGAATTTCTGGTTCAGTGCTGTACTCCAGCCCCAGCTACGTGGGCCACCCAGTTTAATCAGGTTGTAATCACCGTAGTTCAGGCTTGGCGTAAAGACGGCGCCTGAGTTACCTGGCTTCAGTTCATAGCTCAGGTTGTCACCAACACCCAGCTTGTCACCACGGCCAGTACCGGCGTAGCTTTCAAAGGACCAAATTTCGCGCTCAACCGATGAGTGGCTGGCGTCGAAGTTTAACGTCCAGTCATCATTCAGGTTGTAATCAGCGTTAAAACCAAACGCGTTCATTTTGGCATCACGGTTTTCCAAATCGTTCCGTACCACCAGGTATTCATTGCTGACTTTACCTGAAGTCACGAAACCAGTGGTTGGATCCACGGCGATGGCAGAAGTGCCACGGTTGTAACCCCAGGCGAATGGAATTTCGATACCGCGCAGGATTTTCTCGTCAGAGAAATCAACATACAACGCGTCAAAAGTCATTTTCAGTTTGTCGTTTGGTGCCGCTTCCACCACTAACAGCGCTGAATCACGATCTAACACTGATGAACGCACAAACGGCTTGGCGCCACCGAGGATGGAGTAATTTTTACCCTCGACAGAAAACTCTGGGTAACCCCAGGCGTTCCAGCGTTTTTCCTGGTTTGGCGAGCTCATTTTTGAGTAGGCAAAAGCAACACCGATGGTGTCATTGGCGAATTTGTCGATGTACGAGAACGTGCCACGGGCACCGGAATCTTTGCCATCCGGGTTCAGTTTGTCCAGGCTGGTCATTTCATACTGGCCGTTGAACTGAATCGTCCGCTCGCGGCTTAATGGTTTGACTGTCTGCATGTCGATCACACCGGCGATGCCTTCGGCTTCCAGTGTGGCGTTTGGCGTTTTATAAACGGTTACGCCGCTCATGATTTCAGACGGATATAAATCGAATTCTACGCCGCGGTTGTCACCGATAGAGACTTGCTCACGGCCGTTGAAAGTGGTGGCACTTTCGTTTTCACCGAAACCACGGATACTGACTTTGCTGGCACGACCGTCCAGACGCTGTGACGCCAGACCCGGCAGACGTGAAATCGATTCTGCGATACTTGAATCCGGTAACTTACCGATGTCTTCAGCAGAGATTGATTCAACCACGTTGGTAGAGAAACGTTTGGTGTTGATGGATTCGACAACAGAACGACGGAAACCTTTAATTTCGATAATTTCGACGGCAGCTTCGGCTTTAGCCTTGGCCCGTGCTTCAGTTGGTGTCAGTTTTTTCGCGGTATCTGCAGTAGTTTCTTGCGCTGCAAAGCCTGATGCACTGAAACCGGCCGCAGCCAGTGCCAGTGTCAGCAAGTTGAGTTTGTAATGTTTCATTGCCCTTCATCCCCGGTGTGGTGTTTCATAGTTATTTAGTTGCGTGCTCCATACCCAGGGGCATGAAGGAAAACAACCATGCTATTTCTATGTGGAAGCTCACCCCGATACAACATGAATACGTATTCATAATCATGCTTTTGCGCTGCAGCAGTGCAACTTTCTGAAATGCTGCACCTTGCTTGTGCAAAACCGGACCTTCTGCCGACGCTTACACGTCAGACTGCACCGAAATGTCCCGCATTTGAGGCCTGTCCCATGTAACGAATAGCACAGAATTTGTGAAAAAATTGACTGATTTCAGACGGAAGGGAGAAAAGTTAATGCAGGGGTTACACAGCGGCGGTCACTGGCACAGATCCCACCGGCGAAAAGAGGGCAATCTGCCGGCCAGACACCGGCAAATTGCATACGTATGCAGAAACTCAGGCAGAGATTATGCAAAATGTCAGAACTGGCGGCTCCAGCTCAGGAATAGTTCAGATTGCCAGTCGCGTTGTTGGCTGGCTTTATCCAGCGTATTGCTGAACTCCAGACCCCATTTCCACTGATCGGCCTGATCGCGCCACTGCTGTTCTGTGCGCCATAACAACACAGTACGGGCCGGTAATTGGGTTTGGGTCCATTGCGATGGTGAATCCACCCGGGAGCCGTCGACATTTAAGCGTAACCAGGCCAGTTTATTGTGCCAGCTGGTCTGAACTGTCCAGTTGGGTCAGCATCCCCAGATTCAATGCCTTACTGTCATTATCATACGAAGTGCCAAAGGCACGGCCATAACGACGATAACCGTCCAGATGCGTCGTATGTTCGTAATAACAGTTAAATTTACGGTCATTACTGCAATCGATGGCGGTATCAATGATTTCCAGATAAATCCGGCTGCTGAGTGCCCGCACATAAGTATCGATCCCAAGCTGATAAGACACTTTGTACAGCTGAAATGTTTTAGTGCTGACATCATCAGCAAAGGCCGACCAGTACAGACCAAACGGCTGGTCGAGCAGGCTGGTACTCCAGCGCAGGTCATATCCGGCCAGCATGTTTTCCGTCCCTTCAATTTGACCGCCACGGAACAAGCCATCAAACCAGTCGTTCAGGCTATTGCCATACCCCTGGCCGCCGTAGGTCATCACCCAGCTAAAGCCCATTTCCAGTGAATTCAGCGGTTTGATGCCGAGGCGCGCCTGCCAAAGTTTGGCGTCAGGCACCTGAGCCCGGCTGCTGAGCTGACCAAAGCTGGTGGTAAAAGTCCAGGCTGGCAGCCAGTCTTCGGCCGCTGCCGCACTGGAATTCCGGCTGAGTGTCACCGCCGGCACAGGCCGGGCATTGGTTGACAGCATCGCGCTGGTATCAAATGACGGGCCCCAGTATTTTTCCAGCGCGCCGGCACTGACAATCCAGTTGCCGGCTTTAACCGCGACATAACTGCCGTCAAGACGGGTACGATTCTGATCAAACGGCTGACTGACCTGACTGACCTGTAACCGGGCACTGATGCGATCGGTTTGGTAGCTGCCGCTGGCCTGCGCCTGAGCTTTATCCCGTAAGGTATCGCCAAAACGCAGCACCGCCGGTTGTTCAGTTTCGCCGGCAAGGCTCAGACTGGCCTGCACGTCACGCCGATCGCGTTGCCACAGCATCATCACACGGTGGAAGGCATCGCGTTGATCCGGTGCTAAAGCGTCGGCATCCAGACCCTGTAAATCCTGCACAATGCCACTCCACATCAGCGGATAAGTATTGATGGGTTGCCGGATATGACCTGAATCGGCAAGCAGCTGGATATCGTTACGCAGCGCTAAATCATCGGCGTCAATCCACCAACCGGCTGAGGCCGATGCAGACATCAAAGCAGCACAACTAATGAATACAGAGAGCAGTTTCAAAATGAATTCCCTTCGCAAAAAGTTGCGGCGATTATACACAGTCGCTTGCGCCGGCCAAATGACTCAGCACAAACACCGTACAATTTCGCTACATTTTAGCGGCAGCGGTGCCGTATAAAAACAAAACGGGACGCAAGTCCCGTTTCCATCATGAAGCGTCAGCTGCTTACCAGATCTTCACCCGGACCTCATCTGGCCGGTACATACCGTCGCCAGGCTTCACATCATAGGCCTGATAAAATTCCGGCATATTCGACAGCACGCCTAACACACGGTACATGCCTGGCGAATGTGGTCCGGTGATGATTTGCTGACGCAGCGCTTCATCGCGGAACTTAATCCGCCAGACCTGTGCCCAGCCGGAAAAAAAGCGTTTTTCACCGGTAAAACCGTCGATCACCGGCGCCGGTTTACCAGCCAGTGAGTTCTGATACGCCCGGTATGACACGGTCAGGCCGCCGAGATCAGCGATGTTTTCACCAAGCCCCAACGCGCCTTGCAGGTGCAAATCATCAATCGGGTTAAAGGCACTGTATTGGTCAATCATTTGCTGGGCACGTTGTTTGAACTTCTGTTCATCGTCTGGCGTCCACCAGTCGCGCAGATTACCGTCGCCATCGGAGCGCCGGCCCTGATCGTCAAAACCATGAGTTATTTCATGGCCAATCACGCCGCCGATAGCGCCATAGTTCACCGCGTCGTCAGCTTCAACATTAAAGAATGGCGGCTGCAGAATGGCGGCCGGGAACACAATTTCATTCATCGTCGAGCTGTAATAGGCGTTCACCGTTTGTGGAGTCATGCCCCAGTCGGTGCGGTCAACCGGCTTGCCGAGACGGCCGGTATTGCGCTGGTATTCACAGGCACTGCTGCGTTGCATATTGCCGACTAAATCGCCGGCTTTAACTTCCAGACAGCTGTAATCACGCCACACATCCGGATAACCAATTTTGGTATTAAATTTCACCAGCTTAGCCAGCGCTTGCTGTTTCGTTTCCGGGCTCATCCACTCCAGGCCATTGATCGATTGCTCAAAAGCGGCGCGCAGATTCTTAATCAGCTGTTCCATCCGCGCTTTTGCTTCCGGTTTGAAGTGTTTTTCGACATACAGCTTGCCGACCATAAAGCCCAGTGCTTCGTCAATCGCTGCAACCGCACGTTCTTCGCGTGGTTTTTGCTGCTGCAGGCCGTTCAGTGCGCGGCCATAAAAATCGAAACTGGCTTGTTCAAAGCCGCTGGCCAGTAATGCGGCATGACTGCGGATCAAATGAAATTTCAGATACAACTGCCAGTCAGCCAGGCTGATTTGGCTTTGCAGTTTGGCAAACTCAGTTAAGTAAGTCGGTTGACGCACCACCAGACTGTCGATGGTCTGCATGCCGGCACCTTGCAGGAAACCAGCCCAGTCAAAACCCGGCGCCGCAGTGGCCAGCTCTGCCGGTGTCATTTTGTTATATGTCGCAGTGCGGTCACGATTTTGCACCCGGCTCCACTGAATAGTGGCCAGTTGCTGCTCAATAGCATAAATCCGATCTGCGGCCGCAGTGCCGTCCGGCCAGCCGGCCAGTTCCCAGAATTTGGCGATCATCCAGCGGTACTGCTGTTTGATTTTTTCCGCTTTTTCATCTGTTTTCAGATAGTTATCCCGATCTGGCATGCCAAGCCCAGATTGATTCACCAGACTGATATATTGCGTAGAGTTTTTTTGGTCCTGACCGACAAATAAGGTCAGTGGCGTGCCGTAACGCTGCGACTGCAGTTTGCCCCACAATACCGCCAACTCTGCCGGTGTTTTTATTGCATCGATGGCAGCAATATCGGCGTTTAACGGTGTCAGGCCCAAGGCGTCAATCGCTGCAGTGTCCATAAATGCGCGGTACAAATCACCGATTTTTTGCGCATCAGTGCCCAGTTCTGCCGGTTTGGCCGCTTGTTGCTGCACCAGCTCCAGGACGTGTTTTTCTGCGTTGTAGCGCAGCTCGTCAAAACTGCCCCAGCGTGATTTGTCAGCCGGGATCTCGGTTTTCGCCAGCCAATTACCGTTCACGTAGCGGAAAAAATCTTGCTGCGGTTTCATCTGGGTATCGAGATTACCCAGTTCAATTCCCGACTTCAGCATCACCGTTTCAGTCTGTGCCGTTGCCGCAGGCGCTGCGGAGTCCGGCGCTTTGCCACAGCCAGTCAGGTGAAGAGTTAGCGCCGCTGCGACGGCCAGCGCAATCATAGTTTTTTGCGACATAAAAGATTCCCGGAACGAACAATGAAATTCGTTCCGAGTGTAGTGAGCCTGATCTGAATGTCCAGCGGGTCAGGTGGCTCAGCAGCCCGTTCTGCGACAGACAGAGCAATAGCCGCTATGAATGCAGGTCAGACCTGAAATGCGGCGGCCTGCAGTCGCAACCTTGATGCCAGTTCTGCCAGCGTTTCACTGGCTTCAGCACTTTGTGCCGAGCTGCGGCTGACTTCACAAATACTGCTGTTAAAATCGGTGATATTGCGATTTATCTCTTCTGCAACAATGGTTTGCTGTTCCGTTGCTGTGGAGATTTGCACGTTCATATCGACTATCGACGAGATTGAGTTTTTGATTTGTTCCAGCAAAGTACCAGCCTGTTGCGCATTGTGCACACTGCCGTCGGCATGACCCTGCGATTGCGCCATCGCGTTGACAGCATCGCGGGCTGCTGCCTGCAACGTATCGATCATGCTGCGGATAGATTCCGTTGCTTGCTGGGTATTGGTTGCCAGCGTACGGACTTCGTCTGCGACTACAGCAAAACCACGCCCTGCTTCACCTGCCCGCGCCGCTTCAATTGCGGCGTTTAATGCCAGTAAATTAGTCTGGGCTGCGATGCTCTGGATCACAGACAGCACCTGACTGATTTTGTCAGATTCAGTGCTGAGCTGACCAATCACTGCGCTGGCGCCATTCACTGTTTCTGATAAGCGGGTAATGGCCGTGATATTAGCCGTAACCTGCTGCACCCCTTGTTGCGCCTGAACATCCGTCTGATTGGCCTGATCTGAGGTATTTTGTGCACTGTTGGCAACTTCCTGAATGGCTGCTGACATCTGGTTAATCGCCGTGGCGATCAAATTGGCCTGCTGTTCCTGTTCAAACGCCGTTTTACTGACCTGATGGCTGATAGTACTCATTTCTTCCGACGCCGCCGCCAGTTGCACGACGGCATTGGATAAGTCAGAAAAAAACTGCTGCATCCGGCCAATGGTCTGGTTAAATGCCAGCGCAGTGTCAGCGATCTCATCCCGCCCGGTGACTGTGGCCCGCAGCCGCAGATCAGAATTAGTGCCGACCGCCACAATGGTGGTCTGCAAATTCGATAGTGGCCGCTGAATTGAACGTGTCACCAGTACCGACAACAGCAGCAACACCAGACCTACCAGCAGCACCAAGCTGACAAATAACCAGACGGTGCTGTCGAGCGTGTGCTGTGCTTCTGCGGTAAAACGGCCGGATTCATTCAGTTGCAAATCAATCAGCTTCGTCAGAGATGCACTGAGCGGATCAGCACTGGCATATAAGGTTTCATTAAAACTTTTGACCGGTTCCTGTGTCAGCTGATTGTCAGCCAGCAATCGCCGGTACTGTGCCAGTTGTGCACTCCAATGCGTGATGTCACGTTCGGCGATTTCCAGTAACCGTTGCTCTTCGTCTGTCATTTGGGTTACGCGATAAGCCTGCCAGGCCTTTTCTGCATCTCCTTCCGCTTGTTGCAATATTTGCAGGGTCTGGCTCGCATCCAATAAACCGGCGCGGTGTTTATGCAGGGTATCGACGATGGTCACTGCATAGGCGTCAGACACTTGTTTGATTTGTTGCAACGGTTTCACCCGGTCGTTGTACAGGCTGTCTACACCTGTCGCTAATAATTTCATGTCATACAATGACAACAGACACATCAGCACCAGCGCCGTCAATGGCAGTGCAGCGAGCAGCACCAGGCGGCTTCGCACTTTCAGTTGATTTAACATTGTGAATACCTCGGAATTGGCGTCGGGGTGGATCGTTCTGAGCATAGCTCAGCCCTATGTAAATGTACGTAAGCCTGCTCAGTGATTGCGTTTCCAATGAATTTTCAGGATGATAAGGGAATCAAGTTTATTTCTGTCGACAAGGATTTCCATATGTCTGATTCCATTCTCGCCTCAGTAGCCGGTCTGCCCGCTTTCCTCAGTTTTTTTGTACTGGCAATTTTGCTGGTGCTGTTGTTTTGCCGCTTTTACAGCTGGGTGACGCCGCATGACGAATTTGCGCTGATCCGCGCCAATAATCCGGCTGCAGCTATCGCTTTTGTCGGGGCGTTAATCGGGTTTGCGCTGCCACTGGCCAGTGCGATTGAGCATTCGATTTCGCTGGCCGATTGTGCGATTTGGGGTGCTTTGGCGTTAATCATCCAGATTGGTACTTTTGTCGCGGTGCGCCTGACCGTGCGCCAGTTGCCACAGCGGATCAGCGAAGGCGAAATTGCTTCCGGCATTCTGGCCGCCGGCGCATCTATCGCAGTTGGCCTGGTCAACGCTGCCAGCATGACATTCTGACGGAGGCACCATGAACAGAGTCAAACGCAGTAAAAAAGCCGCACTGGTTTTAATGGTGCCAGCAACTGGCTTCTTCCTCGCCAGTTGCAGTACAGAAGAGCCCGTATCAAGTGCTGTCTACAAAAATGCTGAAGAATGTGCAGCGTTTTATAATCCGCCGGAAAGTTGCAAAGCTGAATTTGCTAAAGCCGAAGCGCTGCATCAGCAGGTCGCCCCCAAGTATCAGACTCAAGCCGAATGTGAAGCCGACTTTGGTGCTGGCAATTGCCCGGCGCCTGCGGCACCCGCACCTGGCCAACAACAAGCCAGTTCTGGCGGCGGTTTTTTTATGCCGATGATGATGGGCTTCCTCGCCGGTCAAATGCTGAATAAAAGCAGCTCGGCGAAACAATATGTGCCAACCCAACCTTTATATAAATCCAAAGACGATTTGTCGACGTTTCGCACGGCAAGCAATCAGCCGGTGGCCCGTCAGACCGGTCCGGTCAGCGTGATGCCATCCCGGATGCAAATGGCTCCGGGCAAAATGGCATCGCGAGGCGGTTTTGGGGCTCAGGCGCAACGGCGCAGTGACCAACATAGCGCATCTTCCGGCGGTTAAGGACTATATCGATGAAAAAGCTACGGATAGCCGAACGGCCGGGTTGGCGCAGTTATGCCGAGTCGGTTGGCTTTAATTTTCACACCTTTGACGGCGAACCCTATTGGGATGAGTCAGCCTATTACCAGTTCAGCCTGCAACAGATTGAACAGGATTTAGAAGGTCCGACCGAAGAAATTCATCAAATGGCGTTGTCACTGGTGCCGGAGATTCTGGCCAGCGAACAGTTGTTACAACAGCTGGATGTGCCGGCGCCCTATTGGGATTGGATCGCAGCCAGCTGGCAAAGCCAGCAACCGCATCTGTATGGCCGGTTGGACCTCGCCTATGACGGCAACGGTCCGGCCAAATTGCTGGAACTGAACTACGACACGCCGACTTCATTGTATGAAACCGGCTTTTTCCAGTGGGTTTGGCTGGAAGATCAGCTGATGCGCGGCAAATTGCCACAAGGTGCCGACCAGTTTAATTCTTTGCAAGACCAGCTGGAGCATCGTTTTGCCACGCTGAACCTGCTACAACCCGTCTATTTCAGCTGTGTTGCCGACAATATCGAAGACAAAGGCACTGTGCATTATCTGATGGATATTGCGATACAGGCTGGGATCGACGCGCGTTTTCTCGGCCTGGACCAAATCGGTGAGATCAATGGCCAGCTGGTGGATACTGATAACTACCCGCTACAGTCGTTATTTAAACTCTATCCGTGGGAATTCATGCTGCGGGAAGATTTTGGTACGCATCTGAAAAGCAGCAACACGCGCTACCTGGAACCAGCCTGGAAAATGTTGCTGTCAAACAAAGGTATTTTGCCATTGTTGTGGCAAAAGTATCCGAATCATCCCAATCTGCTACCGGCGTTTTTTGACCCAGAACCCACCGCCACGCTTGGCGCTGGCTGGGTGCGCAAGCCACTGTATTCACGCGAGGGCGCAAATATCGAGCTGGTTGATCATCAGGGTCAGCGTCTGCAAGTCGATGGCCCCTATAACGACAGCGGCTTTATCCGTCAGGCCTTTCATCCGCTGCCAAAATTCGGCGACAGCTATAGCCTAATCGGCTCCTGGCTGGTCGGTGACAGCGCCGCCGGTATCGGTATTCGCGAAGACAATTCGCTGATCACCAAAGACAGCTCGCGGTTTTTGCCGCATATCATTCTCGATTAACCTGTTATCGCCATGGGCAGTCGTTTGCGCTGCCCAAGGCGCTATGACTGAAACCTCTGCTAAATCACACACCTGCCCTGATATCAGAAATTAATCAGATTAAAATCACCTTCTTGTCGCAAAATCGATTTTGACAACGCTGTCATTTGTTTCATCTTGATTGCAGCAAAACAGGCTCTCCCCGATGGACAGGTCAACAAGGATAAGCGCTGCATAGGGATAAGTGCAGCAAAGGGATAAGTGAAGAAGTACCCGCAGCGCCCGTCATGCTACTGAAAACAAAATAAATCTAAATCAACAGGCAGGACTCGATATGCAAACTCAATTGATCACGGCAAGCCGTTTGGGCTGGCTGTGCGCGGCACTTTATTGCGCGCAACTACAGGCAGCTGCCGTCAGCTGTACCAATCTGGACAGCTGGCTCGCCAGCAAAGCCTACAATGGCGGCGTGACAATCCTGCATGAACAAAAGGCCTACAAAGCCAACTGGTGGAACCAGAATAAAAACCCGGCACAATATTCCAATCCGTATCAGGAATGGACCAAACAAGGCGACTGTGATGGTGTAGTTGCGAACAAACCACCGCAAATCAGCCTGACCGCCCCTGCGGCCGGCAGCAACCACTCTACCGGTGCCGCAGTGACGCTAAGCGCCAATGCCAGCGACACCGACGGCACTGTCAGTAAAGTCGAATTTTATGTTGATAATCAACTGGCTGGCAGCGACAGCAGCGCGCCATACAGCCTGAACTGGACCGCGGTTGCCGGCAATCATAGTGTCTACGCCAAAGCCACCGACGACAAAGCCGCCAGCAGCCAGACCGCAGCGGTCAGCTTCACGGTCAGCGCCGGCAATAATCAATTGCCCAGCGTCAGCATCACGGCGCCAACCAACAATGCCAGCCTGAATGCCGGTGAAACGGTATTGCTGAGCGCCAATGCCAGCGATGCCGACGGCAGCGTCGCCAAAGTGCAGTTTGTGTTAAATGGCACTGTGATTGCGGAGAAATCCGCTGCGCCTTACAGCAGCAGCTGGACCGCTGTCGCCGGCAATCAGCAAATGACGGTGCGGGTGATTGATAATCTCGGTGGTCAGAGCGAAGCCAGTATTTCGTTCAGTGTCACCAGCTCGCCCACCGGTCATGCCGCCTGCCGCCCGGACGGTCTGTACCAGACGCCAGGACTGGCTGTGCCTTATTGCACTATTTACGATCAGCAGGGCCGGGAGAAAATGGGTGCCGACCATCCGCGCCGCATCATTGGTTATTTCACCAGCTGGCGCACTGGTAAAAATGGCCAACCGTCTTACCTTGCCCACAACATTCCGTGGGACAAAGTGACGCATCTGAACTACGCCTTTGCCCATGTCGACGCGCAACACAAGGTGTCGATTGGAAATCCACAGGCGCCCGACAATGCGGCCACTAATATGGAATGGCCAGGCGTCGCCGGTGCCGAAATGGACCCGCAGTTCAGCTACAAAGGCCACTTTAACCAGCTGAATAAATTCAAAAAACAACATCCGGATGTGAAAACGCTGGTGTCGATTGGCGGCTGGGCGGAAACCGGCGGTTATTTTGACGATAACGGCAACCGCGTCGCCAGTGGTGGCTTTTACAGCATGACCACCAACGCCGACAACTCCGTCAATGTGACCGGTATCAATACCTTTGCTGACTCCGTCGTCACTTTCCTGCGCACTTACGGTTTTGATGGCGCCGATATCGACTACGAATATCCGTCCAGCATGAAAGATTCCGGCAATCCGGATGACTTTGCCATCTCCAACGCCCGCCGTGCCGGCCTGATGGCGTCTTATCAGGTGCTGATGAAAACGTTGCGGGAAAAACTCGATGCGGCCTCAGTCGCCGACGGTAAACACTATTTACTGACCATCGCCTCGCCATCAAGCGGCTATCTGCTGCGCGGCATGGAAGTGTTCCCGGTCACGCAGTACCTGGACTACGTCAACATCATGAGTTACGACCTGCACGGCGCCTGGAACCAGCATGTTGGCCCGAATGCCGCGCTGTATGACGATGGCCGCGACAATGAATTGCTGGTGTGGAATTACTACCAAAGCGCGCAGTATCAGGGCCTTGGTTACCTCAATACCGACTGGGCTTATCATTATTTCCGCGGCGCGATGCAAGCCGGCCGCGTTAATATCGGTGTGCCTTATTACAGCCGCGGCTGGCAGAATGTCACCGGCGGCACCAAAGGTTTATGGGGCAAAGCGGCACAAGCGAATCAAAACCAGTGTCCACCCGGCACCGGTGGCTCAGCCCAAAACCAATGTGGCGCGGGCGCAGTCGGTATCGACAATCTGTGGCATGACAAAAACAGCCTGGGCGCTGAAGTACCGGCCGGCTCCAACCCGCTGTGGCACACCCGTAACCTGCAACTGGGCAAAGCCGGCTCTTATGCCGCCGCATATGGCCTGGATCCGGTCACAGATCCAACTGACCGGCTGACCGGCGTGTATCAGCTGCAGTACGATCCAGCGTTGGTCGCCACCTGGTTGTGGAACGACACGAAAAAAGTGTTTTTGTCGGTCGAAGATGAAGAAAGTATTCAGCAAAAAGCCAACTACATCGTCAATAAAGGCATCGGCGGTGTAATGTTCTGGGAACTGGCC
The DNA here is from genome assembly GCA_034519945.1 of Rheinheimera sp. Lineage (GTDB taxonomy): Bacteria > Pseudomonadota > Gammaproteobacteria > Enterobacterales > Alteromonadaceae > Pararheinheimera. Next base: position 262,573 of record JAXHNX010000053.1, read on the forward strand.
GGTGACTACAGCTACAACGCCGCCAAAGCCGAATATGGTATGGGCGCCGACCTCACCAACATCTTCTATCAGACCTTCAAAACCGCGGCGCCTTATGGCAATAAACGCGACCCGAAACCTTTGCCGGCGCAAAGCCTGGACCTACAGGTCAAAATCGACGGTTTTAAACTCGGTGATGCCAACTACCCGATTAACCCGAAACTGACGCTGAGCAACAAATCCGGCCAGACCATTCCGGGCGGCGCCAAAATCAGCTTTGACGTACCAACCGCCAGCGGCGACAACTTCACCGACCAAAGCGGTTATGGCACTAAGGTCACGCAAAGCGGCCGCAACAGCAGTGGCAATAACATCGGTGGTATCCAAAACGACTTCCACCGCGTCGAGCTGACCTTACCCACGCACAGTCCACTGGTTGCAAACGCCAGCACCAGCCTCACGCTGAATTATTACCTGCCGATTCCGCTGCCATCGAACTGGCGCGTCAGTGTTGGCAGTCAGAGCTTTGCCTTGAAACAGGAATATCCGCAGTTACCAGCCGGCACTATCGATGCGGGTGGTGGCGATACTGGCGGCAGTTGTGCCGGTGTGCCCGCCACTGTCAATGACTATCCAAACTGGCCACGCGGCAGTTATGCCGCCGCCGGCGACTATCTGCGCCATCAGGGCAAAGTCTACAAAGCCAACTGGTGGACACAGTCAGTGCCTGGGTCTGACGGCAGCTGGACTTTTGTTTGCAACAAAGCCTGAACTCCCTACCAGTAAAGTGAACAGACAGGCCGCTGCTGCGGCCTGTCATTTCAGGAGAATACAAGATGCACAAGTTATTCACTGCTGGCGGCTCGCTGCTGTTATTGCTGGTCGCGCAAACCGCACAAGCCCATGGTTATGTTGAATACCCCAAAGCCCGCCAGCAAATCTGCAAAGACGATGGCGGCTACTGGTGGCCGGCCGACGGTTCCGGCATACCGAATCTGGCCTGCCGCGCCGCATATCAACAATCTGGCGGTTATGCACTGACGCAACACCATGAATATTCAACCAATGTGCCGGACTATCATAATCAGACCGCGGTGCGCGCTGCCGTAAAAAACGGTCTGCTCTGCGCCGGTGGCGACAGCCGTAAAGCCGGCATGGATGTCCCTTCCGCTCACTGGCAACGCACAGTGGTTGATTTAAAAACCACGCCACAGCTGCGCGTGCGCTTTCGCGCCACCACGCCGCACAACCCCAGTTTCTGGCAGTTTTATCTGTCCAACCCAGGGTTTGACGCAGCTGCTGCGCCGCTCAGCTGGGAACAGCTGACGCTGATCCACCAGCAAACCGATGTACCGGCAGTCAGTGGTTATTACGAAATCGATGTGCCACTGCCAAAAAACCGCAGCGGCAACGCAGTGTTGTATACGCGCTGGCAACGTCAGGATGTAGTGGGCGAAGGCTTTTACAATTGCTCTGATCTGGCATTCAGCAATGGAGACAGTGGTAGCGACCAGTGGTACGACAAAGGCGCCTATTTAACGGCAACACAACTTGGCAAAGCCGGTGAAACGGCATTGTTGCGGGTGTTTGATGCCAACGGCGAGGAACTGCTGCAAAAATCCCTGCTGATCAACCAAAGCAATCAGACCGGCCAACAATGGGCCTCAGAACTGGCGCAGCAGGTCAATGCCATACACAGCGACTTGCTGCAAATTGGCTTGTTGTCGAACGGTCAGGTTAGCCTGCAGCAACCCATTGGCAGTAACCGATTTTACCTGCGAAACGCCACTGGCTACGTCAATCTTGACTTAAAACCAGCGCAAACCGGCCAGACCTGCGGTGGCGTCGACCCGGCGAAAATCTTCGCCTACCCAAACTGGCCACGCAAAGATGAAGCCAACAGACCGAGTTACGCCAGTAGCGGCGATTACATGTCCGATGCCGGTAAGCTTTATCAGGCCAAATGGTGGACCCAAAGCAAACCGGGCAGTGACGGCAGCTGGCAGTTTGTCTGTAGTTTCAGTAGCGGCGCCTGAGCAAACAGTTTTTGCGACGCGGGCGCACGGACGCGCCCGATTTTTAGATTTATATGCTGATTTTGTGGATATATTTGCATTACACACCAACTAAAAACCCACAAAGCGACTACAATTTTTTCTTATTCAAAGCCTTAGATTTAAAGCTTTACCGCAACAAAAAACGGGGAAAATAATTGTTGGATATTTATCCACTTTTCCATTAAAGTACGCGCCAATTTCCTGTCCCGTTCAGACCCCGCTGTATGCACTCAGCGAACCGCGGCCTGACGGTTATACTGCAATCAGTCATACCGCTGTCATACAAAGCGCTTATGACTGGGCTCAGCAATGCTGAACCTCTTTCACAGAAGGACACAAACAGAGCGTGCGTACTACTGAACTTGTTGATGGATTCCGCCAGTCGGCCCCTTATGTCAATGCACACCGTGGCAAAACCTTTGTGGTGATGCTCGGCGGTGAAGCCATTACGCAACCTGGTTTTCGCAGTATTATCAATGACATCGCTCTGCTCAATACCTTAGGCATCAAAATTGTGCTGGTATACGGCGCGCGGCCACAGATCAATGATGCGCTGACGCATGCCGGCCTGACCGCACAATACCACAACCGGATCCGTGTCACTGACGACGACTCTTTTCAGCTGATTAAACAAGTCGCCGGCGCGCTGCAACTCGATATCACCGCCCGGCTATCGATGAGTTTGTCTAATACGCCGATGCACAATGCGCAAATCAACGTGGTCAGTGGTAACTTTGTCATCGCGCAGCCGCTGGGTGTCGATGAGGGTGTGGATTATTTCCACAGTGGCAAAGTGCGCCGCATCGACGTGGCCGGTATTCGCCGCCAGCTCGACCAGAACTGTATTGTGCTGATGGGGCCAATTGCTGCGTCCGTCACCGGTGAGAGCTTTAACCTGACCGCGGAAGAAATTGCCACCCAGGTCGCAATAAAACTCAAAGCCGACAAAATGATTGGTTTTAGCGACGATGGCGGCATCATCGGCGAAGATGGCGAAATTATCGCCGAATTAATGCCTAATTTCGCTGAAAGCACGCTGACAGATCTGGAACAGGGCCAACGCGCCTGTACCTCGACGCTGGCGTTCCTGCACGCGGCCATCACTGCCAGCCGCGCCGGTGTGTCCCGTTGTCACCTGGTCAGCAGCACGATGAACGGCGCGCTGTTACAGGAATTATTCTCCCGTGATGGTATCGGTACCCAAATCGTCACCGAAGCCGCCGAACGTCTGCGTCTGGCGAACATCAATGACATCGGTGGTATTTTGGATTTGATCCGGCCGCTGGAACAACAGGGCTTACTGGTACGCCGCTCCCGTGAACAGCTGGAAATGGAAATCGACCAGTTTGTCGTGATTGAACGTGACGGCCTGGTGATTGGTTGTGCCGCGTTGTATCCGTTTCCGGAAGAGAACGTCGGTGAATTCGCTTGCCTCGCCGTCCACCCGAATTACCGTGATGCAGATCGCGGCAGCCTGCTGCTGAAACACATCATCAGTCTGGCCCGCCAGCGCAAGTACTACACCCTGTTTGCGCTGACCACACGCAGCATTCACTGGTTCCTCGAGCACGGCTTTGAACTGAAAGACGTCGCCGACTTACCGGCGAAAAAACAGCAGTTGTATAACTATCAGCGCCGCTCAAAAATCCTGGCGCTGGATCTAACCTGAAACTTGCAGTGGCGCAGGGCTTTGCCCTGCACGCTGCTGTCATGTCCCGCTCTGCACCTGCGCAACAACCTGTTTCGCCAAAGCCCGCGCCGTGGTCCACTTGCCGCCATTGACGGTCAGGATCGCCTGTTGCCAATGCATCGCGTATTCACGGCTGGCTTTACTGGCATCATCAGCACCGCCGAGTAATGGCCGCACTCCGGCAAATTCACGCTGAATGTCACTGTCAAAACGCCGGGTGACAAAATAGTGGTTATACAGCTGTAACAGGTAGGTACGTTCTGCATCACTGCAACGGATAGGCTCCGTCAGCTGTTGCCGTACTTCAGTGGTGCCTAACAACGTCTGGCCTTTAAACGGCAATACAAACACAATCCTGCTCTCTCCTGGCACTTCCAGCATATGACCATAACGGCACAGCGGCGGTAACAACAAATGACTGCCACGCACCAGATCCAGTGGTTGATGCACCGGTAACGCGGATTGTTGTAGCAATTGGTTCGCCCAGGGGCCTGCGATATTAATCACTCGGTCAAACTGGCGCCATTCACCGCTGGCAAGCTGCACCTGACCATCGGCCTGCAAAGCCTGCACAGGACAATGATCGTGGATTTGCACCCCATGTTGGCGCGCCTGCTCCGCTACCCAAAGCCCGAGTTGCTGGTCGTCCATCTGGCCATCAAAAAATAAAAAAGCGCCTAGTAAACCATCGGGTTGTAAGTCCGGGCTGCAGCGCAACGTCTGCTGTACATTGAGCCAGCGATGCCGGCCGATCCCCTTGCGCCCTGACAGCCGGTCGTAAAGCCACAGGCCGATTTTTAGTTGCCAACGCGGCCGACGGCCACTGCGGTAGATCGGATACAGGATCGGCAAACGCCGGGTCAGATGCGGTGCTTTTTTGATCCACCAGCGCCGCTCATGTAAAGCTTCATGCACCAGACGAAATTCACCTTGCTCCAGATAACGCAGGCCGCCGTGCAGCAATTTGCTGGACGCCGCGCTGGTCGCCTGCATCAGGCTGTCGCGTTCAAACAATTCAACACGATGGCCTGCCAACGCCAGCTGCCAGGCTGAAGTCACGCCATTGATGCCACCGCCAATCACTGCAATAAACACGGAGTATTTTCCTTTACTTATTAATTGTTTAAGCAAAGCAAAATTAGCCATGCTTGTCTAATTTTCCGGACAGATAACCAGACCTATGCGCTGGCGAGGGCTGAAAAACCGACTACAGTTGTGTCATCATGGACCTCTACTGTACCTGAAAAGGCAAAGGATTTTCCGGCATGAACCAGGCCTTGTACGGCGCCAATGCGGCCACCAAAATCATCAAAGAACTGCTGAACAAGACCTTTGATAACAGCACTGCAGGGCTGTCGATGTATGAACAGGCGGCCTGGTATTTTCAGGGCCATGAACAACGCAACATCGACCAGCTGCAGCAACAAAAAACCGACCTGCAACGCCGGCTTGATGATGCCAGCAAAGGGGCCCGCCACAAGCTCGAACTAAAACTGAATGAGACCAGTCAACAACTGAAAGAAAGCCTGAAACAGCAACAGGATCACCGTATCGATCGGATCCGGCAATTAAAAGGCATTGCCCGTCAGGTGGTGGAACTGATTCAGGGGGACACGCCGGAAGAATCACGGCAACTCGCGGCGCGGGCTTTGGGCACTATCCAGTTAATGTCGCCCACCTACGGCAAAAATATTGCGTCGACCAATCAACGCCACAAACATTTGTATAAAGCCATTCTGGCCTTGTTGTTGTTGCAACAATTGCTGACCGACAAACAAATCAAAAATCGTTATGTGCTGGCCAAAGTGGCCGATTCACTCAATACCGCGGCAGACACTTCATCTGCCTTTATTGAAGAAGTGCAGATCCCGCTGGTAATGGCCTGCCTGCTGCAGGACATCGGCCTGCAACATCCGCAGGTGCAGCAATTATTGTATGGTCCGGATGGCGATGCCGATCCGTACCGTATCCTGCCTGCCGAGACCCGGCAGCAGTTGTTACAAATCAGCTTTGCCCAAAGTCAGCTGTATTTGCAGGAAGGATTGGGGCTTGACCAGTACTTCGGCAACTCGCGGGCCGAGCGCGAATTGTTTGTCATGGTGGAAGAGGACAAACAAGCGTTCACGCTGCATTTATTACGCTCGGCGATCACGCCGGAAGATGGCATTGGCAACCTGCTGAAGATCCCACAGGTCTATACCTCGGTGGTGTTGCCATCGAAACAAAATTACAGCTACGACAGCCTGCCCAAAGTCGGGCCGCTGCTGAAAGCCGGTGTGGAAAAAGGCTGGTATCCGGCGGAAGTCGTCAGAAGTTTGCTCACCGTAACCGGTTATTTCCCGCAAGGGTATGGCATTACATATATTCCGAAAGACTCGGATAAACGCGACCTCGACCGTTACGAATATGCCATCGTCAACGGCCTGTTCCCGTTGGAACCAGAGCAACCGGTGTGCCGGCAGGTCACCCGCAATCTGACCTTTAATACCTTTGGCATCAATGTGGTGGTCAGCGCCGAAAACAACCTGTATTTCCCGGTGGCGCAGCAAAAGCTGGAGCGCATCAGCGAAGAGCGGCTGCGCGAAATTTTAAGTAAGCTGGTGTCGAATTTTGAAGAGCGGATTAATACCGACCTCATTCCGAAATGCTGGAATCCGGATGAGTTTTTCAGTTATCTGAAGCACCAGAATTTATGGAACCGTAACGACACTATCCGCAACTAAACCCATGCACCAGCCGCCGCCCTCAGGCTGCGACTGGTCATCGCTTAACTACGCACCTGCCCGTCACCAATGACAATGTATTTTTCCGTCGTCAAAGACTCCAACCCCATGGGTCCGTACGCATGTAACTTACTGGTAGATATCCCAATTTCCGCACCAAGCCCGAGCTCACCGCCATCAGAAAACCGCGATGAGGCGTTCACCATCACCACAGCGGAGTTAATTTGCTTTAGGAACCGCTGGGCGCGACTGATATCCTGGGTACAAATCACTTCAGTATGCCCGGAGCTGTGTTGTTCAATATGCGCCACAGCGTCAGCAAAGTTGTCCACCACCCGCACTGACAGGGCCAGCGCCAGATACTCAGTATCAAACTGCGCCGGGCCGGCCGGTTGGGCGTTGCTGAAATAGCCAACACTTTGCGGACAAGCAAACACCTGCACGCCTTGTTCCGCTAAAGCAGCACCCGCTAAAGGCAGAAAAGCTGCGGCGATATCCTGATGCACTAACAAAGTTTCCAACGCATTACAGACGCCAGGCCGCTGGGTTTTGCCATTCAGCAGCAGCGCTAAGGCTTTGTCCGGATCTGCCGCTTTGTCGACAAACAAATGGCAGATGCCTTTGTAATGCTGGATCACCGGAATGCGGCTATTGTCGCTGACAAAATGAATCAGCCCCTCGCCACCGCGTGGGATCACTAAATCGACATAAGCTTTTTGTTGCAGCAGTTCGAGTAAAATGGCCCGGTCCGGGTCCGGCAATACCGCAATAGCCGCCGGATTGATTTGATGCTTTTCCAGCACTTGCTGCAACACTGCCGCAATCGCCAGACTGGAATGCAGCGCTTCACGCCCGCCGCGTAAAATCACCGCATTGCCGGATTTTAGACACAAAGCACCGGCGTCTGCGGTCACGTTAGGCCGGGCTTCATAAATCATCGCGATCACACCAAGCGGGATCCGCATCCGGCCAACCTGAATGCCATTGGGCCTTGGCGTCAGCTGACGGATTTGGCCGACGGGGTCCGGTAGCGCCGCAATTTGCCGCACCGCCGCCGCTAATTGCTGCAGCCGCTCTGCGGTTAATAACAGCCGGTCCTGCATCGCCGGCGCCAGATCTTTTTCCCGCGCCGCCGCCATATCCAGTGCATTGGCGGCCAGAATGGCCGGGGTGGCCTTGATCAGCGCAGTGGCCATGTCGTTCAGGATATGGTTCTTTTGCGCTTCGGATAACTGCGCCAATTGCCGGCTGGCAACCCGCGCCGCCTGACACAAAGTGACCACATCAAATTTGTTGTTTTTGGCTTCAGATTGCATCTCAAACTCCATTTAATACGACCAAATCATCCCGGTGCACCGCCACTTCGCTGGGGCAATAACCCAGCACTGCGGCAATTTGATCACTATGGATGCCTTTGATTTTGTTCAGTTCAGCCGCGTTGTACTGACTGACGCCTTTGGCAACTTTGCTGCCATCCGGCGCCACTAACCAAACCGCGTCACCTTTATCGAATTCGCCTTGGACTTTGGCAACACCTTTGGCCAGTAAAGATGCACCTTTGTGCTGCACCGCCTGCGCCGCGCCTTGATCCAGCCAGATTTCGGCACTGGCTTTGCTGGAATGTAATAACCAGTGTTTTTTCGCGCTCAGGGTGGTTTGACGCGCCGCAAACAAAGTACCGACAGCAAGACCTGCCAGCAGATCTTCAAAACTCTGCGCTTTTTGGCCATTGATGATCAGCGTTTCAATACCAACGGCGGTGGCTTTGTCGGCGGCCTGTAATTTAGTCACCATACCGCCGGTGCCGGTACTGTGATGACTGCCACCGGCCATGGCATAAATCTGCGGCGTCAGTGCTTCGACCCGTGGGATCAGCTGTGCATTGGCATCAGTACGTGGATTGGCGGTAAACAGGCCATCGACATCAGAGCAGATAATCAGCGCATCTGCTTCGACTACAGACGCCACCATCGCTGCCAGATTGTCATTATCGCCGACCCGCAGTTCTTTGGTCGCCACCGTATCGTTTTCATTGACGATGGGCAGCGCACCGTGGCTCAGCAGTGTGCGTAAGGTGTTATCGATATTCAGGTAACGGCGCCGGTCGGCCAGATCGGCATGGGTCAGCAAAATCTGCGCACAGGGCCAGTCGAGCAACTGGCTCCAGGTCGCCATCATCTGCGCCTGGCCAATAGCCGCCAAGGCTTGTTTGACATTAATCGGCAACGGCTGATGGGTAAATTCAATGGCCGAGCGACCGGCGGCCACGCTGCCGCTGGACACCAGCACCACTTCAATCCCACGCAATTTGCATTCACTGATAAAGCGGGCGATGGCCAACAAATAGCGGGTAGACGTGCCTTTCCCTGCCGGCGCAATCAAAGCACTGCCCACTTTGATCACGATCCGTTTCCAGCTCAACCCCGCCATTTGCCTGTCTCTCCGACTTTGATTAATTAAGCGGCAGCTTAACTGTTTAGCCGTATACATGTCCAGTTGAGATCCACGGCCAGCTGCAAATGAAACACGGCAAACTGCATGGTCCATGGCATCAAAGGCCCGGCGATTCAGCCATAATTCAGCCTCGCGCCGCCACACTCGGCTGTATATTCATTTTATCTTTTTCAGAAACGCAGGATTGTTCATGACTTCACTTCGCCTTACTGCATCCCGCCTGACGGCTCTTGCCGCTGCCGCCAGCCTGACGCTGGCCGGTTGTGCCCAATTCCCACAAGACAATACCACCCGGGGCGCCGCTATTGGTGCTGTAGTGGGTGGTGTCGCCGGCAAAGCCACCGGCAATCACAAGAACAAACGCGTCGCCTTGGGGGCCGTACTGGGCGCACTGAGCGGTGCCGCGATCGGCCGCTATATGGATAATCAGGAACAAGCACTGGAAGAACAGCTGGCCGGCTCCGGTGTGCAGGTCAAACGCGAAGGCGACGTGCTGAAGCTAGAGATCCCGTCACAAATTACTTTTGCCTCCGGTCGCAGTGACATCCGCGCTGAGCTGTATCCGGTGCTGAACGACATCGCCAAAGTACTGGCCGAATATGACAAAACGCTGCTGGTGATCACCGGTCATACCGATGACACCGGCGGTCGTGAGCTGAATATGCGGCTGTCACAATCGCGGGCAGATACGGTGAAAAATTACCTGAGTGCCCAGCGGATTGATGATCGCCGTTTGGTCACGCAAGGTGTTGGCCCTGACCAGCCACTGGTGGCCAATACTTCAGAAGCGAACCGGGCGAAAAACCGCCGGGTGGAAATTCAGATTGAGCCGCTGATCAACCAATAAGCGCGGCTAAGCTTTTGTCCCCAGGGGTGCAGGTGGTTTTATGCATCCCTTTTTTCTTTACTAAACCTCTATGCCTGCCGTTTTATTATTCACCACAAAGCACTCTCTGCGTTTGCGGCTTACCGTAGCTCCTGTACATAAAAAAACGGCCACTGTCTGGCGGCCGTTTGTCCCACTCAGTCTCAGGGCTTTAACTGTCGGCGCATAAAGTTTGGCAGCGCCATTGACGCCTGATGGATGTCGGCATTGTAGTATTCAGTGTCAAAGCCTGGGTTGGCCGCAGCGTCACGGCGGAAGCCATCAAAACCCTGCTCTTTGCGGGCCAGGGTGCAGGTCCACCAACCGCTTGGATAGACCATTTGCGGGAACTGCAGCGTTTGCAGCTCAGCAAAACCGGCGTCTTTCATCGCCACCCGCATGTCGTTCAGCAGTTGCAGGTGGATCAGCGGCGATTCACTTTGTTGTACCAGAATGCCGCCCGGTTTTAATGCGGCAAAACAGCTTTGATAAAAAGCGCGGTTAAATAAACCTTCGCCAGGTCCTATTGGATCTGTCGAGTCCACAATGACGACATCAACACTACCTGGCGCCGCATCACGCATATACTGGATGCCATCAGCGAACAGAAGCGTGGCGCGCGGGTCCTGATTCGAAGCACAGAGTTCCGGGAAATAGCGTTCGGCCATCCGGGTCACTTGCTCGTCAATATCGATTTGCGTGACTTGCTGCACTGATCGGTGTTTCAGCACTTCCCGTAATGTGCCGCAATCACCGCCGCCGATGATGATGACGTTTTGCGGATCAGGGTGCGTGAACAGTACCGGGTGGCTCAGCATCTCGTGATACAGGAAATTGTCACGGGTTGTCAGCATAATGACACCGTCGATCACCATCAGATTGCCAAAATCGGTGGTCTTATAGATTTCGATGTGCTGGAAAGGTGACTGAACCTCAGCTAATTTTTGCTCGGTTCTTAAGGAAAACGCACTGCCGCTTGGCGCAAAGATCTCGGTAAACCACTGTTGTGAATTGAGTTCTGACATTGATCCACTCCGGGGACTGATTCAGGGGCTAAATATTTTGCCAGTGAAGCCCGCGTGAGACAAACTTTTCATGTTTTTTTGCCGCCGATACGAATAAAATGGCGGCCTATTTTTTCTAAGGGCACGATAATGGCAGAATGGGGTATCGACAAAGCAAGATCTATTTATAACGTTGCAGTCTGGAGCGAAGGCTACTTTGACGTCAACGCCAATGGCGATCTCATTGCTTATCCGGATCAGGATCACAGCAAGCCGGGCATTAGTTTCCCGGAACTGACAGCACGTTTTAAACAAGAAGGTCTGACTTTACCTGTGCTGGTGCGGTTTACCGACATCCTGCAGCACCGGGTTGAAACCTTAATCAGCTCTTTTGCCAAAGCAAAATCTGAGCGGGAGTATCAGGGCGAGTACACCGCTGTTTATCCAATCAAAGTAAACCAGCAATATTCCGTGGTGAAAAAGCTGGTGCATTCCAGCAACAAAGTCGGTCTGGAAGCCGGTTCAAAACCTGAACTGATGGCCATTCTCGGCGTCACCGAAAAACCACTGAAAATCGTTTGTAATGGTTATAAAGACAGTGAATTCCTGCGTCTGGCCACTATCGGCCAGATGATGGGCCACACGGTCTATGTGGTCGTGGAAAAACTGACTGAATTAAAAACCCTGCTGCGCGAAATCGACAGTCTGGGCGCAGCGCCGATGATCGGTATTCGCATCAAACTGAATTCAGTCGGTAAAGGCAAATGGCAAAACACCGGCGGTGAAAAAGGCAAATTTGGCTTAACAGCAACACAAGTACTGCAAGCCATTGATATTTTAAAAGAAGCTGGCAAGCTGGACCTGTTACAACTGGTGCATTTCCATATCGGCTCACAAATCGCCAATATTCGCGACATTCACAACGCCATCCGGGAATGTGCCCGGCATTATGCCGAACTGCGCACGCTGGGTGTGCCTATCACCACGGTTGACGTTGGCGGTGGCCTCGGTGTTGATTATGAAGGCTCAAACTCACGTTCAGCCTGTTCAATGAACTACACCATGTATGAATACGCCCGCAACGTGGTGTTTGGCTTAAAAGAAGTTTGTGACGAATACGACCTGCCGCATCCGAATATCATCACGGAGTCTGGCCGTGCTATGACGGCGCACCACGCCGTGCTGGTGACAGACGCAATCGACGTTGAACGTGCTCCGGGTCTGCGTTATCTGCCAGAACCATCAGAAGATTCACCACAAGTGGTGTGGGCGCTGTGGGATTCTTACCAGAACGTGACGCCACGCTCTGCGGTAGAAGCCTATCACGATGCCGTGCATTATTTTACCGATGCGCATGCACAGTATGTCCATGGCCTGTTGACGTTAAAAGACTGGTCGTTGCTGGAGCAAATTTACTTTGCCACCATTAATAAAGTGAAAGACATGCTGGATCTGAGTTCGCGTTCGCACCGGGAAATTCACGATGATCTGAACGAGAAACTGGCCGATAAATTGTTCGTCAACTTCTCGTTGTTCCAGTCGATGCCGGATGCCTGGGGTATTGACCAGTTGTTCCCGGTGATGCCATTGGAACGGATGAATGAGCCACTGGATCGCCGCGCTATCATTCAGGACATCACCTGTGACTCAGACGGTGCACTGAAAAGCTATGCCGACGGCAATGGTATCGAAAGCAGCCTGCCGCTGCCGGAATACAAAGAAGACGAGCAGTATCTGATTGGTATGTTCATGGTTGGTGCTTACCAGGAGATCCTGGGCGATTTGCACAACCTGTTTGGCGACACCGATTCAGTCCATGTTGAGCTGAACCCGGACGGCACTTATCACCTTGGCAACGCCATCAAAGGCGATACCGTCGCTGATGTGCTGCGCTATGTAGCATTTGATGCGGAAAAACTGATTAACTCTTACTCTAATCAGTTGGGTCGCAGCAGCCTCAGCGCTGACACGCAACAAGCCATGCTGGACGAGCTGAAAGCCGGCGTCTACGGCTACACCTACTTCGAAGATTAAGGTAGACTGTACAGGTCGGAGCAGTTTCGTTGCTCCGGCTGACGTATAACCCAAAATTTTTGAAGCGACAGCCAACACCGTTGTGACTTCAAAGATAAGGGCAAAAAAGAGCAGGCCAGACTTGCTCTTTTTTTTGACATCGCCGACAGAAATTTCACCTCATGGAGAGAACTGATGCTGCATTTCTTGCCCAAACCACTGATTGGCTTGGTTTCTTTCTTGTTGTATATCGGCAATACCTTATTCTGGGCCGTGCCTATTCTGTGCCTCGCAATCTTAAAACTGCCGCCGATCCAACGCTGGCAGACCTGGATGACCTGGCTGCTTGACAGCTGTGCCAGTGCCTGGATCTCAGTCAATAACTGCACCACCGCGCTCTTTACCCGCATCCGCTGGGATATCAAAGGCCTGGAAACACTGAGTGTAAAAGACTGGTATCTGGTCGTCGCCAACCATCAGAGCTGGGTCGATATTCTGGTGTTGCAAAAAGTGTTTAACCGGCAAATTCCTTTCCTGAAGTTTTTCCTGAAAAAAGATCTGATTTATGTGCCGGTGATTGGCCTGTGCTGGTGGGCGTTGGATTTCCCTTTTATGAAACGCTACAGCGCGGCTTTTCTGGCCAAACACCCAGAATTAAAAGGCCAGGATGTCGCGACAACGCGTAAAGCCTGTGAGAAATTCCGCTATAAGCCAGTGTCGGTGATGAATTTTCTTGAAGGCACACGCTTCACGCCGGAAAAGCACAACAAACAACAGTCACCTTTTGCCCATTTACTCAAACCCAAAGCCGGTGGTATTTCTTTTGTGCTGAACGCCATGGGTGAACATCTGCACAAGCTGCTGGATGTGACGATTTACTACCCCAAAGGCTCACCGAGTTTCTGGGACTACATCAGCGGTAAAGTACACGACATCCGGGTTCGGGTTCGCGTGTTACCGATTGAAACCAGCCTGATTGGCGATTACGATGACCCACAGTACCGGCAGCAATTTCAGCACTGGGTCAATCAGCTGTGGCTGGACAAAGACCTGCAATTAGCAGCGCTGAAGAAGGAGTTGAACTGATGTTATCTTTTCTGCCCGCGCCGCTGATTCTCCTGTTATCACTGCCGCTGTTTACGCTGAATCTGACAGTCTGGGGACTGCTGGTAACGCTGTGTGGCCTGGTAAAACTACTGCTGCCGCTGCCAGGCGCGCAACGACGAGTCTCTGCCCTGGCGCATTGGGCATATCGCCACTGGTCGCTGCACAATCGTCAACTGATTGAATTATTTAATAAAGTAGAGTGGCAACTGGAAGGTGAAGCGCAGCTGTCGCCGCAGCGCTGGTATTTGCTGATCTCCAATCACAAAAGCTGGCTGGATATTCCGGTACTCAGTCAGTTCGCACTGGACCGTATGCCGGAACCGAAATTCTTTTTAAAAGAAGAATTAAAGTGGGTACCGTTTATCGGTTCAGCGTCCTGGGCACTGGATATGCCGTTTATGAAACGTTATAGCCAGGCGCAGATCCGCAATAATCCGGCGCTGCAGGGTAAAGACATTGAAACCACCCGCCAGTCCTGCGAGAAATTCCGCCAACAGCCCACCACGATCATCAATTTTGTCGAAGGCACCCGCTTTACCGCAGCAAAACAACGGCTGAAAAACAGTCCATTCCGGTTTTTACTGCCAGCCAAAGCCGGTGGTATTGCCTTTACGCTGGCCAGCATGGGGCCGTTATTTGATGCTGTGCTGGATGTGACACTGATTTATCCGGATAACCCGCGCCATGTGCTGGTAGCCATGTTACTCGGCCGGTTAAAACGCGTGGTGATCCATGTCGAGACTTTACCGGTCGCAGGGCCTGTCAGCAGCCAAATCATTGGTGATTATTTTCAGGACGAGGTTTTTCGTCAGCAATTCCAGTTGTGGCTGAATCAGCGCTGGTTGCAAAAAGATCAGCGGATCGCTGCCTGCCTGGCCGCAGCCGACAATGCCTTAAAACCACAGATTGACTGCGCCTCTTCGCTGTAAAGCGGCTGGCATGTTTATTTTCTGACTGCCTGCAGCAGCAAATTGCGCGGTGTCAGTTCAGCCGCACAGAACTCAGACAGGCTGACCTGATAATCCTGCGCCTGCAGGTACATGGCTAAATCGAGCACCAGCCACAGCTCCAATGGCCGGCGAAACAGATGTTGCACCAGTTCCAGCCGGCGTTGTTGTAACAGCGCTTGTTCTGCCCGATGACATCAGATCAGGCAACTGCGCCGCTATCGGCGGTTCCAGCTGGTGCTCTGCGCCGGCAAAAGCCAGAAAATCAGCCAGCGCCCCGCTGAACCAGTGTTTGCCGACTGAACGCAGCGGTTGATAATCAAGGCCATGTTGGCGTCGCCACTGCCACCAGAGCTGTCGCCACAGCATCTCAGTCTGCGACAAACGCGCGACGCGCTCCCCGCCGGTACCACTTTGTTGCACGGCCAGACGTAAATCCGCCTTGCTCAGGAGCAAGTTACTTTGCTGCGCCTGCACTGATAACGGCAGGTAGTGCGCGGCTTGTTGCAGATGATAACAACAAGGCACTAGCGCCAGTGCTGCACAGCCGGCACGTACCGCTTCCCGCGCAGCCACCCGATGCAACTCACCACAAGCGTGCAACGCCAGCACTTGATGTGCCGGCTGCAGATAAGGTGCAACCGGCTGGCGCAATACGTCGAGATGGACAAATCGCTGCTGCAGGCCAAGCTGTTGTGCTTTTTGTTGGCCGGCGTCACACAGGTTTTGTTGCCATTCCAGACTCACGACTGGTGCCTCGAAGGCATAACTCATCACTTTACCCAAATGACCTTTGCCGGCGCACCATTCCAGCACCGGCCGTTTCGCCTGCCCGGCGCAGGCGGCAAGCTGAGTGATTTGCTGCCATTTGCGGCCGCCAATATCGGTACTGAGCCAGAATGGCAGCGGCAGGTTAGCGTCCGGTTCGCGCGGCAACTCGGGTAATGCCGCAAATAACGCCGGGAAAAATCTGGCAAAATGCTGGCGCTGCAAGCTTGGGCTGGCGTCGATCTCGACGCAATCCGTCAGCGTAAACTGCTCCAACAACGCCACGAGTTCATCAGGAAATGCTGCCGGCCATTCCGCCAGCATGGGCTGTAACTGCCACAAATCACGCTGCTGACTCAGCACCTGATCCAGCGTCAACCACCAGCGGGCGAACATCAGCATAACTCCGGCGGTTGCATCGCGGACTGGCATTGGCCCAAACCTTGTGACAGACTGAAAAGGCCAGCCAGACAAGAGGGAAAATGATGACAGAACTGAAAAAAATCATGCATGTGGAAGATGATCCCTCGATCCAGATGGTGGCCCGCGTCGCACTGGAAGCCGTCGGCCACTTTGAAGTCTGTACCTGCAGTGGCGGTATGCAGGCGCTGGAGCAGTATCCGGCATTCTTGCCGCAGCTGATCCTGCTGGATGTGATGATGCCGGGGATGGATGGCCCAAGCACATTAAAACAGCTGCAGCAACAATTCGATTTAAGTCAGGTACCGGTTGTGTTCATGACCGCCAAAGTACAATCCAGCGAAATCGAATCTTACAAGGCGCTGGGCGCCAGCGACGTGGTGGTCAAACCTTTTGACCCGATGACCCTGTCAGAACAAATCCGCCAGATCTGGCAACGTCAGCAACGCTGAAGCTGCCAGAGAGCTGCGCCGATATTATTGCGCCGGCGGTTCCTGCCGGGCTTCTTCAGTTAGCCTGAATAGTTCGGCGCTGTCTTTGGTAAATTCAGCGCTACTGACTGGTTTATTCAGATAAAAAGTCAGTGGCATCAGACTGTTATCAAACTGCGGCTGCAAGTTATTCTGATTTTCAAACAGCAACGACACAGCCACGCCCTGTAAACTCAACAACAAACCGAGCCCCGTCGCCAAAGCAATTTTCTTCAGCGCCGAAATTTGCAGTGCCAGATAGAAGTTGGCTGTCAGCAGCAGGATCACCAGCGCCGTTTGACCGATATCCCCAAGCCAGACCACCGCAGTTGCACCATCAAGACTGAAATTCAGCACCGTCATCAGCGCCTGCCAGCATTCCATCACCACCACCACCGCAAAAGTCAGTCCCAGCTGTGGCAAAAACCGCGCTTCGTGCTGATTAATCTTCGCCCAAATCGCCAGCAGAGCGGGCCACAGCGCCAGTCCCAGCATCAGCAGTGGCAGATTTAATAAATTACGCGACCAGCGGCTCTGTCCCTGTTCCGGCACATTCAGCCAGACACTGAACAACTCTTGCGCCAACAAAAATAACGCCAGCAACACAATCAAGGCTGGATGACCAAACTGCCGTAAGCGTTGCTCCAGGCTGTTGTAGGGTAATGCAGGAGGCACCGGGTGATGCTCATCATAAATCCTGAGCGCCTGCTCACCCAGCCAGCACAATTGGCCACTTTGTAGCTCGGTCGCCTGCACCACCGGCACTGCGGGTTCAACAAAACTACCATTGAGCGACGCCAGATCAACCAGTTGCCAGCGGCCCTCTTCCGACAAAACCAGCTCGGCATGATGCGGGCTGACGTGTTTGTCGTACAACACCAAATCATTGTTAAATGCCCGGCCCAATGCAATCCGCGTTTGGCCAAACCGATGCCGTTCAATCACTTTGTGCTGTTTATTCAGCACTTCAATAATTACTGCCATGACACGGCTCCGCTGAATTTCTGACTAAAGGCACGGGCAGTGTCCTGACTGACGCCGGACAGCGTGTAATGACTGATCAGTCCCTGTTGCTGATGATCTAACGATGCCGCCAGATACAACACATCATACAGACCGGCATATGCACGATAAGCGCGCACACAATAGATGGTTTTAGTGTGTTGCCCACCAGGCTGCTGCACCACCTGATGCTGGCATTCAAATGCCGTGACATCTTCTTTTAACGCCTGATTGTCTGCGTTGGCGCGGGAAATATTCTGCTCATATAACGAGAAAAACTGCAGCGGGTGCAAATCTTTACCTTCCAGCCACTCAAACTGCATCTCCACCCGGCCCGAGGTGAAATGCTGAGACAGGAAAATCTCTTCGCTTTGACTACAAAACGCGGTGACTTTTTTCAGCGGATCTTTGTCTTTCTCCACATTCGATTCGCCCCAGCAGCGCACAAAAGGCACTACTTCGTCCGGAACTTTGCCGATGCCAAAGTCTTTAAGTTTCCAGTCGGCACCGAGAATTTGACTGAACATCGATTGTTGGCTGGCCAACAGTTGTCGTTCAATATCGGCACGCAAATCTGTGCTTTGGCCTTCTTGCGCAAAACGCGCCAGTAGCCGTTGCAATGCTTCCGCCGGCACCAGAAATCCCAGCTGATTACCGGCTGACGCCACATTGACGCCGACGACCTGACCATTGGCATCCACCGCCGGGCCACCACTCATGCCGGAATTCACCGCGCCGGTAAAATGGATGCGTGGATAAAAACTATATTTCTGCATGCCATTGTAGGTACCCGGCACTAAAATCATACCCAAATCATGCGGATTGCCGAGCGAATAAATCGTCGCGCCCTGCACCGGTTTTTGCGCCTGAATTTGAAACGGATGCGGGGCACGGTAATCAGTGCTGACCAGCGCCAGATCGTTAATCACGTCCACCGCCAGCACTTGCAATGCGCCTTTTTGCTGCGCCGAGTTCAGGTATTCCAGCTGGAATTTTTCCGGCGCTAACACCGCTTCCGACACCACATGATAATTGGTGACGACTAATGCCGGATCTGCCAGTACAAAGCCGGTGCCGATGGCCGCTTTGGCGCCGGAGGCCCGCTCCAGCACTCGAACCTGCAATAGTGATGGTTCAAATCGGGCAAACAGTTGCTCTGCTGAATCGGCCCGGCCCTGGGCACTACAAAGCAGTAACAGCACTGACAACAAAGCGCAGTAAAATGTCTGCAAGCGCATTGAATTTCCTTGTGATTTTATCCGTCTTCCAACGGATCTTGATGAGCCACCGCGACGGTGACCGGTTAATACAACAGACTATACAGTTTACGCCGGTATTCACCGGCCAGTGCGTCACCTTTTGGTAACACCGCCAACATATCTAACATTAGCTTCTTACTGTCACCAAAGTTTAAATCCTGCTGCAGAATGCTGAATAATAACGCCAAAGCGTCGGCAAAGCGCTGCACCTGCTGATATTGCACCGCCAGTTGTTGCTTCAGCTGCAAATTAGTTGGGTCTGCCGCCAGCTGTTGTTCCAGCGCACGGATCTCCGGGCTTTCTGCCGCTTGCTGCGCCAGTTCAATCAACGCTTTGACCTGTTGATATAAAGCATCCTGATCGGCCAGCAGCACCGGCGCTATCAGCTCTTCTGCCAACGCAACCTGGCCAAGCGACGCGGCGCAATAGGCCAGCTGTAGCCGGGCATCGGTACGCTGCGGTGCCAGCTGATGGGCGTTTTTCAGCAGCGGGTAAGCTTCCTGCCACTGCTGAGCTTCCAGCAATGGTAATGCCTGCTGTAACAACAGGTCTTCCGGTTTAGGTAAAAACGGTTCCAGCCGCGCGCGGATTTGGCTTTCAGTTTCCACACCGGCAAAACCATCGGCCGGCTGACCGTTGCGGATAAACAGCACTGTAGGCAGTGAACGTACGCCAAATTGCATCGCCAGTTGTTGCTCGGTATCGCAGTTGACCTTCGCCAGCACCAAATGCTGTGGATAATCGCCGGCGATTTTTTCCAGCACCAACAAAATCTGCTGGCAAGGCTCATGCTGCTCAACCCAAAAATCAAAAATCACCAGCTTTTGCTGCGACAGCTCCAGTAATTCACGTACGTTGTCAAAACTGACATCAATCTGATTGCTTAACACCGATAAAATCTCTGTGCGAATGAAACTCTGCCTACTATGTGGCTGTGCCCCTTGATTTGCAAGGCGTTGTGCTGATTTTATGCCCTGAATTTCTGCAAAGAAACGGCAGCTATTCCTGTAAAAAAGAGCTGGCAAGGCCGGACCAGATCCCGTAAAGTACCAACCAGCGAGCCTGCCCATAAAGCCGCCCGGACTGCCCATCGCAGCAGAGGCGTGACCAACGATAAAGGCCGTAGTTTGATTTTTTCACCGCCTTACCGCTGTGAATTCCCCACGTAAGCAGCATTACTTGTCCACAGACAAGAACCACCCCGGCATGCCATTTGGGCGGCACGGGAAACCTTTGCCTACGCAAACTATGAGACCTGAGTAAAAATGAGCCAACAACACCAACCAGAACTGCTGTCTGGCGGCGCCATGCTGATTCGGGCCCTTCGTGATGAAGGTGTCGAATTCGTTTATGGTTACCCCGGCGGTGCCGTGTTACATATCTACGATGCGCTGTTTCAGCAAACCGAGGTAAAACATGTGCTGGTCCGTCATGAGCAAGCCGCCACCCACATGGCGGATGCCTATGCCCGTGCCAGCGGAAAAGCCGGCGTGGTGCTCGTCACCTCAGGCCCCGGCGCCACGAATGCCGTCACCGGCATTGCCACTGCTTACATGGATTCTATCCCGATGGTGGTGATTTGCGGTCAGGTCATGAGCCATCTGATCGGCGACGACGCTTTTCAGGAAACCGACATGCTCGGCATCTCGCGTCCTATCGTCAAACACAATATGTCGGTGCGCAATCCAGCCGATATTCCGGCCATGGTGAAAAAAGCCTTTTATATCGCCCAAAGCGGCCGGCCTGGCCCTGTAGTGCTGGATATTCCCAAAGATATGACGATGCCGAACCAAAAGTTCCCATACGAATATCCAAAGGACATCAAACTGCGCTCGTACAACCCGAACGCCAAAGGCCACCCGGGTCAAATCAAAAAAGCGCTGCAGACCTTATTAGCGGCGAAAAAGCCGGTGCTGTACGCCGGTGGTGGTGTGATTTTAGGCCAGGCCTCTGGCGAACTGACAGAACTGGCGCAGAAACTCAATCTGCCGGTGACCAATACACTGATGGGACTGGGTGCCTACCCTGCGACAGATCCGCAGTTTATTGGCATGCTCGGCATGCACGGTACTTATGAAGCCAACCAGGTCATGCATCATGCTGATGTGATTTTTGCCGTCGGCGCGCGTTTTGATGACCGCGTCACCAACGCGACGAAAAAATTCTGCCCGAACGCAACCATCATTCATATCGACATCGACCCGGCCAGTATTTCCAAAACCATCATGGCGCACATCCCGATCGTGGGTTTGGTGAAACCGGTACTGCAGGAAATGCTGCATCAGCTGGAAAAACACGGCAATACGCTGGACCAGGCCGCGCTTGGCCAGTGGTGGCAGCAAATCGATCAATGGCGTGAAGTTCACGGCGGCCGCTTTGAGCACCGCGCTGACGTGCTGAAACCACAGGCGGTGATTGAAGCGGTCTGGCGTCATACCAAAGGCGATGCTTATGTCACTTCGGACGTGGGCCAGCACCAGATGTTTGCCGCGCAATATTACAAATTCGACAAACCAAACCGCTGGATCAACTCCGGTGGCCTCGGCACCATGGGTTTTGGTCTGCCGGCAGCAATGGGCGTGAAGTTACATTACCCGGATGCTGAAGTAGTCTGTGTCACCGGCGAAGGCTCGATACAGATGAATATTCAGGAGCTGTCGACCTGTAAACAATATGGCCTTGGCGTCAAAATCATTAACTTGAATAACGGCTACCTCGGTATGGTGAAGCAGTGGCAGGACATGAACTATGACTCACGCTACTCCAGTTCTTACATGGATTCACTGCCCGACTTCGTCAAACTGGCTGAAGCTTTTGGCCATGTCGGCATCCGCGTGACCAGTCCGGAAGAGCTGGAACCCGCGCTGGAAAAAGCATTCGCGCTGAAAGATAAACTGGTGTTCCTCGACATTCACGTCGATCCGAAAGAACACGTTTACCCGATGCAGGTACCAGGTGGTGCCATGAATGACATGTTCCTGAGCAAAACGGAGCGGACTTAACATGCGCCATATTATTGCGGTATTGCTGGAAAACGAATCCGGCGCTTTAGCCCGTGTCGTGGGTTTGTTTGCCCAGCGCGGTTACAACATCGACTCGCTGACGGTCGCGGCGACCGAAGACCCAACCATGTCGCGGCTGACGCTGGTGACGCGGGGTGATGATCAGGTCATCGAACAAATCACCAAGCAACTGCACAAGCTGATTGAAGTAGTCAAACTGGTCGATTTGAGCGAAAGCGCGCATATCGAACGTGAACTGATGATGGTCAAAGTCAAAGCCAGCGGCGATCAACGCGAAGAAGTGAAACGCTGCGCCGATATCTTCCGCGGCCAAATCATCGACGTCTCGCCAACCACTTATACCATCCAGGTGGTCGGAACGTCGGACAAGCTGGAAGCCTTTATTGAAGCGATGTGCAACACACAGATCCTGGAAGTGGTCCGTACCGGTGTATCCGGCATCTCGCGGGGTGAAAAAGCGCTGTCGCTCTGAACAAAGTCACAACTGAAAAAGCCGGCGTTTTCGCCGGCTTTTTGTTATTTGATGCATGAAATTGTCGTTACTCAGTCTTCAGCGCCGCATCCAGTGGCGGCACAACCGGTTTGTTAGCCGTTTTTGCCATATGCCGGCCATACACCAGATGAAACAGCGGGGATGCCATTAACGTCGTGACAATCGCCATCAGTACCATAATCGAGAACAAACCTTGTTCTATCACGCCAAATTTGAGCGCGATGTTGATGATAATCAGCTCCATCAGGCCGCGGGCATTCATCAGTGCCCCCACCGCCATCGCCGTGCGGTTGTCGGCACCACCAATACGGGCCGCCGCCCAGCAGGCCACGCCTTTGGCAAATATAGATGCTGCTAAAATGGCGAGCGCAATCAACATCACATCCAACGATGCCAGCACATTCAATTGCGTTTTCAGGCCGGAATAGGTGAAGAACATCGGCAGTAACACAAACACGGTAACTTTCTGCAGCCGCGCAGTGACGAGTTCAGTCAGCTTGCCGCGAGGCATGGCGATGCCCAGCAGGAAACCACCAAATACCGCATGTAAACCAACCCATTCCATCGCATAGGCCGAAAGCGAAAACAGCACCAGCACTAACAACAACTGTGCAGCAGTCAGCACGCCGCTGTGTTCAACTTTATCCGCCAGCGGCTGTAACCAACCCCGCACTTTGGTCAGCATCAGGCTGGCATATAGCACACCACCAACCACGGCTTTAATCGCCAACATAGTGCCGCCACCAAAGCTGGCTAATACGACGGCCAGAACCACCCAGGCTGCGGCGTCATCTATCGCACCGGCTGCCAACGCCAGCGTTCCCAATGCAGTGCCGGCAAGACCACGTTCATAAATAATCCGCGCCAACATCGGGAACGCGGTGATGGCAATGGCGGCGCCCATAAACAACGCGGCATTGGCAAAAGAAATATTGGCAGCGAACAGGCCGGGGGTTTCCAATAACCACAGACACAGCAGTGCGCCGACACCAAACGGCACTATCATACCCGCCAGACTGACCCCGACAGCGCTGCGGGCATTTTTCCGAAAAAACTGCGTGTTGAATTCCAGTCCCACCAGAAACATATATAAACCGACGCCGAGCTGTGCACCAAAATACAGAATCGACATAGTCTCAGGAATAAAAATGCTTTTTTGCAGATCTGGCCAGAACAGACCAAATAATGACGGGCCTAACACCACGCCAGCAATCATTTCGCCGACCACTTTTGGCTGACCGATAAACCTGGCCAGATAACCAAATACCTGTGCGGCCACAATAATCAGGGCCAGCTGCGGCAAAAATGCCAGCGCTAAATCGACATAACTCATCTGCGGCTCTCTATTTAAAACTAATGCTGATGTGAAGGTGCTGTAGGAGATGTTTGCCGATCATCGTGTCAGTGTCTTGGCACCGATCTGTAGATTTGCGACCAACATACAGATCAGCACCAAGCGTCGCAAGCGCGAAAAGCAGCACCGCTTTTAAGCAATTGATTTTCATTTAAACAATCTTTATCGGGACAAGTTAGACCCGCTGCGGTTATGTTGTTTCTATATCAACCACAAATATTCCCCAGTGCCCGTGAAGATCCGCTGGGCAGCGCTGGCCAAATCTGGCATGCTGGCTCCATTATTCCGCATTATGGAGTCAGCCGGAGATGAGTACGGACAACGGCGATCAACTTGATCAGCAACTGTTATTTGAAGTCATAGAAAATCAACTGGCAGATGGTTACCCGTTGAAGGTAAAAGCAACACTGATGCGCTTGTGTATGACCGGTCATAGCCGGGAAGACGCTTTAGAACTGATCGCCTGCGCATTGGCACCGGAAATGTTTGCCGTCGTTGAACAACAGCAGGAATTTAATCTGCTCCGCTACGAAGCGCATCTTGACCTGCTGCCGCAAACCCCCTGGATTGAGCAAGACTGAGCCTGCCCCCGTTGAAACTATTGCGCTGGCATACGACTGCCACTTTGTTTTGTTTGTGCTGGCTACTCAGTGGCTGCCAGCAAACCCCCACCGCCGGCCACACCGTGGTACCGCCCGCAGGTCAATTGTGGGTACACACCGCCGAAACACTGCCGGCCGCCAGCGCTCTGCCACCCTATGAAGATTTGTATCTGAGCTTTTTAGCCAGCAGACAAGTGCACCTGAGTGCCCAAAGCTGGCGCCAGATGCAGGAGCAGCTGATGCACACCGACATCAGCCAGTGCCTGACCTTGCCCTGGCAGGAATGGCAACGGCAAAACCTGCTGAATCTGGCGTTCTACCGGCTGGCACTCAACTGTTATCAGGAGCATCAACAACCTGAGCAACAACGCAAACTGCAGGCCTATCAGAGTTACCTGCGCGATGGCATCCTGCGCAGCGGTAATGGCAAAGCCAGTTTCTCCGCCTGGCGGATCAGTACTTTTGCTGACGCACACGAATTGCTCGGTCTGCTCGGCATGCAAATGCAGGATTATCATGCTGTTCTGAGCGCCGCCGGCAACAGCATGCATTACGAAGTACATGCTTATGATCCTGCCGATAATCAGCTCAAAGTCGTATTCTTTGAAAACCAGCGCTATCTGCACGCGATTGACGGGTTGCCATTTCCTTTTGTCGGGCTGGTGGATGGCTGGCGCAAAGAGTTATTGCCCGAAGGTGCCAAAAGCAATCCGGCGATGATGGTGGCACTGGCCAGCGTGCTGGCAGAAGAAAGCAAATATGCCGAGGCCGAACGCTATTTATTGACCGCGATTGAACAAGGCTCTCTGCAAGCCAGAGTCACGCTGGCCGAGTTGCGCTTTTTACCCGGTAGCACACTGCAAAGTAACAAAGCCCAGTGTCTGGGCTGGCTGACAGACGCAGCCGATCAGGATTACATTCCGGCGCTGCAACTGTTGAATTTTCTGCACCAGCAACAACTGACCGGCGGTAAGCACCAGCAAGCCAGCCAGGAACTGGTGGCGTATATCAATGAAAAATCCGGCCCGGGACAGGCGGAAGTGCAGTTAGCCCGTTACCTGTTACAAGGCAAACTGGTTAAACGAGACGCGGCCGCCGCGATCACCCAATTGCAGCTTGCCGCCAAAGCAGGCCACCCGGATGCGGCCAGTTTTGCCTTGCTGGCTCAGCTTGAACATCAGCAATTGCCCCCAGCCTCAGCAACAGCGCAATTGAAGCAACTGGCTGCCCAAGGCAGTACAACAGCTGCTTATCTGTATGTATCCGATTTGATGCAACAGACTGATTTAACCACAGAGCAGCGACAGCAGGCTCAGCAATTATTGCGCCGGGCGATGTTGTCATTTCACCCGGAAGCTTTTTATCTGTATGGGTATGGTCTGGAACGTCAATGGTTCAGCGAACCGGGCCGCACGGCAGCTGATTATTACCGGCAGGCTGCAGAGCGTTATTTTGGCCGCGCGATGCTGAAACTCGGCAATATGTATCGTGATGGCGACCAGATCGCGGCCTATCCGCAACAAGCCAGTCGCTGGTTTTTTCTCTGTACCCGTCAGGGTGTGGCGGCCTGCGCTTTTTATGCCGGCGTGATGTTAGATGATGGTGAGGGTATACCTGCAGATCCGGCCGGAGCCGTGCGTTTTTATAACGTTGGCGCGGAACAGGGTTATGCGCCGGCATTAAACCGGCTGGCTTTGTTATATCTGTTTGGCAAAGGCACCAAAGCGGACCCTGCCAAAGCTGTAGATCTGCTGCAACAGGCCGCCGGCAAAGGCAGCATCAGTGCCAGTTATTATCTGGGTCTGCTGTATTTTGAAGGGAAAGTCGTCAGCCGCAACCTGAGTAAAGCCCACCAGTATTTTGAGCAGGCACGCGAACATCCGAACGCCCGTCATTATCTGGATAACTGGCAACAACTGAGCACCCAACCGGTAAAATAACCAGCTGTCTCAATCACCGCTTTGGGGCGGATTACAGCATTCTGTAGTCAATTCGTCACTAAATGTAATGCTGCTCGCGGTGGCAATCAGCCGTCAGTTAAGCTGATGTTCATTTCTTGATGGAGAGAACCCCTGATGTCGAAGATCCTGCGCCCGCTGCCGCTCGCCGCGTTATTAACCTCTATGTGTATTGCCCAGCCTGCGCTTGCGACTGTCGTTCTGGTGAAAACCAGCCTGGGTAATTTTGAAGTAAATCTGTTTGACCAAACCACGCCCGCCACTGTGACGAACTTCCTCAGTTACGTGAAAGCCGGCAGCTACAACGGTACTTTTATCCACCGCAGTGAACCCGGTTTTGTGATCCAGGGTGGTGGTTTTAAATACAGCGGCAACAATGCGGCGCCTTTTACTGCGGTCGCGCAGCAGGCTCCGGTGCGCAATGAAGCCAAATGGTCAAACGTTCGCGCCACAATCGCGATGGCCAAAGTCGCCGGCGATCCAAACAGTGCAACCAATCAGTGGTTTATCAATCTGGCTGACAACAGCGGCGGCAACCCGCAGCTGGATCTGCAAAATGCCGGTTTTACGGTGTTTGGCCAAATCACCGGCAACGGTATGGAAATAGTCGATGCGATCGCCGCGTTACCAAACAAGCTCAACGCCAACTTTAATGGGGTGCCACTGCGTAATTATACCAGTGCTGACGCCACAGCCCAGCGCGCCGTGACACAGGACAATCTGGTGTTGATTGAAAGCATCAGCGTAGTGAACAGCGAAGTGAACAGCGCAAGCAGCCTGAATCCTAAAGCGAACACGGCCATTTTGCAGCAACAAACCAACAGCAGCAGCTCAGGCGGAGCCTTTGGCTTTATATTGCTGGGCCTCGGCGCCCTGCTGGCTGTGGCCCGCCGCCGTTAATTCGGTAAGGCACGCCGGACAATAACAGACCGCAGCCTGTGCTGCGGTTTTGTTTAGTGCCACTGGCAATAACGGCTGCTGCCGGCACCAGCAGTCTGTACTGCCCGTAACGACCGCACACTGATTTGGCTGGCCACAGCGCGGGCATATCGTGGCGTCGATTTGTTGATCAATCATCGTCTGCTCCTGATTTATACCAACGCCAGATGCTGTTGTAACGCTGTAGCCGCTTCGGCAATATGCCGTTGCAACAAAACCACCGCCTGCTCCGGCTGATTGTCCCGTAATAACTGCAACAGTTGCTGATGCTCGGACGCACTTTGCTCAGCATAACCCAGACTGACTTGCTGAAACCCCAGATACATTTCCACTTTCAGATGCAGCTGCTGCAACAAATGCAATAACGTCGGCATCGCACAAGGCTGATATAACAGCTGATGAAACTGCCAGTTCAGTTCGCCATGGCGCAATGGATCATTCCCCGCCTGCGCGGCCGCACGCAAACAATCTTCCGCCGCGCCCAGAATGGCAAAATTCAGCTGCGGGATCGCCAGACGCAGCGCCAGCGGCTCCAGTTGTTGACGGATCAGGCACAGCTCCTGTGCTTCTGCTGCCGACAGTGGAGGGATCATCAGACTGGCTTTACCGGCGCTGACCAACCAACCTTCCGCTGCAAGGCGGGCCAGCGCGTCACGCACCGGGATGCGGCTGGTCTGATAATAATCTGCCAGGGTCTGCTGTTTCAGTGGCCGGCCCTGCGGCCAAATCCGGCGACGGATATCGTCGCGGATCTGCAGATACAATTCAGCTTTATTCATCAGGCCCGCCAGCGTTGTAACAGTAAAACCAATACCCCAAGGACCAGGCCCCAGAATGCTGAGGCAATGCCAAAGAAGCTGACACCAGACGCGGTCAGTAAAAACGTCAGCATCGCCGCCTCCCGATAAGGTCCATCGTTGCTGACAACCGATAAATTAGAGGCGATGGTCACCAGCAACGCCAGCCCGGCCACCACCGCCACTAATGCCGGCGGAAAGGCTAAAAACAAGGCCACAATGGTCGAACCGGCCAGACCGGTCAGCAGATAAAAAATACCGGCAGCAATACCGGCGCGGTACCTTGAGGTTGGATCCGGATGTGCTTCCGGTCCGCTGCAAATGGCTGCCGTGATCGCCGCCAGATTAATAGAAAAATTGCCAAACGGCGCTGTAATCAGCGTCAATAAGCCGGTCAGCGTTAAGATTGGCGACACCGGCGTCTGGTAACCCTGACTGCGCAGCACCGCAAGACCTGGCACGTTTTGCGACGACATCGTGACCAAAAACAACGGCAATCCGACCCCCAGCAGTGCCTGCCAGTTCCACGCCGGCCACACCCACTCCAGCTGTACCAAAGCCGGGTCAAGCTGCTGCAGCGACCATTCACCGCGCAGCAAAGTGAAAATCACACCGATCAGCAACACCAGCGGAATGCTGTAGCGCGGCATAAAACGCCGGCCAAGCACAAACAACACCACACTGCCGATCACCAACAGCGGTGCTTGCGGTAGATGCCGGAAGATCCCCAGGCCAAATTGCAGCAAAATACCGGCCAGCATGGCGGCAGCCAGAGGCAGCGGTAACGCCCTGGTGACGCGATCAAACCAGCCGGACAGGCCCAGCAATAACGTCAGTAACGCGCTGAACATAAACACACCTACCGCCTCGGCCAGGCTGTAGCCGGTCAGACTGGTCGCCAACAATGCGGCACCTGGTGTCGACCACGCCGTTAGTACCGGCGCTTTAAAGTACCAGGAGAAACCAATACAGGTTACCCCCATGGCAAAACCAAGGATGCCAATCCAGCTGGCGATTTGTGCCGCATTTGCCCCCGCAGCGGCAGCGGCCTGGAAGACGATCGCCACCGAACTGGCAAAACCAACCAGCACAGCGACAAAACCCGCCACCCAGTGAGAGCCGCTCCAGCCGGCGGGGAATACCTCCCGCGGCACCAACGACTCATTGGCTGGCTCTTGATGAGGATGTGGTCGGGTCATGAGCTGCTGCCTTTTCTAAATTTGCATACACTATATAAATTTGTATACATTTTATAAAAATTGCAAGTTTTATAATGCCCGCGCGACATAACTACAGCTGGCGTGGATCTGTAGCTGCTGCTGTCGCGCCCAGGCCAAGGCTGCCTGTGTCAATAGCGCGGCGATGCCCTGCCCGCGCAACTCTGGTGGTACAAAGGTGTGATAAAAATCGACGGCATTATGGCCGTTGATCTGCGAGAGCCGGTAGTCCAGCCGCGCTTCGGCCTGTCCGGCCTGATAAAGAAAACAGCATTGCTGCGGTCGGTGTTCTGCCTGCATTTTATTGCTCCTGTCTATTCATTTCAGCACCGGTGCCAGACAAACTTTGCGCATGACAACGCTATCAATTAAAGTGAGCGTTAGCCCGGCTGTGAAGGAATTGTAATGATACTGCGTTTACTTGCTGTGATGGTTGCCCTGCTGGCGCAACCGGTTTTTGCTGCGGATACTGCCGCAGCTTATTATGAAAAGGCCCGCCAATATAGCCAACAGCAACAATGGCGTGAAGCAGAGCTGGAACTGCGGAATAGTCTGCAACAAAATCCAGCCTATTTACCAGCCCGGCTGATGCTGGGACAGGTGTTGTTGAAGGCCGGCAACTGGAGCAGCGCCGAAAAAGAACTGCAACTGGCGCTGGATGGCGGCGCTGCCGCTGAACCGTTGATTTACGATTTAATGCGTGCGCTGCTCGCGCAACAAAAATCCAATGAGGTGGCATTTCTGCTGGACCGATACCCACAATTCAACGCACAGCCGGCGTATCAGCTGATGCGTGCCAATCTGCACAAAGCTCAGTATCAATATGAAGAAGCTGCGACGTTGTATCAACAAAGCCTGAATCAGGCCGATGCAGCACTCGCCGATGAAATTCGCTTTCAACTGGCCGAACTGCGGCTGAAACAGCAACAGTTTTCGCAGATCCCGCCGCTGCTCAGCGCTATCCGCACCGATGGTGCTTTTGGTAAAAAAGCACAGTATTTGCAGGCACAACTGTATTTAATCCAGCAACAGCGCGACGAAGCGCTGAAGATTTATCAGCAATTGTTGAGTCGGGACGACAGCGATGCCATTGCGCTGCTGGGAAAAGCTCAGGTACTGCAGCAACAAGGAAAACTGGCCGAAGCATTGAGCGCCATCGTCAGTTATCGCGAAAAATACCCGTACAACCCTTATGGCCAGCTGATCCATGCTGCGTTGATTGGCCTGCAGGGTGATGACAAAGAACAAAACCGGATGTTGCGCCAGGTCCAGATGCAACTGAATAATCTGCCGGAAAACGCCAAAGAACAGGAAGATGTGTTGTTGCTCGCGGCAACGATGGATTTCAGTCAGGAAAAGTTTGAGCAGGCGATCCTGAAACTGCGCCGCGCGCTGAAATTGTACCCGGCAAATTATCAGGTCCATCAGCTACTGGCGCAAAGTTACCTGCAACTGGGTGATGCCAAAACTGCCGGCGGATTCAGCCGGCAGGCGCTGGCACTGAATCCGACTGACTTTCAGCTTTATTTATTAGGCGCTGCCGTCGCCAGAGCACAGCGCGACCTGGCTACTGAGCTGAAGTTGTTACAGCAAGCCTTTACGGCATTTCCGCAACAGGCAGAGATCCGTAAAGCCTACATACAAAGCCTGCTGAGCAATAATCAAAGCGCAGAAGCCCGGAGTTTATTGACTGAACAGGGTGGTACCAGCCAGCAGGCCGACCTCATCGTACTGGGATATTTGCAGCTGGAACAAGGCATGCTGAATGAAGCCCGCCAGACCGCCGCCGATTTGTTAAAACGTGACCAGTCTAAAGTCGAAATTTTCCAGTTGGCCGGTGATGTCGCGGCTAAATCGGCAGATGCTGGCCTCGCCAGGCAATTTTTTCAGCAGGCACTGACGCTGGATGCAAACTACAAACCCAGCCTGTTATCCCTGGCGAGTCTGGCATTGCAACAGCAGGACTGGAATAGCGCGATGCAGGCCTACCGCACGCTGCTGCAAAAAGACGCCGCCGACCCGTTGGTGTTGCAGCTAATGGCCGACGCTGCGTTGCGGCTCGGTAAAGCGCCGGATGCTATTCAATATTTACAACAGCTGGATCAACAGGATTTGAAACTGGTGCCGGCGCGAATGGCGCTGCTGGAGCTATATCTGCAAACCAATGCCTTAACACAGGCCAAAACACTGGCTGAACAGCTGACAGAACAGACTGACATCAGTACAGATCTGTATTTTGCTAAAGCCCGGTTGGCATTGCAGCAGCAGGATTTAACAGAAGCAAAGCGCCTCGGCGAGATCCTGTATGGTCTTTGGTACGATCAATCCTGGCGGCTGCGTGACCTCGCCGATTTGCAACTGCGCAGTCAGGACAATAGCGGTGCGGCCAAAACTATAACCCGCCTGCAGGCACTGGATGCCGACGAAGCCAGTATCGGTTTGTTGCAGGCCCGACTCGCGCTATTGGAACAGCGTTTTGCTGACGGCATGAAGTTACTGCAAAAACTACAAAGCAGCCTGGGCCAACAACCAGCTTTTGCCGAACTGAAAGCTCATTTCCATCTGGCGCAAGGTCAGGACCAGGCCGCTGCAGCCCTGCTGATCCCGTTGTTGAAACAATCCGGCGATCAACGGCATCTGCTGCTGTTACTACGCGCGCAGCGTCAGGAGCCAACGGCCATTCAGCAACTACTCCGCGACTGGTTAAGCCAGCATCCGGCCGACTTAAGCGCGACCATGTTATTGGCGGAGCAGCTGGAACTGGCAGGTCTGCCAGATCAGGCGCGGACTTTATATCAGCAAAGCCCGTTGCTCGAGACTCAGGCGGTACTGCAAAACAATCTGGCTGTACTGCTGTTTGATACCGATCCACAACAGGCATTACAACTGGCGCAAAAAGCCCACCAGGCGATGCCGGAACAACCTGACATTCTCGATACTTATGGCTATGCCCTGGTCAAAGCGGGTCAGGCTGAGCAAGGCCTTGGCGTACTGCGTGACGCGGAGATCCGCCAGCCCAATTCAACGTTGTTACAGCTGCACATTGCTGCCGCTTTGCAGCAATTAACAAGGCCGGATGAAGCAAAGGCAGTCCTGCTCCAGCTCAAAGACCGTCCGCTCAATGCCGCTGAACAACAGTTATTGCGGCAGCTACAGAAAAACTAAAAAAGGTACAGCCGGCGCAGAAACGTCTCTGAGCTGGCTGAATTCAACAGAGAACACCGAGATTTGTAGCGGATTTATTCATAATCACCTTGCTTTAGCGTATTCTTATGTTGTTGATTATTTACATATAATATCTCTGCGTAATGGCTGATAAACTGATTCACGAAAATTTCAAAAAGACAGCGTTGTCAAATGAGGGGCTGATCGAGTATCATTGCGCAAATTTTCAGCAGTGTTTTGCAGGAGTCTGCGATGAAGTTAGCAGTTGTATTAAGTCTGGTTGCGGCCAGTCTGTGCAGTTTGGCCAGTCAGGCCGGTGGGATCAGCCTCGGTCAGGCCGCAAACTACAACATGTTTGTGAAAGAAAACTTCAGCGCCAGTTCGTCTGATACCGAAGGTGCCGCGGCCATTGGCGGCAATTTACTGGTCAACGGCGGCTACGATTTTGGTTACGTCAACAGCAGCGCGCCAGCGACTGTCACTGTCGGTGGTAACGTAGTGAAATCAGGCTGGGGTCACCTGAATGTGTATGACGGAGCTGGCAACAGTTCACACGGTGATCTGGTCTATGGCGGCAGTTACACCGTTAGCCAGGGTGGTGTTGACGCCGCTTCAAAAACCAAAGCCCCTTCCAGTGTTGATTTCAACAGTGCTTTTAATCATCTGAACAAACTGTCAGACGAACTGGCGGCAAAAACCACCCCAGCCGTTGGCGTGAACCCTAATACCCAGGACGGTGTACTGGTATTTACACCAGCCAAAGTCACCGCTGATAACGTTTATGTCTTTAACATCACTCAGGACGACCTGAACCAGTTCCACACTATCCGTGTCGACAATGCCAACATCAGCAAAGATGCGTTAATCGTGTTTAACATGAGCAACCCGAACGGTACTCAGGCAAAAAACTGGACACCACAAGAAAAATGCGCCGCTGGCCAGAAAGATTGTATGTCTCTGACTCAGGTTCGTTATGAAGTAGGCGACCTGAACAGCAACAGCCCGGCCATCGCCAATCATGTCCTGTTCAATTTCAACGGTATCAATGATCTGCGTATCTCATCTTCTGTATACGGCTCGATTCTGGCGCCAAAAGCTGCCGTATCAACCGAATGGGGGGTGATTTGGGGTCAGGTGATGGCGAAATCCTGGAGCGGTAATCAGCAAGTAAACTGGTCACCATTAGACATTCCGCCAGGCGGCAACACCAGTGTCAGCGCTCCTGCTCCGACTGCATTGTTATTATTGCTCCCTGCGCTGTTCTGGTTCCGCCGCCGCAGCACCGCACTTTTACCACAGGGCGCAATGGCCAGCTAAGCTGACCATTGAGTTACCATCAAACGGACCTGTGGGTCCGTTTTTTTTCCGCACAATTCATGGCCTGCCAGCAAAGCAGACACCATTTCGGGCGGCGGCCCCAGCCAATTGATGGCCGCCGGTAACGAAATGCGGCAAACACCGCAATAAAGGTTGAAAAACCCAGCCTGATCAGTAATCTGAAGCCCATAGCCGAATCAATAAACATCGAGAATAATCATGCCGATGATTGGAACTCCCGGCAGTCCGCACAGCACCAAAGTGCTGTTATTGGGCTGTGGTGAACTGGGGAAAGAAGTGTGTCTGGAACTGAAACGTTATGGCTGTGAAGTGATCGCCGCCGACCGCTACCCCAATGCGCCGGCGATGCAGGTCGCCGATCGTCATTATGTGATTTCAATGCTGGATGGCGCCGCGCTGCGCCAGTTGGTGATCCGCGAAAAGCCACATTTTATCGTGCCGGAAATTGAAGCCATTGCCACCGCCACCTTACTGGAACTGGAGCAAGAGGGATTTTGTGTGATCCCAAGCGCCCGTGCAGCACACCTGACAATGAACCGGGAAGGCATCCGGCGCTTAGCCGCAGAAGAACTGGCGCTGCCGACCTCCCGTTATCGTTTCGCTGACGATCATCCGAGTTATCTGGCCGCCGTTGCCGAAATTGGTTACCCCTGTGTGGTGAAACCGATTATGTCATCGTCCGGCAAAGGCCAGTCCGTGCTTAAAAGTCCGGAAGATCTGCAACATGCCTGGTTATATGCTCAGGAAGGCGGCCGTGCCGGCAAAGGCCGGGTTATTGTCGAAGGTTTTGTCGATTTTGATTACGAAATCACCTTGCTGACTGTGCGCACAGCGGATGGTCAGACACAATTCTGTGAGCCAATTGGCCACCGGCAGGAACGCGGTGACTATCGTGAATCCTGGCAACCACAACAGATGTCAGCAGCCGCACTGACAAGTGCGCGCGACTACGCCAGCCGCATCACCGCAGCACTGGGAGGTCGTGGTTTATTTGGTGTCGAGCTGTTTGTCAAAGGTGACGACGTCTGGTTCAGCGAAGTATCACCACGACCGCATGATACCGGTATGGTCACACTGATTTCGCAGAATTTATCTGAATTTGCGCTACATGCCCGCGCGATCCTCGGCCTGCCGATCCCAACAATCCGGCAGTATGGACCAGCGGCATCCGCCGTATTATTGGTTGCCGGTCATTCCAACCAGATGCAATATGGCAATCTGGCTGCGGCGCTGAGTGCAGCAGATACTGAACTTCGATTGTTTGGCAAACCGGAAGTACAGGGCGAACGACGTTTAGGCGTCGCACTGGCACTGGGCGAGACCACAGATCAGGCGGTCACCAAAGCCCTGCATGCGGTCGCGCAGATTAAGGTTCAGTTGTAAAAACAGACGGTGGCTGATTAAGCCGAAGTCTCCTACACTGTAAACGGACTGCCTGTTCCGAGGCAGTCTGCACAACCTGCAGTTCTGCAAAAGCAGTGCTGAATTGTTTTGGTCGCGACTAAGAGGGAAGCTCCATGATTTTGTTAGTTGGCGGTGAGAAAGGCGGCAGTGGCAAAAGCTGTCTGGCGCAGAATATCGCGGTGTATTTTTCCAGCATGAAAAATGCCAATGTCATCCTGGTCGATTGTGACCCGCAACGCACCACATCTGACTGGGTACAGGAGCGCCATTTGTCGCCCCAGGTCCAGTGGATCAACTGCGTCCAGATGTACGGGAAAATCCGTTACGAATTAAAAAGTCTTGAACACCATTATGACTATGTCATCGTCGACTGCGGTGGTCAGGATAGCGTGGCGTTACGTTCAGCCATGTCAGTTGCCTCCCATGTTCTGTTACCACTGCGGCCGAAACGACGCGACCTGAAAACTCTGGAGCATCTGGAAGATCTGGTCAGTAACTGTAACGTGGTCAATCCGGATATGATTGTCGCCTGTGTCCTGACGCAGTGCCCTTCACTGCCAAACCAGGGTGGCCGCATTCTGGAAGCCAAGGATGTAGTACGCTCATTCAGTCTGCGCGTGCTCAACTCGGTCACTTTCAGTCGCAACATTTATGATGACAGTGAAGAAAAAGGCATGTCGGTGATGGATACTGAACCTGACGGTAAAGCCGCCAGTGAAATCAAAGACATCATTCAGGAATTATTGGCAATGAAGGCGATACAAGAAGATGGCATTGACCGATCTGAAAAAAAATTCAACACGATCGAATAAGCACGCTTTTTCCGTCGATGAATTTATTGCCGACGCTGAAAATTATGCGATGGGTAAGCCGCAGATTGTCAGTGTGCGTCATGTTGCCGGCGATGAACTGGAACCTTTAATTAACAAAGGGCCGATGCGCCATGCGACTTTCACATTGAGCGAAGAAGCAATCGGCGTATTGAATCAACTCAGTCTGGAAACTGGCGTATCAAAATCAAAGCTGATCCGTCAGTTAATTCTGAATGTTGACGCGCAAAATCACAGTGTCGTGATCCAAAGCGGACAGGCAGTTGTGGTCAAGAAGGTTGAATAAAGTCGTCATTGGCGGTCTGATGCAATGCAACAAAGCGGTCGGATGACCGCTTTGTTATTTGCTGCGATTGAAGATGCCTGTATGACTCAACAGGTTTAACGCAGTCCGAGTTCGAATTCTTTAATCGTGCTACAAATCTTGTTTTGCGTTTCACCAAAAAACAATGGATTAAACTGCTTTTCTTGGCAATAAGCCTGATAAAACGTGATCAGCTCATCCCGGCTTGATGTAATACGTTTCAGTTCTTCTTGCTGCTTCTGTCCAAGCCCAGCCGAAAGATTAGCAAACCGCGCATCGATAGTGCGCAGCACCTGCTCGCCATGCACCTGGCTGGCATTGCCTGCAGTTTCAGCAAACAGGCCATAGAGTTGTTCTTTGTATGGTTTTAACCGCGGATGATCAGAAAAAGTCGCCACCAGCAAGATCGCAACAATGAGCCACAAAAATTTCTTCATACTGCCCCCATATTGTTTAATTGCCATTCTACGCCGTTCGGACCGTCTGACAACAGGCAAAACCAGACTGTACACCATGTTTACACAATGTAAGCATTTAAGTGTAACCATCATTTACACCTTGACTTTCTATCCACGCTAAGTATCAGAAAACATGAGCTATATCAAATGGTCTGCATATTGCTTAATGCATTATTAAAGTTCAGAACTACCTCTGCTATAACCATAAAAACAGCAGGGACTTTGGACAAGCCACGGGCGGTAACTGCTATACTCGCAGTCCTGCCCGACTGTTACTGCAGTTTTTACAGCAAAAAATAAGAGGTACCCCTTGGACCAGCAACAACGAATTCCGGTCAAAGTTGACATGCACAACCCAAAAGCGCCGGACCATTATCCGTCGCGGGATCGGATCTATGTCCGCGCGGTAAAAGGGCTGCATCAGCGCCTGCGCCGTAATATGGGTTTTGTTTTTATGGCGATGTTCTTTCTGCTGCCGTGGTTGCAGTTTGAAGGTAATCAGGCGGTGTTGTTTGATCTGGATGAGCAAAAATTTAATATTTTCGGCATGACGTTGTGGCCGCAGGATTTCACCATCATGGCGTGGATTTTTGTGATCGGCGCTTATGCATTGTTTTTTGTCACGACTTTTTACGGCCGGGTCTGGTGCGGCTATTTATGCCCGCAAACGGTATGGACTTTTATTTTTATCTGGTTTGAAGAGAAAATTCAGGGCAGCCGCAACAACCGGATGAAACTGGATAAAGATCCGTGGAGTGGCCAGAAAATATTGAAAAAAGCTCTGACGCATTTCGCCTGGCTGTCATTTTCGCTGCTGACATCGTTGATATTTGTCGGCTATTTCACCCCAATCGATCAGCTGTTTATTGACTTTTTTACCCTGCAGGCCAGTTTCTGGTCTTGGGTTTTTGTATTGATCTTTATGTTCTGTACTTATGGCAACGCCGGCTGGATGCGCGAAATCATGTGTACGCACATTTGCCCATACGCCCGTTTCCAGTCAGCCATGTTTGATAAAGACACTTTTACCGTCACCTACGATGTTACACGAGGCGAAAACCGTGGACCACGTTCACGCAAAGATACTGACTATAAAGCTAAAGGCTTGGGTGACTGTATCGATTGTAACTTATGTGTGCACGTCTGTCCGACCGGTATCGATATCCGCAACGGCTTGCAGTATGAATGCATCAATTGTGGTGCATGTATCGATGCATGCGACGATACCATGGATAAAATGGGCTATCCAAAAGGCCTGATCAGTTACACCACAGAGCATAGTCTCAATGGAAAACCGACTAAAGTGGTACGACCTAAGCTGCTGGGGTATTTCGTTGTCTTACTGGTGGTCTGCGCCGCATTCGGCTGGACTTTGTGGACACGACTGCCGGCCGAGCTTGATGTGGTGCGTGACCGTGGCAGTCTGTTCCGCGAAACAGACGAAGGGTTGATTGAAAACACCTACACCCTGAAGATCATCAATAAATCTCAGCAAGAACAGACATTTAAGCTGAGCTTCACCGGTATGGACAAAGTCAATTGGCTCGGCATCAGCGAAGTGACGATTAAAGGCGGCGATACAGCTAGTGTCCCAATCAGTCTGTCTGCCGATCCGGCAGACATGACCAAGCCGATGACTGATATTGAATTCAGTATCGAAAATACCGCCGATGCAGAAGTCCGTTTATCACAGCGCAGCAACTTCTTTTCAGCGCGATAAGTGCCAACTCTCGGGAAGAAGCCGCCAGCAGGCGGCTTCAGACTGCTGACAAAGGCCTGGACGTAGATCCAGGCCTTTGATCTAATAGAGGGAGTCCCAACAGGAGCTACCCTCATGCTCAAAGACGTTTCCCCGCAACAACATCAACTTGAAATGGTCACACTGGAACAGCTGGTTCCTAAAAACCATTTGGTTCGTAAAGTAGATGCCACCATCGATTTTGAGTTTATCCGCGCTGAAGTCGCTGATTTGTATAGCAAAGACAATGGCCGACCGGCGATTGACCCGGTGATGTTGTTCAAAATCATGCTGCTTGGTTATCTGTTTGGCGTGCCTAGTGAGCGCCGGCTGATGCAGGAGATTGAGGTCAATGTGGCTTACCGCTGGTTTTTGCGTTTGGCGCTGACCGATAAAGTGCCAGACGCTTCAACGCTCAGTCAGAACCGTATCCGCCGCTTTAACGGCACCGATGTGTTCCAGCGGGTCTTTGACCGGATTGTCGAGCAGGCCATGGCCAAAAAGCTGATTGGTGGTCGCGTGCTTTACACCGACAGCACCCACTTAAAAGCCAGTGCCAATAAGAATAAATCCATCAATAAGTTAGTGGCTGCCAGTACCTCGGCCTACGTCGACCAGCTCAACGCAGCGATTGAGGAGGAGCGCAAAACCGCCGGAAAAAAGCCACTGCCGCCCAAGGATGACGTCTGTGAGCTCAGCGAAATAAAAGCCAGCACCACCGACCCGGACAGTGGTTTTATGACGCGCGAAGGCAAGCCGCAGGGCTTTTTTTACCTCGACCACCGCACGGTCGATGGGCGACATGGCATTATCACTGACACGCACGTCACCCCCGGCAATCATCATGACAGCCAACCTTACATCGCCAGGCTTGACCGGCAACTGCAGCGTTTTAAATTCGAGCCAGTCGCGGTTGGGCTGGACGCCGGTTATAACACCGCGATGCTGTGCCACCTGATTAAAGAGCGACAAATTGAACCGGTGATGGGCTACCGGCGGCCCAACAAAGGCAAAGACTTATTACGCAAAAGCGCGTTTGACTACGATAAAGACAACGATTGTTACCGCTGCCCGCAAGGCGAGCTGCTGCAGTACAGCACCACCAATCGTGCGGGGTATCGGGAGTACAAATCCGACCGCAACAAGTGTAAGGATTGCCCCATCAGAACCCGCTGCACGAAAAGTGAAAACCACACCAAAGTGGTGACCCGCCATGTGTTTGAAGCCGCCAAAGAGGCAGCCAATGAAACCCGCTTAAGCACATGGGGCAAGAAAGTCTACAAAAGGCGCAAAGAAACCGTGGAACGCAGCTTCGCGGACGCTAAACAACACCACGGCCACCGCTATGCTCGCTTCAGAGGACGGGAGAAAGTCCAGATGCAATGTCTGTTAGCGGGTGCTGCGCAAAACATCAAGAAAATGGCACTGCTGCTGGCAGCCTGAGCCAAACTCAGCCTCAAACCTCATATCACAGGCACAATCCCGTCGTTAAAACCCATCGTCTGTACACATTCAACACTCTCAAAACTCAGCATCAAAACTGGTAGCCAACAGCATTTACAAAGAAATCACAGCTCCTGAAAAGCACAAACCCCAGAAAACTGGGGTTTGTCATTAATCT
>JAXHNX010000007.1:0-4410 GCA_034519945.1 Rheinheimera sp.
CAAGTTTTTATTGAATTGCGCTTAACTCCAGCGCGGGCTGTGACCTTTAACCACAGTCTCACAGCGCGCTGATGCGGCTTGTTTTGGTCAGCATCCAGCTGGCATGAGCGGATCAGTTCCGGACCTATAATGGCTTGCCTGGCTGGTGCACCAGATGCAGCCCAAGACCGGGCCGCCGGTTTTTAAACCCTTCAACAGCTGGCTCATCTGCATCATGCCGGGCATTTTTACACCTCGGTCAAATTTTTGTTTTACTTCATTGGGTTATATCGTTAAAAAAACGCATTTTACCAGATGTTTGCTGTCGATTTCTGTCAGAAGACGAGGTACATTGCTGTTTCAAGCTTGGTAAATGTAGTTAAACCTAAAGCTAATTGCGGGGAAGGAGTCCAGATGAAAAAATATGTCAGGCTAAGTGTAGCCAGTGCAGTTTCGCTGTCGTTGGCAGGGTGCGCATCAACGGCATCTAATACAACAGTAGGCTGTACTGCCGGTGCTTTATTAGGTGCTGTTATTGGTCATAAACTTGATAAAAAGGCCGGTGCTGTGGTGGGGGGCGTGTTGGGAACGCTGGTTGGTTGTGGGATCGGCCACTATCTGGATGAGCGGGAAAAGAAACTGGCAGAGCTTGCCAAACAAAACCAGCTCAATACCAGTTTTGAGCGGGTCAGCATCGATGCCGAAAAAGGTGCTGCGTTTAATCGCAACGCCACTGAAAACGTGGTCGCTTCCGCCGTAGCGGTCAGTACTGAAAAGCCATTGTTTGATACCGATCAAGCGCTCATTTCAGACGCACAGCAGCTGCAACGGTTGCGCACTTTCCTCAAAGGCTATCTGGGCTCCCTCGACACTCAGTCGAAAATTTATATTGTGGGTCATACGGATTCGACCGGCAGTGCCGCGCATAACCAGCAGTTGTCTGAAGCGCGAGCTCGTTTTATTGCCGATCAGCTGGTCGCGCTTGGCGCTAAACCGGAACAGTTGTTCTACGAAGGCGTGGGCGAAAACCAACCTGTCGCGAGCAACGACATTGAATCCGGCCGCGCCAGTAACCGGCGTTTTGAACTGCATGATGTGTTGACAACCGACAAAGCCAAACCAGTAACCGCGACTCAGGTCGCAACTATCTCGGTGGCAAAAAAGCAACGACTGGATAATGTGATCAATGCGGTTAGCAGTAACGCCACACCGAAAGTGTCTGCCAACACGGTGAAAGCGCCGCCGGTTGCTAAAAATAAAAAAACCAGCAAACCGGCAAAACCTGTTGCTGGGACCGGCAGCGGTAAGGATCCGCTTGGACTTGGCGGCGTGCCATTGTCCAGTTTTAGTCTGGACGTGATTGCCAAACTGGGATTTGCCGAACAAACGAGTGGCTTATTTTCGAAGGCATACGCCAGCGAGTTGCCAATCCAATCCTGTGCTTATGCCGAACCTGTGGTGCAATCGAAACTACGCGCGTACACCGGTCAGGATATTGTCGAAGCCAATACCAGCGATTCATTGCCCAATTTATACGGCACTATGTGGTGGACTAAGGTGAACACCACCGGTGTGGCACTTGGGCCTGTTGGCATCGATAAGGAAAGCATGCAACCTACCCGGCAGCCAAAGTTTGATTTCTACAAAAACTATAAAGGTGGCAACGTCAAACCGGACTTTTCGGTGCCGGTCAGCGTCGAAACTTATCGTGGTAAGGATGCGGTGTTAGTGCGGATGTACGCAAAACAGGAAGATACGCCGTTCCGCTGCTCGGACGTGGTGTTTTCTACCAAGGGCGAAGCCCACACTAAAACCACTGGCGTGATTTATGCCGACAATGGTCAGTTATTTGGCCGTGAAGTCGAATTAGCGCTGGTGAAGATCTAAAACAGAAAAATAACAAGGAATATCAATGGATTTGCAATCTTTTTTTGCCGCGTACTGGCAAGTGTTGAGCCTGGTTCTGGCCACTGCGCTGGTACTGGGTTATCTGTCGTGGATGAAGTGGGATGCGGTGTCGCTTTGGTTTACCAATCTGAAATACCGGATGCCGCTATTTGGCAAGCTGAACAGCCTCGCCAAGGACGAATCCAACGATGGGCGTTGGTTTAGTTCAGAAACTGTCGTGTGCGAAGACTACGCCGTACATTTTGAACGCTACGAAGCGGACGGCGATTATTATGACCGCTGCAAAGAATATCTGGCGATCATGGGCGAATCCGGTCGCAGCGCATTGTCCTGGTACCACTATGTTGGGCTCTTCGTCGTACTGGTGCTGGAAGCCTGGGGCTTTAGCTACTCGATGGCAGGGTTCGTCAACTTGAACGCCAGTGAAAACACGGCGCAAGTTATCGCCACTATTTTGGCGATTGCCTTTGCCGTGGTGTTGGCTTTTATGACGCACCGGATGGGGCATCAGATGTATGAAAACAGTCTGATCCGCCAAATCCGTAATTCTTACAACAGTGACCGCAACACGGACAAACCAGACAATCTGGATGTGGTGCTGAGCGACCAGACCATTGAAAAATACAATGACGAGCAACAACCGGCCTATATGCGCCGGCTGGCGCGGATGAAGATTAACAAAGGTCGTGAATCTTATGGTTTTATCAAAGCGACCAGTACCTTTATTCTCGTAATTGCGCTGATCATCACCGGGGTGCGGGTGATGGTGCTCAAACAAGTACAGGCTCAGGATGTGATGTGTCTGAGCGGTCAAACTGCCGCGACCGGCCAGTCGTTCGACACCATGTACAGTGACGCCGCCTCAGCGCCGCCTGCCGGCGTAGTGGAACAGGCGCGTGAAGCAGTCGATGAAGGAGAAAACGAAGTCTGTCAGGCGACGAAAATGGGCAGCTGGTTCACTTTCGGCATGCTGGCCATGTTGTTCCTGGTGTTGCAGGCATTTGCCACCTGGGTGGCTTATGCCACAGGTTTTGCCGGCAAAGAATCTTCCCATGCCTGGGTATCCGTGCGTCGCCACAGCACGCGCCGCCAGTATGAGAATTATGTTCGTCAGCAGCAGGATATTATTGCCCGGCTGGCTGATCGCACACTGGCCACGCTGGCAGCAAAGATGAGTAAATCTCTGGCGCAGACCACCACTCGCAATGACACACAGCAACTGATGCGAAACGCCAAAGACCGCACCTTCCGTGCTTATATCCTGCAAAAAGGCCGGGAAGAATCACTGCGAGAAAATGAGCATGAACAAACTAAAGTGCTACGTAGCCAGCGCAATGACGAAATCAAAGCCACGCGCCGGCCTGTGACTGAACCGGTCGCAGCGCCGTCAAAGGCGATTGATCCCACGACCGCGATGACCGAGGATGATGCAGCCATTGAAGCCCAGTTGTTGGCCGAAGCAGGGCAGGCCAAGTCGGACGCTGAGCTGGAAGCCGAATTACTGGCTGAAGCCCGCGCCGCCGAAACGCCAGAGCAGCGGCGGGAGCGGATCCGGCAAAAACTGATCGCAGAAGGAAAACTATCCTGATGAAAGTAGCCAAACTCAGTATGCTGCTGGCCGGTTTATGGCTGGCGGGACAGGCTGGCGCCACGCAGCCGGGTGATGTACCGAGCTGTTACGATGCGGTGCAACTGACCGAATACAAACCGGCGGGTGCCGGGCCGCCATCTGGTGGTGATCGTCGACCAGACGGCCCGGCTCGACGACGCACTGAAAAAATCGGTGCATCAGCAGGTGGATCAATTTGTCGCGCCTGGCGATCAGGTGCAGCTGGTGGCTTTTAGCGCCAATGCACAGGGCAAATATACCGATGTGGTTTACAAAGGCTGGTTCGACAGTCCACTGCCGGCTGCAGTGCGTAACGGCATTGGCAAAATGACGTTGAACAAGTTTGATGCCTGCATGAAAGCTCAGCCCAAAGCCAAAGGCCAAATGCATCAGAAGCTGCGCAATGCATTTGGTGATGGCACTACGGACTTCCCGAAAACGGAGCTGATTGGCAGCATATTGCAGGTGAGTACTGAAGTGTTGGGTAGTCTCGGTGAGGAACGGAAAGTGGTGTTGATTGTCAGCGATATGCTGGAAAATAGCAGCATCACCAGCTTTTATGCGAAAAATGCCGTGCGGATGATTGATAGCAACGCAGAGCTGGCAAAGGTCAGGAATGCCGGGCTCAGCGGTGATTTTGCCGGAGCCGATGTCTATGTTATTGGCGCCGGATTTGTTGGCAAAGGCATGGCTTATTCGTCACAGCAGGCGCTGGGAAGCCTGGAAAGTTTCTGGCGTGCGTTGATCAATCAGCATCGTGGCCAGTTAAAACAGTTTGGTAAACCTCAGCTGTTGAGCCCGATGCAATAAGCACCGTCGGATTGACAACCTAAACAAGCGAAGGCAAACCCTTCGCTTTTTTTTTCAGTCCGCCGCTGTTGAATTTGACCGCTCAGCGTGGCGCTTTGGCCAGT
>JAXHNX010000019.1:0-118009 GCA_034519945.1 Rheinheimera sp.
CACCCGGAAGCTCCGCGAGGGTGCAGACTATCAAGAAACCGCGATGGTGAGTTCAATAGAATTCTCAAAGGAACGGGAATGAAGACAGCAAACAGTTTTGCTCCTCTGGCCGTCACACGGCGATTGAACGCCCTGAGCTCTGCGAAGGGGCCGGGGTTTAAGAACGCAACCCATGTTGCGTTCTTCCGGCTGAGCACACCCGAAGCTCCGCGAGGGTGCAGACTCAAACGAAGCCGCGATGCTCACGCCTTAGAATCTCCAACGCCAATAGTTGATTGGCTCTTTTGGCATATTACAGGGCGTAATGGCATACAAGGCAGTAGCCAGCAATATAAAGTCCAAGGTCC
Source organism: Rheinheimera sp. (assembly GCA_034519945.1). Classification (GTDB taxonomy): domain Bacteria; phylum Pseudomonadota; class Gammaproteobacteria; order Enterobacterales; family Alteromonadaceae; genus Pararheinheimera. The sequence goes on from JAXHNX010000019.1 coordinate 348, forward strand.
ATGTTAAATGCTGAAATATGCCTGTGCATGTCGCGTTGGTGACAAGCAACGCCCAATTCAAAAATCAGCAAATGGGGCGTCTCACCAAATCGTCAGATCTTCAGTAGTTTAAGTGGTGTCAGCTGGTACAAGAATACTTGATGAGAAGCTTGATGCGCCTCGGGTTGATACTGGAGGTCAAAATCATACAAACGTTGTTGCGGTAGTTGTTGCATCAAACAAGTCTGGGTCAGATTTCCTGCACAGCTTTTGAATGCGGAGACCAGTATCGATGCTGCAGCAAACCCTTCCAGACCCACATCACTTGCTTGTTTATTATCAGCTTTAAGTGCGTGATGGTATGCCTTTACAAATTTCGAAGTGGCATCCTGCGGGTCCGGTACGACCATAGATGCGAATACCAGATAAGGCTGCTTTAGTTGCTGTTGTAGTTGCTGGATCCCGGTAAATGAGACGACTGAGTACACCGGATTAAACCGATTTTGCTGCCCAATTTGGATCGCTTTTACCAGCGGTTGATAAGTACCTACTGTTAACACTAGATCAGGCGTTGCCTCTTTGAGCTGACTAACGGCATTGTGCATGTCGGTGGTATTACGCTGAAATCGTACTACGGTGACCGGTTGTAACTGTCGTTGCGCCAGTTCTGTCAGAAACCAGCGCTCGACACTGGCGCCAAATTCGTCGGCCTGAATTAATAATGCGACCCGGCGAAACTGACGTTGGTCAATCAAAAAACGAGCTTGTGCGGCAACTTCTTCCCGGTAGCTGGCCCGGAAGTTAAAGATAAATGTGTCGCCTGGTTGGCGTAAAATATCAGCACCAGTAAAAGCGGTCAGATAAAGCCGCTGATGTTTGCGCAACAGCGGCAGAATAGCGCTTGATGTTGGTGTGCCGATATAACCGAATAGCGCAAAAACCTGTTGTTCCAGCAAAAATTTCCGGGTGTTCTCTACGGTTCTGAGTGGCTCATAGCCGTCATCGGCAGTGATCAACTGGATTAGATTGCCGTCGATTCCGCCTTGTGCATTCAGACGGTCAAACACCAGATTGGCGCCATCCCTGAATTGCAATCCGAGCTGCGCTGCGGGACCGCTGAAAGGTGCCGACATGCCTAATTTAATTGGCTGTTGCGCGTCGGCTAACCATGATGACAACGCAGACCACAAGGCAACTACATAAAAGCCAACAAGTCTGAAGCGCATGCGTGGAAGACTCCGCCAGAAAATTAAGTCAACTATAGCTTAGCCGGCTTCAGCACGGTGGATCTTGATACAAATCAGCTAAACAAGCGGTTTGGCGCAACTGTAGGGACAGCTTTTTCAGGCCTGTAGTGGCCAGTAAGCGAGCGGTGTCTTGCCAGCAAAAGCGGATCCAGAGGCTGGCTTCCGGCGCTGACAAATGCAGATAGTGCTGATCTAACCAATGACGTAGTGTCAGCAGCGCTTGCTGGCAATCGCGCTGGCCAGCCAAGAACAATTGCAGACAGTGCTGATCAAATGCAGACCAGCTGCAATGTGGCGGTCTTACCCATAACCTGAGTAATTCTGGGTCCAGCTCACGCCAGACAGATTGAGCCTGTGCATACAACGTTTGACCAAACCATTGTTGTAATCCTGCTATATCCAACAATGGGATGGTTATCAAAGATTTCAGCATCAGCACAGAGAACTCATTGCTGCTCTGTTCTGGCTGTTGGCTTAGCTTCACCGCGCGATATCCAGCCTGCTGCCAGAACCTTACCAGATCCTTAGTCGCGCCAAAGCTGGTCGCTAACAGCGGTACTTGCTGTGCTGCTGCCGCGCGACTGATTTGTTCGAGCAATTGCTGGCCCAGACCCTGTTGTTGTAGCGCCGGCTGGACCATCAGGCGCTGAATGCGCCATATAGCAATAGTGCCGGCGTGCGGCGTCAGGCAATGATAAATCAGACTTTGTGCGGCCAGATGACCTTGCACCCTGCGCTGTCCATTATAAATCTGCGGTATCAGCTCTTCAGTCAGTTGGCCTTCCCGGCTGACAACGGCGACAGCCAAAACCAGCTCTTGTTGTTGCAACGTCATGACCTGCAGCGTGGGATCATCGAGCAAAGCCCATAAATCCCGTACTGAAGTCTGATAGTGCGCCAGACAAGCCAGCCGGAAGATCTGGCGCAATAGCCGCGGCTGACCCAATAAATCAGCCGCCTGAAAGCAATGATATTGCGGCGCAGTGGACATGGCCGCAATTGCAGGCCCCTCAGCGAGGGCATCACTGTCAGCCAGCAGAAAACTATTAAAAATCAGTTGTTCCAGCGGATCGTCCTGGCCGTAGCGGATTGGTTGTTGCAATATCAGTTTGCGCCAGCCGGGCCTGTGTTGTTGCAGATATTGCTGAAAACGTAGCTGAAAGCCGCGACCGGTCCCTTCATAACCATGCTCTGTCGTTGCCATGACGACGCGGCTGTGTTGTTCGACCAACGCCTGCAAGAGTGGCGCCGGGATCGCGGCAGCCTCATCAACAAACAGTAGGTCCACAGCCGGCTGCTCTGCCAGCAAACGGTCCAGTGGCCAGAATTGCAGTTGTACTTCGATGTCCGGTCCCAGCATTGCGCGACAGGTTTGTAATGCCACCTGCGCTGCGGCCGGTTGTGGCGCTGTGATAATCAGCCGGGTTTTGCCCGCTTGTTGCAGTTGCGCGGCGGCGATGCCAAGAGCGGCAGATTTTCCGCGCCCCCGGTGTGCACTCAATACCAAAGGCCGGTGGCGATGTCCTTGCAGCAGATGCCAGATCGCCGTGACGGCTTGTTGTTGGCAAGCGCTGGCATAAGGTGGTTCGCAAGGGGGCTCGTCGGTGATCTGGCGGGAAAACTGTGGTGGCGCAGCACTCAGGCCATGCACTGACCAGGACAATAGCGGCTGTTCTGGCCACAGCGCAGTCAGATAGGCTTGAAAATGACCGACATGCGTCTTGGCATCAGTCGGAAAAGACAACACCCGGCTGGCAGCAGGATTGGGCAATCTGGCAAAGCTTACGGGGTCAGGGGTCAACACTAACCATAAACCACCGGCTTTGACACAGCCCATACTGGCGGCGACCAAATCCCAGTCCACCCCATGTGCGGCGTTGATGACCAGCCAATCGCATTCCTGGCCAAGTAATTGTTGTCGCGCCTGACCGCTGATCTGGCGGGTGTGGGCAGCGGTGGACACTTCCGGCCCGGTTTCACCAAGCCAGAATATCGTCTCGCCAGCCTGCAGTTGCGTCTGTAACTGCTGCCAGCCAGACTGAAGAAACGCCGGTTCACCCTGCAACCACAATGGCAGTCGCCAGCGCCGTGCCCGGCACTGGTACCAGACCGACAGAATTTCAGAGGGCAGTGAGTCGGGCATACGAAGTAACCAGCCACTTGCTGCCGAGCGCATCGAAGTTGATTTGGATCCGCGACTGATTGCCAGTGCCCTCATAATTCAGCACCGTACCCTCGCCGAATTTTTCGTGATGCACCCGTTGCCCCAGTTTAAAGCCGGTATTTTCAAAGGCGCTATGACTGGCAGCACTGCCAAACCGATTGAATTGGGTCGGCCGGCTGACGGTGGTAGTCAGGCGAATTTCCTCGACATATTCGGCCGGGATCTCGCGCAGGAATCGCGACGGTTTGTTGTACTGCTCCTGGCCATACAAGCGCCGGCTCTCGGCATGGCATAAATACAGTTTCTGCATGGCGCGCGTCATGCCGACGTAACAAAGCCGACGTTCTTCTTCCAGCCGTGTTGGGTCGTCACCGCTTTGCTGACTCGGAAACATGCCTTCTTCCAGACCACAGACAAACACCAGTGGAAATTCCAGTCCTTTAGCAGTGTGCAATGTCATCAGCTGCACCGCATCAGAGTGTTCCTCTGCCTGATATTCACCGGCTTCCAACGCCGCCTGTGACAAAAATGCCGACAGAGGGGTCATCTCTTCATTATTGCTGAAGTTCAAATTGGCACAGGCGTTGACCAGCTCATTTAAGTTCTCGGTGCGGGTCTGGGCTTTTTCGCCTTTTTCGGCCTGATACATCGCGTACAGACCCGATTGATGGATCACATGGTCAGCCTGTTCATCCAGCGACAGGTCACGGATATCGTCATCAAGCTTATTAATCAGTTCCATAAAAGCGGAGATCGCATTGGCAGCACGGCCACTCAGCTCTTTCTGGTGCAACATTTGCTGCAGGCTTTGCCACAGCGTTTGTGCGCTGGCGCGGGCAAACTCACGCACTTTATCCATGCTGGAATCACCGATGCCGCGGGTTGGCGTATTAATAATCCGTTCCAGCGCGGCATCATCCTGCCGGTTATTAATCAGCCGCAGGTAAGACAAGGCATCTTTAATTTCCTGACGTTCATAGAAGCGCAGACCGCCATAAATGCGGTAATGGATACCGTCCTGGATTAGCGCTTCTTCCAGCACACGTGATTGGGCGTTGTTACGATACAACACCGCCGCTTCGGTCAGTTTGCCGCCCTGACGGCGCCATTCGCGAATACGGCTGACAATAAACCGCGCTTCGTCCAGTTCGTTAAAAGCGCTGTACAACGAAATCGGTTCGCCATCGTCACCGTCGGTCCATAAGTCTTTGCCCAGCCGGCCCTGATTGTTGCTAATCACTGCGTTCGCGGCTTTGAGGATAATGCCGGTCGAACGGTAATTCTGTTCCAGCCGGATAGTTTCCGGTGACGGGAAATCTTTGAGGAATTGCTGAATATTTTCCACTTTCGCGCCACGCCAGCCATAAATGGACTGGTCGTCGTCGCCAACAATCATCACCCGGGCGTGATCGCCGGCTAAAAGGCGCAACCACTGATACTGGATCGTGTTGGTATCCTGGAATTCGTCGACCAGAATGTGGCGAAACCGCTGTTGGTAATGGCCGCGCACCTGGGCGTTATTTTTCAGCAGCTCGAAACTGCGCAGCAGGATCTCGGCAAAATCAACCAGACCGGCGCGATCGCACATTTCCTGATAGGCAGCGTAGATTTTAATCAATGTCTGCAAGTTAAAATCGCCGCCGTGCGTCAGTGTGCCTGGTCGTTCCGCGTCGTCTTTGCGCGCATTGATAAACCATTGCACTTGTTTTGGCGCCCAGTGTTTTTCATCCAGATTCAGTGCTTTAAGCACGCGACGTACCAAACGATATTGATCGTCAGAATCGATGATTTGAAAACCTTGCGGCAGATTGGCTTCCTGATAATGCGCGCGTAACAGACGGTGGGATAATCCATGAAAAGTGCCCATCCACAGGTTATTCAGGCTGACACCAACAGTTTGTTCGATCCGCGAACGCATTTCCTGCGCTGCTTTATTGGTGAACGTTACAGCCAGCAAGGAATAAGGCGCGACCCGCTCGACTTGCATCAGCCAGGCCAACCGATGCACCAGCACGCGGGTTTTGCCGGAACCGGCACCCGCCAATATCAGCATATGTTGCGACGGTGCGGCGACCGCATCGCGTTGTTTATCGTTTAAACCATCAAGTAGCAGGGAAACGTCCATCAACTCAAACCTATGGATAAATTTACAGGCAGTATACCAGAGCAAGCTATAAATTTGCGGTGCAGGCGACAGCTTTAGCCGGGTTGTAAGGCTAATAATTGCTGCAGATCACACAGTTCCAGATGCGGCAGTACCAGCGGTGGTTTGGTCAACACAGGTTGTGGGCTAAACGCCGGATTCAACCAGGCAGCCTGGCAACCGGCATTCAGCGCGCCCAGCACATCGGAGCGTACATGATCACCAATATGCAGTAATTGTCTGGTGCGAACTCCGAGACGTTCTGCCGCACGGTGGAATAAATCCGGGAATGGTTTCATTCGCCCATCCGGGCCGGCGCGTAACGCAAACTGAAAATAAGGCGCAATGCCCATCCGTTGAATATCGGCATTGCCGTTGGTGATGGCCACCAGTGGAAAACGCCCGGCAAGCGTTGCCAACAATTGTTTGACCTCAGCGCTGACACTGATATTGGTGCGCTCCTGCAAAAAAGCCCCCAACGCCAGTTCTGCTATTTCACCGGCTTCGCAAGCCGATAGCCCTTGCGCCATCAGACCTTGTTCTACCGCAAGCATGCGCCAGCGGCTGACATCATGGCGAACTTCGGCATCCTGTGCTGCCAGTAACTTGCGTTGTTGCCACCAGTATTGTGGGTCATTATGTAGTAACTCTGGTTTCAGCTGCTGCAGACGTTGTTGCATCGCCAGTTCTGCGACAGCGATCACCTTGCTGTTCGGATACAGCGTATCGTCGAGGTCAAACGACAGGGCGTGGATTGCAGCAAGGTTCTTATATAGGCGCATGAAGACATCCGGCAGTTCAGTCACAGCAATATTATGCATGTCTGTGGCGAACTTGTCTGGCAAGGGCACTGAATCAGCGTAAAGAATCGGTGAACGGCCGCGAGTTCCTGTGCACAGTCGGCAGCTTCGCATATGCTGTATGAAGGAAAGTAACCGGTAGCCGCCGGGAATTAAGCATTGAAGCTTTGGAGTTATGTTGAACCTGTTCCGTGTTTTCTGCTGCATTGGCCTTATCATCGCGTCGCTGCCAATGAGTACACCACTTTACGCGGCACAGCCCGCATTGGAATGGCCTTGTCAGCGCACAGTGATTAGCCGTTCGGCGATTAACATGCCACCATATTCGTTTTTTAATGCGCAGCAAGAACTGACCGGCTACCGGATCGAGTTTATGCAACAAATCTTTGGCCGTTTGGGCTGTAAGCTGGAGATCCTGACCGATTCACCATGGAAACGTTCGTTAATGTTGCTGGAAAGTGGCGATATCGATGTGTTGATGAATGCGTCTAAATCTACTGAACGTGAAGCTTATGCTTTATTTTCAAATGCATATGAACAAGAGCGGGTTGCGCTCTATGTCAAAGCCGGCCAACAGCAACTGCATGCTACAGTGCGCAACCTGCAGGATATCGCGGCCCGGGGCCTGAACGTCGGGGTGATCCGTGGCAATTATTATGGTGAACTGTTTGCTTCGATACAGCAGCAAAAAGATCTATCAAAACATGTGCTCGAAGCTATTGATAAGCCTTCCTTATATTTTTTACTACTCAAAGATCGGGTGCAGTTGTATCTGGATTATTACCCGAATGGCGTGCTGGCACTCCGTGACGAAAATCTCGATAAGCAAATCGTGTTGCATCCGATGTCGCCTGTGGTGATAGGTCAGGTGCATTTTATGTTCAGCCGCCACAGTGTCAGCCCGGCTTTTGTCCGGCGTTTTGATCAGGAATTATTGCGCATGCAACAAGACGGCTCTGTATTGAAATTGCAGCAGAAGTATCAACTGCTGCCATAAATATGGTGTCACTGCGAAGTTTTTTTCTTCGCCCGAGGATGGGCCGCATCGTAGACTTTCGCCAGATGCTGGAAATCCAGATGGGTATAAACCTGCGTGGTACTGAGGTTGGCGTGGCCCAATAATTCCTGCACCGCGCGTAAATCGCCGCTGGATTCCAGCAAATGACTGGCAAACGAATGACGTAGCATATGCGGGTGCACATGTTGCGACAAGCCCTGCCGCCGCGCCCACAAATCTACTCTTTGGCGGACATGCCGCGCTGAGATCCGGCGTTTTTGTTTGCTCAGAAACAGGGCGTCTTGCTCTTCGCCAAGAAATGCCGGCCGGCGTTGCAGCCATTGTTGCAGTGCTTTTTGTGCCAGCGAGCCAATAGGCAGAATACGGGTTTTGTTGCCTTTGCCCTGCACACGGATTTGCCGTTCGCTCCAGTCTATATCGCGCAGGTTTGCACTGACCAGTTCGTCCAGCCGCAGGCCGGAGGAATAAAATAATTCCATGATGGCCGCATCACGCACCGCCAAATCATCGTCCGGTTCATCAATATCAAGCAGTCGGTGCATTTCATCGACATCAAGGTTTTTCGGCAACGGTTTGCTGGTTTTCGGCACTTTCAGATATTGCGCCGGTTGGTCAGGCCGTAAACCGCTCTGTTGCAGATAACGAAAAAAACTGCGCAACGCGGCCAGACGCAAAGCCAGACTTTTGGGTTTCAGGCTGTCACGACAACCCAGAATATGTTGTTGCAACTGGCGTGCACTGAGTTGCAGCCAGTCTGCAGCAGGAATGCTGAGCCAGACCGCCTGCAGCTGTTGCTGATAAGTGTTTAAGGTTTGTTTGCTGTAAGCGCGTTCGAATTGCAGATAATGCAGGAATTGTTGCAACAACGGATCAGGTGACGCAGCACCGGACGGTGCGGGATCAGCTGCCTTGCTGGCCATAACGTGGCAGCACTAAGGCCAGGACTTTGGCAATGTGGTCGATAAACAATGTATCCATGCTGGGCTGGAAGTGGTCGTCCAGCTGCGAGCCAAATGCCAGTAAGGCCAGCGGCTGATCGGCATGACTAATCAGCAATAACGCCACCGAATGAATACCGGGCTGGAACAACGTTGCCATTTCATCGCGGTTCAGCCGGCCGAAGTAATAATGCCGGCCCTGTAAGCGGTGCTCCAGCACCATTTGGATCGCAGTAAAGTGATCGCCCATGGCCTCGTGGTTAAACTCCAGCAGGTTGCAGGCGTGGACATGCGGCATTTTATTAGCAAAGGCACTGAGTGCAAGCCGGATGTCGGTTTTTTGCCGCGCCGCTAATAAATCGAGGTGTAACTGGTTCAATGCAAAAAAGATATGTTCATTCTGTCTGGCGATACTCATCAGCCGGGTGATGTCTTCTTCCAGACCGCGCACCCGTTCGCGTTGCAATTCCATCTGGCGTTCCACCAGTGAGACAGCACCGCGTTGCGCATGAGGTAAACGCAGACGTGACAGCAATTCCGGGTGATGCTGAAAAAAAGCCGGATGCTCCAGCAGGTACTGATACACCAGCTGGTCGTGCAGGTAAGCGTTGCTGATATCTGTTACGTCAGTGACGTCCGTCATAACACCAATTGTCCGTCAAACACATGTTCCGCCGGTCCGGTCATTTTGACCGGCTGGCCTGGGCCGTTCCAACGAATTTGCAGACTTCCGCCCGGTAAGTCAACCCGAACCTGCGCCTGCAAGGTTTTTTGCATCTGCCCGATCACGGCAGCCGCGCAGGCACCAGTACCGCAGGCCAGCGTTTCGCCGGCCCCGCGTTCCCAGACGCGCAGTTTGATATGACCTGGATTCAGCACTTGCATAAAGCCGATATTGGCGCGTTCCGGGAAACGTTCGTGCGTTTCAAAAATAGGTCCCCAAAGTTTCACCGGTGCTGCATCAATGTCTTCGACGGTGATCACCGCATGTGGGTTACCCATCGAGACGACACCGCAGAGGGCTGTTGCGCTCTCGTTGCCGTCGTCGCCATGTAAGATGTAATTGAGTTCCTGTTTTTGTGCTTTAAACGGTACTTTCGCCGGTTCAAATTGCGGAATGCCCATGTTGACGGTGACCTGACCGTCTTGCTCAACATAAAGCACAATTTTGCCTGATTTGGTGCTGACGGCAATTTTGTATTTATTGGTCAGGCCTTTATTGCGGACAAACTTGGCAAAACAGCGGGCACCGTTGCCGCATTGTTCCACTTCAGAGCCATCGGCATTAAAAATGCGGTAGTGAAAATCTAAATCCGGGTCATACGGCGGCTCAACCATCAGTAACTGGTCAAAACCAATACCGAAATTGCGGTCGGCCAGTTGTTTGATTTGCTCTTTGGTCAGGAACACATTCTGGCTGACGGCATCCACCACCATAAAATCGTTGCCCAGACCATGCATTTTTGAGAACTGTAATAACATGCCGTTTGGTACCGCCTTGTATCAGGTTGGCAGCAGCTGCTCGCCGCGCCACAAATCTGCCCATTGTTCGCGTTGCCGCACCAAATGGACCTGATCGCCGTCGACCAGGATTTCAGCGGCGCGCGGCCGGCTGTTATAGTTTGAGCTCATGGTAAAACCATAAGCACCGGCAGAACGCACCACCAGATAATCACCCGGTGCGATTGCCAGCTCGCGGTCTTTGCCGAGGAAATCACCGGTTTCACACACCGGGCCCACTACATCATAAGTCTGTGCATTGAGCTCTGGTTTCAACTGTACCGGAATAATGTTCATCCAGGCACTGTAAAGCGCCGGGCGGATCAGGTCATTCATTGCCGCGTCGACAATAGCAAAGTTTTTTTCCTGGCCCGGTTTTAAAAATTCGACTTTGGTCAGCAGCACGCCGGCATTGGCCATGATGGCGCGGCCTGGTTCAAACACCAGGGTTAAATCCGGATAGGCTTCGAGGCGTTTTAACACTTCTGCGGCGTATTCGCTTGGGTGCGGTGGCGTTTCATCGAGATAAGTCACGCCGAGGCCACCACCGATATCCAGGTGCGACAGATTGATGCCTGCGGCAGAAAGCGTATCAACCAGCACCAGCAATTTATCCAGCGCATCCAAAAACGGTTGGGTTTCAGTCAGTTGTGAACCGATATGGCAATCCACGCCGCAGACTTTCAGCTGACTCAGACTGGCGGCATATTGATACATCTGCGGCGCGCGCAGAATATCGATACCGAATTTATTGGCTTTGAGGCCGGTAGAAATATAAGGGTGGGTTTTGGCGTCAATATCCGGATTCACCCGAATCGAAATCGGCGCAATTTTGCCCAGACGAGCCGCCACACTTTGAATGCGGTCCAGTTCTGGTTCGGATTCGACGTTAAAACACTTGATACCGGTATGCAGTGCAAACTCAATTTCTGCTTCTGTTTTACCAACGCCGGAGAACACCACTTTGGCCGGGTCGCCACCGGCCTGCAATACGCGGCGCAACTCACCTTCAGACACGATGTCAAAACCACTGCCGAGCTTTGCCAGGATATTCAGTAAGGCAATATTGCTATTGGCTTTAACGGCGTAGCACACCAGGTGGGCACGGTTGCCGGCAGCGTCTGCGAAAGCACGGTAATGCCGTTCAATGGTCGCGCGCGAATATACATAAGTAGGTGTACCAAAGCGCGCAGCGATATCGGTGAGCGGGACTTGTTCGGCCAGCAGTTGCTGGTTCTGATACTGAAAATAATCCACCTGAAATTATCCTTGCTGATCGGATTGAACGGGTTGAGACGTAGCAGGCTTGGCCGGCGCAGGTTCTGCCGCTGGCGGCGGATCTTTGGGTAAGGTTAACGGGCCTTTCTGACCACAACCGGTCAGCAGCAACAACGATAAACCCAGAATTCCAACCGATAAAGACGCAGCGTGCATGATTTTTATTTCTTTGAAGCTTGAGCGCTCTATAATCGCATCCTTAACAGCAAAAGCAAACAGGTGAAGCGGATGAATGACGTAGAATATGATGAGTTGACCGACGCCGTCCTGCTGGCAGTGGAAGAAGCCTTTGAGCAGCTGGACCTGGACATCGATGCGGAAAATCATGGTGGACTAATCAACGTGATATTCCCGGATCGCAGTAAAATTGTGATTAACAAACAAGCACCTCTGCACCAGTTATGGGTGGCGACCAAGTTTAACGGTCATCATTTTGAATGGCGTGACGGTCAGTGGATTGATAACAGAACCGGTATCGAGTTCTGGCAATTATTAGCAGAAGCAGCCAGCAAACAGGCTGGCGTGGCAATCAGTTTCGGATAATCAGCGGATGAACAATCTCTCTTATGTAGATGTAGCGGCACAGGGCCCGGTCAAAGCGGCAGTGATTTGGTTGCACGGTTTAGGTGATTCTGGCCATGGTTTTGCGCCGATAGTGCCGGAGTTGCGTTTGCCGGCTGGTCACGGTATCCGGTTTTTGTTTCCGCATGCGCCCGAGCGTCCGGTCACCATTAACAACGGCTTTGTGATGCGCGCCTGGTATGATTTAAAAACCATGGATCTGCAAAACCGTGCTGACGAAGAAGGCGTACGCCAGTCAGCAACACAGGTGCAGGCGCTGATCGATAAAGTGATCGCATCTGGTGTGCCGGCGGAAAAAATTCTGCTGGCAGGGTTTTCACAGGGCGGTGTGATTGCGCTGCATTTATTGCCGCGTTTGCCTTACAAAATCGCCGGTGTGATGGCGTTGTCCACTTATATGGGCATGCCGGATAAACTCAAAGCTGAAATGAATAGTCACAATAAAAGCACGCCGGTGCTGGTGGCGCATGGCACTATGGACGACGTCGTACCGCTCAGTGCTGGTAAGGCGGCGTTTGACAGCTTAAAATATGCTGGTTTTCAGGTGAGCTGGCTGGATTACCGCATGGCGCACAGTGTTTGTGCCCAGGAAGTCGCCGACTTAAGCCGTTTCATTCAGCAGCGCTTGCTGCAAACCCCTGAATCTTTGTAAGTAAAGTGAGCCAACAGGAATAGATAGTGTCCGACGCCGCATCCAGACTGACAGTCAAAGTGAAATTACATCCGGCGGCGTTGCCAGCGGAGACTGATACTCCTGCAATGCAGCCTGCACCCTGGTCAAAAACCCGGATTGCACTGGCCTCGCTGGTGTTATTGGGGGCCGGGGTTGCCGGCTATCAATTCCTGTTGCGTCCGGTGACCCCAGCCATCGCCGCTGTGCCAAAGCGGACGGCTACTGAGCAATCAACTGTGCAACCTGCGGCGGAACAAGCAATCATTACAACAGCACCGTCGATCACTGCGCTATCACAACCTATAGGCGGGACTGCGGGAACACCGGCTGCATCCTTGTCCCAGCCAGAAGTTGTGGCACAGTCAAAACCGGTTGCGGCTGACACATCAGGCACCGCACCGTTAGAGCCGGCGACGCAAAACATTGTCCTGCAACCGGAACAAGCGGCGTCTCCCAGCGCGACGCCTGACAAAGTGACCGCAGCAACCGACACGCCAGAATCAAGACCAGCATTACCAGCAGGCTTCAGCCGCATTGTGCTGTCCGATCAGATGAATAATCTGCAGCCAGGCAAAGCCGTCGGCCAGCAAATCCCGTATCCGGCGCATCAACCGGCTTTATCTGTTTACTGAGCTAAAAGGCTATGCCGGCCAGATTCTGCGTCATCGTTGGTATTTTCGCGACACCTTACACACTGAAGCCGTGCTGACCATTGAAGATTCGCCGTGGCGCACTTACAGCGAGAACTGGTTGCTGGATGATCAGCGTGGTCCCTGGCGGGTCGAGATTGTTGATCAGACGCAAAAAGTGATCTTTCAGTACAGTTTCACTTATCAATAACGGCTATAATAGCGCCACTTTTTTTGCCGCCTGTCCGGAAGTCCGAATTGGCGGATCCTTGCTCCGATACACAGGTTTTCTGATGACTCAACGCGTACGTATCGCCACACGCAAAAGTGCTCTGGCGCTGTGGCAGGCTGAATATGTCAAAGCCCGGCTGGAGTTTTTCCATCCTGGCTTAGTGGTAGAACTGGTGCCAATGTCGACTCAGGGCGACAAAATTCTCGATACCCCATTAGCCAAAATTGGTGGCAAAGGTTTGTTTGTCAAAGAACTGGAAACCGCCATGCTGGAAGACCGCGCCGATATCGCCGTACACAGCATGAAAGACGTGCCGGTGGAGTTCCCTGAAGGTCTGATGTTATCGACTATCTGTGAACGTGAAGATCCACGAGATGCCTTTGTTTCTAATCATTTTCCAAGCTTGGACCAGCTGCCGCACGGCGCAGTGGTCGGCACCTCCAGTCTGCGCCGGCAGTGCCAGATCAAGGCACTTCGGCCTGATCTGCAGATCCGTGATTTGCGTGGCAACGTCAATACCCGGCTGGCGAAACTCGATGCCGGTGAATTTGATGCCATTATCCTGGCGGCGGCGGGCTTAATTCGTTTAGGATTCCAAACGCGGATTGCCGCTTATCTGCCGGTCAGTCAGAGCCTGCCAGCCAATGGTCAGGGCGCTGTGGGTATTGAATGTCGCAGTGATGACGCTGCTGTGCAGGCGTTGTTAGCACCGCTCGAACATACCGCAACCCGCCAGGCTGTGCTGGCGGAGCGCGCAATGAACCGCGCGTTGCAAGGCGGTTGCCAGGTGCCAATTGGCGCTTTTGCCGAGATCGAAGGCGACCAGCTTTATCTGCGTGGTCTGGTCGGTCAGCTGGATGGTCAGCAGATTTTGCAGGCCGAAGTGCGTGGCGCTGCAGCCGATGGTGAAGCATTAGGCCAGCAGCTTGCAGGAATGTTACTGGCACAAGGTGCCGGCGCCATTCTGGCTGCTGTGTACGGCGAATCGCGCTGATTATGCTGCAGCTGCCGCCTGATCCATTCAGCGTGTTAATCACCCGGCCGGCCGGGCGGGCGGACAGTTTGCTGGACGGCCTGGAACAACTCAGTATCCCACATGCATATCAGCCGCTGATCACCACCCAACAGGTGACGGTGAAACCGCGCGAACAGCAACTGTTGCTGGATGCTGATCTGGTGATTTTTGTCAGTATCGCGGCGGTCACTTGCCTCGAAACCCAATGCGATCTGACTAAACTCAATGCGCCGCTGTTTGCTGTGGGCCGCACCACGGCTGCAGCGCTGCAACGCGCCACCACCCGCGCTGTGACCGCACCAGATGACCAGCGCAGTGAAGGTTTGCTGACGCTGCCGCAATTGCAGGACGTCGCCGGCAAGCATATTGTGATTGTGCGTGGCAATGGTGGTCGTGAGCTGATCAAACAAGGTTTATTAGCCCGTGGTGCCAAGGTCAGTTATATCCAGAGTTACAAAAGAGTGCCGTTGCCGCTGGATGGTCAGCGCTTGTCTGACCAGTGGCGTCAGCAGCAAATACAATGTATCGTAGTGACCAGTAACGAAATTTTATCCCTGCTGTTTCAATCTCTGCCGGACGCTGCCCACGACTGGCTGCGCCAGCGTTTCTGGGTCTTGATCAGCCCGCGGATGCAGGAAACCGCTATCAGTTTTGGTATTCCGCAACAGCAGATTATGCAAGCCGACAGTGCACATGATCAGGCGTTGCTCGATGCTATTTGTCAGTTAAGAAGGAAATTCCATGAGCGAACAGAGTCCGGTGCTGCCGACTGACAGCACGCCTGCTGCACCGAAACCAGCGGTGGCAACTGGTGGTAAACTGGCCCTGACGCTGGGGAGCCTGGCGCTGTTGATCGCGTTGGGTGCTGCCGGTGCGGCGGGTTGGGCGATTTATAGTCTGCAACCTCAGTTGAATTCGATGTCGGAACAGCAACAAAGCCTGACCAATCAGCAGCAAAGCCAAATCAGTTTTTTCCAGAGCAAGCTGGATGAAATGCAACAGAATCTGCAACAGCAGCTGACGGTGGTTGCCGCGGATGTAAACGGCAAACTCGAACAACAGACGCTGACCGCGCAAACGGAACTGCAAAAGCTGCAAACGCAGCTGGACCGGCAGTCCGGCAATATCAAAGGCTGGCAGCTGCTGGAAATCGACTATTTCCTGCGCCTGGCCGAACAAAAATTATTCCTCGAACAAAATATCTCCGGTGTACAACAAGTACTGGAGCTGGCGGAGCAACGCTTAAAACAAGCCAACGATCCCAGCCTGACGCCAGTGCGTGAAGCCATTGATCAGGATAAGCGTATGCTAGGCGAGCTGAATGCGCCTGATCTGAATCAGCTGCACCTGACCTTATCCAGCCTGCGTCAGCAAAGTCTGGTATTACCATTACGTCAGTCCGAACGGCCGATGGATAACGGCACTGAAGAAGAAATCAGTGAAGACAGTGCCGACTGGCAAGCCAATCTGGCGTTGTACTGGCGGAATTTCTGGCGCGGCCTGGTGCAGGTGCGTGCCAGTTTGCCGGAAGATGGCGTCAGTCTGACCGCCGAGCAACAAATTTCGGTACGTAACACGCTGACGCAACAATTGCTGTTGGCGGAACTGGCGGCGATGCAGCATAACCAGGCGGTCTACGCGGCGGCTATTCAGCAAAGTGCGGACAGTCTGCAGCGTTATTTCGCCGCGACTGAACCGGCGGTACAACAAATGGCCGATGAACTCGTGGTGTTGTCAGCACTACAGGTCAGTCTACCGCTGCTGGCGCCGCTGAAAAGCCCAACCGTATTTGACGCTTACCGGCAGGGCACGTTGGACGCGGAGTCTGCATTATGATCCGCCTGCTGATCGCCATGGTGGTGCTGGCGCTGGCGATGTTGTTCGGGCCTGTGCTGGCCAACCATCCCGGTTATGTCATGTTGGTGCTGGGCGGTGTCACGGTGGAAGCGACCGTGGTGGGGATGATCCTGAGCCTGACGGTGCTGGGATTTGCGCTGTGGCTGGTCTGGTGGTTGTTCCAACGTTTGTTTCATCTGCCAAAAATCTCATTCAGCTTTTTACGTTCACGCAAGGAACGCCGGGCGCGTCAGGCACTGCAGCAGGGCCTGATGGCTTATGCCCGTCACGACTGGCAGGGTGCGCATCAGGCGTTCCAAATTGCCCGGGCTGAACCGGAATGGGAACAGTTAAAACAAGTGATGGCGGCTTATAGTGCACAACACGCCGGCCAGCCGATGTTGGCGAATCAGGCTGCAGCTGCATTGGATCCGGAAGAGCCGGCCAGCTGGTATGTCGTCGCTGATTTATTACTGTTGCAAAATAATGCCAGCGCTGCCGTAGCCTATCTGTCGCCAAAGGCCACCAATATTGGTAAAGATGGCAAGTTAGGCCGCCTCTGGTTGCAGGCCTTGCAACAGGCAGCGCAATGGCAACTGTTGCTGGAACAAGTACCGGTTGCGATCAAACTACAGTGGTTTAGTAAAGCCGATTGGCAGAATTATCGTTTCAGCTTATATCCGGCAGCGGTGCAGGGTTTAACGGAAAAAGGTCTGTTTGATGAACAGGCGGCTTATTGGCAGGCGTTGCCAGCACGGGAGCGCAAGTCGCTGGCGGTGTTGTTAGGCAAAGCCGGTGCTTTGGCGGTGCAGGGCCAGGCCGAACAAGCGGAAAAATTGTTGTTGGATAATTTGTCGCTGCAGGACCTGCCATTAGCCTGGCCAGCCATTCGCCGCATTCCACTTGGGCGTTCGGTGCTGGCGCTGCGTAAACAGACCCAGCATTGGCTACGCGACCATGCCAATCATGGTCATTTGTATGCGCTGCTGGCTTATTGCGCGCTGCAGGAAGGTGAAAGCGAGCAGGCCAACAGCGCCTGGCACAAAGCTCAGCAATTCCTGCCGGCGTTAAAAGCCGAGACCATCTCCGGTTAACCTATGAATGGCGCAGAGCGGATGGACGCGAGCGCTGCGCCACTGTCGCATGGTCTGCCGGCAATTTGGCAGGCCGATGCGAGAATTCTGATCCTCGGCAGTTTGCCCGGCGTCGCATCGATCCGGGCTGCGCAGTATTACGCGCATCCCCGCAACCAGTTTTGGCCGCTGATGCAACAGTTGTTTGGCATCGAAGCGACACAACCTTACCCAGCGCGATTGCAGGCGTTACAGCAAGCCAAAGTCGCTTTATGGGATTTGATCGCAGCGGCTGAGCGGCGCGGCAGTCTCGACAGCGCGATTAACCCTGTCAGTATCCAATGTAATGACTTTGCCCAGTTGTTGTGCCAGTTGCCGCAGCTGCGCGCTGTCTGGTTAAATGGCGGCACTGCGGCAAAGACCTGGCATCAGCTGGTGAAAAGCGGCTTGCAGTTGTCGCCACAGGTGCAGGTGTTTGCGCTGCCATCGACCAGCCCGGCGCACGCCGCGCTTTGTTTGCAACAAAAATTGCTGGCCTGGCAGCAGGCTTATCAACAATCGATGGAGTCGGCATGACACAAATCAGTTGGGATGATTTTATGCAGGTGGAACTACGCGCCGGCACTATTGTGGCGGCTGAGCCTTTCCCACAAGCGCGCAAGCCGGCCTGGAAGCTGACCGTCGATTTTGGCGCAGAGATTGGCACACGCCGTTCCAGTGCGCAGTTGACGGCTTTGTATCAGCCGGAACAGTTAATTGGCAAGCAAGTGCTGGCGGTGCTGAATTTTCCACCGAAACAGATTGGGCCTTTTGTTTCCGAATGTCTGGTCACCGGCCTGTACCGCGACGATGGCGCTGTAGTGCTGGCGGTACCAGACCAGCCGGTGCCAAACGGCGCCCGGCTGGCCTGATGCAATTATAACGCGGCTTTGAGTTCACTCGCAGTGGCATGACCTTTGGCAATCGCCGCGTCCAGCAGTTTTTCACCTTCGGCTTTTTTGCCATCCAAGATCAGACGCGTTCCGGCCCAGGATTGTACCACCGGGTCTTGTTGTTCCAGCAGGTACGTTTCCCACTCTGTGCGTAACGCTGCCAATGCGCGCTGCGCATCGATGCTGCCGTTACGCGCGGCCTGTTCCAGCCAATACTCATCCGTGTAAGTTTGCGGAATACGTTGTGCCGTTAGCAAGCGTTGCTCTTTTTTGTCATAGGCCTGGAGTCGATAAAAGCCCGCCGGGACATCGGCTTTTGTTATCTGCTGATTTAGCAACGCTGAGTTAATTTTTTGCAAACGTTCGGCTTCGTTGTCATGCACTGCAGTCACTACGCCTTTGTCATTCAAAGTGACAAACGCATTTAAGTCGTAATTTGCCGGCAGCAATAAGTCGTTTGTGACCACTTTTGCCTTCGCGACAAAACTCTTGTCGATCGGGCCGAGTGCAGGGGGCAGAGATTTGTCAACGAACTGGCTGAAGTCACTATTAGTGCGGGCTAATTGCAACAGATTGGCCACCGCATTCTGATGTTGTGGCGAGCCTGCTGCGGAGAACTGCCACAGTTTATGTTCATCAAAAATAACCTGGACTTTGTTAGGGTCGATTTCACCAAGGCTGAAGCTCAACATGACTCGTCCGATGGATTTGTGCTCGCCCGGAGCATATTTCCAGCGTTTTAAGGCTCGGATCGCATCGCGTTCAAATAAACCTTGTGGGTAAGAATTGAGCACGTCAACGGCGTCCACATCACCTTTTTCGTTAATTAACAAGCGCATGGTGACGGATCCGAACATCCCTTTTTGCGCCGCCTTTTTCGGGTATTCTGGTGGGACTCGGCGTACCGCTTCGCGGTTATGATCAAGCGCCGCATTAACAGCGACTTCATGACGCGGTTTTATTTGAATTTGATGTTCCAGTTGTACCAAAAAGTCAGCCGCCTGCTGCAGTTGGGTAGCGGATAATTGGGGGCGGATTTTATCAGCTAGCGCTTTGGCTGTTGGATGTTGGTGTGCAGCGGCAAAATCAAAATAGGCCAGTGCGGTGACCAAATCACGTGCTTGCCCTTCCGCATTGTAAGCCATTGCCGCTAAATTAAAGGCTGCTTGCTCGTTCGCGAGCGGTAACAATGCAGTGAACTCTTGCTTGGCTTGAGGATAGTTTTGTTTTTCATAGGCTTGTAGCGCGGTGAGTAGGTCAGCTTGCGTCGTAAATGCGCTGAAAAGCAGCGCCAGAAGTGGCAGTTTAGACATTGGAAGTTCCTTTTCGGGGTAAAGTGGCACTCTATTCTAGTTATTGTTACCAGAACACTGCAAATAATTAATGTTTTGTTTTTGATATTCCCGTTTTGAACCGTTCGACAGCACGACCGTGACACCCATTTGGATTGGTGTCGACGGTCGTAGCATGGCCTTTGAAATGCCGGCAAGTCCTTATGAAGCCGTTGTTGAGGCGGGTTGTGACACATTTGACCTGCGTTGCAGCCCGGTGGCAGGCGCACCGCCGGCCAGCCAGTTCAATAGCGGCACGCGGCGGATGATTTCATAACCCAGGCCACAGCCAAGCACGGTGAGGCTTATCAGTAACATTGCTTCCACACCATCATGTAATTGTAAAGGTTGCAGCGCCACGGCAAATACCACGGTCAGCGTTTGATGCAGCACGTACCAGGGCAGAATGGCCGCTGAAGCGTAGCGACGGATGCTGCCACTAGGGTCAAACACCGGTTGCTGCAAATGGTGTGCGGCAAAAGCCAGCGCCGCACCAAGCCAGGCCCAGTGATTGAATACAGACTGCAGAGGCTCATTATCCAATCGGGGCCTGGCAGCGCATCGAAGGCATCGTGATTGTCCAGCACCAGCAGCGCGTAACCCAATAATGCTGTCGCTAAAAAGCCATAGCGCCAGCGCGGTAACGCCGCCCACCAATGTCGTTGCAGCACCAGCAGATAACCGGCAACAAACACCAGGCCATATTTGGCATGGTTATACCAATCGTCAAGCAACGCATGGGTGCTGGGAAATGCCTCACGTAAGCTCAGCACCGCCCACAGATGCACAGCCACCAACACAGCACCAAACAGCCACAGCGGCACGGCTGTGGTTAAAGCCGCCAGGCGTTGCAACAACCCATGCAATGGCAGCATCAGCAGTGAATAGCAAAATAAATACGGCAGAAACCACAGATGATTCCAGGTCAGCAGGCCAATCGGGCTATGGTGATCGCGTAATAAATCGGTATTGGGGTTGATATAGTGCCACCAGAACTGCAGGTAACCGGGTGCAATCAACTGTTGGCTCAGTGCCTCGAAATAGACTTGCGGTACCACTACAACAAACATGCCAAACAGCAGTGGCACTAACAGCCGGCTGCTGCGCAGGCGCAACAGTGTCAGGCCGCTGAATTTAGGGCGTGCCATCGCCAGCGCCATGCCGCCGAGTAGAAATAACAACGACATGCGCCACGGATTGGTCAATTTCATCAGATCTTGCAGCCAGTCGTAGGTCTGGCTGTTTTTCACATGCCAGCCCCAGTCGGCGACGTAATACATGGCGCAGTGATACAAAATAAGCAGCGCAAAAGCGCTGATACGTAGCCAGTCCAGATCGGCTCGACGGGGTGGAAGTGGTTGTGTCATGCTGATATCCAAAGTGAAATGTTGCCAAAGGTCAGCCGTATTGCAGCTGAACCCGCGCGCAGACACCAGTCGGCAATCGTCTGGTGGTGGAATTCAGGGATAACAGGTGGATAGCTGTGACGAAAACAGTTGAAGGAATCACCCGGCACCGTGACCAGCAGTGGTGGGTAGAGACGTTAAGCCAGCGGCCTTTGCTGTATGCCTGGCTGGTGTACGCCGTGTTTATCTTGCTGAATAACAGTATCGAAGCCAATACCGTCTGGCTGGAGCATAGCCGCAACCCGCAGAATACACTGGATTGGTGGGAGCCCTGGTTGTGGGAAATCAGCAGTGCAATAAGCACTTTGGTGCTGGCTCCGCTATTATTCTTAAGTTTTGACCGCCAGCCGCTGCGCTTTGGCCAACCGCTGCAGCAATGTCTCTGGCATTTTGGCGTGTCTTTGTTGTTTTGCTTCGCGCATGTGGCGCTGATGGTGTTACAACGTGATCTGGTGTATGGCTGGACGGGGGACGACTATGACTTTGGACCACTTGGCCGTGAGCTCTGGTATGAATACCGTAAAGATGTTTGGGGATATCTGAATCTGCTGGTGACCTATCAGCTCTGTACCATGGTGTGGCGGCGTTTACGGGGTGAAGCCTCAGTACTGGCAGCGGCTGAAACCGAAGGGCCTCAAGACGACTTGCCGGATGCAGCGCGGCATGAAGCGTTTAGTGGGTCGAAAAATGCTCCGCAAATAGAGCCAAAGCCAAAACCACTGCAACATCTGCTGGTGAAAAAACTCGATAAAGAATTCTTATTGGCGGTGAGCAGCATCGAATATCTGGAAGCCTGTGGTAACTATGTCAATTTGCATAGTCAGGGCCGGATCTATCCGCTGCGCAGCACGCTGGCGAATTTGATTGAACAGCTGGGAACGCAAGGCTTTAGCCGGGTGCACCGCAGTTTTGCCGTCAATCACGCCGTTGTGGCTGAACTGAGTTATGAACCGAGTGGCGATGGCGAGATCCGCTTAAAAAGCGGCGTGACAGTGCCACTGTCGCGCCGCTATAAAGACGAATTCCGCGCCGGGCTTTTACCCGGGCGCTAAGGCGGCGGGTCTTTACACCAGAGGTGTGTTGTCTGCGGTGGCTCAGTCGGTTAAATGGGTGCTGAGCCGCGCCAGTAATTCGCCTTCAATCGCGACGGCTTTACCACTGCGCTGATCCAGACAAACAAAAGTGATGTCGGCGTCAGCGACTACGGTATCAGCGCCGGCGACCGTTACCACCTGATGGATCACTGCACTTTTACCGCCAATTTTCGAAAACTGCGTAGCGATTTGTAAGGTTTGGCCATTGGTGGCGGCATTGCGGTAATTAATATTGATATTGACGATGACCCAGGCCAGACGCTGGCTGGTGAAATACTCCACATCGCCGCAATCTTCCAAATAAGCCCAACGCGCTTCTTCCAGGAACTCCAGATAACGCGCGTTATTGACGTGTTGATAAATATCTAAATGATAACCGCGGACTTTAATCTGTGTCAGATGTGGCATGCCTTGCTCTCTGGTTGGACCTGTTTCAGCGCATTGTGCAGAAAATGCTGGCGGCCGGCAATTAGTTTGACCGCAACTGCGCAGCTCCGTACCTATTTCCCGGTGCGCCGTCGCCACGAACCAACCAGCCCGCAGCCAGCAACAGCGTCCCGGCGCCGCCTAAAGCAAGATCGCGTTGGCGTGGCAGGCTGGTTTTAAAGTTTGCTTGCAGCCGGTTGGCCGCACTCACCATGTCTGGTTGCGGGCAACGAATGCCAAAATCCGCCCCCCAGGGCACATAAGCGCCGTGCTGCAGATAACGTTGATAGTATTTGCCTGCCACTTCAGCGTCGCGGTTGATCAGCCAAGTGGTTGCTGCGCATAAGCTGGCGGCATAAGCCTGACTGTTTTGCGGCCATAAATCGGCGCTTTGCGCGGCGAGATTTGCGGCAACATACCGATAATGAAAGCGTTTATCCGGCATGGGCGCGCTCTGCGTCAGCCGCTGTTGTTCTGCCGCCGGGGTTGGCCACAGCGGTGGTGTGTCGGTTTGATAAAACTCAAACTGGCCGTAAAACACCTGATAATCCGGCGCCAATTCGTAACCCAGCAGTTCGAGGCCGTGCTGGCGGGTCAGCCGGGCGAGCTGAAACAGTGCATCGGCCCGCGCTAACTGGCCAAGATCCAGCTGCAGCCGGATACCAAGGCTTTCCAGCTTGCTTTGCAGCGCACCTGCACTGCTGTCCTGTTGTAGTTGCTGATATTGTTTGGCCAGCTGTTGCAGCTGTGGTTCGACAAAATAACGCTGTGCTGTCTCGGTCTGGCCTTCGCGCAGCAAACGGCGCGCCAATAACTGTCGCAACAAAGTGTTAGGTTCAGTATCGCCAAACCATGACCACTGGCTGTCGGGTTTGGCTTGTCCGGCCGGCACTTCGGTATCAACAAACTGCTGCAGCTCGGCCGTGGTCAGCACCCGTTCGGCGATATAGGCGGTGTCCTGCCAGAATTCGCTGCCGGCCTGATAGAGCAGCCGCATCGCCTGCAGATATTCGCCGCGTTGCAGCGCTAACACACCGGCTTCGGCTTCAACCCGGCATTGGGTCTGCAACTGTTTGCGGCTGATTTGGCGGCTAAATGCTTCATCATATTGATATTCCGGCGCTTTCGCCGGGCTTGGCAGCTCGGTTGGAAAGGCTTTGCTGGCTTTGGCGTAGGCCGCGGCCGCTGCGGCCAAATCGTTACTGCGCAGCGCCAGTTTGGCACTGAGCCACCATTTCAGCGGGCTGTCGGCGGCTTGTTTGAGCAATACCGCCGCGTTGTCGTATTGGCCTTGCTGGTAACTGACCGCAGCCAACTCCAGCGCATTGGTCAGTTGCATATCTGGTCTTTGCTGCAACAGTTGCAGCAACCGTGTCAGCTGCTGCGGCGCGCTGTATTGCAGTCCGGATAACTGGCTGAGCAGATAGATACTCAGCAAGCGGCTGACGGCGGGCTGTGTCAGCAGCGGTGTCAGTTCGGTATCCGGCATCGCGAGCAGCTGGCGGCTTAGTTGCAGCAGAGATGCATAACCCGAGGCATCATAATGCGCCTGGGTCGCATACAAACCAATGGCTTGTTGCCATTGTTGCTGCGCTAACAGCTGCCGGGCTTCTTCGCCGAGACTGGCAACGGCCAGTTGCAGCGGATCGGCGAGGCCTGCAGCCACTTCAGCGCGTAATTGCTGCCACAGCTCGATAGCCTGTGCAGGATCGTGTTCAACCTGCAGTCTGGCCAGGCTATACAGCGCCCAGCTGCGGCGTTGTTGTTGTGCTTCGGCCGGTAAAGCCAGTACTTGTTGAAACAGGGCTGCCGCTGCTTTGGGATCTTTTGTAAAAGTCACGGCACCTGCGGTGTAAAAGCGCAGTTCGTCGCTGAGATCTTTGCCGGCTGCAAGTGCTGAAGCAGCGTCGCTTTGCTGGCGCATCGCTGCAACAAGCTTCGCCTCTTCTGCCGGCAATAACTGCTGTTCCGCCTGCTCAGTGGCGCTGACCAGCCGGTCGGCCTGATAGTCATACTGGCTTTGGAAGGCTTTTTCCGGCACCGGCCAGGATGACGGCAGGCTGGCTAATTGTGTCACCAGTACCGCGAATTCCGGCTCTGGCAGGTTTTGCAGATGCGTGCCGCGTTCGGACAACAGCTTCAGCGGGAAATCCGGGCCACAGCTGTACGCCGGGGCGCTGCTGAGGCTTAGCAGCACCACAGATGCCAGCGTCGAAACACGAATATGCGTCATAAAAATCCCTTTAATCCGTTGGGGCGCTGATGTGGTGTAACTGCTGACAGCGCAACCAGGCCAGCGTTTGCTGTTGCTGCGGCGCTATCAGCGGGGCAGCTGTGTTGGTGTTCTCGCGCTGCAGCCACCATTCAGCGCCTTGTTGCTGCCACTGGTAACCACGCTGTGCGTCGCCCCCTAAACATTGTAAACCGCGAAAGCTGAGTCTGTCCGGCAGGGCCGCACTCGAGATTGCCGTTGTTTCGCAGCTTAATATCAAAACGACCCTGATGAGGGATTAACTCAGTCTGTAGCGAGGCAAACAGCGCTTTGCCATGCACCAGTGCCTGCAAGGTTGGTAGCGGCCAGCTGCGCTGGTCATCCGGCAAAGGCAGGCGAAACCAGACCAGCCCTGTGATTTGTGGCAACGACTGGCGATGCAGCCAAGTTAAAAAATCTGCCACAGCCTCGGGCCGGCTCAGCAAAGCCTGGCGCTCTCCTGCGATGCGCAGCGGCGTTTCACTTTCGACCTTGTCACCAGCTGGCGTGCTGATCAGCGCCGAATGATAAGCTGGCAGCGCCAGAAACAGCGGGCAGGGTGTTGTCGTTGCAGCGCTTTGGGTCCAGGTTTTGGCTCGCTCAAGGTCAAATAAACCATGCGCCGGCGACAATACACTATGCAGCTGCAGAGTCAGCTGGTCTGCGACCTGGCAAAGCGACGGATAATCTTCAGACTTGAGCCAGTCCGGCAACGCGGTGATCTGTAACGACAAGGATGCGGGCAGTTGCTTACGCAGTGCTTGCAGCCACTGGCGGTAAGGTGCTAAAGCAGCGCGGGCGGCGTCATAATCAATTTCAATGGCCTGCAATTTGACCCCGGCTTGCTGCGCAGCGCTAAGCTGCGATTGAAGCTGCTGCCAGACCATCGCGGCATTTGGTAATTGCGACAACTGGCCATCCAGCCGCAGCACCAGCGTGACCGCGCGCTGATCCTGCGCCAATAAGACCCAGTCCGGCGCCGCGCGCGTCCAGACAGGACCCGCGGCACTTAAGTGAAATTGCAGGCTCAGTACCCGCAGCTGTGAAAAATCTTGATGGCTCTGTTGCAACACTGCGGCGTGCGCCGGCCGCCAGATACGCTGCCAGATATAGACATGCTGCGCAAAAGTCTTTGACGGCGGGACCGCAACGGGCGGTGTACAACCCGCTATCAGGCACGCCAGCAGCCATAGTGAACAACGTCGCCAGGCGAGTTGCATCACAATGGCAGGTTAAATCCAGGCAAAAGCGTCGGCATACATATGACCGCGCTCAGCACCGGCAGTGAGGAAGGCGTCCCGCACCGCTTTGACCATCGGGAAAGGTCCGGCGATATAAATGTCGTAACCGGCCAGTGAAGGGATGTCTGCCAATAAAGCTTCGTGCACCAGGCCCGTGCGGCCGGTCCAGTCCTGACTGGGTTCCTGCAATACTGTGATCAGTTGCAAGCCTGGGCGCATTTCCTGCAACTCGGCCAGTTCCTGCTGATAATACAAGGCGGCTTCATTGCGCACACCCCAGTACAGTGTTACTGCGCGACCATCCGGCTGCTGCGCCATCGCTTTGGCGATGCTGCATGCATAAGAAAAACCAGTGCCACCAGCCAACAGGAGCACCGGGCGGTTGCTATCCGGGCGCAAATACGCTTCGCCGAGGCCGACCTGGATCAGCACGGTCGGGTTGTCCTGCAGATGGGTTAATGCCTGACTGGCATAAGCATCCGTCACGTTGCCGCCAATCTGCAGTTCGATGTATTCGTCGCCGGGTGCGCTGGCAATCGAAAAGGGCCGTTTGTCGCTGTCGGATAAAAAAATCTGCAAATACTGGCCCGGCAGATAATGTACTGGTTCCTGTGGTTTTAACCGGACCCGGCGCACGCCAGCGGTTAAGGCTTCGATACTGACCACATCAGCCAGCACTTTATTGCTGGCATGGGCTGAAAATTGTTCTGACATCGCAGTTTCGTCTCTGTTGGCTCAGGGCCGGATAAATGGATGGTGTAACACCAGATCACTGCCGGCAAAGGCCTGACAGCCGTATACAAATTTTTGTTCTAGATCAGCCGGGCTCAGCGGCGACGGCGCGTCATAACGTACTTCGCCGCTTTTTAACCGGCAGATACAGGAAGTACAGACACCCTGACGACAGCGATGCGGAAAGTCGATACCGGCGCTTAAAGCCGCGTCCAGCAGGGTTTCAGCCGGACTGGCAGCAAAAGTGACGCCTGATGGTTCAATCCGCACCAGAAAGCTTTTGTTTACCATCGGGCTATCTGTCATCGCGGTGTCTGTCATCAGTATAAACCCCGTGGCTGTACCGGCAGTGGAATGCCGAGCGAATCCCAAATTTCATCGACTTTTTGCTTGATATCTTCGCGCATCACAATAGGTTCGCCCCATTCGCGCGTGGTTTCACCCGGCCATTTATTGGTCGCGTCCATGCCCATTTTCGAGCCGAGGCCTGACACCGGCGAAGCAAAATCCAGATAATCAATC
Source organism: Rheinheimera sp. (assembly GCA_034519945.1). GTDB lineage: Bacteria > Pseudomonadota > Gammaproteobacteria > Enterobacterales > Alteromonadaceae > Pararheinheimera. The sequence continues at coordinate 27,390 of JAXHNX010000019.1, forward strand.
GGTGTGTTTTCAATCAGCGTAGTATCGCGCGCCGGGTCCATCCGCGTAGTAATGGCCCAGATCACATCCTGCCAGTCACGGGCGTTGATGTCATCATCACAGACGATGACAAACTTGGTGTACATAAACTGGCGTAAAAACGACCAGACACCCATCATCACGCGTTTGGCATGTCCCGGATATTGTTTTTTCATCGTGACCACGGCGAGGCGATAAGAACAGCCTTCCGGCGGCAGATAAAAATCGACGATTTCCGGGAATTGCTTTTGTAACAGCGGAATAAATACTTCATTCAGTGCCACGCCGAGAATTGCCGGCTCATCCGGTGGCCGGCCGGTGTAAGTGCTGTGATAAATCGGTTGTTCGCGGTGCGTGATGTGCGTGACGGTGAACACCGGGAACGAATCGATTTCATTGTAATAACCGGTGTGATCGCCATAAGGCCCTTCCGGCGCCATTTCACCGGGTTCCAGATAACCTTCCAGCACAAATTCGGCACTGGCCGGCACCTGCAAATCGTTGCTGATACATTTAACCACTTCGGTGTTGTCGCCGCGCAGCAAGCCGGCAAAGGCATATTCCGATAAAGAATCCGGCACCGGTGTCACCGCGCCTAAGATGGTGGCCGGATCGGCACCTAAAGCGACAGACACCGGGAAGCGCTGGCCCGGATGGGCTTTTTGCCACTCGAGAAAATCCAGCGCGCCGCCGCGATGCGACAACCAGCGCATAATGACTTTGTTTTTACCGAGCACCTGCTGGCGGTAAATGCCCAGGTTCTGCCGCTCTTTGTGCGGGCCGCGGGTGACCGTCAGGCCCCAGGTGATCAGCGGCGCGGCATCGCCGGGCCAGCAGGTCATCACCGGCAGTTTGGTCAAATCGACCGCATCACCACTTTTCACCACTTGCTGACAAGGCGCTTTACGCACTTCTTTTGGTGACATATTCAGCACCTGCTTAAAAATCGGCAGTTTGCTGAAAGCATCTTTTAAGCCTTTTGGCGGCTCCGGTTCTTTTAAAAATGCCAGTAATTTGCCGACTTCGCGCAGCGCCGACACTTCAGTCTGGCCCATGCCGAGCGCGACGCGTTCGGGCGTGCCGAACAGATTCGCCAGTACGGGAATATCGTAACCTTTTGGATTTTCAAATAATAAGGCAGGGCCACCAGCACGCAGTGTGCGGTCGGCGATTTCGGTCATCTCCAGCACCGGATCGATTTCGGCGCTGATGCGATGCAACAGGCCGCGTTGTTCCAGTTGCGCGATGAAGTCACGTAAGTCTTTGTATTTCATTCAGGACCTGCTGAAAAGGTGCCGGTAATGGACCGGCATTATACAGTGAAGCCGGCGCCCGCCAAGGGAGTCTCGGCGGGCGGCAGGGTGATTAGTGCTTTTTATTACGGGTGCTGAGCTGTTTCAGTGCAGTCTGAACAGAAAAGTTATAATGCTGCTGCGCCGGATTCTGGTTCAGGCTGAAGCGGCGAAAATCAATATGTTGCCACTGGCCCGGCGCGCAACAACGGCTGATATTGCGGCCAGATTGTGTCGGGTCAGAATATCCAGCTGCAACAGCGGTACGTCGGGTAAAGGCTGCGGTAATTTGCCGTGGACATGATCATAAATCAGCACCAGCGCAAAAGCGGCCATCGTAAAGTGACCGCCAGCCGAGGCGGTTAACTGGCCTTGCTCGATGGCTTTTTGCGCTTCCGGGATCCAGTCAAAACCGCCGACGCAGTATTGTCCGGCCGCCGTAGGCCCGAGTGTGTCCAGTACCCCCAGCGCCATCCAGTCCGACGCCGCCCAAATCAGCCGGCTGCCCGGATAACGCCTGCAGCAACTGGCGGCTTTGCTCAGCAGCCAGTTGCCGCTCCCATTTGCCGTTGACCAGTTGATGCACGGTGCCACCGCGCTGGCGCATCGCCTGATAGACGCCCTCAGCGCGCCGGTCGGTTTCATAATTGATCATGCCGTTGATGCCAATCAGCTGATCGGCGTCCGGACAGGCTTGTTGTAAGGCCATGGTCAGCTGCCATGCTGGCTGCTGAGTTGTCGTAATACAGTTCAGCCAGCCAGTTTGGATACCGTACACCTGGCCGGCCAATTTTCTGCGCTTCTTCGGGCTGCCACATGTGACTCCAGCGTGATGAATTTTGACCGGATATTTCGCCAGTAAGGTCCATCAGTTGTACGCCAGCGCTGCTGAAAGGCTGCACAATGGCATAATCCGGTTGATGTTTTTGCAGATACTCGGTCAGCTTTTGATGCTGTAACAGACCGATTGCCGTCACCATTGATAATGGTCAGTTCCAGGTCCAGTTGACTGTCGCCGCAATACGGGCGACTGCTTCGACTTGCATAAAAAATGGATCGGTGATTAGCGACGAGTTGACGAACAGAACGGAAGGCCGGGCCATTGCAAAGAATGGTAACAAGCAGCAGAGCAGCCAGCGCATACAGACATTCTCTTGTCAGGTCAGCGGCAAGATGTATTCAGTGTATGCTGAGCCTGGCCAGCGCCAGCAACATTTGTCGGTTGTAGCGGGCCGCTGCAGTTATTTTTCTGGTCAAAGCTGGCTACTATCTTTTAAGATGAGACTTCCAGATGTCTGAAGGTGATTCAATGAAAGTTGCAACGCGGATTGTGCATGCCGGTCGTGCACGTAAATGGGCGGGTTATAGTGTCAATGTGCCGGTGGTGCGGGCCTCAACTGTGGTGTTCGACAGCATGGCCGAAATGAAACATGCGGTGCGGACATCGCGGCGAGCAGGTGCCTTATTATGGCCGGCGCGGCACGCAAACCCATTTTGCTTTCAGTGATGCCGTCTGTGAGTTAGAAGGTGGCGCCGGTTGCGCTTTATACCCCAGCGGCGCTGCAGCCATCAGCGGTGCTTTATTGGCGTTTCTGAAAACCGGTGACCATCTGCTGATGGTCGACGCGGCCTACGAGCCCACCCGCGCTTTGTGCGACAAAGTGTTAAAGCCACTTGGCATTGAAACTACTTATTATGACCCTTTGATTGGTGCCGGTATCGCGGCATTGGTTAAGCCGAATACCCGCGTCATTTATCTGGAATCGCCTTGTTCACTGACGATGGAAGTGCAGGATGTGCCGGCGATTTGTGCTGTGGCTCAGGCGCATAACATTGTCACTATCCTCGATAACACCTGGGCCTCGCCGATCCTGTGTCAGCCTTTTGCGCTGGGCGTTGATATTTCGATCCAGGCAGCCACCAAATATATCTGCGGCCATTCTGATGTGATGCTCGGCACAGCCAGCGCCAACGCCAAACACTGGCCACAGCTGCGTGAGCACAGTTATTTATTAGGCTACTGTGCCTCGGCCGATGATGTGTATCTGGCGGCGCGTGGCTTACGTACATTAGGCGTGCGGCTGGCACAGCATCAACGCAATACGTTGCAGAGTGATCGAATGGCTGGCACAACGGCCGGAAATAGAGACTATCCTGCATCCGGCGTTGCCGCAGCATCCTGGTCATGCTTTGTTTCAGCGGGATTTTTCCGGCAGCAACGGTCTGTTTTCTTTTGTGCTGAAACAAGGCGATTTGGCCGCAGTCACGGCCTTTGTTGAAGGCATGCAGCATTTTAAAATGGGCTTTTCCTGGGGTGGTTACGAGAGTCTGGTGCTGGCCAATCTGGACGTGCAGGCACTGCGTACGGCGACAGTATGGCCTTATCAGGGGCCGCTGATCCGGCTGCATATCGGCCTGGAAGATCCAACCGACCTGATTGCTGATTTATCTGCCGCGTTTGACCGGTTACAGACAATTCAGCGACAGCACAGCGCCGGATAATCGCCGGCAACAGATTTGCGCTATAGTCAGTTTTTATCCTGGACGGTGGAAATTGCTGATGCGTCTGTGGTGGCTGATGTTGTGGTGCATGTGGAGCCAGTTTGTGGTTGCAGCTGAATGCCCGGCACAGCTGCGAATGGCCTACAACGCCAGTTGGCGGCCTTATATTGAAGTGACTGATGAAGCCGTCCGCGGCACTGATATTGATTTGATCCGGCAACTGTTGTTGCAAGTCAGCAGTCGTCTGCAGTTGCAATTTGTACCGGAAAAACGGGCGATGCAAATGCTGCAACAAGGTCAGGTCGATATGCTGTTTGCTGCATCTTATACTCCGCAACGTGCTGAATTTGCCTGGTTCAGCGATGCCTACCGGAAAGAACAAAATGTGGTATTGGTCCATCGGCAAACGTTGACGCTCCACCCTGAATTAAGCCAGCGGGAGGCGTTTCTGGCGCTGGCGCAGCGCAAGCTGATTGGCGTGTATAATCCGGCTGGCTTTTATGGCGATACTTTTGAACAGGTGAAGCTGCAGCCTGCGGTCAAACAACGCAGTCTGGCGGTTTTTGAACCCGAGCGCCGGCTTGACCTGGTGTCCGGACGCAGAGCGGATTACACCATTGCCGATAATTCTGCTGTGCAACTTGATTTGGCGGCTCGCCAGGACGGCCGTGAGTTTGCCATCCTGCCGTTTTTTCTGAACGAAGCCGACATCCATCTGATGCTGAGCAAAGTCACAGTGCAGCAAAGTTGTGTGCTGGCACTGAATCGTCAGCTTACTGCTCGTGAAAAAACGACTCCAGTGACTGCCCGGTCAGTTTTGGGATCCGACTGAATACAAACCAAATCGCCCCCATCATAATCAGCGTCGACGGGACCGCAATGACCGGATAACTCAGCGCCGTCATATTCGCCAGTTCTTCGTTATAAGCTGCAGTGCCTGGCTGGCTGACCAACAGCCATTTCGCCAGCAGATAATTCAGCACGGAAGACAGGAAAAACGAGCCGGCAATAATTCGGGTGGCCTGGTCCAGTGTCTGCTCAAATTGTTGTTCCGTGCCGCTACTGCTGAGTTTCTCTTTTAATAACACCAGATTTAACAGCTGCATATTTTCCAGAATGGTTTTCACCAGCGGAAAACGGGTACGACCGCTGATTAAAATCAGCAAGCCAATCAGGCCCGGCACCAGCGCCTCTTTAATCGCGATATATTTCGGGTCAAGCTGCAGCAAGCTCATGCCGCCAGTCAGTAACACGCTGATAATGCCGACAATCGAGAAGAAGTTCAGCTTGCCGGATTGCTTCAGCTCCCACAGACCAAAACCAATCGGAAAGGCCAACGCGACTACAAGCCCCCAGACTGGGCCCAGATATTCTTCTGTGCTGAGTTTGCTGAGGATCAGCACCGGTAAGACGATATTAAATGCGAGATTGGCAAACAAATTACCGGCCGATTGCGGTTTTGCGGCCGTTTGGGAATTCTGCGTCATGACAACAAGATCCGGAACAACAAAGATGCTTTGTTTTACCACAACGCCGGCATTTCGCCCAGTAGCACGATAGTATCCGGATAAGCTTGACCTGATCTTTACCAGACCTTTACCTGTACCTGATGGGCAGCTGTATCAGATAAGGCTAATCTTGATGAGTCATCTCTGATCCACAGGAGTACTGCCGATGTTGGTCGTCAGAACCATGCCCACACAGCTACTGATTTGCACACTGTTGTTGCAGCCTTTCTGCGGATTGCATGCAGCGCAAACCACGCTGAATGAAGTTGAAGCGGCACGTTTATTACAGCAGGCCAGTTTTGGTCCGACTCTTAGCGATATTCAGGCGGCCAGCCAGCTGAGTGCGGAGCAGTGGATCAACTGGCAGTTAAGCCTGCCTGCAACGACACACGCCGACAAAATAGAAACTTTGCCAGAACAAAAAACACCGGTGCCGCTGAGCCGGCTGGAAACCTGGTGGCGTATTGCACTGACCGCTCCGGACCAACTGCGTCAGCGCGTGGCATTTGCTTTGTCAGAGATTCTGGTGGTGTCTGATCAGGGCAATGGTCTTAATAACAGAGTCATCGCAACGGCCAATTATTATGATCTGCTGTTAGCGCACAGTTTTGGTAATTACCGTGATTTGCTGCAACAGGTGACATTGTCGCCGGTGATGGGCACTTATCTGAGCCATCTGGGCAATAGAAAGCTGATGTGCAGAACAACATTCGTCCGATGAAAACATGCGCGCGAACTGATGCAATTGTTCACAATAGGCCTCTACCAGCTAAATCCCGATGGCAGCAAAAAGCTGGATAACGGCGATAATCCAATCCCGACCTACGATCAGCAAGCCATCGAGGGTTTTGCCCGGGTCTTTACCGGCTGGACCAGCGCCGGTACTACCAAGTTCCTCAAACCCAAAACAGATTACCTGAAATCGATGATCCCGTTTGCCGCCTATCACGAACCGGGTGAAAAGCATTTATTGAATGGGGTGGTATTGCCTGCCGGGCAGACGCCACAACAGGACTTGAAGCAGGCACTGGATTTGCTGTTTGCGCAGCCGAGCCTGCCACCATTTATCAGTAAACAGCTGATCCAAAAGCTGGTCACCAGCAATCCGTCGCCGGCTTATGTCGAACGCGTAGCTCAGGTATTCAGTGACAATGGTGATGGTGTGCGCGGCGATTTAGCTGCTGTGGTCAAAGCTATTTTGCTGGATGAAGAAGCCCGCAGTGGTTTTTCTGGCGTCGCCTGGCCTTTTGGCAAGATCCGCGAGCCGCTGCTGAAAACGGCGCACAGCTGGCGGGTCACGCAATCGGCAGCACCATCCGGCCATATTTATCTGCGCACCTTAGCGGACAGCCACAATCAGGCGCCGCTGCAAAGCCCATCGGTGTTTAACTTCTTCCGGCCTGATTTCAGTCCGTCGGTTACCTTGCAACAAGCCGGCCTGGTCGCGCCTGAACTGCAGTTATTGACCGCGTCAAACGTGCTGAATATGCAGAATCATCTGTATACCCAGACGGTTGGCAGTATCGAAGGCATAGTCGCCAATCCGACGCAATATCAGATGCTGGCGCGGTTTAGTCCTTTTGCCGACGTATTACAGCAGCGGGGGCTAGGTCCGCTGTTAGACCAATACAGTTTGCTGGCTTTTGGCGGGGCTATGCCGGCGGAATTGCGCTTGTTACTCACTGATTTGGCGAGCGGGCTTGGCAATATCGCGCCCGCGCAAAAAGCGGCCTATCTGTGGTATTTCGTTTTGATCTCGCCGCAATATGCGGTGCAGCAGTAAGGAGGTTGCCATGCGTCATTTGGATCGCCGTGAATGGTTAAAACTGGCATTAAAAGGCAGTTTTGGTCTGGCAACGCTGAGTAGTCTGCAGCTGGGTTTGTTACCGCAGGCACTGGCGGCTGGCCGTGCTGCACCTGACGGCTATAAAGCGCTGGTCTGTGTATTTTTGTTTGGCGGCAATGACTCGCTGAATATGTTGTTGCCGTTATCAGGCCAAAGTCGGCTGGACTACCTGGCCGCCCGGCAAAGCCTGGCAGTGGCGGATCCGATAGCGCTGACACCGCGCACGGCCATTGCTGATGGTCTGGGCCTGCATCCGGCACTGGCGGCGCTGGAACCGTTATTTAGCAATGGCGCATTGGCGCTGGCTGGTGGCATAGGGTCTTTGATCCGACCCACCACTTTGGCCGAGGTGCAGGCAGGCAAAGCGCTGTTGCCGAAGAATCTGTTTTCACACAATGACCAGCAGGCGACCTGGATGCGCGGGCAAGATCCGCATAGCCCGGATAGCGGCTGGGGCGCCCGGTTACTGGAACTGATGTACGACGTGCCGGATTTCAGCAGTTGCATCAGTCTGGCGGGCACTAACTTATGGCAGCGCGGCGCGGCGCTAAGCCCCTTTGGCATGTCAGCAGCCGGCGTGCCGGAACTGACCGCATTAAAAGGTACCAGTAAGCGGGCAGCGTTGCTGCGGGACATGCAAAACCGGCTATTCAGTGGACAGCAGCATCCGCTGGCAGATCAGTTTGCGTTGTCGCACAGTCAGGCACAAAGCCGCAGTGCCATTGTCGCAACAGCGCTGCAGCAGGCACCGGCATTACAAACCGGGTTTAACAATGCCAATCCGCTGGCCTTGCAGCTACAAATGGTCGCTAAACTGATCAGCGTGCAGTCATTATTGGGCGTTGGCCGTCAGGTATTTTTCGTCGGCATGGGTGGCTTTGATACACATGATGCACAAAATACTGTGCAACCGGCATTATTGGGGACTGTCGCTGAGGCGATGAGTAGTTTTTATCAGGCGACCATGGAGCTGGGGCTGTCGGAACAGGTTACAAGCTTTACCATGTCCGATTTTGGCCGCACTTTGAGTTCTAATGGTGATGGCACCGATCACGGCTGGGCCGGCAATCAACTGGTATTGGGTGGCGCGGTGAATGGTGGCGATTTATATGGACAGTTGTTACCGCAGCGACTGGGCAGCTCGGTGGATATGGGCGCTGGCCGATTGATCCCGGCACTGTCAAACAGCCAGCTGTTTGGCAGCCTTGCTGCAATGGTTTGGTGCAGACCAAAGTGCTTTACAACTGTTACTGCCGGAATTGGCGAATTTTGATACGGCGGCAGTACCGCTGTTTAAACGCTAACTGGAAATAATTTGTTAAGAATTATCCGTTGCTGTGCGACAGAAAGTAAGCAAGACTCGGCGAAACGCAATTAACAGGAGTTCCCGATGAAAATGCTGATGACACTGACCGCCGTGCTGCTGAGCAGCCAGGTATATGCTGCCGCACCGGAAGAAGTGGTGATCAAGGATTTTGATTACACCAATAAATACGAACTGGCCTTACGTCAGATCAAACACTCAGACAAAGGCAAAGCTTTCCCGGTGCTGCTGGAATATGCCAAATACGGTGAAAAGCTGGCGCAATATATGGTCGGTACATTTTATCTGTCTGGGATCGGTACTGAAGCGAACCCGACTGAAGGCCTGGTCTGGATTGGCACTGCATTAGAACAACGTACTGCCGAATGGCAACGGACGTATGACAATATTACGGAGAAGTTACCGGATGATCAAAAAGCGATGCTGAATGACTTAGTCAAAAAACGCATCGAACTTTATGGCGTACAGGCGCAAAAAATGTCCTGTCGCAATGAAGCGGCGGTCATGGGTTCTAACAAGCGTTACCACGTCTGTACCAAAGTCCGTGACGGCTCACAGCGCGTGACAGTGGTGAAATATCCAAATAGCTGATGTATTGAACTTCTGCAGCCAAAGGCGCCATCCGGCGCCTTTTTTGTCTTTGTAAATCAGGATACATCCTCGCAAAGACTAATTTTCAGCCAGTCACTTGCTTTTGTACTGTGTCACGAATAGTATTTGCTGTGCGTGGCACAGTATGCGCCGCATAGCATCGACACCAACCCAAGATTGGAACTGAACATGAATGACGACAGGCTCGATAAACTCAGGCTGGAACTGCGCCGGGGCGTGTTGGTGCTGGCAGTACTGGCATCCAGCCGCACTCCGCAATACGGCTATTCGTTGCGTAAGCAGCTGAATGATAACTGCATTGAAATTGATGAAGGCACTTTGTACCCGCTGGTTCGCCGGTTGGCCGAGCAGGGCTTATTGGACAGTCAGTGGCAAATGGCGGAAGGCCGCGAGCGGCGTTATTACCAGCTGTCGGCCATTGGTGCCGAAGTGTTGGCGCAACTGAGCGCAGAGTGGCAGCAATTAAACGGTAGCCTGGCGACTTTACTGGAGCAACAATGATGGAATTACTGGAACGTTATCTGGCTGCAGTTGCAGCTGAGCTGCCGGTTGACCAGCAGCAAGACATTATCCGTGAACTCAGAGCAAACTTGCTCGATCAAATTGAAGCACTGCAGCAGAACGGCCCGCTGGACGATACTCAGCTCAGTCAGTTGCTGTTGCAACAAGGCCATCCGGTCGACATGGCCCAACGTTTTGCGCCGAGTGCGCCGCTGGTAGCCAGTGAAGATATGCCACTATACAAAACAGTGCTGTGGCATGGCGCCGCGCTGATGGCAGTGATCGCGCTGCTGAAAAGTCTCGGTGGATTGGTGCTGGCGGACTCCATCAATCCGGTGCGGCTATTTCTGCAACTCGGCTTTAGTTTCATCGATAGTTTTGCGACTTTATTACTGGTAGTCACAGCGGTGTTTTATCTGTCCGGCCGTGCCGGCTGGACCAAAGAATGGCGGCAACGGCAGTGGCACCCGGCACGGTTACCGCGCTATCCGCTGGCGCGGATGAAGCTGTCGGACAGTATCACGGACTTAACCAGCGCTTTGTTTTTACTGATGTTGCTTTGGACGCCATTATGGCTATCGACTGAAGCGCAACAATATCTGCCGGTCCGGCTGGCTGAAGATATGGAGCACTGGCGTTATTTGCTGACTTTGTTTGCCGCTTTATCTGCAGGTTTTGCCTGTTACCGGCTGACGACACTCAGCTGGCAGCGTTGAAGTAAGTGGTGTTATATCGCTGACCATCTGGTGTTTGCCGCCATTTTTGCCGCGATGGCGCTAAAAGGCGGTGTATTCACTGAACCACAACAGCTTTCTGATGGCGCGGTGTTGTTCTGGACGCATGCGGCCGGCAGTATCTCCTACATCTTATTGGCCAGCGCTGCAGTCTTGGTGCTACTGGCCATTGCGGAATATCGGCAGTTGCGCCGGCTATAAATGTGAGCGCAGGCTGTGGCAGTGGCCACAGCCTAAGTAAATGATTCTGCAACGATTGTTTTTTCAACAAGAATTCTGGCCTTAAAGCGAAGCATTCGCAATTGCATGTGTATGATTTGATTGATGTTTTTTATAATCTAAAACTCGACCCCCGCCGTAAATCTGACTACAATGCTCAACAATTTCCCGCTTTTAGTGCCTGTATTTATAAAAAGGAGCCCGGCGATGCAAGGTGATGCCGCTGTACTGAGTATCCTCAATGAGGTACTGACGTCTGAACTGACGTCGATTAACCAATATTTCCTCCACGCCCGTATCTACAAAAACTGGGGCCTGCAAGAACTGAATAACGTCTGTTATAAGAAATCTATCCGTGACATGAAACAAGCCGACGAGCTGATTGAACGCATTCTGTTCCTCGAAGGCTTACCCAATCTGCAGGCGCTGGGCCGGTTACGGATCGGTGAAGACACCGCAGAAATGTTGCAATGTGACCTCGAGTTTGAACTGGAACAAATACCGCTGCTGAAAAATGCCATTGCGTTGTGCGAGCAAAAGCAGGACTACGTCAGCCGCGAAATGTTGCAGGAAATCCTGGAACACGAAGAAGAACATATCGATTGGATCAATGCACAGCAGTATCAGATTGGTGCTATGGGTATTGAAAATTATCTGCAAAGCAAAGTGAGCGGGGAGTAAGCAGCATGCAAGGCAAACAAGCGATTATTGCTGCACTGAATGTGCTGCTGGCCAATGAACTGAGTGCGATGGACCAGTATTTTATCCATTCCCGCATGTATCTGGACTGGGGCCTGCACAAGCTGTACGAGCGTATTGATCACGAAGTCACCGATGAAAAAGCTCATGCTTCGGCCATTATCGAGCGGATTTTATTCCTCGAAGGCACACCGGACATGAGCAAGCGCGATGCGCTGCAGATTGGTGCTGACGTGCCGTCCATGCTGCAAAATGACCTGAATGTCGAATACAGCGTGGGCAAATTACTGAAGCAAACCATGGCGCTGTGTGAGCAGGAACAGGATTATGTCACGCGCAGCATGCTGCAGAAGTTGCTGGATGATACCGAAAACGATCATGCACACTGGCTGGAACAGCAACTGCGTCAGATCAAACTATTTGGTTTACCGAATTATTTACAGTCACAAATTTAGCTGCAGTCGCAACTGCAAGCGCAGACACCGCTTTAATCACTGGCTTTGCCAGACAATAACAGGCAGGCAACTCTTCACAGGCCGGGAATTCCCGGCCTTTTTTTATGTGCGCCGGACATGGTGCTCACCTTCTAGGTTAATACATTATCCCTGATGTTCATTCAGGATTTCGCCGATTGCTGAATTTATCACCAGTTGACCGTCAGCTGACACCCTGCCAGACGCAAGCGCTTGAACTGGGCCGTGATTTTTGCCACACTGCAGCGGCTTTCCTCAAAGCGGGCGTCGTATAATGGTAATACCCCAGCTTCCCAAGCTGGTGCCGTGGGTTCGATTCCCATCGCCCGCTCCAATCTACAACAAACTTGTTGTCTGCTTCGTCCCATCGTTATAGTGACTGTGTTGAAATTAGCCTGCTCGCCGGAGTCCTGCTTGATGTCTGAATTAGATTTAGTCCCGACTTTTACCGCTGCACAAGTCAATGCGGCGGCGCAGGAACTGCAACAAAGGCGCGCTCAGGGCCAGCCTGCCGGGTTATTGCCTGACGCTTACCGGCCGCGGTTGGTCGCCGACTCACTGGCGGTGCAGCTGCAGGTGGCAACGCAATACAGCCAAGTAATTGGCTGGAAGTGTGGTGTGCCGTCGGTTGATGCCAATGGTCAGCTGAAAATCGTGTTGGGTCCTTTGTATCAAAACGAGCTGCAACAAAGCGCCGTCTGTGCGCTGTGGCCTTCAATGCAAGGTCTGGCCCGGGTCGAACCTGAATATGCTTACCCGCTGCTGACAGATTTGTTGCCAGGTGGTGACAATCCTCTAAGCGACGCCGACGTTTTTGCCTCGATCGGCACGCCACATCTCGCGCTGGAGCTGATCCAAAGCCGGTATCAGCCGGATGCAGGTGCGGTGTATCCGGATCAGCTGGCTGATGGTTTGTTTAATCAGGGGCTTTGGCTTGGGCCTGTGCTCAACGGCCCGGAACAAACCAGTTTTACATTGACGCTGACGCAGTCTGGACCAGACGTCAGTGCTGCACGCCGCCCGCCATCCGAATGATAATCCACGGGCGCCTTTACCCTGGCTGGTAAATTTTTTACGGTCACAAGGGATTGCGCTCACGGGCTGGTCAGGTGCTGATCACCGGTTCTTTTGCCGGAGTATTGGATTTGCCTTTTGGCGCCGACATCAGCTGGCAATTTGGTGATGAACCGGCATTCCAATTGAATTTTTGTCCGCGTGAACGCGCTGCTGCTGAACTTTTGGTACTGACACAGTCTTAATTTTCCCGTGGTTTCGGAGTGTATTGATGGATTTTTTACCGGCCACGGCCCTTACGTTCAGCCCTTTGTTGGCGTTTGCATTGTTATTGCTGGTGGGCGCCTTAGGTGGCTATCTGGCGCATCTGACGCGCTGGATCCCCAGTATTACCGGCTTTATGGCGGTGGGTTTCCTGATTGGTCCCAGCGGTCTGGGTTTACTGGATAAGCAAACGCTGCTGGATGCGCGGATTTTAGTTGATATCGCGCTGGCACTGATTTTATACCGGCTCGGGACTTCGCTGGACTTACGTTTTATCCGTCAGCATAAGGCGCTGGTGCTGACCTCGCTGGCTGAAGCCAGCATCACTTTTCTGGTTTGTTTTTTGGTGTTGCACTGGCTCGATTTCAGCCCGGTGTTGTCTGCGCTGATCAGTGCCATTCTGATTTCTTCATCGCCGGCGGTGTTGCTGCACGTCGCGCATGAAACCGGTGCAAAAGGCCCGGTCACCGAAACGGCGAAAACGCTGGTCGCGCTGAATAATTGCTGGTCTTTCCTGGTGTTTGCTGCGGTGATCCCGGCGCTATTACTCGATCAGCAGGCCGGCCTGAGCCAGGTGATCCTGCAACCGTTATATTTGCTGTTTGGCTCCGCTTTGTTAGGCGTTGCGGTTGGGACTCTGCTGCATTTTCTGTGTCTGCGTACGCAAAGCGCCGAGCAATATAAAATGGCGCTGGTGATTGGCAGTCTGATGCTGACATTGGCTTTGGCGCAGCAGCTGCAAGTGTCTGCGTTGTTTGCACCTTTGTTGGTCGGCATCACGGTGCGCAGTCTGGAGCGGGGACCGCTGGTGTCTGAGCTGAATTTTGGCTCCGCGTTTGAATTGTTTTTTATTGTGCTGTTTGTCTTTGCCGGCGCCAAATTGCAACTCAGTGCCTTGTGGCAATTCGGCCTGGTGATTGTGCTGCTGGTGACCGCACGTTCTGTCGTGAAAATTCTGATGGTATGGCTGGCCGGTACTTTGCAGCGCCAACGGGCGCGGGCCAGTGCCAGCACCGGGATGTTACTGGTGCCGATGGCCGGCCTCGCGATTGGGCTGGCACAAACCAGCAGTGGTCTCAGTTCTGAGCACGCTGCCGTGATCAGTGCTGTGGTATTAGGCGCGGTCACATTGTTTGAAACTATCGGGCCACCTTTGGCTGCTTTTGCTTTTCGCTTTGCAGGTGAGGCCGGTTTAGCCCATGCTGAAGATAAACCTGTGTTCTGCCTGAGCCAGTCTGACAGCTGGCGGGAAACAGGGCCGCCCGTCCACGTCAAATGGCGTTGGTCTGATCCAGCCAAACAACAAGTTGAGCCGGTGGTTGTTCCTGCTATTATTCCACAGTCAGACGTTGCAGCAGGAGCCAATCAAGATGCAGTTTCCCCCGCAAATACAACAACAAAGCTGTCACGATTGTTTAAGTGGCGCGGACCTCGGTTTTGAGATCCGCATGGCGTTTCAGCCAATTATCGAATGGTCGACTCAGTCGATCGTCGGTTATGAAGCGCTGGTGAGAGGCAGCCAGGGCGAAGGTGCCGCCACGGTGCTGGCGCGGGTCAACGAGCACAATAAGTATTATTTTGATCAGGCCTGCCGGGTCAAAGCGATTGAAACTGCGACCCGGCTGGGGCTGCAAAAGCTGCTCAGTATCAATTTTATGCCCAATGCGGTGTATAACCCCGAAACCTGTATCCGCGCCACAATCGAAGCCGCCGATTTATATGGTTTTGATATCCGCAATATCATGTTCGAAGTGACGGAAGGTGAGCAAATCCTCAGTCACAGTCACCTGCTGAAAATTTTCCGTAGTTACGCTGAGCGTGGTTTTATCACCGCTATCGATGATTTTGGCGCCGGCTTTGCACATGAAGACTGGTTACATTCGCTGAAACCGCGGGTGCTGAAGCTTGATATGGCGCTGATCCGTGATATTGATCAATCCACTGAAAAACAACAAAGATTGCAGCAGATCCTCGCACAATGTGCGTTATTGGGCTGCAAAGTACTGGCTGAATGGGTCGAGACTGCAGCGGAGCTGACTTATCTGGCCGCGCAGGGTATTGACTGGTTTCAGGGATATTTCTTTGCCCGGCCACAGCTGGAAGTGCTGCAAACCGAGGCAGAACTGCATTGTTGGCAGAATTAACGGGGTCAACTCAGACCGGCCGTGCGCACCTTTCGCCGCTTCATTGCTGCAACAGAAATTTAATTCCATCTCGACATAAAGCCATCTAAACGCCTGAAAGTCTGTTTTGTTGTTGTTTTTGTAATCTGTCAGTGTTGAGTACCAACAAAAATCGGGTTAGGGTGAGGTGAAACTGCAGAAAAAAACGCCAGAGCGCGGTGCGCGCTCAAGCAACAAGGCAGGCAATGCAACGAGGAGAGTGGGAATATGTCGCAATATGCTGCCTTAAGAGCGAACGTCGGTTTGCTTGGCACACAATTAGGGGATACGGTCCGGAACCAGCTTGGCGCTGCGTTGTTGGAGCGGATTGAGCAAATCCGTTTACTCGCCAAACAAGCCCGTGCCGGCACTGAGCAATTGGATCAACAGCTCAAACAGATCCTGGCCAGCCTGACCGATGATGAGATCCTGCCGGTCGCCCGTGCTTTTGCCCAGTTTCTGAATCTGGCCAATCTGGCCGAACAACATCACACCATCAGTAAAGCCGGTGCCGCGTCGATTGAAAAACCACAACCGCTGCAGGAATTGCTGACCTTGTTAAAAAGTCAGCAGGTCGACGTGGAAAAAACCCGTCAGGCGGTGGCGGATTTATCCATCGAATTAGTCCTGACTGCGCATCCGACCGAAGTGACGCGCCGCACGCTGATTTATAAGCTGACGCAAATTGCCGATTGTCTGGCCCAGCGCGAACAGGATTTAACCGCACACGAACTGTCGCGACTGGATGCCCGTCTCAGTGATTTGATCACGCAGGCCTGGCATACCAATGAAATCCGCGAACAACGGCCAACGCCAGTGGATGAAGCCAAATCCGGTTTCGCTGTGATTGAAACCTCGTTGTGGCAGGCAATTCCGGAATTTATCCGCGAACTGGACGAGGCATTAACGCCAGTACTGGGCCATGGCTTGGCCCTGGATGCCGCGCCGATCCGTTTTTCTTCCTGGATGGGTGGCGATCGCGACGGCAATCCTTTTGTTACGGCCAAAGTTACGCGGCAAGTGCTATTGCTCAGCCGCTGGAAAGCTGCCGATTTATTTGCGCATGACCTCGATATTCTCGGCAACGAGCTGTCGATGAACCCCGCCAACACTGCGCTGCAAGCCGCAGTGCCTGGTTCGACTGAGCCGTACCGTGATTTATTAAAAGTGCTGCGCGGCAAACTGCTGCACACTCGTGACTGGCTGACCGAAGCACTGAAACATGATCGGCTGCAGCGTCCGGATGATTTGCTGTGGCATAACCAGCAACTGCTGGAACCGCTACTGCTGTGCTATCACTCGCTGCGCGACTGCAAAATGGACGTGATCGCCAATGGCCAGCTGCTGGACACTATCCGCCGTGCTTATGCTTTTGGTCTGACCTTATTAAAACTCGATGTACGGCAGGAATCCGGCCGGCACACGCAGGTGTTCAGTGAATTTACCCAATATCTTGGTATTGGCGATTATGCACACTGGGAAGAGCCGGCGCGGCAGGCATTTTTACTGAATGAACTGGCCAGCAAACGGCCATTGTTCCCGCGCAACTGGCAACCGAGCGCCGAAGTGCGCGAAGTGCTGGATACCTGTGACATTGTGGCGCGCCATGGTGCTGAAGCATTATCCACTTACGTCATTTCCATGGCGGGCAAGCCTTCTGATGTGCTGGCTGTGCAGCTGCTGTTAAAAGAAGCAGGCATCAGTTTCCCGATGCGGGTAGCACCGTTGTTCGAAACGCTGGCCGACTTAACCAATGCGCCGGAATGTATCAGCAAATTGCTGGGTATTGACTGGTATCGCGGTTATATCCAGGGCAAACAGGAAGTGATGATTGGTTATTCCGATTCGGCCAAAGACGCCGGCGCTATTGCCGCCTCATGGGCACAATACAGCGCGCAGGAAGCCTTAGTCGCGATCTGTCAGCAGGCGAAAGTGCAGCTGACATTATTCCACGGCCGCGGCGGTACTATCGGCCGTGGCGGCGGTCCCGCCCACGCTGCGATCCTGTCGCAACCACCAGGCAGTCTGGCTGGTGGTATGCGCGTGACAGAACAAGGCGAGATGATCCGCTTTAAGTTTGGTTTGTCCAAACTGGCGCAGCGTTCGTTGGCTTTGTATGCCTCTGCTGTGCTGGAAGGGGTATTGTTACCACCGCCGGTACCTAAACCAGAGTGGCGCGCGTTAATGGCGCAGTTGGCAACAACCTCTTGCGACGCCTACCGCGCCGTGGTGCGACACCATCCGGAGTTTGTGCCGTATTTCCGCGCGGCGACACCAGAGCTTGAATTGGGGCAGTTGCCACTGGGTAGCCGGCCACCCAAACGCAATCCAAACGGCGGCGTCGAAAGTTTACGTGCCATTCCATGGATTTTCGCCTGGTCGCAAAACCGCTTGATGTTGCCGGCTTGGCTCGGTGCCGGCTCAGCACTGGCTGAAGCCGTGGCGCAAGGCCAAACGGCGTTGCTGCACGAAATGCGCGCCCAGTGGCCGTTTTTCGCCACGCGCCTGTCGATGCTGGAAATGGTTTATCTGAAAGCGGACGCGCAAATTGCCGCATATTATGATGAGAAACTGGTACCGGAACATCTGCTTGGCCTCGGGGCGCAGTTACGCAGCCAGCTGTCCGCCGATACGGCGTTGTTGCTGCAGCTGATCGACCGGCCAGATTTAATGGCCAACGAAGCCTGGATCCGTGAGTCGATTATGCTCAGAAACACTTATGTCGACCCGCTGCATATCCTGCAGGTTGAGTTGTTAAAACGGGTGCGACATGCGCCGGAAACCGTTAACGACAATATCAAACGTGCGTTGATGGTCACTATTGCCGGCATCGCCGCCGGGATGCGCAACTCGGGTTAAGCCGCCGTTGTTCAGCGAGCCCGTATTTGCCTGTGCAGATGCGGGCTTTTTGTTTTTTTGCGGTGCAGTTGATCGGACCACCGGCCTGGGCGTAATCAGAACAGGGTGTAACAGCAGTACTTTTACGGAACCTTCGCCATGTCCACACTGACCATTTTTTATGACGGTTTTTGTCCGCTCTGTGTGCGCGAAATGGCGCAGCTGCGTCGTATTGATCCAGACGGTTACAAGCTGACGTTGGTGGATATTCAGCAAGCGGAAATGGCGCAGCTGTATCCGCAAATCGATGTGGCAGAAGCAGGGCGTATTTTACTGTCACTGACTGCTGATGGCGTTATTTTGCGTGGGCTGGATTCAACGCACGCGGCCTGGTCGGCGGTTGGCAAAGGCCACCGTACGGCATTTTTACGCTGGCCGCTCGTCCGTTGGTTTGCCGATAAAATCTATTTGTGGTTTGCCGCCAACCGCTACCGGGTGTCGTACTGGCTGACCGGTCAGGCGCGCTGCGACAGTGGCAGCTGCGCCCGGCGCGACTGATGCTGTTGATCAGCCGGCACTGTCTTCAGTTTTTGGCTTTAATGTCCGATCTCTGAAATCCTGCAAGCCTTGTTGGATCAGGCTGTAAGTTTCGTCGATATCGGTGGCCACTTTCCCCTCGAGTTTTTTCAGCCCAGTCAGGATGTCACGGGCGTCAGCAAAGCCCTGGTCGATACCCTTGCCAATCTCCTGCATAAACTGTTCAAGGCCGTCTTCGTCGTTCAGTTCCGGGTTTTGTTCACGAAACGCCTGGTAAAAATTAGTGGCGAAACCAACAATCCGATCGGCGGTGGCCTGCGGCGAAGTGTCTTCGTTGCTGTAGGTTTTATTCAGGCCGGTCTCTGCTGTCGCCTCGGTACTGTTGTCCTGGTTTTGCCCTGCCGGTGACTGCGCGGCCAGGCGTTTTTCTACGGCATCAGTGATGGCGCGATACAACAAGTTCATCGATTTATTATCGGATTGCAGACTTAATGACAATTGGTTGTCGAGAATGGTTTGATTGAGCTGCCGTTTATTGGCTTCGGACAGTTCACTGGCGCTGGGTTTTTTGGTGGTTTCTTCAACAGGGCTGCTGTTGGCCTGATAGCGGCTGGCGGCGGTGGTGCTGGCGGTCGGTTGGATACTCATGGTGGCGATTTCCTGACTCAGTTAGACAGACTATAGCCGCGTTATCGGCAGGAAGTTGCCGTTACTTGAGCAAGAATTTGCCGCTGCTGCTGTTTTTTTAGTGAGGCCGGAATGATCCGGCCTGCAAGCGGTTAAATCTGGCTTAGAAACCGGTTTCAAACTGTGCAGTGGCTGAGACCGATTCGTAGGTGCCGTTGGTATACAGCACAATCGCGCTGACCACATGTTCCTGATAAGGTGTAATTTTGAAGTTGCAGCTGGTCGACGTTGCGGAGCAGTTCTGGCCGCCTTGCCAAATGACCTGCGCCACCGGAGCGGCGAGATTCTGGATGCGGAAATATGCGGTGACCGGTTTGTAGTTCATCGCGTAATTCATGCCAAAACAATAGCTGCTCCAGCCGCTGTTTTGGGTGGTCCCGACGCGGCATTCCATGTCTGCAGCCTGTGCGGTGCCAGTCGCCATCGCACCCAGTAAAAGTGTGGCTGCCAGTAGTGATTTTTTCATGATATTGTCCCTTGGATTGTTGTTTTACAGAAATAATCAGATCGATCCCGGAGCTTCCGGTCAGCCAAACGCTAACCCGTCGCGTCGGGATCCAACATGTCTCTGTTATAAAAATCACAACAATATCGGAATTTTATCAATCCTTAGTCGGTTCTGACTTTTGAACGGCTCAGAATGGGCACGCCGGGTATTGGCGTATCCCTGCCGATGCAGCCTGGCGCAGGATGCGCTGAGTGCTCACTGATACTTCCAGAGCAGGTAAATCAGGCAGTGCATCGGCCGGCCGGCCGCTAATCACCTCATACAAAATGTACGCGGTCAGCAAGGCGCCGGCAGGCGCAGCGTGATTGCCATCTTCACTGTGCAGCGCCATATCGGGATATTGCTGCAGCACCTGATCCCAGACCGGCCCCACAGGCGCGACACAAGCCGCTTGTTCGGCTGCAATTTGCTGATGCAGCCGGAAGATGCGCATGCCTTCTTCATTGTTGCCAGCACGTGGATGTTCCGGAAACAGCACAGGTGTAACACCACGGGCTTTCGCCAGCGCGATCCAGCTTTTGGCACCTGCCGTTGAATAGTTATACAGTCCGGTGGTTGAGTATTTCTGCGCTTGCAGGATCAGATGGCTCCATTGGCTGTTTTCGAGCAAAGGCCGGCTGACTTGATCTTCGAGCCGTTCGTCCAAATAAGGCGCACCACCGGCGCGCAGCGCACTGACGGTTTTGCTGGTCCCTTGCTGTAGCAAGGCCTGCAAAGTACCCGGCAGATTGTGGCTGCCGGAATGACTGTTACCAAACAGCAGAATTTGCAACGAATTCAGCTGACGATTGTCGGGCACCGCCTGATTCGGACCTGTTTCAGGCATCGGTTCCGTCGGAACGTTGCTGACCGGGGGTAAAGTTGGTGCAGTCTCGCTTTGCTGTCCGCCGCACGCTGACAGGACAAGGCAAAACAGGACTGGCAGCATGGCAGATACAACAGTATTCATTGATGGTATCCAAGCGTATATATGTGAAGTTAAGTTAAATCGGTTCAATAGTTAACCACTGTTACTCTGGGATTAACGGGTGAAGATTGGGGATTAGCCGACAGCATGCTGCGTCAATGACTATCCAGGATCCCCATTTGCAAAGCCTTACGGATCAGCTGGGCACTGTTATTAACGCCTAGTTTGCGCATCAGATTTTCACGGTGTTTGTCGGTGGTTTTCGGCGACAAATTTAGTTGCTCGGCAATTTGCGCATTGCTAAGGCCATCACACACCAGCCGCATAATTTGAAATTCACGCGGTGTCAGTTCCAGATGGATCGCGTCGAGCAAAGTCTGCACTGAAGGGGCGATATAGCTGTCACCCTGCATCACAGTGTCAATGGCCGTGCGTAATTCAGTTGCATTGCCATTTTTTTGCAACACCGCATCAGCGCCGGCTTGCGCGACCAGCAGCAGCAGTTGCGCGGACTGACTGCCGGTTAACACGATAATCTTTAATGCAGGCCAACGCTGCTTCAGATACTGGATTTCTGCGCCGGTATCGCCGCCGGGCATATGATAATCCAGTAACAGCAGCGCAGGTTCTGTCGCCTTTACCGTCGATCTCAGCTCTGTTAGGCTGCAGAGTTCAGCCACCAGCCGGATATCGGCTATGGTCAACAGTAATAATTTCAGACCGTCACGGAAAATTTGATGGTCGTCAGCCAGCAACAAGCGGATTGGCGCGTTTTGTGGAACTTCATTCATGCCCTGGTACCTGTGGTTTTGCTGTCTGTTCAGTGTCTGTGGGTCGCTGCGTGCAGATTGCCTTTGGCACGCTGGCAGTGAAAAAATGCTGCTCAGCGCCTGCACTGAAGCGATTGCTGTGCCCGAATCGTTACAGCAATCGCTGGCCGCGGCCGCAGGGCGTTCTGAATTCATCAGCCTGCAGGTGCAGACCGCTGGCCCAGCGGTGTTGGCGCTTGGGGTGCCGGATGTGCAGCGGCTGCGTCTGTATCAATGGCGACAAGGCCAATGGCAGCTGATTTTCAGTCAGGACCCTGGCCAACCCTTTGGCTCCCGTCTCTTAGCCACGCCACGCCTGGCCGTGCCGCTTGAACTCAGTCGCGGCGAGCATCAGTTTTACCTGAATTATTATATTCATGCCAATGGCCGATTACAGCCGGTGTTGTATCAACCTGATGCCTGGGCCAGATCGCAACTCTGGCAACAGTTGTTGAGTGGTGTTTTATTGGGCGTGATGCTGGCGATGTTGCTGTTGGCCCTGTTGTATCGCAGTGTCAGTGATCAGGCAGCTTATTGGGCTTATTGTTTGCTGGTGCTGGGGCACGTAGCGATATTGCCGCAGATTGAAGGCTATTACTTCCAGTTGCTGTGGCCGGATGTGCCGCAGCTGAATCAGCTGTTGCCATTGTTGCTGAGCAGTCTGGTGATTGGTAGTCACGCTTTGTTTGCTTTTGTGTTTTTCCGTTTGCCACAACGTTACCCGACACTGACGCTGGCGCACCGCTTGGTGCTGGTGCTGCTCCTGCTGAATTTGCTGGCGGGTAGTTTGCTGCCGGGTGACGGTAAGCGCTTTTACGATGAACTATTGGTGCTGGTGTTGATTGCCTTTGTCTACAGCATTTTGGCGGTGCTGACGGCCATTCGCACTCACCGCGACCAACTGGCCGGTGCGACTTTGTATTTGCTCGGAACCGTCAGCCTGATGGTGTGCACCATGTTACTGATGGGGCTTGGGGTGCTGGGTCTAAACCCCTTTCCATTTATTGATTTTTTTCACTATCCGAAAATTGGTTTTTTGCTGGAAACGTCGTTTTTCAGCGCAGCATTGATCAGCAAAATGTGGCAGTTCCGCCAACAACAGACAGAGCAGCGGTTACACCGGCTGGCTGAAGCGGCGCAGCTGGCCCAGGCCGAACAGGAACGGCGTTATGCACAGGCCCGCGCGGCCGACAGCGCGCTGCGTCTGGCCACGGCCAGTCACGATATTTCCCAACCGTTAGCGTCATTACGGTTTGCCATTGACGTGCTGAAGCAACAACAGGCACAACAACCACTGGCTGAGCATATTGACCGGACTATTCAGTATGCCCAGACTTTGCTCAGCGACATTATGCAGGAATGTAAACAGAGCCATCAGCCCGGTGAAGCGGTGCAGCTGGGGGCATTGTTTAACTTGCTGGCGGCAGAATACCGGCCGATCGCCGCGCAAAAAGGTCTGCAACTGCGGGTCGTGTCCAGTCAGCTGACGCTGGATACTTCCTTTGTCGTGCTAAGCCGTATTTTGCATAACCTGCTGGCCAATGCTATTCGCTACAGCCATAGCGGCACTGTACTCATTGGCGTGCGGCGACGGCCGCAGGCACTGGAGATCCAGGTACTCGACCGTGGGCCTGGATTATTACCCGAACAATTGCAGCGGCTGCAGCAAGCCTTTGTGCAGGGCGACAATGCCCGGAGCGGCAGTGGCGTGGGTTTGGGCTTGTACATAGTGCAGACATTATGTGCCCAGCTCGGCTATCGCCTACAGGTGCATTCAGTGCTACGTCGTGGCAGTTGCTTCAGTATTTTGATCCCACAAGCGGCGAATAAGGAATTTTCCTGATACCTCAGACCGTGCCTGATCTTTAAGCTGCGCCTCATTCAACAGAGATACCTGAATGAGGTTTTCATGCAATTAGTTCAACTGTGGCGCGGCCTGATGGCGGCTGCCGATTACCGCCGGCATTGGCGGACATTGACCGGCCAGCCCAAGCTCGATGTGGTGTTTATCTGCAATGTGCGGGATGAAGCCGAGCGTGTGTTGTTTTATAAACCCGGTGCCACTTCGCGTTGCCAGGAAAATGGTCCGCGTTTGTACATCAACGGTGTGGCTGGCCAGATCCGCGGCATCAATTTTACTGCGGCGGAAATGTACAGCCGCGAAGGTCGTAAAGTCGCCAAACTGGCCTTTATTGATGCGGTGCGCTGGGCTGAAGCGCAGGGCGCAAAAGTCATTTTGCTGGCCGCCTCGACTAAACGTTTGTTTGGCCGCGATGGTCTGGAGCTGAAACAACTATTCCCGCAGCTGATTTTTACGATTGGCGACAATGGCACCGCGCAGCTGCTTTGTGCCGACGTTGACCGTGCTATTGCCAGCAGTGGCCTGGCTCGGCCACGTATTCTGGTGATTGGGCCTTATGGCATTCTCGGCTCCGCGGTCTGTCAGCATCTGCAGCAACAGGGTGCGCATTTGCTTGGTTTTGGTGGCAATGAAACCTACTTGCGTGAATTTGCTGAAAACACCGGTATTGCAGTGGTACACGACCTGCGGGACACCGGCCCCGTCGATTTGGTGGTGGCGTGCACTCACAGCGATAACGCCAGACTGAGTGCAGAACATATCGCGCTGCTGCGCAAAGCCAACCAAAAACTGGTTGTGGTGGATGTGGCAGAGCCGGCCAATCTGGACCGTCAGGTCTATCGGACTGTGCAAAACGACGTGATCCGCCAGGACGCAGGCAATGCCTGGTCGGCCGATTTAACCTATGTCCTTGGCAGTCTGACGGCAAAACAACTGATGCTGGCACAAGGCACCGTATTTGGTTGTTTTGCTGAAGCGCTGGCGCTTTATCACACTGTTTATCGCGAATACAATCCAACGCCGCTAAGCCGGGACTGGTTTGACGTCAATGCTTTTAACCAGACGCTGATTGCCGAAGCTTTCCATTCACTGCGGATCGGCCTGCCACAACCACATTGTTTTGGCAAACCGGTCGGCGAGTGGTCGTTGTGGCAAACCGGGCAACCCGCGGTTGGGGAGCAAAGCTGATGCGTTTGTTGTCAATCACCGGCCGCCGTCTGGTGCTGGGCTGCTGGGCACTGTTGTTGCTGATTTTTGGTTGGCTGAATCTGCAGGTGGTGCCAGGTGGTATCGTCAGTGGCGCTATTTTGCAAACTGAAAACCCTTATGTGCAGGCGCAGCAGCAAGTCGCTGCAGTGCCAGGGCTGGCGACCGGCGAGACGCTGGGTTTAGTGCTGGCGTTGCCGGATGGCCTGAATCGCGCCGCGATCAGTCAAATCCGTGACATCAGCGACTCCATGGCCACTTTGTTACCCCAGGCGTCAGTGCTGAGCCTGACGCATAACTTAAACCGCTATCAATCTGACGCACTGAGTCTGAGCAGTGAACCTTATGTGCCGGCCGATCCGGCCACACTGGACCTGCAGCAACTGAAAATCAGGCTGCAGCAGAACCCGCTGGCGCACGGTACTTTATTGGCCGGCGCGCAATCAGGCCAGACCGACTATCAATATGCGCAAATCCTGCTGCAGTTACCGGTCGGCTTTTCCGAACAACAGCTTATAGATACCGTCGCTGAATATCTGGAGCAACGCCGCATTCACCCACTGGAATGGTTGTTGTGGAAATCAGATATCCATCCGGTGGCAGAGTTTGCCAATGTCAGCCTGAGCGGTTGGGCGGCTGGTCGTGGTCTGATGCATTACGCGCTGATCTCCGATGTGTTGTGGTATTGCACGCTGGGACTTTGTCTCGCCACGCTGGCGGCCTGGCTGGCGCTTGGCAGCTGGCGGCAGGCTTTGTGTAGCAGCGCGGTGATTTTGCTGTCTTTTGTTTTGGTGCGCGGCAGTATTCCGCTGCTGGACGCGCTGGGACTGGTGATTGGTTCCGGTAGTCAGGCCGAGCCGGTGCGGGAGCGGGTGTACTTCCTGTTGGTGCTGAGCAGCCTGATAGTGTCGGGGATTTCGCTGAATACCCGGGCACTCGAAGCTTTTAACAGTGCCTGGCGATTGGCCGCAGCGCGCGGATCTGCAGTCGATGCCAGTTTGTGCTGGCAGGCACTACAGCTGCAGTTGCCACGCTTCAATCTGGTGCTCGGCATCGCCGCGCTGAATTTTCTCAGCCTCGGCCAAATCGGCATTCGTGGTGTGCTGGAAGTCGGTTTGTTGTCGGCGTTGGGCCTGGGCTATCAGCGTGTGCTGGTCAGTTCTTTATTGCCGGCACTGCAACTGAGCACACAGGCCTTTCCAGTTCAGGGCCGGACGCAGCTGATGATCCAACAGGTCATGGCCGGGATGACCGCTGCCTCAGTACGCTTTTGGCTGTCGCGCAGCCCGCAACAGGCGCTGCGGCAGGTGCTGTTGGGTGTGCTGTTGTTGTTATTGCTGGTCAGCACGCTGGTGGCGCACGATGCGCTGGCTCCGCAGGCGCAGCGGCTGATCCAGGTGCGGGAAAAACCGATTGATTATCTGCCCGACACTATCGTCGACCGGGCCCGGCAGCAATTAAATCAGCCGTCCGGCGGTGGTTTTGCCCAGCTGAGTTATTTTGTCAGCCCGGTTCAGGTGGCCGACAGCCGTTATCCGGCGGTGGCGGATGCGGAATTTGTCCGGGCAGTGCAGCGGCTGCAACAGAAGCTGACTGCGTTGTCGGATAGCCGGGCAGTGTTGTCCGTGGTGAACCAACTGGAGCTGATGCAACCCATTGCCGGGCAATCGACCGCGCAGTTACATGACCATTTACAGTTATTACGCTGGGATCTGGCTGATCCACGGCTGGCTGATGCCTGGTGGGTTGATCAGGGCATGGTACTGTGGCTCGGCCATCCCGCCGACGATTCGGTCAGTCTGCGTCAATATGCCGATACCGTGCAGCAGCTGGTGCAGCAGGAGTTTCCGCAACTGCGGCTGCAGGCCTTTGGCAATCTGCACAGCTACCACCAAACCGATTTGTATATCAGCGAACGCAAGCCACTGAATACCTTACTCAGCATGCCGATGGTGTTGCTGCTGACAGCATGCTGGTTCTGGTATGCCAATCAGCGGCTGCAACAGCGGCAGGGGCAGTACCGGCTCAGCCCGCTGGCGGCAGCGGCGGCAGTATGCCTGCCTTTTGTGCTGGCTTATGCCGTGGTTATCGTGGTGATGGCTTTGTTGCAGATCCCGCTCGACCAGGCCACAGCCTGCGCCACCGCGCTGGGCATTAACGCCGCAATCGATTTTGATCTGTATCTGCTTGAGGACTTTCGCTGCGCGCTGGCCGCAGGGCAAAACCCGGCGCAGGCACTGCAGTTCAGCATTGGTGAGCGCGGGCCACTGACCCTGCTGGACGCCGGTCTCAATGGCATTGTCTTTAGCTTCTTATTGTTTTCCAGTTTTATTCCGATGCAGCGCCTTGGCTTGCTGATGCTGGTATTACTCAGCGTTTGCGCCTGCGGTGCCTTATTTGTGTTACCGGGTGTGCTGCGCAGTTGCTGCCGGCTGACATCCGACAGGAGTTCTTGATGAAAAAATTATGCGCGATGTTGTTATTTAGTTTGTTTTTGCCTTGCAGTCAGGGTGGCTCAGTTGATGTGGATATGACTGCCGCGACAGTGATCAACCAGTCCTGGCTGCGTTACCGGCAATTGGCGGCAGCTGAACAGGAACAGTTACTGCTGACCGTAACGCGGTTTGGCGAAGCGGGTCAGCAAAAACAACTGACACGCTGGACCCGCTATGTGCAAAGTGGCGAACAAGTGGTACTCAAATTCGTCAGCCCGGCGGCGGATGCCGGCCTGGGGTTATGGTTGGACCGAGCTGACCGTTCGGCGCAACAAATCTGGTTGCGGATGCCCAGCTGGGTCAAAGCACGTCGGGTCAATGGTCAGCGCCAACAACAGTATTTTGCCGGCACCGATCTGACATTTGAAGACAATGCCGAACTCAGTGGTGAAGATCCAGCGGCTTACCAATACCGCATCCTGAACCAGAGTGCGCAGGGCTGGTGGATTGAAGCGCGGCCGAATATGGGGTCAAACTCGGCGTATGCTAAACGCGAAATTTGGCTCGACCCGGATTATGCCATCAGTCGCATCGACTATTTCAACCGGCAGGGTTTGCTGGTCAAAACCTTGCAAAACAAAATGCTGCAGAAATATCCGCAAGGCGGCTGGCGGCCGAACCGGGTTGAAATTGATAACCATCTGGAGCAACGTCAGACGGTGATTGATGTGCGCGAGCGCCGGTTTGATACCAGTTTGGCTAACCAGATTTTTAGTCAGGAGTTCTTGAGTGACTAGCAGGTTGCTGCTGAGCGTTGGGCTGCTTTGTTGCAGCCTGTTTCCGGTTCAGGCGATGGCGGAGCATCTGCGCCAGCAACTGCAATGGCAGCTGGGCTTTGTGCCGCAATTGCAGCAAGCTCAGCACCGCCTGCGTTATGACAACGAACTGCAGCTGGATTTATCTACAAACTGGCAATTCAACAGCGCCATTCGCTTGCAGCAGGATAGCGTGCAGCAGGAAAAAGCGGCCGCGTTATGGTGGGGCAGTACCAAGCCAGCCGTATTCAGCCTGCAGCAGTTCAGACTGAAATATCAGCAAAACCAGCACAGCCTGACTCTGGGACGGCAAATCATCGACTGGCGTCAGACTGATACCGTATCGGTGGCGGATGTCTGGACCGTGCCGGATTATCAGGACCTGACCGGTACTGCGCAACAAGCGCAGCCGGCCTTGCGCTGGGTCTGGCACGCCACTGCCAGCCAACCTGCCCTGGAATTGGTCTATAGCCCGTCAGCGGTTGCCCCCTGGCTAGCGGACGGTATTTTTACTCTGCAGCGACCGGAATTAAGCAAAAGACCTGAGCATGCCCAGCGTGGTATTCGGCTGGTGCAGACTCAAGGTGCGTTGCAATGGTCATTGTTCGGTTATGACGGCGTTGATTTGCAGCCGGCTTTATTGCCGACGGATCAGCAGCTTGAATGGTTTTATCCGGCGCAACAAGTGATGGGCATAACTGCTCAGACCCAGTTGGGGAGCTGGTTGTGGCGCGGCGAGCTGGCCAAGGCGCACCAGCAACTAGCAGTCGGGGTAGCGACTCAACAAGGGCACTATTGGCAATATGTACTGGCGGCCGAACGCGAATGGTACGGCGAGCAATCGCAGTGGCTTCTGTTGCTGCAATACAGTGACGAAAGCCGTCGTCAGCTGATGCCGGTTGTCTCTTTGTATCCCGATTTTGGCCGGGTATTTCGCCGCCAACTGCTGGGGCGGCTGCAATATGACCCGACCGGCGAATTACAAACACAGTATCAACTGGAGTGGGCCTGGCAGCCGGCGCAGCAGGCCAGTGTGCTGAAGCTGCGCTATCAGACGCGGCTTAACCCGCAAACCGAGCTGCAACTCAGCTGGACTGCTTTTAGCGGCAGCGTCCACAGTGTCTGGGGCCAGTACCGGCAACAGGATTTGTGGCAAATAACACTGCAATGGTTTTTCTGACTTTTGCTTGCTTGACGCAATAAAAAAAGGAGCTGCGGGCAGCTCCTTTTTGTCACCTCAATCTTCGCGAATGATCAGAAGAAGTTCTTCTTAAATTCAACGCCGATGATACGTGGTTCGTTGACAAAACCAGTGTTGTTGTTGAAATCAATCGCACCTTTGACGTTGTCTTCGTCGGTGATATTGCGGCCAAACAACGCCACTTCATAGTTACCATCGTAGTTCATGTAACCGATGCGCAGACCGGCTTCCTGATTGTCGTCGATGGCAAATTCTTTCGCTTCGTACAGGAACAGATTGGTTTCACCCTGGAAGGCGATATCGCCGTAGATATAGATCTCACCGGTTGGCACCGGGAAATCATAACGGCCATTGAAGGTCAGGATGGTTTTTGGTGCTTGCGGGAACGGGTTGCCATCCACAAAAGCGCGACCCTGTGCATTCAGTTTGTCGGTTGGCGTACAAGCGCCTGAACCACAAGTGGCCACCAGCAGATTGGCGTCTTTCAGTTCAGTGTCGTTGTAGCTGAAACCGCCGCCTAACGTCAGGTTTGACGTGGCGCGCCAGTCGGCGTCCACTTCAAAGCCATAACCTGTACCTTTGTCGGCATTGAGCAGCGCGTTACCTTGTGAGGCACCACCGATAGCCGACAGCTGAATGTCGTTGATGTTGTAGTAGAACACAGCACCGTTTAAGCGCAGCGTGTTACCAAGCAGGTCTGCTTTGGCACCAAACTCAACAGAATCAATAGTTTCTGAGTCAGCGACTGAAGGGTTGCCTTCAAACGCCAGATCGCGGCCCTGAATCGACTGCGCGCGGAAACCGTGGGCCAGACGACCGAAGACTGAATAGTTGTCAGTGACGCGGTAGTTAGTCGCCAGTTCCCAGCTGATTTCATCGTCATCGACATCGACCGGTGCATAGTTTTGAATTTGCGCAGCGCCAATGACTAAAGCGAAGCCATCGACGTTTTGCTCGCCAACAGTGAAGCCTTTTTCATCGTAGGTGTAACGCACGCCAGCAGTCACATCCCAACGGTCAGTCAGGTTATAAGTGCTTTGACCAAACAGCGCCCAGCTGGTGTTTTCATGGTACACAGTGGTGGCACCAAAGAAACCGTCGACGCTGGTCACGCCAAACGATGAATCAAAGTAGTAGGCGCCGACTTGCCAATCGACATCACCTGAGGTGTCACTGGCCAGGCGAAATTCCTGGGTAAATTGTTCTAAATCTTTTAACTGGTCTTCAGTGACCGCCTGAAATGGGATAAAACCCGGACCTGCTTCAGTGCCACCGTCGATATCGCCTTTGCCGTTACCGTCAGCATTTTCTTGTGCGGTGATCGACGTGAAGGTTTTACCGCCACTCAGCTCCACATCAAGCTTTAACGAGGCGCCGAAGTTGTCGTATTTCTGGAAGTTATTATCGCCGTCGTTGTAAGCAACGCTGTCGCGGTCGTAATTGTTATTCAGCTCGCTGCTGCCTTTATCAAACACGTTGGCGCGGAACACTGACGAAGTACCGTCCAGTTTGCGGCCATGCACGTTTAACAGCGCTGCGATATCGCCACTTTCATACAGGAACTGCACGCGACCGGCTTTTTCGTCGAAGCCGCCCATCACGTCTTGTTCTTTTTTGAAGCTGTTATCGATGTAGTCATCGCGATTTTGTGACAGCACAGACACCCGGGCCGACAGGTTGTCGCTGAGGCCACCACCGGCTGCACCTTCGAAATTCATTGTGCCGAGGTTACCGACTGACAATTTGGTATAGGCATCAAAATCCTGCCGTGGTTTGGCCGTATTAAATTTGATGATACCGGCTGTGGTATTGCGACCGAATAAAGTGCCTTGTGGGCCGCGGATCACTTCAACTGCTTCCATATCAAATAACGGGAAGCTTTTGAGGATCACGTTTTCCATCACCACGTCGTCCATGATGATCGATACCGGCTGAGAAGCGGCCAGGTCAAAGTCAGTGTTGCCGAGGCCACGGATATAAAAACGTGGTGCGGCGCGGCCGTTAGATGATTCTGCATACAAGCCTGGTACTTTGACCGCTAACGCCTGAATATCATCACCGCCGGCAAAGATGGCGTCAAATTTTTCGCCGCCCAAAGTGGCTACCGAAATTGGCACTTCCTGCGTGCTCTGGACGCGTTTTTGCGCTGTAACCGTAATACGCTCAAGTTGCTGATCGTCCTGTTTGGCTTTGTCACTTTCCTGCGCCATGGCAACAGGAGAAAGACCTACAGCAGCCGCGAATAATGCCGCATGGATCTGCATGGCTAACACAGAATGTTTGCTTTTCATCAATGGATTACCCTTAGGTGTTTGTCTGTTATAGGAAAAGCGTCTTTGCGCTTATGCCGCCGGAGCAGATATTGCCGCCTGCTAAGGTGTAGCAGGCCGAAGTCAATCTGTCAGCTGAGTTCAGGTTTGGAGTGACCACGCACCTGACAAAACGGCGGTCTATTATATCAGCATGTGATTGATAACGCTGAATTTCCCGAAATTGACCGAAATTTGCTGGTAAATTGTTGGTAACTTGTGGTCAATGGGTAAACGGCTGGCGTCTCTGCAAAATGCATGATTGCCAGCCGGTGTTAGTCAGGCTGGCAAAGAATCCAACCTGATAACGCTGTGGTACACCGCGGTTTTGCCCTGATGGGACGAATAATAGCTGATATGCAGCAGACCTTGATCCAGCACTAAGCCCGGGTAGCTGGTATCACCGCCGGAAGGCAGTACCAGACATTCCTGCAGGGTGGCGTTGTCGATATCGAGCCAGCATAAACTGGTGCGGACTTGATAGTCATAGAGCCGTACTGCGGTCAGCACACGGCCATCGGCTAATTGGATACAAGCCGGGCCACCGATGCGTTTGTTCAGTTCGCGCCATTGCCAGTCAAAATATGGTGGGCTGGCGATACCCAGTAAACCGACGTGCGGGTCGCGTCTCAGTAAACACATGGCGCGGCCGTCCGGTAAAAACAGCAGGCCGGATTCATTGACATAACCGGCATTATTCAGCGTGCTGACCCAAGGCGCAAAATTGACGCCATCATCACTTTTATACAACCGGACATAACGCTGATCTGTGCAGCTGTAACCAACAGCCCAGGCGGTGTCCTGCTGCCAGGTCAGCCGCCAAAGCCAGATATTGATTTCACCGCATGGGATGGCGTCACTCCAGTGTTCGCCATCATCCGACAACCAGACAAATGACTGATGTGAGCCCAGACTGCGGTCGTGCAACGCGCCGGCGCCGAGCAATTGCAGCCGCCCGTCAGGCATCTGGATTAACTTCCCGTCACGCAGGTCAGCAGAGTCGCTGCGGATACAGGCGACGGAATGCCAGTCCTGGCCGCCGTTACTGCTTTTCAGAATACGCAGTGCCCCATCGGGTGATACGTGGGCATTGGCTTCGCGAAACACACAAAATAACGCACCGCGAAACAACACCAAATCTGTAAAGGCATTGTGGTCGCCACGGCGCCAGATACAGCGCGCTTTGGCGGTTTTTAACTGTAAAAATCGTGGTTTTGCCGGATAAAAGCGCTGTTTGCCGCGGCGGATTATTTCGGTTGCCATAATTCGAATCTGTTTCCTTCCGGATCTGTCGCCCAGCCAAAGCGGCCATAATCTTCATCCTGCACCTTGTCGTCCACCATAGCGCCGCCGGCGCGCAGTTGCGCCAACATGGCATCGAGATCAGCGACTCTGTAATTCACCATACACTGTTGTTGGTGGTTGCCAAAGTAGTCAGTGTCTTGCGAAAAAGTGGACCAGACCGTCATATCTTCAGCCTTGGCGATCAGGCAGCCGTACGTCTGGCCGGCGTCGATGGCAACCCCCAGATATTGTTGATACCAGGCTGCCAATGCTTGTGGGTCGCGGGCGCGGATAAACACGCCGCCAATACCGGTGATTTTTTCCATGAGATGCTCCCTGATTTACTCGGTGGCGGATTAACTTTGTTGTTGCTGTAACCAGCCTAGCACAGTCGTGACACTCGTCAGCTCGGCGTGCTGTAGCACCAGTTTCCGGCCCAGGTGTAAGGCCGCAGTTTCGCATTGTAGTTTCAGCCGTTTATCTTTGATTGTGCTGAGATCGGCCACTTTCTGCTGGCCAATCACCCGTCGCAGCATTTCAGTACCGGCATAACCTAGCGCATCTTTTACTACCTGAGCCACAAAACGTTGCTGGTACAACTCACTTTGCAGCGCAATATCTTTGGTCTCGCGCGCTGCCAGCGCGAGGAATTTCTGGCAAAACAGGCGTTCGGTTTGTTCAATCTGCTGGCGTAAATACTCTGCTTGTTGCTGGCGGTTTGTTTGATCAACGACAAGGCCCGGCAGTGCGGTGTAGTGCAGCAACAAACTGCCGAGAAAATTGCCCAAATCAAAGCCAATCGGGCCATAAAAAGCATATTCAGCATCAATCACTTTGGTTTGTTCAGTGTCGGCAAAAATACTGCCGATTTGCAGATCACCGTGCAGCAAAGCCTGCGGGCAAGACTCAAATTTTGCTTTTAGTTCAGCCACTTCCGCTTTGAGTGTTTCGTCAAACCACAGCTGTTGCGCCAGCGGCCGCAGCGCCGGATCGAATTGGTTGCGGTCGTGATTGCAGTAAGGGTCAGTGAAAAACAGCTCTTCATTCATCAGGCACAACTGCGGATTCATAAACTGCACGGTACGCGCCTTTTTAAACGGACCGTCCATGGCAAAATCAGAGGTGTAAAAACTGCAACGCGCCAGATAAGTACTGATGTGTTCAGCCAGCAACGGATATTGTTTGGCACCAATTAAACCGGTGCGCAGCAGTTGCAGTTGGCTGAGATCTTCCAGCAACAAGGCGGAACAGTCAGCAGCATAATGCAGCACTTCGACCACATGCTCGGGCACCAGCGCGCCATGAATTTTCAATAGTTCGGCTTCAATCCGCGCTCTGTCCTGGGTCGGTACCCAGTTCTCACCGGCGCCACCGATAAAAGGCAACACTTGTTTTACAATCAGACTGGTGCCGAACTGATTTTTCACCCGAAACACCCGGTTTTGGGTGTTCACACCGACAGCCACACTCTGCAACTGACTGTGCTCACCAAATAACTCGCTGTGATCGTTGGCAAAAATAGCGGCTTGTTCCGGGGTAAAAGGGCTAAAAGCCGGCATAGGGGCTCCTGATTTTTTGCATATTTAGTGTGACTCTATCATGGCTATTAGCTATTTATGACTTAAACATCAGTGAGTTGGGGTTTGGCATTGGTCGATTTTTCAGCACATGTTTTCCAAGGGAACTGATAATACAATTTTTGCTCAATCTCTATACGGCAAATCCAAGGTTTACCAAAAGCACCACGTAGATATTGGATCTCAACTTGTTCACCACCCTGTAATCGGTCGTAGAACTTCTGGTTAATCGGTAAACGCTGATATCCAGTTCCCTGTTTTGGCAATATCTCAGCAAACCAAGGACCATTTCGTCCTTCACTGCTAACCGATAATACATTCCATTGTTGCGAATTGGCCCCTGACGGACTGAAGGCTATATTGCACTCATGCGATAGCAGCCAGAACCACAAAAGCCACCAAGGCATCATCAACAGAAACACCCCTCGCGCTGACACTTTTGGTGATAGTTGATATTTGTCAAAAAACTCCAACAGTGGTTCGCTACATTTCCACACTATCACCAATGGGAGCAGCAACCACCCCCAATGTCTGGGGAAATTCCAAAATTGCGAGATCGGCGATATCTGATAGTTCAGGCAAATCAAAGCAGCCAGAAGCGCCAGATACCAAAGCCAGAGTGACTGCAAAAGTGGGTTATACATGTTGCTTTGACTCGTATGGCCGAAAGCAAGCAAAGCCGCTTTTAAATTTTGTCGATGTTCCCTGAATTTACCGAGTTCTTCCCAATCATATTCTTTTGCAAAAAATACGGACAACACTCCACCACGTAATCTGATTGCTTTCACGTCGTATAAAACGGCGCCTGCTGTTGCCGACTTACCCCGTTTTAGTGTTACTACGGGGAATGTAATAGCATGCAACCATTTGCCAATTGGGGATTCGACAAGAGCCTGCGCAGTCGCGTGGTCAGGTCCGAGCAAGGCCCACTCAGAGTTGGCGGGCCACTGAATGCCCTGAATCGCGCCAGATACCAGCATTCGTCTATGCGATTTCTCTAGCGGAAGTAAGACAAACTCGAGATTGACAGCAATCGGGCTGCGCATACAGCTCCAGCCTTGTTCTGGTTCGTAATAGGGTTGGTTAAAATCCCGTAAATCTAATACGCCTGGTTGTTGTTCGCGTAATTCGGCAAATTTAATACTTCTGTCAGTGTAGCGATCTTGATGTAGCTTTCGATTGCGATACCAAACCACAGAAAATATGCAAAAAACAATTAAAATCAGCGACATATTGTGCTTCTCTTGGACTTTGTAGGTTACTCTGGCCGCAGCTGGGCATGTTGTGGATACACATCCATGCGCTGATACCAGGGCAGGCCCAGCCAGCCGGGTTTGACCACCAACAGCAGTTGTTTGTCGATTGCTGCTTTGTGGTAGATGGCCTCGGTGACTTTTATCTTGTGCGGAACCTGAGTACCAAATAAACGCGGTGGGGCGGACAGATACAAAATGTAGTCGTCAGGCCCTTTGCGACGCGTGGCGATGCGTTTATCTTTGATCGGAATCAGTACCATTTCAGTTTTTGCCTGGTCCTGATTCCGATTCAGGTCGGACACCAGTTGCACACCACTAAGCGGTAGTGCCAACAGCAGCAGGACAAAGCTTTCTGTGACAATCTGGTGGCTCCGTGATGACCCGCGCAGCAAGAGTATTATCAACAACATCAGAACGGCAAAAACCAGCAGACTCGCGACCAGTCCGGTTTGCAAGACAGCAGTGCTGTCCAGATGATAGTCAGTACCGACGAAGTAATACTCGGCGAGCGCAACACCGGCATAACCAAAAATGCCCCAGACCACTGCTTCAATAGTTAAATAACGCCAGAAAAACGGGGTTGGTTGTTTTCGCGTGGCTTCCGCGATTGGAGCTAAAGCCCGCACCAATTGCAGCAATGATTGTTGTTCTGCGCTTGCAGAAGTGTGTTCGCAGGTTCGGCTGAACCACAGACTGACGCCGTCAGACCAGATTTTTTTCGCCCCCGGCAGCTGCAGTAAGGCGAGGATGGCTTGCCGGGCCGGCTCTTGCTGTTGTAGCGCTTGCAGCAACAATGGATGGTCACAGCCCAGATAAACCTTGCGATCGAAATGCTCATCCCCGGTCTGATATTCCCGGCTGATGCCTAACCAGGTAAAAAAAGCACTGGCGGAGCTTTCGGCGTCAATTTGAAAAGGCACGTCGATTTGCAAGCTAAAACCGAGCTGGTAGCCAGTGATTTTATCCTGTTTGTTGCGTGTCTCAGTTTCGAAATAAGGCACTTCGTCACAGTGGCCGGCAGGCTCAGGTTGGTCGGGTTCAAACTGCCGGATATAGCGGCTGATGATGGCAATAATGGTCACTGCCAGTTTAAAAAATATCCACATCCCTGCATAGCTTCCCTGAACTAACTAAGGTGTTGATACTAAGGGAGCTTGCTTGTAAGGACAAGCGATGAATACGATAAGTAAAAACAATAAAATCAGTGAGATACAAAAAACAACGCCCGGCAATCTCTGCCGGGCGTTGCGGAATTCCTGACCCTGCCAGCGTTGTTAATCTTTACACATATAAGAGGGGGCGGAGCAGTCGCGATGTCGTGGCATCGATTCACGCGCCATGGCTTTTTCTTCAGCAATTTGCGCTGGGGTACGACAAACGGTATTACCAAAACGCGAATTCATCCGCCGTTCGGTGCGACAGACATAACCTTGTTTTTCCAGACTGCCGTCTGGTGGCGTGGCTTTTTTTGCTTCGATTTCATTGGCTTTCACCACATTGGTTTTAGCGATGCGGGCAAAACTGTCGGGCGTACTGCCACAACCGCTTAAGCACAGGGTACAGAGGGCAACACTGATCACTTTATACATCTGAATCGTCCTTATTCCGGGTAAATAGCCGCTTGACGTTAGCATTAAGTTTCTGTTTGTACAAATATTCATCACACAGGTAAATGAATTCCTGCAAAGAATGCCGTGGTTAAAATCGAACGGCTGCGTAATGCAACACTGCCTTGGCAGGCAACTACGAAATCAGCGACAATCGGCGTTTCGCCGCCGATTTTGGAGATTGTGATGTACGCCGCTAATTTTGACCTCGCTTTGTATGCCCGCCGCATTGGACGCACACAAGTGCCACAGGCCGCTGACTTTGATGCTACGGCGCTTTGCAACATGATGCAGGCACAGCTGCGTACTATCACTTTTGAAAATCTCGATGTGCAGGCCGGTAAAATTGTGTCGCTGGTGCCGGAAGAGATTGTCAGCAAAATCGTCGGCCTGGACGGCCAGGCTAAACGCGGTGGTTATTGTTATGAGTTAAACGGCTTGTTTGCGATGGCGCTGGCGGCGCTGCAGATCCCGTATTATTTCGTCGCCTGCCGGCCGATGTTTTACCCGATGCGCCGGCCAAAAACCCATATGGCGCTGGTGGTGACTATCGGTACTGAATGTTATCTGTGTGATTTAGGTTTTGGCAGTTACGGCATGCGGGCGCCGCTGGTCTTGTCGCAGGTGAATCTGCCGCAGCAACAGGATTTTGATCAGTTCCGTTTGACGATGCCAACGCCGGGCGATTTTGTGCTGCAGGCGATGATCGATGGCAATTGGGTCAGCCAGTTTGGTTTTGATTTACATCCGGCCGAATGGATTGATTTTATGCCGGCGAATTATCTGAATTCGACCCATCCGGATACGGTGTTTGTGCAAAAACTGTTGCTTATTCGCCAACATGCCCAAGGCCGGACCATGTTGGTCGGGCGGGAACTGAAGCAGAGCATCGCCGGCGTAACACAAAGTCGCGAGATCAGTGAGACTGAGCTGCCCGACGTCTTGCTTAATCACTTTGGTTTGGTTAGCTGACAGCACAAAATCCGCTGATAAAAAAACCGCAGTGATCTGCGGTTTTTTTTAACGACGCCTGCTTAGTTACAAATCGAACCAGCGCCGCATTCACGGTGGCGGGGTAACGCTTCTTTCGCG
This sequence comes from Rheinheimera sp., assembly GCA_034519945.1. Classification (GTDB taxonomy): domain Bacteria; phylum Pseudomonadota; class Gammaproteobacteria; order Enterobacterales; family Alteromonadaceae; genus Pararheinheimera. Next base: position 65,487 of record JAXHNX010000019.1, read on the forward strand.
GCCTGGCGGTCTGCTTCGATTTGTTGTGGCGTACGGCAGGATTTTTTGCCAAACCGGGTCCCGAGCGGACGTTCAGTTTTGCAGATAAAACCGGCTTTTTCTGCAGTGCCATCCGGCGCTTCACCGCGTTTTTTCTCAATATCGTTGGCTTTCACCACATTGGTTTTGCTGATGTCTGCGCCAGTGGCATTGTTGGTGCTGCCACAACCGGCCAGCAGGGCGCCGAGACTGAGCGCAATGATCATTTTATACATGGGGTCTTTCTCCGTTATTTGCGCTGAAATCAGATGCACTGAATGAAGCGAACTTGTGTATCCAACACCTTACCAGCTGGTCAAACTGCAATCAATCCTTGATGTGTTGGTTACAAAATTTAACAAGTGCAGGTTTGGTGCCGCGATTGGTGGATGCTGGAACGCGATAAAGTCGCTGCCGTGGCTATAGCAATTGCTTTATGCTGTGCTGACACAGGGAACATCACTTCAAATTCGCCAGGAACATGATGAAATTCAGCAAAATAGCCATGCTCTGCAGCTTGTTCGCGCTGCAGGCCCACACAGTCCAGGCCGCCGATCTGAAAGCCGAAGCACAACGCATCGCTCAGCAGTATTTGCTGGTAGACACCCATATCGATGTCCCGTACCGTTTACAAGAGCACTGGGAAGACGTCACGCAGGCGACTGCCAAAGGCGAGTTTGATTATCCGCGGGCAAAAAAAGGCGGCCTGAATGCACCATTTATGTCGGTGTATATCCCGGCGTCTTATGAAAAAACCGGTGGCGGTGCGCTGCTGGCCAATCAGCTGATCGACTCGATGGAAGCCTTAGTCGGCCGCGCGCCGGACAAATTTGCCATGGCCTATCGCAGCGACGACCTCGCTGCGCAGTTTAAACAGGGCAAAATTTCGCTGGCGCTTGGCATGGAAAACGGTACGCCGATTAACGGGAAACTGGAAAATCTGCGGCATTTTTACCAACGCGGTATTCGTTACATCACGCTGGCGCATTCCGAATCCAACCATATCGCCGATTCCAGCTACGACCTGCGCCGGCCGCACAAAGGCTTAAGCCCTTTTGGTGAGCAAGTGGTGGCCGAGATGAACAAACTCGGCATGATGATCGATATTTCTCACGTGTCCGATGCGGCATTCTACAAAGTGCTGAGCCTGACCAAAGCGCCGGTCATTGCGTCGCACTCGTCGCTGCGCGCTTTTGTGCCGGGTTTTGAGCGCAATATGGATGACAAGATGATCCAGGCGTTGGCAAAAAATGGCGGCGTCATTCAGATGAATTTCGGCTCGTCTTTTGTCATCCGCCAGGCTAATCAGTGGGGCCTGCAATTTAAAGCTGCTGCTAAAGCTGCCGGGAAGTCAGAGGACGATGCGGCCTATCGTGCTGAATATCTGCAAAAGCATCCGTATCCTTTTGCCAATGTTGATACGGTGCTGAAACACATCGACCATGTGGTGAAACTGGTCGGTATTGACCATGTCGGGATTGGATCGGATTTTGACGGCGTCGGCGATTCGCTGCCGGATGGCCTGAAAGATGTGTCGATGTATCCGAATCTGATCGAAGGTTTATTAAAGCGCGGCTACAGCGAAGCGGATATCGTCAAAATCATGTCTGGCAATTTGCTACGGGTCTGGCGCCAGGTCGAAGCTGTGGCTGCGGCCAGCAAGGCTTAAGGAGTTTTGATGCTTTGTGGCATGCATCATGTCGCGCTGATTTGCAGTGATTATGCGCGCTCGAAAGCGTTTTATAGCGATACGCTGGGCCTGCGCATCATCGCTGAACATTATCGCGAAGCGCGTGACAGCTGGAAGTTGGATTTGCAGCTGCCGGATGGCACGCAATTAGAGCTGTTCAGCTTTCCCGGTGCACCGCAGCGGCCGAGCCGGCCTGAGGCGCAGGGTTTGCGGCATTTAAGTTTTGTCGTCGATGATGTGGTGGCGACAGTGCAGTGGCTCAATAACCGCGGCGTGGCAACAGAGCCAGTGCGGATTGACCCTTATACCGGCGCAGCTTTTACTTTTTTTCAGGACCCGGATGGCTTGCCGCTGGAGATTTACCAGCGGCAGTGAGGGCGGTTATTGCGGCGTCAGGATGGCGCTTGAAGAAGAGTCTGTAGCAGGTGCTGCGGGTAACGGGCTGCGCCGGCTGGCCAGCTGCGCTGTCGCCTCGCCCGCCGTCCCCAGCGGAATGGCCGCTGCCGCTTTGTACTGATAAGCCTGATAGTCATAGCCGAGCAGTTCCGCCACAGTACTGGCGACCTGACTCTGGCTCCACGGCTGTTGCGTTTGTACCAAACCACGCGCTGGAATTTGCGGGCCTAACGCGGCGAGCCAAATCTCATCAGAGCCGCTGACACCATTACCAAAGTTCTTTAATTTCGTCATATAACCGGCAATAGCCCGGCCGCTGGCATGGTGTTGCCAGCTATTGGCGCTGTCGCCGCGGCCATGGTCGGTGCTAATCAATAAGGTCGTCTGGCCGGCGTAAAACGGGTCACTCTGCAGTTGTTGCCACAACTCTTTGATAAAACCGTCGGTGCGGCGAATAGCTTTTAAGTACTGGTCGTATTGGCCGTCGTGAGCAAAATCGTCGGTTTCACCATAAGCGATATACAGTAAACGCGGTTTTTTCTGCGTCAAATATTCCAGCGCAAATTGCTGGGTGAATACATCGAGCCGCACCGCGGCCCAGGGGCTTGGCGTCTGGCGCTGCAGCTGGTTCAACAGCTTCAGCTGTGGTGTCAGCGGGCCGGCCATTTGTTCGTTCATCGGTGCAAAACCAGCGTTGACCGGTAATTTGCTACGTTCGGTATTGAGGATATAAGGCAACACGTCCCAGGAACCAAAAGCAGCAACCTGCTGCGCCATACCGGGTTGTTGATTCAGCCATTCCAGCACTGTGACATTGGGGTTGGCAATTTTGCCATTGCTGTTGATGGCCGGGTCTGGGTAGCCGCTTAAAAGCTCGTTATAACCCGGATAAGAAAAATGCCACGGATTACTGACCTGCATCGCTGAGCCACGGCGGCGGTCGCCGACCAGCATGCCCTGACTGGCAATGGTCTGATGCAAAAACGGCATCAGCTGCTGCGGCTGCGTTGGCAGTTCCTTGAGCTGGTCGGCATGGCGGATAAACTGACTGTTGCGCAAAATCTCCGGGTCGGCGCCATGAAAAACTTCCTGCCAGCGCAGGCCGTCGATACTGACCAGTACTACTTTTGGGCTTGGCGCTACAGCCGCGGGGGCCGCTTGCACCGTCAACAGTGCAGAGCAGGCAAACAGGCACAGGCAAGGGACAGACAGCTTTAGCAACATCTTTGACTCCGGTAAGTGTGGGCTTCCCAGAACTGCAGACTACAGCGGCTTTATGACAACGCCGTACTGCGCAGATGGCAGCGCGGTGAATCTTTGGTCACAAAACGATGACAGCTGCTGGCAGTGCCGGGCGCGCTGGCATCTGCAGCCTGATGCGGCTAAGCTGGTTTTTCTGCATCTTTCTCCACCGAAATTTGAGTCAAAAGGATCGTTGTGATGAGCCATACCGTCACTTTACATCGGGTATTTCGCGCGCCAGCCGAGCGGCTGTACCGGGCTTTTTTAACTGCCGAAGCTTTGGCGAAATGGTTACCGCCGCATGGCTTTACCTGCACTGTGCATCAGCTGGATGCGCGTGTTGGCGGCCGGTTTCAAATGAGTTTTACCAACTTCAGTAGCAGCCAAAGCCATAGCTTTGGTGGCGAATATCTTGAGCTGAATCCAAACCAGCAAATCCGCTATACCGACGTGTTTGACGACCCGAATTTACCGGGCCAGATGATCACCAGCGTCAGCCTGACACCAGTGCTGTGCGGCACTGAACTCAAAGTGGTGCAGCAAGGTATTCCGGCCGAGATCCCCGCCGAGATGTGTTATCTCGGCTGGCAGGAGTCTCTGCAGCTGCTCGCACTGTTGGTGGAAGCAGAAGTGCCGGCGGAGTGAGGGCTAACTTTGGTACTGTCGCAACTCACTGGTTATCCGGCGTATTTTAGCTATATCTCATGCGCTTTGGGCATCACGCCTGTAAGCGCTTTATGTTACGCTGCTGGTTTTTGCGTCCAGAGATTTCCAGATGTCCAGCGACTTTAGCTTCCAGCAGGCTTTTGAAGCCTTCAGCAGCGCTTTGGCGAGCGTGGTGTTTTATTCGTTTAACGTCGATGGTGTCGCCATTCCGGTCACTGTGTTGTGGTTGATTACCGGCGCTATTGTCTTCACTTTGTATCTGCGGTTTATCAATATTCGTGGTTTTCGCCATGCCATCCGCGTGGTGCGCGGCAAATACGCGAACCCGGCGGATAAAGGCGAGATCACGCAGTTTCAGGCCTTGTCGGCGGCCTTAAGTGGTACTGTCGGCACCGGCAATATCGCCGGCGTGGCGGTGGCTATTACTTTAGGCGGGCCCGGCGCAACCTTCTGGATGATTGTCGCCGGCTTTTTGGGCATGACCACCAAATTTGTTGAATGTACGCTGGCGGTGAAATACCGGCAGATTTTGCCGGACGGCACTGTCGCCGGTGGCCCGATGTATTACATCAAAGCGGCGTTGGAAAAATATGGCCTGCCGCGTCTCGGTAAAATACTGGCCGGTTTTTTTGCGCTGGCCTGTGTATTTGGCTCGGCCGGTTTTGTTCATGTCAATCAGGGCTTTTCCCAGGTCAAAACCGTCACTGGTTTTGATAATGCCTGGTTATTTGGCTTTATCTATGCGCTGCTGGTGGGCCTGGTGATCATCGGAGGTATCAAAGGCATAGCCCGCGTTACCGAAAAACTGGTACCGGCCATGTGTGCGATTTATGTCGTGGGCGCGTTGACAGTAATTGGCCTCAATTACACAGAAATTCCGGCAGCGATCTGGACTATCCTCAAAGGCGCTTTTGCGCCGGAAGCCGCCTACGGCGGCATGATTGGCGTGATTATTCAGGGCTTTCGCCGCGCCGCGTATTCGAACGAAGCGGGTATCGGCTCTTCCCCAATAGCCCACGCTGCCGCACGCACCAATGACCCGGTATCCGAGGGTTTTGTCGGGCTGCTGGAACCCTTCATCGACACTGTGGTGATTTGTACCATTTCGGCGCTGCTTATCGTCATCACCGGCGCTTATCTGCAGACCGGCCTTGATGGTGTGCAAATCTCTTCTTACGCCTTTGCGACCGCATTCGACTGGTTCCCGATAGTGCTGATGGTGGCGCTATTGTTGTTCGGTTATTCCACAGTAGTGAGCTGGGCTTATTACGGCCAAAAAGGCTGGGGCTTTTTGTTTGGTGAAACCAAACACAGCATCCGCATTTACAAAGTGCTGATTTGTTCGGTGGTGGCGATGGGCGCGGTGCCAAACGTGCTGGCTGTATTTGATTTTATCGATTCGATGATTTTCCTGATGGCAGTGCCGAATATTCTGGCGCTGTATTTGTTGTTGCCAGAAGTGCGGCAAGATTTACAGGTTTACCTGAAGAAAATCGCCGCTGGTAAAACAGCCACTGCACAGCAAGAGGCGCCGGCCGCATGATTTTCGACTGCAACACCTTAACCGCCGCCGAACTGTATCCGTTGCTCGCCGGCACCATAGTGCCACGGCCTATCGCCTGGGTCAGTACTGTGGACGAGCAGGGCCAGAGCAATCTGGCGCCATTTAGCTTTTTTCAGCTGGTGTGTGATGCGCCGCCGACGCTGATGTTGTCAGTGAACCGCAAAGCCGGTGGCGGGCAAAAAGATACGGCGCGTAATATCGCCGCGACCGGCCAACTGGTGGTGCATTTGGTTAGCCCCGCCGATTTAGCGTTGATGAACGCCACGGCCGGTGATTATGCGCCAGATGTCAGTGAAATCAACGCGCTGCAAATCGCCACTGTGCCGGCGCAAATGGTGAAACCGCCACGGCTGGCGCACAGTCTGGTCAGTTTTGAATGTGAGTGCGTGAGTGTAAGCGCTTATCCGTTTGAAACGCCGGCCTGTGATTTAATCCTGGCCAAAGTGCTGTGCCTGCATATCGACGACAGTCTGCTTAACAGCGAAGGCCGCATCCGCCATGATCAAATTGACTGGCTGGCGCGGTTAGGCGGGCAGTGGTATTGCCACACCCAACACGACGACAACCTGACGCTGGCGCGGCCGAATCAGGCCACGCCAAGGCGTTAAGCAAAGGGTTTAGTTGATGAGGTAGGCATAGGCGGTGGTGAATGCCACTTCCTGAAAACCTTTTAAGCCGGTTTCTTTAAAATCAATCGGGATTGGATTCGCTGCCAGTTTCAGTTTCATCGCTGCGTTGGTGGCAATGACCGTATCCACGGTTGGGATCAGTTGCAGCGCCGCTTCAATTTTAAAACCGACGGCAGAACCAGAAAATTTACCTTTTTGTGCGCGTTCGCGAATGACGAATTTTTCAATTTTGTAGTCTTCAGCCAGCTTGGCCATGGCGAACTGGAACTTGCGCATATTCTCCAGCTCCTGATCTTTTACCAGTTGCACCCGCACTGTGCGGCAATCCGGTAACGACATCAGGCCATCTTTAAATTCCATCAAACATAAAATGGCATCGTTGCCGGTAATATCTACGCCACAAATCCGCATGGTAAATCCGCCTGTCTGAACACAATAGCCGGTCATTATGCCATGAGCGCTCAGACGGCCCAAGTTTTTCGCCGCCTTTCGGCGGATATAAAAACGGAGCAGGTCGTGCTGCACAACACTGCTCCGGACAGACAGAGAGGGGTTATCTCACCATTATTTCAGTGCTGACGCTGTCGCTGCGAACGCTTGCGCATCTGCAATGCCAGTTTGCGTCTTTCCTGCTCCGGGTCCCACTGGCTGACAGCGATATGCCGGCATAATTGCCACAGGCTCAGCAACTCCTGCCCCAGTTGGCGTAACACAATCGCCATATTACTGGTGTGGCTTGGCAGTATTGAATCGTTGGCTTTCATCATCATGGCCTCCATCTCCGTGCGGGTCGTGTCGACTTAGTCTGCGGTCCCGGCATTGTTCAGCTGTTTCACCAGCAACGACAGGTTGTGCTGGGTAATATCATCGGCATTCAGCTCTACCGCCATCTGGAAGTCAGCTAAAGCGCCAACTTTGTCCTGTTGCTTCAGCTTCTGTACGCCACGGTTGTTGTAGGCGTAAGACTTCAGCGTGCGGCTGGCTTTGCCATGTGTGCCTGCAGCATAACGTGAGTGCGTGACGGCCTGATGACAAGCGGCCTGCGCCTGCAAAGTGGCGGTGGTGGTCAGTTGCACACAACGATTCATTGCATCATCAAACTTGATTTCCTGCGCGGTCGGAAGGTCGGCCTGATGCTGTGCGTCGTCCTTCAGCTGAACCATTTTGTAGCTGCTTGCCTGGCCAGCAAAGGCCGCCGTCAAAAAGCCCAGGATCAAAGCAGAGCGGATTAAAGTTACAGATTTGGTATTCATCAGATGTTCCTCCATCACACAGCAGTCGTTACTGCTGTTGAGATGAATGGTAGAGCTGTCCCTGTGCTGCTGACAAACGAGAAAAATGCAGCCGATGCCTGACCCGTTTTCAGCTATAACTGAAAACGCGCCAGCACCCAATCCACCAACAGCTGGATCTCCGGTCTGTGTTCAGCACTTTCGTGTTGGATCAGATAATAATGGTCGCGGGTGCGCAGTTCTTCTTCGTACAACCGCACCAGACTGCCGCTGTCAAACCAGGCGGTGCTGATCGGCAGTGGGATCAGGGCGACGCCCAGGCCTTGCTGTGCGGCGCGGGCCACACTGAACATGCTGTCGAGCTGGATGATTTGCTTTGGGCGGAAATCATCAAAACCAGCCTGATCGGCCCACTGATGCCAGCACCAGGGCCGCGCCTGATGCACGATCAACGGCACTTGCTCCAGCGGCGATTGCTCTTCAGTTTGCAGTTTTTCATACCATTCCGGGTTACAAGCTGGCACGTAGCTGATTGGAAACAGCTGATGGCTGGTTTTGTCGGTTGGTTTGCTGCTAGCCAGCACAATCTGCAGATCGGTATGGCGGCCCTGGTCGCTGCGGCTTTTCACTGTTTCCAGCTGCAAATTAATGTCTGGATGCAGTTCTGACCAGCCAACTAAACGTGGCACAAAAAACTCGCTGGCAAAAAATTCCGGCAAGGTGATGCTGACTTTCTGCTCGCGTTGTTGCTGGCAAAATTGCTGCACTGTGCTTTCGATGCCCTGCAGTAATGGCTTGATCGACTGGTAAAATTGCTGGCCTTGCCGGCTTAATACCACGGCGCGGGTCTGGCGTTCAAACAGCGAAAAACCCAGCTGTTCTTCCAGTTGTTTGATTTGATGACTGACCGCAGAAGGCGTCAGATATAACTGACGCGCGGTGTCTTTAAAGCTCAGGCATTCGGCTGCGACACAAAAACAGCGCAGGCCGCGCAACGGGGTATGCACCGCCATCTGGAAAACTCCGCAAGGAAAACGGGTTCAATGCAAGGCTCGTGCAATGATTAGAATCCAATAAATTCAAATGGTTATGAATTATGTTCCGGTTTGACTGCCTGACACTGGCGCAGCAATGCACCTTTTTGGTGCGATGCGATGTGTCGCGTCAGGTTCAAAAAATGGAATGGCGGGTTAAATCGGTTAGCCGCGCCAGCGCATAGGTCCCCAGCGCCGAGTTATGGCTGGCATCTAAGCCCGGCGACCAGACCGCCACGGCGGCTTCGCCCGGGATCACCGCGACAATGCCACCGCCGACGCCACTTTTCGCCGGTAAACCAACGCGATAGGCAAATTCGCCGGCGGCATCATAAGTGCCGCAAGTGAGCATCACCGCGCTGATGCGTTTGGCGCTGCTATGGTCGAGGATCTGCTGTTGATTCCACGGCACAGTGCCGTGATTGGCCAAAAAGGCCGCCGCTTTGGCCAGTTCTTCGCAATTCAGCGTGATTGAGCATTGCCGGCAATAACTGCGCACCACCGCCGACACGGTATTGCGTAAATTGCCAAAATCTTTAATCAAATGCGCGATGGCATAGTTGCGGTGCGCGGTTTGTAATTCTGACTGCGCGACTTTTAAATCAAAATCCGGCGCCGTGCTGGCGCAAATTTGGCGGATAAACTGTAGTACGGCAATTTCAGAATCAACAAAACGGCTGGCCAGCATATCGGTGATGACCAAAGCACCGGCATTAATAAACGGATTGCGTGGGATGCCGCGCTCATATTCCAGCTGCACCAGCGAATTAAACGCGGTGCCGGATGGCTCTTTGCCAAGCCGTTGCCAAATCGCGTCGCCTTCCCGGGTGTAAGCCAGTGCCAGCGCAAACAGCTTGGTCACTGATTGCGCGGAAAAGCGCGTCTGTGCCTGACCTGCAGTAAATAACTGGCCATCCAGTGTGTAAACCGCCATACCAAACTGCGCCACCGGCACTGTCGCCAGCTGCGGAATATAACTGGCGACTTTGCCTTCACCGAGGCGCGGGGCGACTTCGGACCAGATTTGGTCGAGAATGGTTTGATAATCCACTGCTGGGGCTGTGCCAGACATCGTTGCTCCTGACTATAAAAAACGTCAACAGTTAGGGGCTGTTGACGTATGGTGGTTGATTTTTGTTCGTTTCGGCCACCGCGTGGTGGCGGCGTTTTGGGCGCGAAACGAGGCGCGTGGCATAGTTATTCTATGTGAGCAACGAGTGACAAAGCCCAAAACGTCGCCAAACGAACCCTTCGGGCAGCGTTTGGCAGCTCTTTCTGCTGCGTTAGTGCTCGTTTGAGTAGAATAACTACACGGCTCTCGCACTGCCTTGCATAAAAAGCTGCCAAACTGCTGCAAAAACAAACACCAAACGTCAACAGCCCCTAGTACTATAAGCATTTTTCACCTGACGGGGATCGGCATGCTGGAACAATTCTTCAAATTAACCGCCCATGGCACCACAGTGCGCCGCGAAGTGGTGGCGGGGCTGACTACGTTTTTTACCATGGCTTATATCATTTTCGTCAATCCGGCGATGCTGGCCGAAGCTGGTATGGACAAGGGCGCGGTGTTTGTCGCGACTTGTCTCGCGGCGGCGGTGGGTTCGATTTTGATGGGCGTGATTGCCAATTATCCGATAGCGCTGGCGCCTGGCATGGGCCTCAACGCATTTTTCACCTACGGCGTGGTGCTCGGCATGGGCCACAGCTGGCAAACCGCTTTGGGTGCTGTATTTATTGCCGGCGTGCTGTTTTTGCTGCTGAGCCTGTTTAAAGTGCGGGAATGGATTATTGGGGTGATCCCGCGCACGCTGAAACTGGGGATTGCCACCGGCATTGGCGCTTTTCTGGCAATGATCGCGCTGAAAAATGCCGGCATTATTGTCGCGCATCCGGCCACGCTGGTGACGCTGGGAGATTTAACCAGCGCGACGCCTTTGTTATCTATTCTGGGCTTTTTCCTCATCGCCGCCGGCCATGCCCGCGGCTGGCATGGCGCTGTGCTGGGCGTAGTATTGCTGATGACAGCTGTTGCGCTGGGGCGTGGTGATGTGGCTTATCAGGGCCTGGTGGCAATGCCGCCGTCCTTAGCGCCGACTTTCCTGCAGATGGATATCGCCGCGGCCTTTGATGTGGCGCTGTTGAGCGTGATTTTTGCTTTTTTGTTTGTCGATATTTTTGATAACTCCGGTACTTTGCTGGCGGTGACGCAAAAAGCTGGTCTGGCGGATAAAGACGGCAATGTCGAACGCCTTGGTGGTGCTTTGGCCGCGGACAGTCTGGCAGCCGTGGCTGGTGCCGCGCTTGGCACATCGACGACCACCAGCTATGTCGAAAGTGCGGCCGGCGTGGCGGCAGGTGGCCGCACCGGTCTCACTGCCGTCGTGGTAGGGCTGCTATTTGCGCTGTGTATTTTTATTGCGCCGCTGGCGGCAATGGTGCCGGTGTATGCCACCACAGGCGCGATTTTTTATGTTGCGGTACTGATGTTGTTTAATCTGCAGGAAATCGACTGGCACGACATCACCGAAGCGGCGCCGGTTACTGTGGTGTTGTTACTGACCCCGCTGACCTTTTCGATTGCGCATGGTATCGCACTGGCATTTATCACTTATGCACTGACCAAAGCATTGTGTGGCAAACACCGCGAAGTCAGCTGGAGTATCTGGCTGCTGACCGTGTTGTTTGTATTGAAGATCGTGTTTTTAAGTTAGCGCTCAGCCGGACTGGCGCCTCAGACGCCGCCGGCGATTTTCAGCCGTTCTAATTCGCAGGCGATCAAAAATTCCCAGCTTTCCAGATGGCGCTTGGCCTGTTCCAGCGTATCACCCCAGACATACAGACCATGGCCGCGGATCAGCACGGCGGATCGCAGCTCGCTGGCGCGCTGGCGTAATTGTGCAGCCAGTTGCGGGACTTGTGGCGCATTATCCAGGATCACCAATTGCAGTGCCTCGTCGGCATGCTCGCAGCCGGCGATGCCTTTTTGCATCTCATAGCCGCTGACCGGATAGCCGTCGGCGCGGATCACGCGGGAAAACACCGTGCTGCTCAGTGAGTGCGAATGCAACACCGCTTTGCACTGCGGAAATAACTGATACAGCGCGACATGCAATGCGGTTTGTGCTGCAGATGAGCCACTACAGCGCAAATCGCCATCAGCCCAACTGACGTTACGCAGGTCCTGCGGGCTGAATTCATGATTGTCTTTCTGGCCGGTCAATAAGCAGCTGTGTTCAGAGGCGCGGATTGACAGATTGCCGCCCGTGGCCGGCAGCCAGTTTTTTTGCGCTATCCAGCGGCCAATAGTGCACAGCTGGATAGCATAAGGGTTTAATTGGTGGCTGGTTGCAATGTTCATCTTTATGTTTAGACGTCTATACGTGAAACTGTCTGGAATGATAGCACCGGATAAAAAAGCGGCCAAGTCGTTTTTCCTGCTACGGCTTTTCTCTGCAGCTGGACGGATAGGCGCGCTGAGGCTGAAGTGCTAGCATGGCGCACAGATCAAGCAGCACGGCGAAGGCACCCTGATGGAACTGAAAAGCAAACTACCGGCGGTCGGGACGACCATTTTTACCCGGATGTCACAATTGGCGCAGCAACATGGCGCGCTGAATTTGTCGCAGGGATTTCCGGACTTTCCGGCCGAGCCGCGCTTGCTGGCAGCGTTAAACCGCGAAGTGCTGGCGGGGCGCAATCAATATGCGCCAATGCCGGGCGTGCTGGAGCTCAGACAACAAATCAGCGGCCTGATCAAGCGGACCTACGGCGTAGAGGTCTGTGCGGAGACGGAAATCACTATCACCAGCGGCGCCACTGAGGCCTTGTTTGTGGCGATTCAGGCGGTGGTGCGCAGTGGCGACGAAGTGATCGTATTTGACCCGGCCTATGACAGTTATCAGCCGGCGGTTGAACTGGCTGGCGGAAAAACTGTGCATATTCAGCTGTGTGCGCCGGATTACCGGGTGGACTGGGCTGCAGTTGAGCGGCGCATTAGTGACCGTACCCGGCTCATTATCGTCAATAGCCCGCACAATCCGACCGGTATGGTGTTTACCGATCTGGACTGGCAGGCGCTGGCGGATCTGGTGCAGCGCCATGGCCTGTTTTGTATCAGTGACGAAGTTTACGAACATATGGTGTTTGACGGTATCGCGGCGCAAAGTGCGCGGCAATATCCGGCATTGGCCGAGCGTAGTTTTATCGTGTCATCTTTTGGCAAAACCTTTCATGTCACCGGCTGGAAACTGGGTTATTGCACAGCACCAAAATTACTGAGCGTGGAATTTCGCAAAATTCACCAATATGTCACTTTCTCCAGTTTTACTCCGGCGCAATATGCCATCGCGGAATTGCTCGATACTGCGCCACAGCTGGTAACAGAACTGGCGGCGTTTTATCAGCAAAAACGGGATTTATTCCGCCAGTTACTCAGTGGTTCTGCGCTGCAGTTATTGCCGTGCCAGGGCACTTATTTCCAGTTGGTAGATTTCAGCGCGATCAGTCAGCTCGACGATGTGCGGTTTTGCGACTGGCTGACCACGCAGGTGGGGGTCGCTGCTATTCCGCTGTCGGTCTTTTCCCGTCAGGAGCAGGACAGCCGCATCATCCGTTTTTGTTTTGCCAAACAACAGCACACCTTAGAGCAGGCCGCGGCCAGACTGCAGGCGCTGTCCGTAACCGCATGATGAGGAATGCAACATGAGCCAGAATAGCGTTGCCGGATATGTTCCAACTGATTGCCTGGCTGTAGCGGTGATCCAGACTGAACTGGTCTGGCAGGATGCCGCTGCGAACCGCGAATTGTTGCAGCCTTTGCTGTGGCAGGCGTCAGGTGCTGATTTGATCATTTTGCCGGAAACCTTTAACAGCGGTTTTTCTATGCAAAGCCGGCAGATCGCAGAAACTATGCAAGGCCCGACTTTGCAGTGGTTGCAGCAACAGGCGCAGCAGCTGGGGGCGGTGCTTTGTGGGTCGATGGCGGTGGCAACGGATGCCGGAATTTTTAACCGACTGTTGTGGATCCAGCCGGAAGGAAAAATCGCTTTTTATGATAAACGCCATTTATTCCGCATGGCGGGTGAAGATCAGCATTACAAGCAAGGCCAGCGCCGGGTGATTGTTGCATTCAAAGGCTTCCGGATCCTGTTGCAGGTTTGCTACGACCTGCGGTTTCCGGTGTTTTCGCGCAATCAGAACGACTACGACGCGGTGATATATGTGGCGAACTGGCCAGCGGCGCGCAGCCGGATCTGGAGCACGCTGTTACAGGCCCGAGCCATTGAAAATCAGGCTTTTGTGCTGGGTTGCAACCGCGTCGGGCAAGATGGCAATGGTCATATGTACAGCGGCGATTCGGTGTTGTTGAATTACCTGGGCGAACCGCTGGCGGAACTGTCACCGGGCGAAGCGGGCGTATTGCGTGGCCGGTTAGACCTGCAGGCGTTACAACAATTTCGCCGGCAGTTTCCGGCAATGCTGGATGCCGATACATTTATGCTGACAGCTGAATAAGTTTCAGCTGCGGGCGCCATCTGCTGTGCCGGCCGGTTTTACCGGCACAGCGGCAAAATTGATAGCGCTGGCACGAGACTTTGCTGTTGGCTTTTGATACAAAAGAAACGCACAAACCGAAATAAAAACAAAGGCGTACCTATGTTCCAAACATTTAAGTTCACCACCAAAGTGACGCTGGCGGCTTCATTGCTGCTGGTCACAGTACTGGGTTTGTTTACCATCAATAACTTTGTGCTGTTGCGCGGGCAGACGCATGACCAGCTGGAGGCTGTGCTGACCGAAGTGTCGGAGTCAGTGTCACGTAATATCGCCAACTGGCTCAATGCGCGGTTACAAATCGTCAAAGCGGTGGCCGAAGGCCATCAAAGCAGCGACGATAAAGCCACTGCTATTCGCCGGTTGCAGGATGCACGTAGCGCCGGCGCGTTTAAAAACGTCTATATCGGCACCGCTGACCGGACTTTTTTACTCGACGACCCGAGCGTCCAGCTGCCGGCTGATTATGACCCGACCGGCCGGCCCTGGTATCAGCTCGGTGAGCAAAAACGTGATACTGCATTTACCACACCTTATGTCGATGTCACGACCAATGACCTGACACTGACCGCCGTCGTGCCAATGCAACAAAATGGCCAGTTTAGTGGCGTCGCCGGCGGCGATATCGACATGCAGACCGTCAGTCGCATCGTCAATGAGACCGACTTTTTAGGTTTTGGTTTTGCCATTTTGCTGGACGAACAAGGCCGGATCCTCAGCCATCCGGAGAAACAGCAAAACGATAAATTAATGGCCGAGTATTTCGGGAAAGACTTACCACTGCAGAAAAGCTTTGCCGAGGTCACCATTGCCGGCCAGGAACGGCTGGTGTCTTTCATACCGGTGACCGGCATCAACAACGTTAACTGGTATTTAGGTGTCGTCGTCGACCCGCAGCTGGTGTACGCCTCGGTCGATTCATTCCGCAATATGGCGTTGCTTTACATTGTGCTCGGCGTGCTGGCCATTGTTGCGCTGATGAAGTTCTTATTGCAGGTGCTGATGCGGCCAATGGTGGTGCTGAATCAGGCAATTGAAGATATCGCGCAAGGCGAAGGTGATTTAACCCGCCGGCTGAAGGTGCAGAATAACGATGAGTTTGGCCGCTTGTCGCATGCGTTTAACCAGTTTGTCGACAAAATTCATGGTTCGATCCGTCAGGTGAAAACCACCACTGAAAGCCTTGACCAGTCTATCCACAGTTTGTTGCAGCAAACGCAGTCCAGTATGCAGATGTACAGTGAGCAGGTGCAGCGCACGGACAGCGTGGCGACAGCAATCAACGAGCTATCCTCCAGCGCGGCTGGTATTTCTGGCAATGCCGGACAGGCGTCTGAGCTGGCCAGTGCTGCTAATCACACTGCCGCGCAAAGTCAGCAGGTGCTGGATCAGAATATTCAGGCGATTGAAGCCCTGGCGGCGAAAATGGCCGAAGCGCAACAAACGATGGACAGTCTGGAGCAATACACTGCCAGCATCGGCCAGGTGCTGGAAGTGATCCGCGGCGTGTCAGAGCAAACCAATTTATTGGCATTGAATGCTGCGATTGAAGCGGCACGGGCTGGTGACGCCGGCCGTGGTTTTGCCGTGGTAGCTGACGAAGTACGACAACTGGCGCAGCGCACCCAACAATCTACGCAACAGGTGCAAACCATTATTGCGCAGTTACAGGCCGGTTCGGCCAGCGCGGTCAGCGTGATGAAAGCCAGTATCGCCGATTCGGGCCGTAGCGTCGCACTCGCCAGTGAAGCCGGCGACCGGATGCAGCAGGTCAATCAGGCGATTAACGCGATTGACGGGGCGAACCATGCGGTTGCTGATGCGACCGAACAACAAAATAGTGTGATCCATTCGCTGGACCATGATATTCACCAAATCAGCGCCTTGTCTGCACAGGGCCAGCAGAATCTGCAGGCCACGCTGCAGGAATGTCAGGCGTTACAGCAGCAATTTGATCAGCTGGAAACGATGGTGCTGAAATTTAAGGTGTAGTGATTGGAGCGGTTTCGCGCCGGGCTGCCAGAGCGCGCATGGCGCAAACCAGCGGTTGCGATCTCAGGCAGTTGGTTATTACGAAAGTTGGCGAACCCGGACTGTTTTCTTGGTAAGCGCTGCCGGTAAAGCGCTTACACCAGTATAATAGTCAGGCACAGCCGCATGGTCATCCAGTCCGGAGTTCGCCTTATGTCACGTTTTCACCCCACCGCGATGATTTTTGGTGGCTTTTTCCTGCTGGGGATCCTGATTATCCTGTGGGGCATTCTGCTGCCGGATCTGAGCCGCGAACTCCGGTTGGACCCGGCAGAGAGCGGCTGGTTTTTCATGACGATGGCGCTGGGGACCATCAGCGGCGCTTTTATCGGCGGCAAATATGTACAGAAGTTTGAATTCCTGCGCTTGTTTGCCGTGCTGGCGCTGCTTGAAACCGTGATTCTTATTGGCATCTCTATGTTGCAACAACGCTGGCAGCTGTTTGCCGGCATCTTCTTATTTGGCCTGATTGCCTCGGTGATGTTCACCATTGGTCATACGCTGATTGCCCGCCTGCATGCCAACAAACGCGCCAAAATGATGGGGTTGATGGACTTTATGTTTAGTCTCGGCACGCTGGCAGCACCTTTTCTGGTCGTTGTGCTTTATTGGTGGCAGGAAGACTGGCGCTGGCCGGTGCGCGTGATGGCGCTGAGTCTGGTTGGGCTGGCCGGCTACGCGTTCTGGTTATCGCGGCAACAGCTGGCACTGGCCGGCCATTCCGATACGGTCCGGCGTAGTTTGTCGTATCGGGTGGTGCTGAAGAAACCTGTATTCTGGGCACTGGCTTTTGCCATGTTTGGTTATGGCGCTGTGGAGTGGGGCAATGGCAACTGGTTTGTCAGTTACGCCAGCGCCGCGCTGCCGTTTGATACGGAACAGGCGCGGCTTATCTTTGCGTTTTTCACCGGTGGGATGGTGCTTAGCCGCTTGGGTTTTGCCTGGTTTATTCCGCTGCTGGGCAGTAAATGGCTGCTACGGCTGCTGGCCTTGTTGATGTTCGGTGGCGCCTTGTTGTTAAAAACACTGGACAGCGCAACCGGGCTGGCGCTTGGCAATTTGCTGCTGGGTCTGGGGCTCGGTGGCGTCTACCCACTGTTGCTGTCCAGTGCGATGGATCTGGATGCCGACAATGGCCCGGTTTTATCAGGCCTGTCGAATATCGCCGGTTCACTGGGCTGCCAGCTGGCGGGCCTTGGTACCGGCCTGTGGGCGCAACAAGCCGGCATTGGTCAGGCCTTCTGGATGTTACCGCTACTGGCGGTCTGGTTATTGGCCTCGGTCTGGTGGTTCAGCCGGCTGGCGATGCCGGCAGTCCAGCCATCTAATCCTACAAAAATCGTACAATAAATTAGCAATTGATGATGTTTTCGCCACGAGCCTCTTGATTGTTGAGGCTTTTAAGCGCATAACATGCTGCCCGAACTATCCTGTGAGATTGAGGATGAATACAACTATCGATTGGGCACAACTGCAATTACAGGCCAAAGCCGCATCGGATCAGGCCTACGCGCCTTATAGTCATTTCCCGGTTGGCGTTGCCATTCTGGCCAGCTCAGGCCGTATTTACACTGGCTGCAACGTTGAAAACGCCTCTTATGGCGGCACCACCTGTGCTGAACGCAATGCGATCGCCGCCGCTGTCGTCGCTGGTGAGCGTCAGTTTGCCGCTTTGGTCGTCTACACCCCGCAAGACAAACTGACGCCGCCTTGTGGCATTTGCCGTCAGGTGATTGCCGAATTCTTTACGCCGGACAGCCCGGTCGCCAGCTGCAACCACTTAGGTGCACTGCAAAGCTGGACTCTCGCCGAATTGCTGCCTGATGCCTTCACGCCGACTTATCTGGCGGCCAGTACCAAGGTTAAATCTTAAGGACTTTTTTAAGGACTGTGTATGTATTTACCGCAGGAAATCATCAAGTTAAAACGCAATGGCGGGAAACTGCCAGAAGCGGCTATTCAACAGTTTGTCACAGGTCTGACTGACAACAGCTTCAGCGAAGGCCAGACGGCTGCGCTCGCCATGGCGATTTATTTAAATGGCATGGCCACCGAAGAAACCGTGGCGCTGACTCGCGCCATGCGTGATTCCGGTGCGGTGCTGAACTGGCAGGGCAAACTGAATGGCCCGGTAGTCGACAAACATTCAACCGGTGGTGTCGGTGACAAAGTCAGCCTGATGCTGGCGCCGATGATCGCCGCCTGTGGCGGTTATGTGCCGATGATTGCCGGTCGTGGCCTGGGTCATACCGGTGGTACCGTCGATAAACTGGAAACAATTCCGGGCTATAGCTGCACTCAGCCACTGGCGACTATTCAGCGCGAAGTGGCGCGGCTCGGCTGTGTCATTGTCGGGCAAAGTGGTGAATTAGCGCCGGCTGATCGGCGGCTGTATCTGATCCGCGATGTGACTGCGACGGTGGAATCGATTCCGCTGATCACTGCGTCGATTTTATCGAAAAAGTTGGCGGCGGGTTTGGATGTCCTGACGATGGACGTCAAAATCGGCTCAGGCGCTATTATGAAGAATATCGACGATGCCTCAGCGCTGGCGCAGAGTATCGTCAACACCGCCAAAGGCGCTGGTGTGCCGACGCAGGCGCTGCTGACTGATATGAACGAATGCCTTGGCAGTACGGCCGGTAACGTGCTGGAAGTGCTGGAAACATTGGATTATCTGACCGGTAAATACCGTGAACCACGGTTGCATCAGGTCACGCTGGAACTGGGCGCCAGCATGCTGCAACTGGCCGGTTTGTTTGCTGACAAAACCAGTGCGGTGGCTGCGCTGGAACAGAGTTTAACCTCAGGCAAAGCGGCGGAAATTTTCGCGCAGATGATCGCAGCGATGGGCGGTCCGGCTGATTTACTGGAAAAGCCGGAGTTGTATCTGGGCAAAGCGCCAGTGGTGCAGGATATTGTCGCACCGCAAGCCGGTTACCTGGCAGCCTGCGATACAACTGCTGTCGGCATGGCGGTGGTGCGCTTAGGTGGTGGCCGGGCCCATCCGGCGCAAGTGATTGACCCTGTGGTTGGCTTCAGTGACGTGCAGGCGCTTGGTACTAAAGTCGCCGCCGGTGAAGTGTTAGCGCGTGTGCATGCCGCTTCGGTTGAAGCTGCGGCTAAAGCGTCGGCTGAATATCTGGCAGCGCTCAGCTTCAGCGACAGCACAGTCAGCTTGCAGCCGATAGTGCATAAAGTGATCGATTAAATGTCAGTTTTCTGTTGAAGCCCGGATTTCTAACCGGGCTTTTTTTTTGCCCAAACTCTGCCCCCGGAAAAACTTTGTAGCATTTTCGCCTGCCATGCTGACACTTTCCAGCTATCGACGGATCCCTCGTTGGTACATGCTGTACGCGGTGCAACAACGGAGATTTCAGATGTCGCAACGGATTGAAGGTTTTGATCTGGCACGAGCCATCGCCATGCTGGTGATGGTGCTGGTCAATTTTAAAGTCGCGATGCTCAGCGGTGCTGTCGCGGACAACGGATTTGGACTGGATCTACTGGACGGCCGCGCAGCAGCAGTATTTGTCACGCTGGCCGGCATCGGGCTGAGTCTGCTCAGTAGCAAGACACGGCTGTCAGGCTCAGCAGAGCGACAACAACAAGTCCGGCGGCAAGTGCTGCGTCGGGCGGCATTTCTGTTTATCGTTGGACTTGGGTTTGTCACTGTCTGGCCTGCCGATATTCTGCATTATTATGGGGTGATGTTGGCGTTGGCGAGTCTGATGCTATTTTGGCGCGGGAGTCTGCTGCTGGGTCTGGCATTGGTAGTGGTGCTGGCATTTCCTTTCTCGTTATGGCTGGGGGTTGATTACAACGCCGGCTGGCACTGGCCTAGTCTGACTTACCCTGAATTCTGGTCCTGGGCTGGTTTCTCTCGCAATCTGTGGCTGAATGGGTTTCATCCGTTGTTGCCCTGGTTCTCGTTCTTATTACTCGGGTTGTGGCTGGGCCGGCTGAACTGGCAACACAAAGCAGTGCAATGGCGGCTGTTGTTGGCCGGAGGTGGTTTAGCTCTGCTGGCAGAAGTGCTGGCGCGATTCTGTACTGATCCGCTTTGGTCTGCCTGGCTCGGACAAACTTCGCCAATGCCGCCATTACCTTTATATGTATGTTCTGCGATGGGTTCAACGCTGATCTGGTTGGTGCTGGCGGTAAAAGTAGCTGTGCTTTTCCATTTTGCTGTTGCCCGCCCGGTTGTCCGGAAAACATGTTGTGCGGTTTTTTGTTCCGGCTCCTCCCCGCTGGGTGTTGGCCTGCCGGGGTGCGCGCTGGGCGTTGGGGGGGTGGGTTGGGTGGTGGGGGGGGGCGGGGGGGGCGTGTTTTTCGCTGGGTGCTGGGGGGGGGGGGGCGGGGGTGTGCGCCCGCTGGTTGTTTTGTGGGGCGGGTTTCGCTGGTTGGGTTCTGCGTGGTGGGTGGGTGTCTCGCCGGTGGGGGGGGTGGGCTGCCAGCGCGGGGGTTTTGGGGTGGGAGGGGTGGGGGGGGGTGGCGGCTCGCTGGGGGGGGGGGTGGGGGGTTGGGTTGGCGGGGGTTTTCCGGGGGCTACGGGGGGGGGGGGGGGGTGGGGGGCGGGCCCGGGGCGGGCTGCGCTGATTGTGTCGGGTCGCGTTTCCGGTCTCCGGGGTGGCGGGGGCTGTCGCCGGGTCCCGCGCGGGGGGTTTCTGGGTGGCCGCCCCGGGCGTTCGCTCGTCCCCCCCCGGCGGGGCGGGGGTTGGGAAAACGCAATGTCGCTGCGTGGCTACCAACTGACTGGTAACTCAATCGATCAGAATTAAATTGAAAAGGTAGCTAGTTTGTATGCCAGCCATCCATTGGTGCAACAGCTGGAACATTCAGGCCGACTGGCGTTGACTTTGTACCTGACGCATATTCTGTTCGGGCTTGGCATACTGGAAACGCTGGGATTGTTACAGCGGGCATCTTTGCCGTTGGCTGTGGGTAGCGCCTGCGTCTTTCTAATATTGTTTGGCTGCTTTTCAGTCTGGCATCGGCGGCACTTTCAATGCGGCCCCGTTGAATGGTGCTTGCGAAAAGTCGCCGGCGCCACCAGATCTGCATAAAGTGGCAATGCACAGGAGTTTAGATTTGGACACGACAGCACTGATTATTATTGATATGCAACAGGGATTATTTGCGCAGCAGCTGCCGGACGATTATGCGGCTGTACTGCAGCGTTTGCAGCAGCTGTACCAGGCCGCCCATCAGGCACAGCGGCCGGTGATATTTGTCAGTCACGAAGCGCCGGATTCAATATTGGCTTATCAAAGCCCGGGCTGGCAACTGGTGGAAGGGTTGCAGCTGGCTCAGGATGATTTGTTAGTGCGTAAAACCACGCCGGATTCATTTTTACGGACCGATCTGCATCAACTATTGCAACAACGTCAGATCAACCGGCTTGTCATCGCCGGTTATGCCAGTGAATTTTGTGTTGATACCACAGTGCGTAGTGCCGCCGCGCATGGTTATGCCGTCGATTTAGTGGCTGACAGTCATACCACACACGATAAACCGCATTTAACCGCAACCAGTATCCGCGCCCATCATAATGCGACGTTGGCGGCCGTGCGCAGTTTTGGTGTCCCGATCCGGCCAATACCGGCGGCAGAAATAGATTTTGCCAGCTAATCAAGCATTTCACTGGCCAGGGGGCGACTGCCGGCTTTTTGTTGGCGTGGCATTAAATCCTGCTCAACAGCAACAAATTAGCGCTGTGTTGGCGGCATTACCGACTGCATTAAAACCGGTACCGACAGAGAACCTGCATCTGACCCTGCGGTTTTTAGGCCAAAGCAGCGAAACACAGGCTCGTGAGCTATGGACGCAGCTTAGTAAAGCAGCGCTGCCGGCTTTCTCGGTCCAGCTGGATCAATTGTTGTGTTGGCCGGGACCAAGGGTGTTATGCCTGGCAGGGCAGATCACAGATCTGGCATTGCGCCAGCTGGACAGCTGCATCGCGCAAGCGGCTACCAGTGCAGGTTATCCGCCGGCGCAACATCCGCTACACCCGCATCTGACGCTGGCGCGAGGGGCGAAGCAATTCCCGCAAGCGCCTGTCACAGTGCCGGTATTAGCAGTGCGGCCATCAGTGCTGCACTTGTATCAGTCCGTCTCGACGCCAGCGGGTGTGCGCTACCCGGTGCTGGCGTCTTTGCCGCTGGTGACTGCTCAGAGCAGATAACTCAGATGCTGGTGAAAACGGATCACACAGTCGTCCGTATCGCCTTGCAACGCAAGGTTGCGGCATAGCTGTTTTAACGCAGTTTCAACCTGATTCATAAAATGGCCGTAACCCCACTCCGAACTGTCATCCCGGCCCGCCGCGAACACCAGATGCACAGTGTCAGGCAACACATCAGGTTGCCAATGGCTTTGCAGCTGCAGTACAGGACTGGTTAAATCAAAATTCAACATCCGTAGTTCGCGACCGGCACGGGCTTTATCCAAATGGCTGTTTCGTACCAGCGGTAAAGTGCCGTCAGCAACCAGAGCAACATGCAGCAGTTGATTGGCACTGGCGGTGTCCTTCAGTAGCTGTTCCAGCCGGACAAACATTCCCGACCAGGGCGGCATTTGCTCTGGGTCTACGCCCAGCACTTCTTTGATTTTGCGGCTAAATGGCAAACTGACGATGGCGTAATTCATCGTTTGATGGGATGACGGAATTGCCACATCACGCGCTTCGTAGCGTTTTTCCAGATCGCGTAATTTGTAGCCGTAGCTGTCGTTACAGCCTTTTTGCCTGGCGAATAAATCATAAGACAAGTGTTGATGGTCGCGCAGCTTCATCGTCTGGTCAGGCAGTGGCAGGCGCTGGCGGAATTGTTGTACTACTTGCACCACCTGCTGATGGAACGCTGCTGCTTGTGGCCGGATCTCGCTGCCGGTGGCCAGAAACAATAAGCTGATTTTGCGTGCGCGGTGATAAGGGTCGACAAAACTGTGCTGCGCTTCGTGATAACGCGGGTTATAAAAGAACAGGATTTGATCCTGAGTTTGAAAACTAAAGGCTTCTGTGTGATAACGCACCACCGGCAATTTGTCATTGGCGATAAAGCTGACATGGCGCAAACCTGCTTGCTGACACAAGGTGAAAAACTGCAGACCAAGTTCTTTGTAGCAACTGGCCTGATCGTCATATTGCGCCAGCAAGGCTTCGCTGACCTGCAGCTCAGCCAACAGATACTGATTATCTTTAGCGGTCTGCGGAATATAAACTTTGTGCAAAGAAGTGTGCATAACGGCTCCGTGTTCGGTCTCAGGATTCGGCGCACAGTGTAGGGAGTTTTCCGCAGAATGAACTTGTCTTAGCGCAAGCTTTGGTGCGAGTCTGGCAAAAAAACGGGGACCAAGAGGTCCCCGTATCATCATGCTCTGTCAGAGAACTGCTAATGCAGCTTCAGCCTTGGCCGGATTATTTTGTTGATGCGGCCTATGACCGAAATGGCAATTGTGCGTAACCAGCCATGTAAGGCCACCTGATGCATGCGGTACAACGAAATATAAGCCATGCGCGCGATACGACCTTCAATCATCATCGCACCGCCAACCAAGTTGCCCATCAGACTACCCACAGTGCCAAAGCGGCTGAGTGAAATCAGCGAACCATGGTCTTTATAACGATATTCGCTCTGCGGCTTGCCATTGAGCGCCGCCAGCAGATTTTTTAATACATGTGACGCCATCTGGTGCGCTGATTGGGCGCGCGGTGGTACCCATTTATTGTCTGGTAGCGGACAACCGGCGGCATCACCAATGACATAAATCTGGCTGTCGCGGGTGGTTTGTAACGTCGGTAATACCATGAGCTGGTTCAGCCGGTTATTTTCAAGGCCGGCCAAATCTTTCAGGAAATCCGGCGCTTTGATACCTGCCGCCCACACCATCAGTTCGGCCGGCAGGAATTCGTCACCCAGTTGCAGGCCATCTTCGGTTGCAGCTGTCACTTTCGTGGCAACGCGCACATCGACACCGAGCTTGGTCAGTTCCTGATGGGCGGCGGCGGCAATACGTTCCGGCAGCGCCGGCAGAATGCGCGGACCCGCTTCGACGACTGTGATCTTCAGCCGGTCACGCTTCATTTCGTTAAAGCCGTACTGATTCAGTTCGCGGGCGGCATGATGCAGCTCAGCCGACAGTTCAACTCCGGTCGCGCCAGCGCCTACAATCGCGATATTCAGGTTTTCTTTCGGGTGCTGCGGAGAGTTCAGTTTGATATAGGCTTCCAGCAAACGGCGTTGAAAACGGTGCGCCTGGGCCGGGCTATCGAGGAAAATACAATTATCGGCAACACCTGGCGTATTGAAATGATTGGAAATACTGCCAATGGCGAGGACCAGATAATCATAACCAACGCGGCGTTCAGCCAATACTTCTTCACCTTGCTCGTCTGTCAGCGGTGCCAGAATCACCTGGCGCTGCTCTCTGTCCAGCCCGGTCATTGTTCCCAACTGGAACTCAAAATGGTGGGCGCTGGCGTGAGCACGATAGGTAATTTGATCGATATCGACATCCAGCGTGCCGGTGGCTACTTCATGTAGCAGCGGTTTCCAGATGTGAGTCGGATTGCGGTCGACCAGGGTAACTGCTGCGCGGCCAGATTTGCCGAGCTTGTTGCCCAGACTGGTTGCCAGTTCAAGGCCACCAGCGCCACCGCCAATAACGAGAATACGAGGAATTGCCATTTTTCCTAACCTTTGTTTGTTAACGCGATACAAGATTTATGTCTTGTACGCTGACAGTGGCAGGCCCAACTCCTACAACTGACAACGGCGTGGTTTCCGGGGGGGGAACCACGGCTTGACTACGCAGTCTCTGGGCTATCAAAGCCGCCCAACACCAGATAAAGCGCAGTCCTTCAATTGTTCGCCTGAGGCGATAAAAAAAACCGGCTCGAGGGCCGGTTTCGGGATTAACTGTTTTTCGCCCGTTTCATCGAATCGAAGAACTCGTCATTGGTTTTGGTCATTTGCAGCCGGTCGATGAGGAATTCCATGCAATCGGTCTCATCCATCGGATTAAGAATTTTGCGCAGGATCCACATTTTTTGCAGCTCTTCTGACGAAGCCAGCAGTTCTTCACGACGGGTACCTGAACGGTTGAAATCGATGGCCGGGAACACACGGCGTTCAGCGATTTTGCGCGACAGGTGCAATTCCATGTTACCTGTGCCTTTAAATTCTTCGTAAATCACTTCGTCCATTTTCGAACCGGTATCAACCAGCGCGGTTGCGATAATGGTCAGACTGCCACCTTCTTCGACGTTACGGGCTGCACCGAAGAAACGTTTTGGTTTATGCAGCGCATTGGCGTCAACACCACCGGTCAGTACTTTGCCTGAACTTGGGATCACTGTGTTATAAGCACGGGCCAGACGGGTGATAGAGTCGAGTAAAATGATCACGTCTTTTTTGTGTTCGACCAGTCGTTTGGCCTTTTCGATCACCATTTCGGCAACCTGCACGTGACGGCTGGCTGGTTCGTCAAAGGTGGAAGCAACCACTTCACCTTTAACCATCCGTTGCATCTCGGTGACTTCTTCCGGACGCTCGTCAATCAGCAACACCATCAGGACACATTCCGGGTAATTCGATGCAATCGACTGAGCGATGTTTTGCAGCAGAATGGTCTTACCGGCTTTTGGCGGTGCAACGATCAAACCGCGCTGGCCGCGACCAATTGGCGATGCCAAATCCAGAACGCGGGCGGTGATATCTTCTTTACTACCGTTACCCCGTTCCATCCGCAGACGCGAATTGGCATGTAATGGTGTTAAGTTTTCAAACAGAATTTTATTGCGGGCTTGTTCCGGACGACCGAAGTTGACTTCGTTCACTTTCAGCAGGGCAAAATAACGTTCGCCTTCTTTTGGCGGGCGAATCAGGCCAGAAATGCTGTCGCCGGTGCGCAGGTTAAAGCGGCGGATTTGGCTGGGCGACACATAGATGTCGTCCGGACCTGCCAGGTAAGAACTATCAGAAGAACGCAGAAAACCAAAGCCGTCGGACAGAATTTCCACAACACCATCGCCGTAGATTTCTTCGCCGTTTTTGGCGTGAGATTTTAAGATGGCGAAAATGATGTCCTGCTTGCGCAGACGGGCCATGTTTTCGAGGCCCATGGACTCAGCGAGATCAACCAGCTCGTTAATCGGCTTCAGTTTCAGTTCGGTTAAATGCATATTGATGGATTCTTGTGTATCAAAACGGAAAGAAAGCTTTTCGCTGAGCAAATGCAGTAAGGGTTTGGATTGGTCAACGAGCAAGCGGGTTTTAGAAAAGTTGCTGGATCACACCTTAGCAGGATAAGTTTTGGCCGTCTAGGTCAAACAAAAAAAAGGCGTATAAAAAATACGCCTTTTCTTACAGAGCAGGTTAGATGTTGCTATCAAGGAACTCTTTTAATTGAGTTTTTGACAGAGCGCCGACTTTGGTCGCCGCAACCTGACCGTTTTTGAACAACAGCAAAGTTGGAATGCCGCGGATCTGGAATTTCGGTGGTGTATCCGGATTGTGGTCGATATTTACTTTCGCCACAGTCACTTTGCCCTGATATTCCTCAGCTACGTCATGCAGGATTGGCGCGATCATTTTGCAAGGACCACACCATTCAGCCCAGAAATCAACCAGAACCGGGCCTGCTGCCTTTAACACGTCCGCTTCAAAGCTGTCGTCGGTCACTTGTAAAATTTTATCGCTCATTACTCTCTCCACTGGGGCAGGGCCGTTATCTGCACGGCTGTGTTGCCATTAAACCGGACCTGGCCGCATCGTCGGCAAGGCCTGAAATACCTGTTAAAAAACTCGCTTCAATTTTATCCGGACTGTTCCTTATTGCAAGCGCAACGGTTATGCTTAGTGGCTATGAATAAAACACATCTCACTACACATAAGTTCGCCGACTTCGCGCTGGCGCCTCAGATCCTTGATGCACTGAGTGCGCAAGGTTACCAATATTGTACGCCGATCCAGGCGCAAACTTTGCCTTTAGCATTAGCTGGCAAAGACATTGCCGGACAAGCTCAGACCGGTACCGGGAAAACCCTGGCCTTTCTGACCGCGACTTTTCACTATTTACTGAACCATGAGCCAAAAGGTTCAGGTCAGCCGCGCGCTATTATTATGGCGCCGACCCGTGAACTGGCCGTACAAATCCACAACGACGCAGAAGCTCTGGCAAAAAGTGCCGGTTTCAAGCTTGCTCTGATTTATGGGGGCGAGGGTTACGATTCTCAACGCCAGATGCTGGAAAAAGGCGCTGACATTCTGATCGGTACCACAGGCCGGTTGATTGATTACCTGAAACAAGGTCTGTATGACCTGTCGCAAATTCAGGTCGTGGTGCTTGATGAAGCTGATCGCATGTTCGATTTGGGCTTTATCAAGGACATCCGTTTTATGTTCCGCCGCATGCCACCTGCGACAGAGCGGTTGAGCCTGCTGTTTTCTGCCACTTTGTCTTATAAAGTGCAGGAACTGGCGTTTGAACAGATGAACCAGCCGGAACATATTCACATCGCGCCGGAACAAATGACCGGCAGCCGTATCAGCGAAGAATTGTTCTATCCATCCAGCGAGCATAAAATTCCGTTGCTATTGTCACTGATGGAAGAAGAGTGGCCGGATAAAGCCATTGTCTTCGCCAATACCAAACACTGGTGCGAAGATATTTTTGCCTGGCTGGAAGCCGACGGTCACCGGGTTGGTATGCTGACCGGTGATGTTATTCAGAAAAAACGGCTGAAAATTCTCGACGATTTCACCAGCGGCAAGCTGGATATTCTGGTGGCAACCGACGTCGCGGCCCGAGGTCTGCATATTCCAAAAGTCAGTCATGTGTTTAACTTTGACCTGCCGGATGACTGTGAAGATTACGTACACCGGATTGGCCGGACTGGCCGTGCCGGGGAAAGCGGCAAAGCGATCAGTTTTGCCTGTGAACGTTATGCGCTGAATTTGACTGCTATTGAAGACTATATCAAACACTCAATCGCTGTTACTCAATACGATGCCAATGCTTTATTGACCGATTTAGTGGTTCCAAAAGCGCGCGTACGCCGCCGGATGGGCCAGCCAAGACCAGGTCAAAATCGTAGTGGTGGCCGTGGAAGTTCGAATGGACCAAGACCAGCTCGCACCCGACCTCGTTGACACTGGCTTCGTGCTGCCGGGTTCAACACAGCATCAGGATATTTATGCTGTGATTGATCTCGGCTCCAACAGCTTTCACATGTTGATGGTGAAAGTAGTTGGTGGCAGTGTGCAGGTGATTGGCCGGGTCAAACGCAAAGTGCGCCTGGCCAGTGGTCTGAATGACAATCTGGTCCTCAGTAAAAAAGCCATGACCCGTGGCTGGGAATGCCTGGCATTGTTTGCCGAACGGCTGCAAGACATCCCGTCCAACAATATCCGCATCGTAGGTACCGCGACATTACGCCTCGCTCATAACGTCAAAGTTTTCCTGACCGAAGCTGAAAAAATCCTCGGCCACCGCATCGAAGTTATTTCCGGCGAAGAAGAAGCGCGGCTGATTTATCTCGGCGTAGCTCACACGTCCAGTTCAGACAGCAACCGGCTGGTGATTGATATCGGCGGGGCGTCGACCGAGATGGTGATCGGCCACGGTTTTGCCCCACTGCATCTGGCCAGCCTGCATATGGGTTGTGTCACTTATCTCGACCGTTATTTCAGTGACGGCTTGCTCAGCGAAGATAACTTTAATGCGGCCATTGCCGCCGCAGAAGCAGAAACAGTCGGTGTGGCCGCGCAGTTTCTCGGCACTGGCTGGCAGTTATCGGTGGGTGCTTCCGGCACTGTGCAGGCGATGCAAGAAATCCTGGTGGGTCAGGGCATGGATGAAGTCATCACACTGACGCGGCTGGAAACCATCATGCAACAAAGTATTGCCTGTGGTCAGATCGATAAACTTGATATCGTGGGTCTGGCGCAGGAACGCAAACAAGTATTTGCGTCCGGGCTGTCTATTCTGATTGGGCTGTTCCGGCAGTTACATATTCCTGGTATGACGCTTTCCGGCGGCGCGCTGCGCGAAGGTATTCTGTACGGCATGCTGCCGCAGTTACAACACACCGACGTACGCAACCGCACCATTGCCAGTCTGATGGTGCGATATTATATCGACCAGCAACACGCCAACCGTGTCGCAGAAATGGCGCTGCAACTGGCGCACCAGCTACAGGATCAATGGAACCTGGCTAAATTCGAAGGCCTGAGCATGCTCAGAGCCGGTGCCTTGCTGCACGAGCTGGGTTTGCTCATCGAATACAAAAATCACCATCATCATGGTGCTTATATCATCAGCCATACCGAATTGCCTGGTTTTACCCGGGCGCAGCAACAATTGCTGATGGCATTGGTGTTTAACCACCGCGCCGATATTCAGCGTGACATTATTGCCAGACAAACGATGACGTCAGTGTTGTTGGCGGTACGGCTTACCCGATTGCTGCGCCTGGCCGTCATTCTGTCGATGCGGCGTAAACACGAGGCGCTGCCAGAAGTGCAGATCGGTGCACAGGCCGAGGTGTTATTGGTGGCGTTGCCAAAAGGCTGGCTGGAGCAACATCCGTTAATGCGCGCTGAGCTGGAACAGGAAGTCGCTTATCAGCAAGCTGCTGGCTGGCAGCTACAGGTGCGTTAATCGTGTGACACCAGAAACAAAAAAGCCGCAATTGCGGCTTTTTTGTTATAGGCGACGTGATATTCAGACCGATTGCTCTTTCAGCCAAATCGCCACTTTTTTCGCGAAATACGTCAGAATACCGTCAGCGCCGGCGCGT
Organism: Rheinheimera sp.; assembly: GCA_034519945.1. Taxonomy (GTDB): domain Bacteria; phylum Pseudomonadota; class Gammaproteobacteria; order Enterobacterales; family Alteromonadaceae; genus Pararheinheimera. The sequence continues at coordinate 95,346 of JAXHNX010000019.1, forward strand.
TTAAACGCCAATAATGATTCCATCACCACCGGTTTTTCGGCCAGCCAGCCGTTCTGTATAGCCGCGACATGCATCGCATATTCACCGCTGACCTGGTAGGCAAAAGTAGGGACGCCAAATTCGTCTTTGACCCGGCGGACTATGTCCAAATACGGCATACCAGGTTTCACCATCACCATGTCCGCACCTTCTTCCAGATCCATCGCCACTTCGCGTAACGCTTCATTGCTGTTAGCAGGGTCCATTTGGTAGGTCTTTTTATTGCCACCTTTTAAATTTCCGGCTGAGCCTACGGCATCACGAAATGGCCCGTAGTAACTGGACGCATACTTGGCCGAATACGCCATGATGCGGGTGTTGACATAACCTTCGGCTTCCAGCGCTGCGCGGATAGCGCCAATGCGGCCATCCATCATGTCTGAAGGTGCGACGATATCGGCGCCGGCCTCGGCGTGTGACAGCGCCTGTTTGACCAATGCATCAGTGGTGATGTCATTAAGTACATACCCGTTTTCATCAATGATGCCGTCCTGGCCATGCGTGGTGAATGGGTCGAGAGCGACGTCGGTGATGATGCCGAGTTCTGGCACATGTTGTTTCAGCAGACGTACGGCGCGTTGCGCCAGACCGCCCGGGCTCCAGGCTTCTTCGGCGCCCAGCGATTTTTTATCTGCTGCAGTGACCGGGAAAATAGCGATAGCCGGAATACCTAAATCAGCCAGCTCACGCGCTTCAAGCAACAGCAGGTCCAGCGTCAGGCGTTCAATCCCTGGCATCGAAGCGATGGTTTCGCGTTTATTGTCACCGTCGATGATAAACATCGGGTAAATCAAATCGTTCACAGTGAGTTGGTGTTCGGCCATCAGCCGGCGGCTGAAATCGTCGGCGCGCATCCGGCGCAGACGGCCGGCAGGGAAATAACTAGAGTTCGGATTCATCCGCAGTTCCTTCGGTTGGTTCGGTCACAGGCTGTCCGGCGGCTGTTTCTGCTTCTGGCGCCGGCGTCAGCTGAACCTGATTGCGCCCGGCGTGTTTGGCGCGATACAGCGCTTCGTCGGCTGCCTGAATGTAATTGCGGCTGACCATAGCAGATTCGGCGATGGCGGCATAACAACCTGCGCTGATCCGGACACTCAGCGCGCCAATCTCCGTATCAAAGGGCGTGTCGGCAATGCTTTGCCGGATCTGCTCGGCCAGCGCCACCACACCTTCCGCATCGGTATTTGGCAGCAGCAGCGCGAATTCTTCGCCACCATAACGGCAGACATGGTCGCTGGAGCGCTTCAGCAACGACTGAATACGCTGCGCCACGCCACGGATCACCGCATCACCGGCCAGATGACCATGTTGATCATTAATTTGCTTAAAGTGGTCAATGTCCAGCATCACCAACGCCAGTGGGCGCTGTTCCCGCCGGCTGCGCTTCATTTCTGCCTGGATTTTTTTGTCAAAATACGCGCGGTTGCGCACGCCACTGAGCGCGTCCAGCGTGTTTTGTTCTTCCAGCGCGCGGTTTTTCTCACCCAGTTCGGTCAGCGCAACCTGTAATTCCAGCGTGCGGGACTGAATACTGTCTTCCAGTCGCTCGGCAGTTTCTCGTTGCCAAATCAGTTGCTTGCGATATACCACTAAAGCGCAGATCGCCGCGCCAATGCTGGTACTCAAACTGGTGACAAAGGCAAACAACCACGGGAACTGTAACAGTGGGCTGAAAAAACTGAGCACAGGCTGGAAATCAGGCATCGGCGTTTATCCCGAATAGCTGCAGCGCGTTTTGCCGGCTGGTTGTCGCAATGACGCTGAGTTCCAGTTGCAGCAATGCGGCAACCTTGGCGCCAATAGGACGGCAAAAAGGCCGGTTCATTGCGCCGGTTTTTTGGTTTGTCAGTCAAATTGCGTGGTAACAAATAAGGTGCATCCGTTTCCAGGACCAAACGGTCCAGCGGCACATAGTTCAACGCTTGTTGCAACGACTGTCCCCGGCGTTCGTCACAAAGCCAGCCGGTGATGCCGATGTATAACCCAAGATCCAGATAAGCGCGCAACTGCGATGCATCACCGGTAAAACAATGGGCAATGCCATGGTTGATTTGGTGCGAGTGCAGCATCGCTATCTGATCGGCAAAAGCGTCACGTTCATGTAAGTAAACCGCTTTTCGCTGTTGTTTGGCAAGAGAAAGTTGGGCAGAAAACACGCGAAGCTGCTGCGACTTTTCGGAAAACATCCGGTTAAAATCCAACCCGCATTCACCAACTGCAACCACAGCAGGCTGTTGTAGTTGAATTTCCAACTGCGTCAGCCAATCGGCGCTGACCTGGTCAGCCTGATGCGGATGCACACCGGCAGTGGTGTAGCAGCCGGTTTGTTGCTGACAGAACTGCACATTATCAAGGGTTTCGCTGAGATCACTGCTAATCAGCAGCAGCTCGCCGACGTTGGCATGCTGAGCCTGCGCGACGACTTGCTGGCGATCGGCATCAAACTGTGCACTAAACAGATTGACGCCTGCATCAAACCAGCGCATCGGGTCAGTCGACACGACGTACCCGGATTGTGCGGTTGCTGCGGCCATTATTCAGCAGGAAAGATCCCAACATGGCGCGCTCAATACTGCAAACGTCACCGGCCTTTGATATCCAGGCGGCTATCGTCGCTCTGTAACCAGATTTGACCATTTTGCATGGTGATTTCGGCACGGCCTTTTTTTGTGATGCGCACTGATTTGACTTCGAGACGCAGGTCAGCAATTTGTTGTTCCGGCGCACGGTTTTCCAGACCAAAACTTTCGACAGGATCTGCTGCCGGGGTTACTGTTGCAGGCACAGCAGGCACAGCAGGCACAGCAGGCACAGCAGGCACAGCAGGCACAGCAGGCACAGCAGGCACAGCAGCTAAAGTAGTCAGGCCGCGTGCCAGTTGGTCATAACATTGCAGACGGGCCTGATCCTGTGACATCGCCAGACAGTGTTGTAGCTGTGCGGCGAGATCGGCGTTTTGTGCCTGAACCGTGCCGACCATCAAACCAGTTATCAACCATATTTGGCGCATATCTACTCCCGTCTTGTTGTTGCGTGTCAGATCCGCAATCTTAATTTTTTTATCGTCAGGTTCGAACGGTAAATCAACGTGCAAATTGCACTGACGTGATGTCATTGCACCCGTTTGACTTTAATTGCTTTGCGGCCTTGCTGACACTTCAGCGTAAAAGAGCCAAACATACCGCTGCTGATCACGCAGTTGTCACCGGCACTGACCTTCAGGAAAGCCTGATCCAGTTGCAACCAGCGCTGACCATTGCTCATTGTCAGCAGTAATTTTTGGCGTGAGTCCTGTGCTACAGTTTTGACCTGCACATTTAAATCGGCAATGGCAGACTCAATAGTCTCACCGCTGGTGCCAAACAAGGCTTCGTCACGATTACGTGCGGGTGCTATTGCAGCGACAGACGCGGTCGCGGTTGTAGTCACTGGTTGCGGCGCCGATACTGTTGGCACCACCGCCGCGGTGTTGTTTTGCATGGCGGCTGTGTCGGCTAACTGGTCGTAGCATAATAACCGCGCGTTGGCTTCAGTCAGGGCGCGACACTGTTGCAGTGAGTTTGCCGCTGCATGTGTTGCGAAAGACCAACTGCAGACAACTACAAATGCGGTAAAACAACGCATGCACAGACTCCTGTTATTCGGTTTTTTCTTCCGGTAATTCGTCTGCCGGATCAGCTGGTCTTTCATAAAACCGGCCCAGCCAAATGCCAACTTCGTACAAAATGCACATAGGGATCGCCAGTAACGCCTGCGACAACACGTCAGGCGGTGTCAGAAACATCGCGATGACAAAGGCTATCACGACAAAATACGGCCGCTTTTCTATCAGCGTGGCTCTATCCATCACGCCAGACCAAATCAACAGCAGCATCGCGACCGGAATTTCAAAGCTGAGGCCAAAGGCGAAGAACATCTGCAAAACAAAATCGAGATAGGTACTGATATCCGGCGCGTTGACCACACCTTCCGGCGTGACGCTGGTGAAAAAGCCAAAGACCAAAGGAAAGACCAAGAAGTACGCAAAGGAGATGCCGGCATAAAACAGCAGTGTCGACGAGACAATCAACGGCGCTATCAGGTGTTTTTCTTTATTGTATAAAGCCGGCGCGACAAAACTCCAGATTTGATACAACACATAAGGGATGGACAACACAAATGCGACGATAAAGGTCAGCTTAAAAGGCACAAAAAATGTAGACGCCACACCGGTGGCGATCATCGTGGTGCCTTTGGGTAACGATGCCAGCAGTGGCAGCGCCAGCATGTGATAAATGTCGTTGGCGAAATAGGCCAGACTTAAAAACAGCAATACTACCGCAGCAATAGATTTCAGCAGGCGGTTACGCAGTTCAATCAGGTGCCCCATCAGGCTGTTGGGGTCATGACGATGTTTTTTGCTCATTCACTTGTGCTGTGTGGTTATTGCTGGCAGGTGCAGCAGCCGGGGCTGTTGCTGCGGATGGCGAAGCTGATGTTACTGGAGCCGCTGTAGTTTGTTCCGGCGCCGTGGTGCTGATACCGGCTGGTGGCTCAGTGGCTGGCGTGGTGTTTCCTTTGCCATAAGGATTATTCACGTCGGCAGCGGCCTGGCGCAATTCCGCCAGCGCATTAATTTCGTCGGCGGATAAACCCAACAAGCCTTTTTGTTCGGCCTGGCGCAGTTTTTCATGCAGTTCATGCACCCGCAGTTCGTCTGACAGTTCCGACTTCATCTGATGGCCAAATTGCCGGATGGAGCGGATGGTGCCAGTGACTGTTCGGATTGCGCCCGGCAGTTTTTCTGGCCCCAATACCAGTAACGCCACTATGCCGACAACAACCAGTTCCCAGAAGCTCATCAGTGCTTATCTTGAGCCTGATTGACCGGTGCTGCAGGCTGCTCCGGTGTGGTCGTCTGTTGTGTCGCAGGCTGCGCCGCGGTCGTTGGCTGCGCGGTCACTGCCGGGTCACGTTTTACTTCAGCTGGAAAAGTCGCGTCCTGTTCAGTGTTTTCTTCAGAATCTTTAATTGAACTACGGAATCCACGAATGGCAGAACCCAAATCGTTGCCGATGTTACGCAGCCGTTTGGTGCCAAACAGCAACACAATAATCACCAGAATAATCAGTAATTGCCAAATACTTACGCCACCAAGACCCATAATATGTACTTCCTCAGAGTAAAAACCAATCCAGTATACGCTTGTTGTCTGACCGAACTCCATGCCCGGTCTTGCGAACGGTGCCGATTCTATAAAAAAATTATGACAAAATCGCTTTGATTGCGCCGATGCTGCCAATAACAAAGGCAGTGATCGCCAGGCCGGTGTGCCCCAGTGCCAGCAGGATAGTTGCGCTGACGACAAAAGCTGCCGCCAGAATCACCAGTTTCAGGCTTTTGCCTTGTTCCAGCTGTTTAAGCTGCAGCTGTTGCAATTGGCTCAGTAGCTGTTGTTGTGACCGCGGATGTTGTTGCAGATAACTATGCAGCAGCGTTGGCATTTCCGGCAGTTTTTCGGCCCAGAACGGCAGATTTTCTTTGATTTGCCGCAGCACAGCCCAAGGCCCCATTTGCTGTTTAACCCAGTTTTCCAGAAATGGCTTGGCGGTTTTCCACAGGTCCAGTTGCGGATACAGTTGTCGGCCCAGCCCTTCGATATACAGCAAGGTTTTTTGCAGCAGCACCAGCTGCGGTTGCACCTGCATATTAAACCGCCGTGCGGTATTAAACAGATTCATCAACACCTGACCAAAAGAAATGTCGGCCAGAGGTTTCTGGAAAATCGGCTCGCAGACGGTACGGATCGCGCTTTCAAATTCTTCAATCGACGTATCCGCCGGCACCCAGCCAGAATCGACATGCAGCTCTGCTACTTTGCGGTAGTCGCGGTTAAAAAAAGCGACAAAATTTTCAGCCAGATAACGTTTGTCCTCGCGGTTCAGGGTGCCGACAATACCACAATCGATGCCGATATATTGTGGGTTCAGTGGTTTGTCTGCGGCGACAAATATATTGCCGGGATGCATATCCGCATGGAAAAAACTGTCGCGAAATACCTGAGTGAAAAAGACTTCAACGCCACGTTTAGCCAGTAATTCCATGTCGGTGCCGTTGGCGATCAGCCGTTCAGTTTCCGAAACCGGAATACCATAAATCCGCTCCATCACCATCACGTTGACGCGACTGTGGTCGCTGTACACAAATGGAATATACAGCGACTCGGACCCTTCGAAATTACGCCGCAGCTGAATGGCATTCGCGGCTTCGCGCTGTAAATCCAGTTCATCCAGAATTGTTTTGCGATACTCAGCGACGACTTCGCGTGGCCGCAGGCGTTTGCCATCCGGTAAAAAACGGGCCGCCGCGATGGCTAAATCAGCCATCAGTTCCAAATCAGCCAGAATTTGCTGCCGGATATCCGGCCGGATCACTTTGATCACCACTTCCGGCTCAGTGCCGTCTGGCAGCCGCAGCCGCGCGGTGTGCACTTGCGCCACCGACGCCGAGGCCAGCGGTTTTACTGCAAAATCAGCGAATAACTCATTGATATCATTCAGACCTAACGCCTGCTCAATCAGGCGCTGCGCCGCATGGCCATCAAAAGGTGCCACCTGGTCCTGCAGTTTGGCCAGTTCGTCGGCCAGTTCGGGCGGGAACAAATCGCGGCGCGTTGACAACATCTGACCGAATTTGACCCAAACCGGCCCGAGACTTTGCAGTGCAAGGCGCAGCCGCGTGCCAGGGCTTTGCTCAGGGTGGCGATTACGCAACCAGAACAGCGCGGTGCATAGCGGCGCCAGCCACCATGGCCGTCGTGCCGGCGGAATGAGTTCGTCGAGGCCATATTGCAGCAAGGTTTTAATGATCTGGTAAAAACGACTGATACTCATGAGGACGCCTGTAGCTGCGAAAGCAGGCCAGCAAGCTGGCGTTGTAATAATTCGGTGCGACCAGCCACAGTACTGACTTCCCGGCTGAATTGCTGAACTTCGGCTGCGACCGGCGTCAGACGTAATTCATCCTGCGCCAGTTGCTGGATGGTCTGGTCAGTTTGTTGCAGATAATGACGGATGCCATGTTGCAACGAGACAATGGCGCGGGTCGCTTTGTGCGCGACGGCATCTCCCAGTAACGCCGCCAGTTTTTCCTGCCAGTCCGGGTTCAGCTGTTGGAAAAACTGCGAGAACTGCTGCAACGTCTGCAGGTCACCGTCGATTTGTAATTTATTTTCGCGGATCAGCCGCGTCAGCTGGCTCGGATCTGATAATTGCTGCAGGGCGCTGAATTCAGTTTCCACGGCACAGTCGACGGCTTCCTGATGGCTGTTCAGCCAGATGCCGTTCTGCTGTGCGGTCAGCACCAGCCGGATATCGATGCCGCGTAGACACACCGCCAGCTGTTTGCCCTGGAGCCGCTGCAACCGCGTCAAAGCGTCCGGGTCCATACTAATCAGCGGATTCAGGACGTTTTCACCGAGCGTGCAGAGCAAACCGGGCCACAGCAGTTTTAACATGTTGAATTCCGTCAGAATTTATAACCGCGGTGTAACGCAACAATGCCGCCGGTCAGGTTGTGGTAGCTGGTCTCACTGAAACCTGCTTGTGCCATCATCTGCTTCAGAGTTTCCTGGTCCGGGTGCATACGGATCGATTCCGCCAGATATTGATAAGATTCGCGGTCATTAGCGACCAGCTGGCCCATCGCGGGTAATAACTTAAAGGAATACACGTCATACACTTTACTGAGCCAGGCTTCGGTGGGTTTGGAAAATTCCAGCACCAATAATCGACCACCAGGTTTCAGCACACGGAACATCGAACGTAGTGCCGCGTCTTTATCGGTGACGTTACGCAGGCCGAAAGCAATGGTAATAATGTCAAAGCTGTTGTCGGCAAATGGCAGCGCTTCGGCATTGGCCTGCACATAACTGATATTATTGACGAGGCCCAAATCACGCAGTTTGTCTTTCCCGACATTGAGCATCGATTCGTTGATATCGGCAAGCACGACCTGACCGGTCGGACCCACACGGCGAGAAAATAACGCCGTCAGATCACCGGTGCCACCGGCTAAATCCAGCACTTTCTGGCCAGGGCGAACACCACTGCAATCGATGGTGAAGCGTTTCCATAACCGGTGAATCCCCAAAGACATCAGGTCGTTCATCACATCATATTTGGCGGCAACACTGTGAAATACGTTGGCAACCAGCGAGACTTTGTCATCGCGCGCAACAGTTTTAAAACCAAAGTGAGTACTGTCTTGATTGCCGGAATGCTGTTGTTCGGACATGAAATTGCCTTAACCAGAAGAAGTTGGCGCTAGTGTAAAAGATCCTCGGGCAGAGTCCAACCGAAAGCGGTGGATCAATTGTCGCGGATCAAATCGAACTGTTGTGTTACGACAATTTCGCCGTTGACGATCAGGTGAAGTTGGTGGGCGCCGGCATAGTGCTTACGTGTGGTTAAATCAGCAAAACGATATGATTTCTGAAGCGACAGCACACCCGGTCCCTGTTCCCGTTGTATCCACTGAAATACTTTGTGACGTTTGGCACCATTTTTTGATGCGAAATCAATGGCATATTCTACACGGAGTGGCGACGGGCCGTCTGCCAGCGTCAACGCTGCATGAAATTGCAGCGTCTCGCCATAATTTAACACTGGACTGGGCAAGCGACAGCGTGGCGTTAGTGAGTTGCCGCGGTGCGCAGTCAAATAGTGCCAACGCTTCGCTGTTACGTTGTTTCAGTAAACCACGCAAGGCGTGTTTTAAGATCCAGTCGGTGTGTATGTGCGAACCATACCACTGCTGCGCCAGCTGCAGTACCAGAGACGGATGATCTTTGCTGATGTCATTGAGGTTATTGGCGACACTACGGCGGACATAATCTTCCGGATCCTGCTTCAGGGCCCGCAACACCGGTAAAAGCGGTGCAGGATCAGCGATAAACTGTGGCAAAGCCTGGCCCCAGGGCAAACGTGGCCGGCAGCCTTCAGAAGCGAGACGGCGATGATGCACATTGGCCGATTGACTCCAGATTTGCAGCTGTTGCAGGCTCTGCTCAGGATAACGCCGGAAAAATGGCCGGATAGCGAATTCAGCGGTGGAATAACAGGTGAAATGAGCCAGTGCCTGCATCGACGTGTCGAAGTCATCAAGGCCAAACTGCTCAACGATATCGGGAAAAATAAAGCCGGGCAGGCCGGTGATCTCTTTACTGACTGGTTGTAACAGTGTGCAGACTTCGGCAAAAGGCAAGTTGAGCTGGTGGTACAAGGTTGACGCAATTCGCCGCACCCGTTGCTTCAGGCTTTGCTCAGCGTACAGAGCATCCCATAAAGTGCTGATAAACCGGCTGGAGTCAAACGCTGTGTGCTGTTGTTTTACGGAGCTTGCCAAGCGCTGCAATAATTGCAGATCTAACAGGTCTTTGAGCAGAGGTGCACTCATCGTGCTTACAGCATAGCTTCAGTGGCGACCTGATTGCGGCCGCGTTTTTTCGCAATGCTGAGAACCTGGTTGGAGCGCGCCAGAAACTGCTGCCAGTTTTCTTGTGCCTGATATAACGCCACGCCTAAGGAGATAGTTACTTTGGGCAGGGCTTTTTTACTGCGGGAAGAGACAAAACGCAATTTCTCCACACCACGACGCACCTGCTCAGCAATTTCGCTGGCTGTGCGCAGGTCAACATCGGGCAACAAGATCAAAAACTCTTCACCACCCGCACGTACCGGCAGACCACTTTCCTGCACGTAAGCACTGATTTTTTTTGCCACTTTCGACAGAATCACATCGCCGATGTTATAGCCATAATCCTGATTGAATTGCTTAAAGTGGTCCAAATCAACAGCAATTGCAGCGATGCGCCGCTGCGGATTTTCTGCCAGCCATTGGTCAATGTGTTCTTGCATCGCTAACCGGTTAAATAAGCCGGTTAATGCGTCGACATGACGTTCGCGTTTGAGTTGCTCCAACTCTGCACGTAACTGATAACTCTGGTCATTGGATTGAGTTAGTTGGTCGCGAAGTTTTTGCTGAGTGGCTTTAAGTTCATACGTAGCCGTCATGATCCGGCTGATGGTGTCACGAGCCTGCACCGGAGTATCTGTTTTCAGTGCAACCAGACTATGATCCAACACGTCGATATAGTCGTGGATCGCTTCGCCGGCCTGTTCTGATTGTTGATTCAGCGTGCTGACCATCTTATACACAGCCGCAATCATCTGCTCGTTCTGGCGACCGGTCGGGACTATGTAATTGCTATACAGCTCTGTCATGACGAAATCGTCAAACGGGATGCGGGCGCTAAGTTTGTCTTCGATCGCCTGACATAATTCAGCGATCACACCGCTGATATACTCATAGGCGACAGTGAAGTTTACCGGGTGAGCAGCCAAACGATGCCGCTGCAGGAAGGCTATGGCTAATGCCGCCTTCTCGCTCGCTTGCTCGATTGAATCCTGATACATCATGCCAAGTAAAACTCCAATGGATACTGCATAGACTTAGCGTAACTTAAGGCTGATATGTTACGGAAATGCCATGCCAACGCAAGCGCTGCGGGGAAATTACAGCGCTGTCATCCTTAAAATAACGGGACAACTGGATCCCGCCAAGCGTTTTTTGTCTCTTTTCTATATTTTTTTCAAATTATTCAGGTATTTGCTTTATCTGGGATCCTGAATGTACTGCTGTAGCAGGCTAAATCGGTTCAACAGGCGGAAATGCAAGTTGGTTAGCGACTGAGCGGCGTGCAGAATTGTATACAATCAAACGACATCATTAGCCATTTGGATTGCCAGATATGAAGCAAAAACTGTTGGTTGCCCTTTGTTGTGCCACGTTGATGTCCTGTGCACAGCAGCCTGCAAGCTCCCCCGTTGATTTTGACCGCTTTGCCAATGATTGGTGGGAAAAGGTTGGTCAGGTGCAACCAAATACCAAATCCGGGTTGCCGGACATGTCCGCCGCAGCGTTGGAAAAGGCGCAAAAGCAGCGTTTACTGTTGATAGCAGAGCTGAATAAAACCAATGTCAGCCAACTGTCAGAACAACAGAAAATCAATTTCGCAATCCTGCAATACCGGTTGCAGAATGATATCGATGAGTATCGGTATGGTGCCCATTACATGCCGTTGACGGCCGAGTCTGGTTTCCACAGCGATGTGCTGTTTATGCTGAATATGTCGTCAGTGAAAACTGACAAAGATCTGCAGACATATCTGGAGAAACTGGCAGCATTACCTACTTACATGCAACAGCAAATCAGCTGGATGCAGCAGGGGCTGAAAACCGGTTATACCCAGCCCAAAGCGGTGTTGGCAGGATATGAAGACAGCATCAAGTCTTTTATTACGGCCGATCCGACAAAAAGTCCCTTTTACCGGCCATTGCTGAAGCAACCCGCAGACATGGATACCATGCGCTGGCAGGCGCTGCAGCAACAAGCCAAAACCCTGATCACTAACCAGATCACGCCAGTGTATCAGCAGTATCTGGACTTTTTCGTTGGTCAGTATGTGCCGGGGGCCCGTGACAACATCGCTGCTGTCGCTTTACCGGATGGCGCTGCCTTTTATCAAAACCGGCTGGAGCATTACACCACGCTGAAAATGACACCGCAGCAGGTGCATGATATTGGTCTGAAAGAAGTCGCACGAATTCGGGCTGAAATGCAGCAGGTTATTGATAAAACTGGCTTTAAGGGCAGTTTTGCCGATTTCGTGCAGTTCCTGCGTACTGACCCGCAGTTTTACGTCAACACACCAGACCAGCTACTCAAAGAAGCGGCGTATCTGTCGAAAAAAATCGATGCGCAGCTGCCGAAGTTATTTAAAACCTTGCCACGGACACCTTATGGCGTAGAGCCTGTGCCGGCCGAGATCGCGCCTAAATACACCACTGGCCGTTATTCTGGCGGTCGGGCTGCAGGTGAGCCGGGGTTTTATTGGGTCAATACCTATGCCTTGGACCGGCGTCCTTTATACGAGCTGGAAGCGTTGACATTGCACGAAGCAGTACCAGGCCACCATTTGCAGGTCGCACTGGCCAATGAGCAGGAAAGTCTGCCAACGTACCGGCGTAGTTTTTACACGTCTGCGTTTGGTGAAGGCTGGGGGTTGTACTCAGAATATCTTGGCCTTGAAGTGGGATTTTATCAGGACCCGTACAGTAATTTCGGCCGGTTGACTTATGAAATGTGGCGTGCCTGTCGCCTGGTCGTAGACACCGGTATGCATACCATGGGCTGGAGCCGGCAGCAGGCTATTGATTTCCTTGCTCAAAACACCGCTTTGTCAATGCACAACGTCACGACTGAAGTCGATCGCTATATCAGTTGGCCGGCGCAGGCGTTGTCTTACAAACTGGGGGAACTGACTATTAAGCGGTTGCGCCAAAAAGCAGAAACTGCGTTAGGTGACAAATTTAATGTGCGTGAATTCCATGATGCGGTTTTGTCCAACGGCAGTGTGCCTTTGTCAGTACTGGAGCAGCAGATAGATTTGTACATTGAGCGAGTCAAATTGAATTGAACTATATCAGTGGTTGGTCAGTGCTGGCTGACTAGCCACTGTTTGTGTTAAATTTCAGTACATTATCTGTCATTATTTGGGAAAGTTGTTGTGGTCTGGTGGGTTCTCGCCTTTGTTTGCCTGATTGTATTGATGGTCGTGGTACTGGTCCGGACCGACAGCCTGGCTTCTGAACACAAACGTTTGTTAGCTCAGTTCAGACAGTTAGACCAGGAGTCTTCACAGGTTCAGCAATTTACCTATGAGTTGGCTGAAGAGTTCAGCCAGTTTTTATTACTTCAACTTGGCAACGTTCGGCGGATGAGCCGCCTGACGGAAGATGAATTGTATATTTTTGAATTGGCTATTCAGCTGATCCCGACCCTGTGCAAGGAAATGTCCAGTCGTCATCTGGCAATAAAGCCTGCATTGCAGCGTGCACTGAAATTACATGCAGATATTGAGTTTTCAACGGTTGAAGCCGTCATTGGCAAACATGGTCGTTTAATTAACGGCTGGCAAAAACAAAATTTTGCAGGGTACTTGCAGATGTGTCAGCAGATGTATTTGTTGGCAAAAGAGTTTTCACATAAAGATGTACAGAAACCGACGCAAGCAAGCGTCAGTAATTAACCTGCAACCTTAACTGCGAAATGCAATCGACGGCGTGGTATCGATTTGTCCGTCCTGATCGACTGCAGCCAAGCGTTCGCCGGATCGCAACACCGCCATACTGAAACTCGGACTGCGACGTACAAATGCCAGTTCGTAACCAAAGCGTTGCAATTCAGACACTGAAAATTTCTGTGCAACATTCAGGCGATCCCAAAAATAGTTGAGATCTTTTTCTTCAGCGCGTCTGTCTTCAGCTACCGCGACCATTTTTAACAACTCCGTTTCAAGTCGGATACAAACCCTCAAGCGAGGTGCAACTTTAACTTTAAGCCTTTGCCGCCAAAAGTACAAGGTCAAATTCTGCATTTGTTATCGGCATAATCGACAATCTGTTGCCTTTTTTCAACAATTGCATCTCAGCTAGTCCAGCTACGGCGCGCAGGTCGGCCATGGACAGGACCTGCGGAAATTGCCGGACAAATTCAACTTTAACGGCTACCCAGGGGGCTTTGTCCGCGCTGGATTTTGTGTCGTAATAGGGGCTGTCAGCCACAAACTGACTGGGATCGGCAAATGCTTCAGCAATGATGGTTGCGACCCCAGCAATACCGACCAAGGCACAGCTGGAATGGTGGATCAGCACCATATCGCCGGTTTTGACCTGATCCCGCAGAAAGTTTCGCGCCTGATAATTGCGTACACCTTCCCAGATCACGCCATTGCTGCCCGCGGCTGCGATATCCGCAATACTGCATTCTGCAGGTTCAGTTTTAAACACCCAGTACATCAGCTACGGATTCTTCACTTTGTAATCATTGTGGGTAAATTATCACTGCCGTACTTGCACAGCAAGAGCAGGCGCGGTAAGTTGGATGTTGCATTATTGATAACAGGAGAATGCTATGTTCAAGCCGAAATGGATGTTGCTGCTGGGTTGTATGAGCCTGGTGGCTTGTACATCGACGCCACCGGAAACCTTATCTGCTGCAGAGAAGACCAGTGAACCGGCTACGGCTGCACCGGCAACAGTCGCGGTAGTGAAGTCTTACACTAAAGATACTGACAAAAATGCGGTGTTGTGCCGCAAAGAAAAAGTGTTGGGCAGTAACCGTAGCGTGAAAGTATGTAAAACCATTGCGCAACAGAATGAAGAACGCAAACAAGCCGAGCAAATGGTCAATGACCGTTCGTTACAGCAGTCACTGGGCGGTGGCGGCTGAGGAAGAAACTTGGCACTTTGGCCGATGTTCCTGCAAAATAGTGACTTACCGCGTATTTTGAGGAGCATCGGATGAGCCAGGTACTGTCAGATCTGTTGTCACTGTTGAAGTTAGAAACTATCGAATACGGCCTGTACCGCGGGCAGAGTCAAGACCTGGGGTTTAAAGCTGTCTTCGGTGGTCAGGTCATGGGGCAAGCGTTGTCTGCTGCGAAGGAGACCATCCCGGAAGACCGGAAAGTCCATTCTTTCCACTCGTACTTTTTGCGACCCGGTGATGCCGCCCGGCCTATTGTTTATGAAGTAGAGAACATCCGAGACGGCAAAAGTTTTAGTACAAGACGTGTCAGTGCAATCCAATATGGCAAGCCGATTTTTTATCTGACCGCATCCTTCCAGGCTGATGAGCCGGGATTTGCGCACCAGGATTTGATGCCACAAGTACCACAACCTGAAGAGTTGGTGTCAGATCTGGAGTTTTATCGCGAGCATGCTGCTTCGATCCCGGAATCCATCCGCAGTAAATTTATCTGTGAAAAACCGATTGAGATGCGTTCAGTAGCATTTCACAATCCATTCAGGCCGCAGGTCAGTCAGGCCAAGCGACACGTTTGGTTTAAAGCCAACGGCGCGATGCCGGATGACTTGCGTGTACACAAGTATTTATTGGCGTATGCGTCAGACTTCAATTTCCTGCCTACAGCGCTGCAACCGCATGGTAAGTCTTTTATGGCGCCCAATATGCAGGTCGCCACTATTGATCATGCGATGTGGTTTCATGAAGATTTCCGCTTTGACGACTGGTTGTTGTACTCGGTGGACAGCCCGAGTGCATCTGGTGCCCGGGGGCTGGTGCGGGGGCAGTTTTTTAACCGAGCCGGTACTTTAGTCGCATCGACCATGCAGGAAGGCGTGATCCGTAGTTACGACAAAGCAAAGGGCGAGTGAGCGCCCTTTTGTGGTTCCTGGCTGGAACTAAGTGGATTGGCTGCCAATTTGGCGGATACTGGCATTGACGGTGGCGCTGAGCAGTTGCTGGATTTGCTGGTCTAATGCGTCAAAACTTTCACTGATTTGCAGCTTGTATTGCGCGTCCGCATGAATGTAACCCAGATCTTTGAGTGCATTAATCAGCGTGACAAATAAACGCTTGTCGTGAAACTCCGGCGAATCCAGGCCGTGTAACGTCGACAGCCGTAACGCCAGCTGATGTGCTTTTTGCTCCAGAGCATCGCGTTCCATTGGTTCTGCACCGCGGATAAGCTGCAGGACCATGCTGTATCTTTGCAAGACCGCGTCCGCAAGGCTGGCCAATAATTCGAGCCTGGCTCGCTGTGGTTCGGCCACGCTCAGCAAATCGGTATCGGCGTTACAGCCAATCAGACCTTCCTGTTGCATAAACTGAATCAGGCTATCGACATAGTCGTTGCACTGTTGAGGTGCCAGGAATAGTTCTTGCTCCAGCAGCGGCTGCAGCTGTCCAATCAATTGCAGCAAGGCATTTTTGGTCTGTGGTTGTTGTAACAGCGCTGTAGCGAGAATAGCGGGGATCATGAACAAATGACTGATATTACTGCGGTAATAGCTCATTAATACTTGGTCATGCGGTGCAAATCTTACCAAAGCACCAAAGTCATCCTGCTCGATCTGCACTTTTTGCAGGCGCTCTGCATGTTGTAATAATTCCGTCGCGGAGCCTGCCGCCAGTGTTACATTGACATGATAAGGCGCGTCGCGTAACAGTCGCAGATACAACTCCATTTGGTCCAGCAGTTGCGGCTGTGGCAACACCTGTTGTGGCGCAGCCAGAATACAGGTTGCCAGCAAATTGATGCTGTTAACGGCGGCACTCTGATTAATCCGCAGCATCACCTGATGAGCAAGCACCGACACGACCGGGTTCAGCCAGTCTGGTCTTGGCGGTTCCAGCGGGTCAATGGCAGTTTTCCAGTCGGGCACTTGTTGCTGCAAAAATTGATTGAGTGACAGAGGTTCGCCAAAATTCACAAAACCAAAGCCGTAATTTCTGAGTTTTGTCGCGGCTTTGACAATACCAAACGCAGATTCTTTGGCTTTATGAGTGCCTTTGAGTTCACGTAAATAAGTGCCCACTTCCATCACATGTTCGTAACCGAGGTAAACCGGCACAATAGTGACCGGCCGGTCGATGCCACGCAGCATCGCCTGGATCGTCATGGCGAGCATCCCGGTTTTCGGCTGTAACAGCCGGCCAGTGCGGCTGCGACCGCCTTCGCTGTAGTACTTCACGGCATAACCTTTACGGAATAATTGCGTCAGATATTCGCGAAATACCGTTGAATACAGCTTATTGCCACTGAAACTGCGCCGGATAAAAAATGCACCGCCCCGACGGAACGCTTTGCCAATGGGCCAAAAATTCAGGTTAATACCTGCCGCGATGTGCGGCGAGGCCAGCCCTTGCTGATAAATCACGTAACTCAGCAGCAGATAGTCCATATGACTGCGGTGGCAGGGCAGATAGACAATCTCGTGTCCGCGCTGAGCCAGCTCACGCACTTGCTCGTTATTGCGGACCTGAATACCGGTATAGAGTTTGCCAAATAACCAGCGCAAAAAACGCTCGCCAAGCCGGACTGTGGATTCACGTTGATCGGCGGCAATTTCTTCGAGTAACAATAGTGCTTCCTGCCGGGCAGCAGGCAGTGGCATTTGTTTCTGCAGTGCTTCTTCTTCAATAGCTTGCCGAACGGAAGCAGACCCTAATAACGCGTTAAACAAGGCGGCTCGGTCAGGCTGGCGCGGACCAGTCGCGGCCAGCTGTTGACGGTAGAAGTGGAACCGGGCCATTCGCAGTAGCTTGTGCGCCGTATCAGCTGTTGCGCCGTACCGGCTAGCCATGTCCCGCAATGACAATGCATCGGAAAATTGTACCAGGGTATGGCGCCCGGAAATGAGCACAATCAACAGCTTACGTAGCCAGTTTGGTGCGGCTTGCTCACCAATAACAGCTTTAACACTGGCCTCTTTGCCAGGCGCCCGGCCCCAATTGATCGAAACCGGGATCAGTTGAGCATCCTGTGTGTCATCCAGATGAGCTTCTAATAACTGCTGACCAATTTGCAGAGCTGCTGAAGGGCTTTGATGTCCACTGAGGGTTTTCGGATTTTCCAGATACAGTGTGCGCGGTAAACGCACTGAACCCAACTGAACTTCGTCATCCGGTGCAGGCAATCCCAGTTGCCGGCAGACACGCATCAGCGTAGCCAAATCACTGGCCGAAGAAACTTTTGTAATGTAAAACAAAGGCTTGTCTGCATCAGGTGCAGGCTGAAGTGGTGGGGCAGCAACAATTTTGCACTGCACCAGAGGTTTAAGGGGCCAATAAAGCATCCTGGCCAAAAAAGTGAGTCGGGCGAACATAAGGAACCTGCAAAAACGACAGCCCGCTACTGTAGCATGGAATGAAAAACAGCGCCAAATTCAGGTCTTACCAGTAAATTGTGCCGCAAGGCGCTTGGCACGGCGCTTTTCACTGTATATACTCCCAGTATCCACTGTATAGGCATTCAGCATCATGCGACCACTTACACCACGACAAGCCGAAATTCTGCAACTTCTGAAAGATTATCAGGCCCAGACCGGGATGCCACCGACGCGGGCGGAAATCGCAACACAACTCGGATTTAAGTCGGCAAATGCTGCTGAAGAGCACTTAAAAGCGCTGGCAAAAAAAGGTTTTATCGAAATGCTGCCGGGCACCTCGCGGGGGATCCGCTTACTTGAAGACGCCACTGAAGTTGCCGCAAATGAGCCCGAAATTCAGGGGCTGCCGTTAATTGGCCGGGTTGCTGCCGGTCAGCCTATTCTGGCAACTCAACATATTGAACAATACCATCAGATTGATGCCAATCTGTTTCATCCATCGGCCGATTTCCTGCTCAAAGTATCTGGCATGAGTATGAAAGACATCGGCATTCTGGATGGCGATTTACTGGTCGTGCACAAAACAACCGAAGCCAGACAAGGCGAAGTGATCGTTGCGCGGGTCGATGAAGATGTCACCGTCAAGCGATTCCGTAAGGATGGGCAATTTGTCTACTTACACCCTGAAAACCACGACTTTAATGTGATAAAAGTAGACTTAACCCAGCAGTTCTTTGCAATCGAAGGTTTAGCCGTCGGAGTTGTCCGTACACAGACCTGGTGATTTTTAAAACAAATCATTGATTTATACAGAAGCGCCACAGTTTTAGACACTGTGGCGTTTTTTTTTCATTCTCACCTTGGCTTTTTACGGATTTTGTCTAATTCTTAAGCGGAACCGGCCAAAAGAAATGGTCAACTAACAGGCCAAGGGCGGTTTCTTACAGGAAATAATAACAACTATAAGTTGCAGAATCGGGATGCAAAGCAGTGGGAGCGTCGGATTCTGGCAACAGTTTTTTGCAAACTGACAGAGGAGACGTACTGTGGCGAACACGATGTTTAGTCGTTGCTCGCTGCTGGCCTTGTTGTGTGTCGATTCGGCTATTGCCGCAGAAATGCCCCTGAATATGACAAAAGGGGTTACGGAGATCAGTCAGCGGGTTTACGACCTGCATATGACGATTTTCTATATTTGCTGTGGAATTGGCCTGGTGGTATTTGGAGCTATGTTTTGGTCCATTGTCCATCATCGCAAAGCAAAAGGTGTGCAGCCTGCGCAATTTCATGAAAGTACCAAAGTCGAATTGCTTTGGACTGCAATTCCCGTCGTTATTCTGGTGTTGATGGCAATCCCTGCCACCCAGACGCTCATTGCGATGGAGGACACCACCAAATCCGATGTGACGGTGTTAGTCACCGGCTCACAATGGAAATGGCACTACAAATATCTTGAATATCCGGTGGAGTATTATTCGTTACTCGCCACACCTGCCAAACAAATCCAGAACAAACTGCAGAAAAACGAAAATTATTTACTGGAAGTCGATCGCCCACTGGTGATCCCAACCGGTAAAAAAGTCCGCTTTCTGATGACCTCGGACGATGTGATCCATTCCTGGTGGGTGCCTGCTTTTGCAGTGAAAAAAGATGCAAATCCAGGGTTTATCAACGAAGCCTGGACTCAGGTCGATGAACCAGGGACTTATCGCGGCCAGTGTGCCGAGCTATGCGGTAAAGATCACGGTTTCATGCCGATTGTGGTCGTAGCCAAGTCGCCGGACGATTTTAACCAATGGGTCGAAGCAGAAGGCGCACGGCTGGCCAAACTCAAAGCGGCTGAGCAGGAATTGTTGTCGATGCAAATGACGATGGCGGAGGCAATGACGCTGGGGGAGAAGGTCTATCAGGGCCATTGTGCAGCTTGCCATCAGCCTGGTGGCGCGGGCTTGCCCGGCGTATTTCCGGCACTCAAAGGCAGCAAAATAGCGACCGCGGCTGACCAGAAGGCGACGCATATTAATATTGTGCTGAACGGAAAAGCGGGCACGGCCATGCAGGCCTTTGGCAAACAGTTAAGTCTGCAGGAAATTGCTGCAGTGATTAGCTATGAGCGCAATGCCTGGGACAATAATACCGGCGATCTCATCCAGGCGGCTGAAATACAGGCTGCGAAAAATGGACAGAAGGAGTAAGGCATGAGCACAATCTCAACTGATCCACACCATCACGCCGACCATGGTCATCACCATCCACCAGCGGGTCTGAAACGCTGGTTCTATACGACCAACCATAAAGATATCGGCACTTTATATCTGTTATTTGCCCTGACCATGTTTTTTATTGGCGGTGCAATGGCCATGGTGATCCGGGCAGAACTGTTCCAGCCCGGTTTACAGCTGGTAGAACCGGCATTTTTCAATCAGATGACCACAGTACACGGTCTGATCATGGTCTTCGGTGCTGTGATGCCGGCTTTTACCGGGCTGGCCAACTGGTTGATCCCGATGATGATTGGCGCGCCGGACATGGCATTGCCGCGGATGAACAACTGGAGTTTCTGGATCCTGCCCTTTGCTTTTGCCATTTTACTGATGTCGTTGTTTATGGAAGGCGGCGGGCCTGGTTTCGGCTGGACTTTTTATGCACCACTATCGACCAAATACAGCGGTGACAGCACAGCTTTATTTGTATTTTCGGTGCATATCATGGGTATTTCATCGATTATGGGTGCGATCAACGTAATAGTGACCATCTTTAATCTGCGTGCGCCAGGTATGAGCTGGATGAAAATGCCATTGTTTGTCTGGACCTGGCTGATTACCGCATTTTTGTTGATTGCAGTTATGCCGGTTTTGGCTGGTACAGTGACGATGGTACTGACTGACAAATACTTTGGTACCAGCTTTTTTGATGCTGCAGGCGGTGGTGATCCGGTGTTGTTCCAGCATATCTTCTGGTTCTTTGGTCATCCTGAAGTTTACATCATGATTTTGCCGGCTTTTGGCATCGTCTCCAGCATTATTCCAACATTTTCACGCAAGCCGTTGTTTGGTTATGCGTCGATGGTCTATGCCACATCCAGTATCGCGTTGTTGTCGTTTCTGGTCTGGGCGCACCATATGTTTACTACCGGGATGCCGGTCTTTGCTGAGTTGTTTTTTATGTACTGCACCATGTTGATTGCGGTGCCAACCGGGGTGAAGGTGTTTAACTGGGTGGCGACAATGTGGCGCGGTGCACTGACCTTTGAAGTGCCGATGATGTTTGCAATTGCCTTTATCGTGCTGTTCACCATCGGTGGATTCTCTGGCCTGATGCTGGCTATCACCCCGGCCGACTTCCAGTATCACGACACCTATTTTGTTGTCGCGCATTTTCACTATGTATTAGTGACAGGTGCCATATTCTCCATCATCGCGGCTGCATATTACTGGTTGCCAAAATGGACCGGACATATGTACGACGAAACGTTAGGGCAGTGGCATTTCTGGTGTTCGCTTATTTCAGTCAATGTGCTGTTTTTCCCTATGCATTTTGTTGGCCTTGCGGGCATGCCACGCCGGATCCCGGATTATGCGCTGCAGTTCGCTGACTTTAATGCGTTGATTAGTATCGGTGGTTTTGCTTTTGGCCTGTCACAGCTGTTGTTTGTCTGGCTACTTGTAAAATGTATCAAGGGCGGACCGGCGGCGACAGCACAGGTATGGGAAGGTGCAGAAGGACTGGAATGGCAATTATCGTCACCACCGCCTTATCACAGCTTTACGACGCCACCTGATGTTAAATAGGACCCACTTATGACGGCTCCCAATCACAGACCGCTGTTGCTTAAACTGCTACTTATTACCGGAGGCATGTTTGGTTTTGGTTATGCATTGGTGCCGTTATACGACGTATTTTGTGATTTAACCGGGCTGAATGGCAAAACCAGTAGTATGGCGGCGACGGCAGACAAAGCGGTTACCGATCTGAAGCGACAGGTCACTATTGAGTTTCTGGCGAAACCAGATCCGAAAATGCCTTGGTTTTTTCAGCCGCAAACCCGGCAAATTCAGGTGCATCCTGGTGAAATTAAATTGGTGTATTACGAAGCAGAAAATCCGACGCAGGCATTGATGGTCGCACAGGCCGTGCCATCAGTGTCGCCCGGACAGGCCGCTTTATATTTTAACAAGATGGAATGTTTCTGCTTTCAGCGCCAGACTTTAAAAGCTGGCGAGAAGTTGCTGATGCCTTTGCAGTTTTATGTAGATCCGGCGCTGCCGGAGCAGTTTTCAACCATTACGCTGTCTTACACGCTGTACGACGTAACCCAGCATAGTCCAGCCGCACAAGTGGCTGCTGTTTATCAGACGGGGAAGTAACATGGCCAAGACGTATCAAACATATTATGTACCGGAGCAAAGCCCATGGCCGATAGTCGGGGCAATTGCTTTATTTTTGCTGGCTTTTGGTGCCGGCCATTTTGTTAATGAAGTCACGCGCAACAAAGAAGGCCACGGCGAATATATGCTGCTGGCCGGGGTGACTCTTTTGGTGTTTATGCTGGTAGGCTGGTTTCGCAATGTCATCGATGAATCGATGGGCGGTCTTTACAGTGCACAGATGGACCGATCATTCCGGCAGGGGATGAGCTGGTTTATCTTTTCTGAAGTGATGTTTTTTGCCGCCTTTTTTGGCGCATTATTTTACGCCCGGATGATTGCGATGCCGTGGCTGGACGGCGAAAGCAACAATGCCATGACTGCTAAAATTCTGTGGCCTGACTTCGCAGCGCACTGGCCGATGACCAAAACCCCAGGTGGTATTGAAACCACTGCAATGCCCTGGCAGGGCCTGCCATTGTATAACACGCTGATCCTGCTGACTTCTTCGGTCACACTGCAA
>JAXHNX010000021.1:0-8250 GCA_034519945.1 Rheinheimera sp.
TTATTACTTCGGTCGGTTATTGCTAAGATGGGTATGAAGTCAGCCAGATCCAACAGGCTGCGGCCATTGCCGACCGTGCATTGGCCGAGAGCTTGGGTTGTTAAAGCCCGGGATCCGTGAGCATGAATTTGCCACTGAACTGGAATACCAGCTGAAAAAACTCGGTGCCGACGAGTTGTCGTTCGCCACCATCGTCGGTTTTGGTGCGCGCTCAGCGTTTGCCCCATGCCTTGCCCGGCGACACAACGTCTGCACAAAGGCGATTTGGTCCTGGTGGATTTTGGCGCTGCGGTGAATGGCTATCGCTCCGATATGACACGCAGTTATGTCGCTGGCAAACCAGACGTGATGCAGCAGGCACTTTTCGAGACCGTACGACAGGCCCAGCAGGCGGTACTGGCCAAGGTCAAGGCCGGCGTGTCAGCCAGCAGCCTGTTTCAGATCTCCGATCAACTGCTGCAACAATCCGAATTTGGCCGTTTCGCCGGACCTGGCCTTGGTCATGGTGTCGGTCTGCAATTACACGAGCAACCCTTTTTAAGTCCGAACTGCCACACCCCACTGCAAAGCGGCATGGTGGTGACGATAGAGCCGGGCTTGTACCTGCCCAACTATGGCGGCGTGCGGCTGGAAGACGATGTACTGGTGACCGAGCGTGGATACTCTGTGCTCACCCAGGCACCAAGCCGCTTCGAATTAGCGGTTTGAGCTGAATAATAAGGAAACACCGATGCAGTTTATCAGTGCACAACAAATCGATCAGGTTCTGGAATTTCCAATGCTGATCAATGCGTTACGACATGGTTTTGCCAGTGAGTTCTCGATGCCGGCACGCCAGGTTTATCCGCTGTCAGCAACAGGCAGCGAGGCGTTTGCGCTGTTGCCGGCGTGGACCGACGACCTGATTGGCGTCAAAGCCTTTTGTTATTTTCCGGCAAATGGCGCGGCCAGTCTGCCGATTTTACATTCCAATATTTTATTGTACCGGCGCCAGGACGGCACCCCGCTGGCAATGGTCGAAGGCACCCGCGTCACCTGTTGGCGCACGGCAGCAGTGTCGGCGCTGGCGGCGCGTTATCTGGCGCGCCACGACGCCGAGACCTTGTTGTTGCTTGGTACCGGCGCCCTCGCCTTGCCGCTGATCCAGGCGCACTTGTCTGAGCGCCCCCTGCACCGCTTGCTGCTGTGGGGCCGCAGCCCGGCGAAAGTGGCGCTGTTGCGGCATCAGGTGCAACAACGCTATCCGGCCATTGAGATTGAGATCTGTACCGACATCAAAGCCGGCTGCCGTGAGGCCGACATTATTGTAGCCGCCACCGGCAGCGCAACACCCCTGCTGTTTGGCGCCGACATCCGTCCCGGTTGCCATGTCGATTTACTCGGCAATCACAGTCCGCTGCAGCGCGAATGCGACAGCGCCTTGCTGCAACGGGCGTCGGTGTATGTCGATGACCGGCGCAATGTGCTGAATGAAGCCGGCGAACTGTTGATCCCGATCAGCGAAGGCGTGTTTGCCGCCGGTGATATTCGCGCTGAACTGGCAGAACTGTGCCGGGCCAACCGCTTCGCGCGCCAACCCGGGCAGGAAATCACCCTGTTTAAATCCGTCGGCACTGCGCTGGCCGATTTGCTTTGTGCCGCGTTGGTGTTACAGCAGCCGTATTTCAGTTAAGCCATCACAGGCTCTAAACCAGCGCATCACAATCGGAGTTTGCATGACCTCTGTTCATACCAAGGCCCGTGCCGCCAGGCCTTTTGGCCGCGCTTTTTATCTTGCCAACGGCATGGAAATTTTCGAACGGCTGGCCTGGTACGGTTTTTTCAGTCTGTCGTCGTTATACCTGACCAGCCCGCAAAGTCAGGGTGGTCTCGGTTTCAGTGACCAGGAACGCGGTTTTTTACAGGGCATGATCCCGTTTCTGCTGTATTTGTTGCCGGTGCTGACCGGTGCACTGGCCGATCGTTATGGCTATCGCCGGATGTTTTTACTGTCGTTTTGTCTGATGGCGCCTGGTTATTTTTTACTTGGCCAGGTGCACAGCTTCTGGCCGTTTTTTGCGGTGTTTTTGTTGGTCGCGATCGGGGCCGCTTGCTTTAAACCGGTGGTGGTTGGCACTGTCGGCCGTTGTAGTGACGACAATAACCGTGGCCTGGCCTTTGGTGTGTTTTATACCATGGTCAACATCGGCGGCTTTTTAGGCCCGTTGGTCGCGGGTTATTTACGCGCCATCAGTTGGGATCTGGTGTTCCTGATGTCGTCGTGCTGGATCCTGCTGAATTTTATTCCAGCCCTGCTTTGGTATCGCGAACCGCTGCCAGCCGGCGTTAAAACTGCCGCCGATCAGCGCAGCCTGCCTCAGGTGCTGCTGGATATGCAAAATGTGCTCGGCAATGGCCGGCTCGCTCTGTTGGTGCTGCCGCTGTTATTACTGCTGATGTTTAGCCCGCGTCTACCGGCAAGCCCGGCGCTGTTGTTGGCGACGGCGGTAAGTTGGCTGGTGCTGAACCTGCTGTGGAGTGCCTGGCAACGCTTTCTGGCGACATCTGACACCACAGCACCGGCACCTTTTCTGGCACAGCCTTGGTACCGCCAACCGATCCGGCTCGGCCACCGGCCATTCGTCGTCTATTTGTTGATCCTGACCGGCTTTTTTACCGCTTATATGCAGCTGTTTATCACGCTGCCGCTGTATCTGCGTGACTATGTTGATACCGCCGATTTGGTGCGGTACTTAAGCCGTGTCGCCCCGGGCACGCTGGATTATCTGGCCGCGGTGAACGTGCCGCAGCTCGCCACTTCCTTGCCCGCACTGGCGCAACAATATCTGGCAGATCCGGCGCAACTGCCCGACATCGCCCGCCAACTTGCGCATCACAAAGTCCATCTGCCACTGGCCGTTCTTGCCGCCGGTTTGCAGCAACTCAATCAGGCCGGCGGTGATGCCGGGCAAATCGCGGAGCAATGGGCGCAGGTTTACCGGCAAATTAACCCGGAATACATCGTCAATCTGGGCTTTCTCAGCATAGTGCTGGGGCAAATCGCCATCAGCCGGCTGATCCAGCGTTGGCCGGCGCTGCCGGTGCTGGTCGGCGGCACTGTGCTGCTCAGTCTGGGATTATTGCTCTGTGGTGTGGCAGCAGAGACCAGCATCGCGGGTGCTTTGCTCGGGGGTGGCGTGCTGGCGGTCGGCGGCGTGTTGTTGTTTTCTGTCGGTGAAATGGTGGCGTCACCAAAAAGTCAGGAGTATGTCGCCGCGATTGCGCCGCCGCGTCAGACCGCGATGTACATGGGTTATTATTTTGTCGCAATGGCGCTTGGTAACTTGTTTGCCGGCTTATTATCGGGCTGGTCCTATAGTTATTTTGCGCAGACACTGCAACAACCAGTGCTGATGTGGGGTTTATTTGCGTTGATCGCCGGCCTCACCGCGACTGCGTTATTGTGGTTTCATTATTGGTTAGGTCTTGGTCCCATGCATGAACCGATGGCAGCATCGGTCACTGCAACAGACCCACGCTGAATCTGCAGCCACGGCAGAAAAAAACAAGGCGGCACCTGGCCGCCTTGTGGATTGCATCGGGCATTTTTGCTTCGAGGCTATTTGCTTCGAAACTCTTTGCTTGGAAAGTATCAGTACTTCGCAGCCTCACCTTCTTTTGGCAACGACGCTTTGATAAACGCCCGCAGGTCGTCGTTGGACGATTTTAAATCTTCATAACGCAGGTACATCATGTGACCACTGCGATAGCCTTTAAAATTCAGGCGTGACTTCATTTTTCCGCTGGGATCAAGCTGCCACATGCTGTATTTGGCATCAAAATAGTTGGTCGCGCCATCATAATACCCAGACTGGATCATCACGTGCAGGTACGGGTTCTGTGCCATCGCCTGACGCAGGTTTTCACCGGTCTGATCGCCTTCGCGGTTCCACGGGTGCACCGGGCCAAACATGTTGTATTTGATATCCGTTTTGTAATTGAGACTAGTGCGCAGGTAGTCATTGATCGCCGGCGTAAATGAATGCAGCCAGGATGTCAGTTCAGCATTGTAGTCAGGCTCAGCCCCCGCTTCTTTGCGGTCAATGCCGAGGTAACGCGAATCGAGGCGGCCCACGGTCTGGCCACGATCACGCAGTAATTCCTTCCAGAAATAATCGGTTGGAATATCCAGATTGTTCGCCAGCACCGCTTGCACCGACAAACCGGAGAACTTCGCCACTTGCTCTGCTACCTGCTGTCTATCAGCAACTTCAACATAAGAGCCTTTGGCCAGATGTGGCAAATAGGTGTTCAGCGTAAACTGCTCAGATTGTGCCAACACATCCATCAGGTCCAGTTGCTGCAGTTCTGCCGGCAACTTTTTGTGATACCAGGCCGTTGCAGTGAAATACGGCAAGCGGTTTGCCACATCGACCGGACCTTCGCGCTTGATGCCAAGTTCAGTCGGTGACACCAAGATCACGCCATTTAAATACATCCATTCTTTGTTTTGCAGCGCTAGCGCCAGGCCAGACACGCGTGTCGTGCCGTAGCTTTCACCGATCAGATACTTCGGCGACGGCCAGCGCTGATGCCGGCTGACAAAAGTCTCAATCCAGGACGACAGATAACTGACATCTTCATTAACACCAAAAAACATTTTTTGCTGGGCGTCACGCGACGGCATTTTGCCGTCCTTGCCCGGCAATACGCGGGAATAAGCGGTATTCACCGGATTTACAAACACAATATCGGCAGTATCCAGCACCGAATATGGATTGTCTTTAGTGCCATAGGGCTGCAGCGGATAGCCTTCGCTGTCAACATTCAGTGCGCGTGGGCCGGTGTAGGCAATTTGCATCCAGACCGACGCGGAACCTGGACCGCCGTTAAAGGAAATTAACAGCGGACGCTTTGCTCTGTCTTTGATATCCGAGCGCTCGTAATAGTTATAAAACAAGGTTGCCGTTGGATTGCCTTCTTCATCCCACACCGGTTGGGTACCGGTTTCGGCGGTATATGGGAAGCTGACATTGTTCACTTCAGCCTGATGTTTGGTCACTACCACTTTGTCGATATCAATCTGGCGGTTATGGCTCTCTGGCGCGGCATCTGCAGCCTGTACCGGTAACAGCGGCATACTCAGTAACAGGGCTGACAGCAAAAACACTTTATTTTTCATGAAATGGCTCTTGGTTAGACAAAGAAAACAGCTGATCCTGATTAAACTGCGGGAACGCCAAAGAAATATAGTCAGACTGAGACCAATAACCAAAATACAGGTTAAGTGCGCGCCGCAGCGGCCAGAACAACAAAGATCCGCTATGTTTTCAGCATCAGTCACCCTCTCAGGATGTTGAGGCTCAGCATCAGGCAAGCGGAATGCTGGCAACAGGCAGCTGACGAATGCACAACAGTTCAGTGTTTTTTTGTCGCCAGTTTTTAAGTGGTGTGCTCTGTGGCTTGTTTTGCCTGGCGTTTGCGCTTGAGGCCGCACCAATCTGGCATGCAAAACTCGAGCAGATCCAGGTGCAAAGTAAGTCGCAACCGCGAGAAGCGAACATTCAGATTGAGCAGTGGCTGAGCGAAATCAACCCGGCAGAGTTGGAGCTGCGTGAGCAACTAATCAATACCAAAGCCTATAACCTGATTATTCTGTCAGAGCACAGCAGCGCCGAGCAGTTGCTGCAATCCTGGCGTGAAGAGGTACAGGCCTCAGCACCGGCGCGCACCACCCGCGCACTGGAGCTCAGTGGTTATATTGCCATGCGCCGTGGTGAACATGCCAAAGCCAGCCAAATGTTTAAACTGGCTTTGCAACAGGCGACCGACTTCATTCAGCCGGAGCGACAAATCACAGCGCGAATTTACACGGCGATGCAGGCCATGCAAACCGGCCAACATGACGTCGCTTTAGCAGTCCTGTTGCAGGCAAAGGCGCTTAATGCCAGGCAGCAGTTTCCTTATCTACAGGTCAACATTGCTAATAATCTCAGTACTTTATATCTGGATATGGGGAAAAATGCTGAGGCCTTGCCGATCTTGACGGCGGCGCTGGCCGACCCGGCGTTTCAACCGGCGGACCTGTTGTATGTCAGAATGAATTTGGCCCGTTGTTATTTGTCCGTGCGCAGCAACCCGGGAGCTGGCGCGGCCCTTCGCTGAGCAGGCTTTGGTTGGCTATCAGCAGCGCAACGACCCTTATTTTCTTAGCGTTGTCTATCTGATGCTGGCACAAATCGCTGCACAGCAACAGTCGGCAGCAGCAGGCCCTTTCCTGGACAACGCACTGAAACTGGCAGAAAAACATCATCTTAACCAACAACTGTCCGACGGCTATCTGCTACGCAGCCAATTGCAACAGCAAGCAGGATCCGCCGCAGCAGCACTGTCTTCACTGCAATTGCATCTGCAATTTTATAAGGCTTACCACAATGAAGCGGCAGCAGGATCAAGCCTTGGCTTTGCGCAGTCAGATCGACAGTAGCCTGCAGCACGAGCAGGATATTTCCGACCTAAAACAACAGGTCGAACTCAATGAACTAAAAACGGCACATCAGACCCGGATCAGCTGGATGATTGCGATTGGCACCGGTACCGGCATTATGCTGCTGTTTATGCTGATGCATCTGCAACGCCGCAAAAGAGCACAGGCTGAGCAGCGATGTCGGTCCGAATCTGGCGTTTACTCTCTTATCGAAAGCAACTGCAGCAAAACCCAGCAGGAACTGGTCACCTCAGAGAAAATGGCAGCTATTGCCGGCATGGTGGCCGGTCTGGCGCATGAGTTAAATACGCCGCTGGGTATTCTGACCACTGGCGGTCAGCCCGGGCGCATGTGGTGCCTAGCAGAGTTTCAGGCCAAACTGCAACAAGGCCTGACCCGGCAGGACTTGCAACAGTATCTGGCCACGAATACCGAAGTCACGGCCTTGGCTGCTAATAACATTGAACGATGTGCCGCGCTGGTGCAGAACTTTAAGCAGCTGGCGGTCGGACGCAGTGATGCACTCAGTGAGTTTAATTTGCAGATGTTGATCAATGACATCAGCATGCTGCTGGGATCTAAATTGCAGCAACAGCAGATCCAGCTGCATAGTGCCGGCACCGATATTATGCTGCGAGCTGACGTGCAGCATTTTCAGTAGCTGTTAATAGAGTTACTCAACAACGCCTTAGTGCACGCCTTTCGCGACAAAGCTGGCGGACATATCGACCTGAGCATCCGCCGCTGTACAACGCATTTAGAACTGCATTACCAGGATGATGGGATCGGTTTTCAGCTGGGTTCTCCGGATAAAGTGTTTGAGCCGTTTTTCACCACCAGCCGCAGCAGTGGCCACACTGGCCTTGGCCTGAATCTGGTGTACAACCTGGTGACTGTGGCATTACAAGGGGAGATCAAAGCATTGCCGGTAACCACCGGTTTTGCGCTATGTTGCCGGCTGCCAAACCAGTGGCTGGCCGAGCCCCGAGCTGACGACAATACCCACAGGTGACACTACACCTGTAGGAACCGGCAAGCGCAGTGCGCTGGGCGTCACACGCAGCTTGTCCTTCAAGCGCTGCAGCATCGTCTGCTGGTTGCTGGCGCTGCCGGGCAGTCATGGCAGCATGAAGCACGACAGCCCGCCCGGTGCTCGCCAGGGTGAGGAACATGTCCGACATCGCCGAGGTGAACCATTGCAGTGGCCGGTGATCGAATACGTTCCGTCCGAAGACGGCGTGGCGGTGGTGGTGTTGGCGTGCTGATCCGCCTTGCTTCTCCGTCATCGACATGCTCGTTGACGGTCCGCGCTGCTCGACGGGGTCCGCAGGCCGAAATCGTACTCCCTCGACGCCAGCAGCGGCTCGTACTGCGCAGCCAGAGAAGGATTGTGCCGCACGCCGGAACGACGGCGTAGGTCATCGAAATGGGGCACATGTGCCCGGCCTCGGCCTGCCCCCAGACGAACTCGCGGCGCGGGCAACGTGCGCTCCGACGCGGTCGTCGAACAGCCGGACTGGCGCGTAGTCCAGCTCACGGGCAACGGTCATCGACTTCGCCACCGTGGTGGAATTCCATCTCGTCGATGCGGTGCTCACCGATCGTGGGTCTTCAACACGGGCGGGTTCTGCTGGCGAGCCCGCTCCACTCCTGGGCCGCCACTCCACCGGCCAGAGTCCCGAGCCGGCGGACCTCGTCGAGCTCCAGCCTGCACCTGCCCGCGCCGTTGCCCGTCGAGCAAAGACGGGTCCGCGGAGGTGTCGTGGCGTTGCAACGAACGGGAA
>JAXHNX010000041.1:0-183920 GCA_034519945.1 Rheinheimera sp.
AGTTACGTATTGCTCCACTGTGACCACCCACCACTGCGTTTGATGAGGGAGGACAACACGTGAGACAACACGTGACACCCACTGCGTTTGAGGATGACAACACGGGACAACACGTGACACCCACTGCGTTTGACACCCGACTGCTGACGAAGACAAGAAGTGACACCCACCGAATTCGAAGACAACACGTGACACCCACTGATCGACAACACGTGACACCCACTGCGTTTGACACCCGACTGCTCAACACCGACACGTGACACCCACCGAAATGACAAAACACGTGACACCCACCGGAAATAAAACAAGTGACTACAGATACAAGAAGTGATAACCCACCGTATTTGCCGAAATCCTTGACATTAACCTTTTTGCAACCACAGTTAAAGTCACTCACACGACAAGGATTGTCAGGGAGCTCAGACATGGCCCACGCAAGGAAGAAGCAAGTTTCTGTTGATACGACACCAAGTTATCACGTAGTTAGCCGCTGTGTGCGGCGCACTTTTCTGTTTGGCAGTTTTGAAAACAAGGATTTCAGTCATCGCCGGCAGCTGATTGTCGAACGGCTTGCTGAACTGGCAAAAGTCTTTTGTATAGCAATTTCGGCCTTTGCAATTATGTCCAACCATTACCATTTAGTTGTCCGCATTCAAAAGCAACAAGCGCTTGATTTAGATGTACATGACGTTGTCAGACGCTGGAACGCTTTGTTTCGATTACCTGTTTTGGTTGAACGTTTTACTCAAGAAATCCCAATGTCGTCAGCAGAAACAGCTGCTGCGCATACCATTATTGCCACTTGGCGCAGCCGGCTTTACGACCTCAGTTGGTTTATGCGCTGCCTGAATGAACATATCGCCCGTATCGCGAATGCCGAAGACCAATGTACCGGCCGATTTTGGGAAGGCCGGTTTAAATCGCAGGCCTTATTAGATGAAAAAAGCCGAACTGCAAGCGATGGCATATGTTGATTTAAACCCAATCCGTGCAGATATGGCGGCTTCTCCGGAACAGTCAGACTATACCTCTATCCAGCTTCGGATGAGTTCGGATAACAACTCTCCAATGAAAATACTGTTGCGACCTTTTGCCGGCGATTCACATCAGGACAACAGCCCTAGTGACATCCCGTACAATCTTATTGAATATATTCAATTGGTTGATTGGTCCGGCCGGCAAATCCACCCGAAGAAACGCGGTGTTATCGCCGTCAGCTTGCCACCGATTTTCGCCCTGCTGAATATGCAACACCATATCTGGCTACGAAATTGCCTGAGTCCTGAAAGCACCTATCACAGAGTGATTGGACCGGCGGCACGCATGCAGGAGTTTTGTGCTCTGATGCAACAGAAATGGCTATTGGGCATACCTGCAGCACGCGAGGCATTTGGTTAAACAACCCCGTTTGTTGATTTAAAATGTTAACTAAAATCGGTCCAACCAGGCCCAGTAAAAGTCTTTTTTTGCCCGAGATAGCAAGAAATAAAGTGGTTTGAAATTTGGGAAAGAAATTGGGTTCAGATAGGTATTCTCAAGATGCTTTCCGGTGTTGTCATGATAATGTATTTTAGTGGATATGGTATGCCAGAAGAATTAATGGAAATTGTGAGATCTTAAGAGGCCTGATGCCGGCCTGTCCATCCGAAAATCCGGATAGCCTGGTGTCAGGTCGGGCTATCAAAAGTCGCTGCTATCGCTGAGAGAAGGATCACCTGGCCGCTGATTTTGTAGCCTTGATGACACGAACTGGCGAGGGTTTTTTACCTGAGGGGATCCGCAACCGTCTTCCCCGGCTGTTGAACTGCCCGATTGGTGCCTGGTACAAAGGAGTGCGAAAAGGGGTCACCAAGATTTACTGTGGGAGGAATACACGAGAGTATCCCAACCGGTGTTACAGCTATGCCCAGTATTAAGCACCTGTATCAGAGTGGAGAAAAAACAGCGCCGCTCAATGCGCCAGATATGTGGCCGGTGATGCTGTTTGTCGATTACGCCGGAAGAGGTGCCGCTGGTGTGTGCAGTACCGGGAAATACGCCCCGCGAGGTGTTTGTTGCGGTGCTGGGCGATCAAACTACACCTATGCCGAAGCCACGTTCAGCCAGAGCCTGCCGGATTGGGTTAGAGCCATGCCCGGGCCTTTAGTTTTTTTGGCGGCGTGCCCCGCCTGATTGTGCCGGATAACCCCAGAAGTGTCAGCAAAGCCTGCCGCTACGACCCGGAATCAATCCGGGTATCAGCAACTGGCCCATCATTACGGTTGCGCCATCATGCCGGCGCGGCCTTATAAACCGAGGATAAGGCCAAAGCCAGGAGGTCGGCGTGGGGATCGGCGCGCCGGATCTTAGCGCGGCTGCGTCACCATACCTTCTTCTCGCTGGCCGAGCTGAATCATTGCATCAAAGCCCTGCTTGAGGAGGTCAACGCACGGCCCTTTAAACAATTTAGCGGTAACCGGCGCGAATGGTTTGAGCAGCTCGACAAGCCCGCGCTTGGCCATTTGCCGCGCGAGCCCTACCAATACACCGACATCAAACAGGTGAAACTGAACATCGATTACCACGTGCAATACGATGCACATCTGTACTCGGCACCACACCATCTGGTGGGTGAGAAGCTGGCGTCACTACAGACAGCCTCATCACGCTGTACTTTCCAGAATAAAACGGGTTACGGTCATCCACGTGTGACCGGCGCGGCACGAGTACACAGGCGCAGATATGCCAACCCGGCACGAGAAGCACCATCAGTGTCGCGCGCTGATGAACGGACAAGGATATCGGTAGATACGCTGAACTGGGTGGTGGGTGCTCGAGAAGATGCACGAAAGCAAGGCTACCGGGTTGTCTTGGCCTCCGTTGAACTTTAAGCCGGCAATATCCGCCAGAGCGGCTCAATCAGGCCTGCGCAATCGCCAACAACCATCAGTTAAACCGACTGAAAAACATCAAAGCCATCCTCGCCAGCAACCTCGATACAGTAGTGGTGACGATGAGCTACAACCTGTTGCCACAACACCATGAAAACATCCGCGGCCCACAAAGCTTCCACTAACTGATAAAGAGACCGGTGAACCAAATATAACATCACGGTATTGCGCCAACTGAAACTGAACGGATGGCGCAGGCGCGCTGCTCCAGCAGCTTGAACATCCGGGTATTTATCAGGCCTTGTCGTTTGAAGAGCGGCTGAATTGCTGATAGACCATGAACAACAAAGCCGGGATAACCGCAAACAGCAACGGCTACTGACAGGCGCGACACTGAAGGTGAAGCCAATGCGCGATATCACCAGTGAACATCCACGCGGGCTGAATCAGTCGGTGATGGCCGGCCTGCTGAGCTGTGGCTGGGTGAACGCACGGAAAAGTGTTGCTGACCGAATATGCGGCAGCGGGAAAACCTATCTGCCTGCGCCTTAGCGCACAGTGCCATCAGCAAAGGGCACAGCGCCGGGCCTGATTACCGGTTTCGCGACGCCGCTGGAGCTCGGGCAACACAAAGCGGACGGAGTTACAGCAAGGCACTGAAAAGATAGTGAAATATGACGTGTTAATCCGGATGACTGGGGCCTGAGCATTAAAGGTCGCTCAGCGCAACGACCTGATGGAGATTATGGATGACCGGGTACCAACAGGATTCACAGTGATGGTAAGCCAGTTGCCAAAGAAGAATGGTATCAGGGATAGGCGACAACACGTTAGCCGATGCCATCTTAGACCGGCTGATGCACAACGCGCACCGGATCAAACTCAAAGGAGAATCAAGGGAAAAAGAAAAGTGAATTGACGGAAAATGAACACCTGAGTTAAACAGGAGAGAGCCCAACGGGAAAAATCACCGGGTTCATACCTACGAATTTGCGCTCGTGATGCTGGCATCGCCGGCCCCGTTAATTATTGCCAATGTTCCATCCAATCATACCTTGAAAAGTAATTACGCCTTCACAATCGGAGAGGGTATTACATAATAACTGCTGACTTTTAAACCACCTGAATTAGGTGGGTGTCACGCGGTTTGGTGACCACCTGAATTAGGTGGGTGTCACGCGGTTTGGTGACCGTGTATCACTATGATAAACAGCCACTTGCACAGAAAATTTTGCATACTCGTTTAAAAGTAAAAACGCCTTCACAATCGGAGAGCGTATTGCATAATAATTGCTCACTTTTAAACCTCCTGAATTAGGTGGGTGCCACGTGATTTCCTGATTTCCTGGGTGTCACGCGGTTTAGCAGAACAACCTAAGTTAGTGTCTGCGGTATTCAAACCTCCTGAACCAGCGTGATGCTACGGAGTTTTCTCATTACGAATAGTTGTCGTTACCTCGGTTTGCTCGTAACTAGGAGGGTGTCACGCGGTTTTTTATAAAGTCGGATCAATCTTTTATTAACTCACTGATCAGGATATAGTTTCCCACTGTTCCCAACCATGAGGTTATCAACGTTCCGTCTTTAAAACCATCCTGATGTGGAGTTTTTCTCCCGGAGTTAAATGGAGGTTGTTAGGAATCAAAAGCAGATTACTGTCGGCCTCTGCGCTCGCGCGAAATAGATGTGAATACCAATCAGCGCGTTTGGGTGGAGACGCTAGGGGGAAAGGTTGTGGGTAGGGGGTAAAGGTGAGAAGCATGCCAGGGCCCCAAACCATTTCTTTTCCAGTTCATGTTCAAACCGCTGAACCACCTCCGACTGTGATCAAGGCGCCGTGTCGTTTCGAGTGGCCATCAACTGGTTTTACATGACGCAACGCCAGAATGCTGCGTCAACTGGTGGGGCATTGTCATGATGATGTTATCGCATGATGCGATCTGGCTGTGTGGAGTTACACCGATATGCGAAAGGCTTCGATGGACTGGCGGCATGGCTCAACATGTATTGAAAAAGACCTGGTTAGTGGCCACGTATGTGTTTTCGTGGGGGTCGAGGACGGGTTAAATTACTCTGGTGGATGGCCAGGATTGTGTTTGTTTTACAAACGCCTGGAGAAGGCCAGTTCGTCTGGCCACACGCAAAAACCGGTGCCGTGATGAATCGCCAGGCCGAGTTGGCGCTGTTGCTCGAAGGCCTAGACTGGCGTCCACCCGCCTGAAAAAATGCACCAAAAAATGCTGAGGTGTTATTAATCAATGGAGTTAGCTGCCAGGCTGTGATATCACGCATGGATGAAAACGATGGCATCTTCCTCTACCCAATGACCCGAACAGTTGAGGCAATCATCCTGCAGCGCTGAGGAAACACTTGCTCAGAAGAGTCGGTGATTGCCACGTTACGCCATCAGTTATCTGTGTTAAAGCGTGCACGTTTCGGTCGTTCATCCGAGCTGCTCGACACCCAAATCCATCAGTTGGAATTGCAACTGGAAGAGCTTGAGATGAGAGTGCTGCAATCCCTATTCAGCGCGCCAACAACCGAAGATAAAACAACACCACGCCGACGCGCTTCTCTGCCTGAGCAACTGCCCCGTGAAGAACTACGTGCGAAACCCGCTGCTGCTGTGCACCATGCTAGGTGAACTGAACTGGTTGGTGATGATGTCTCGGAAATGCTTGATGTGGTGCCGGCCTCTTACCGGGTTATTCGCATTGTTCGTCCTAAATGCAGCTGCAGATTATACAATGCTGGTGGGCGTCGCGCACCAGAGGTGATTAAAAAAGGACTGGCTGGTGAGCGTTACCGAAGTGATGGGGATAAATACCTCAACGCATTTCAACCCGCTGTACCGTCACGTCTGAGGGATGGAGCGGCGCATCTATATCGAACGTTTCGACGCCAGGGCTGACTGGCTGACAAACCGTGGTGCTTTACTCACGCCACTGGCGGATACATCGGACGTCATGTAAAAGCAGCTCCTCAAATATTTATGCGGATGACACACGGCGCCGACGCCATCACCGCGCGTAAGGCCGCACATAAAGAAGCCGATACTGGACTTATGTGCGGATGGCCGTTATGGGAGATACCACAGCGCCAGCGGTCTGGTTACAATACAGTGAAGACCGAAAAGGCCTGCATCCGACAGCCCATTTAAAAGGCTATCAAGGTTCGCTACAAGCGGATGGCGCTACGCGGGTTACAACGAATTATACCAACAAAAAATCCAACAACATGGGTGTTGGCGCACGTGCGGGTAAGTTCTACGACATCACCCAATCCGGCCCGTCATTTTCGCCGATGAAGCGATAACCATTATCCAATCACTGTATGTCATTGAAAAACAAGCGCGTGGCCAACCACCGAATGAACGACAACACATTCGGGCGACACAAGCAAAGCCAATCCTTGAGCGCTTCCATACGTGGTTGCAGGCAACCTTGCGCACCTTATCAAAAGGCTCGTCCATGCCGATCATTGGCGGGCACTCAAGCAGTGGGATGCACTGGTTGGTATGTCGATAATGGTTATGCCGTGAATTGACAACAACAGCGCGCGGAGCGTCTTCATTACGCCCAATCGCCTTGGGAGGAAAAATACCTGTTTGCAGGTTCGGTCGCCGAGGCCAACGAGCTGCGGTGCTCTACCTCCGATACCGCATCGCCAAACTCAATGGCATCAACCCGAATGACTATCTGACCGCGGTTCTTAAACGGATACAGGGAAATCACCCCAATCAACCGCATCGATGAGCTACTGCCGTGGAATATCGACTTAGCGTCACAACCTGACGACGCAATTTAAGACACTAAGTGTCCACTAAAAATAAGTGGACACTTAAATTAAGGCATCAACCTGTGATCGCCGGACGCTTACTTTTATCACGCGGTTCTACAGTTTCGTTCTCGTTTGAATTAGATGGGTGTCACGTGGTTTCGTGTCACGCGGTTCTACAGTTTCGTTCTCGTTTGAATTAGATGGGTGTCACGTGGTTTCGTGCGCGGTTCTACAGTTTCGCTCGTTTGAATTAGATGGGTGTCACGTGGTTTAACGTGGTTTACGCGTGCCGTGCTGGATTTACAGCTCAAAGTCCAACAATTAAGACTGGTGCAATTCGCTTTGCATATTGCCCCTTACCAGCATCAATGTTGCGATAGCCACAAAACCCATTGAGTTTCACCGCCTGTTCAAGTCATGATGCAGCATGTCTCCAAGGGAATTGGTTGATTTGCCTATGCGTTTGATAGCCACAGCCTTGATTAGCGCAGGTTTTCTGCCCGCATTTGCATTCGCCGCCAGCAGTAACCTTTATCAGGTGCGGCTGAAAAATGGTGATTTACTCAGTGGTGAACTGAAAACCAGTTCGGCGACTGCTCTTGTGCTCCATACCGCTTATGCCGGTACTGTGACGATAAAACGCGCTGAAGTGCAGGCATTAAGCCCACTGCGCGTTGCCACTAGCCCTGCTACCGAACTCCGTTCTGACATAGCCACCAATCCAGCGCCCGCAATCGCCGCAACATCGCAAGCCACCAAAACTGCAGCGCCAGCCAAAACCTGGTCTTTGCAGCTGGATTTAAGCGCGGCCAGCCGTAATGGCAAAGAACAGGCGGAAAACTATAGCCTGACCGAGCGTTTTGAATATCGGCGTGGGGACTGGCGCAGCAAGTTTGATGCGCATTACGACTACGAAACCAAAGAAGCGGCGCAGAAGACGCACAAATATGCGCTGGATCCGGGGCTGGATTATTTCTATAGCAATCAGCTGTTCTGGCGGCTGGATGCCGGTTACAGCTACAACTATCTGGCCAGTGATTATAAAAACATCGACCTCAGCACCGGGCCTGGTTATGCGGTGTGGCAACAGGGCCCGACGCGGCTCGATTTAGTCTTGTTGCTGGGACACAAACAAGCTTATTTTCGCGAAGACGAAACCTTCCGCCTGCTGCCGGACTTTCATTCGCCGCTCGGGTATAACACTGCATCTTTAGCCTGGGATTTCAGCCATAAATGGCCGGGTACATTGCTGGAGGTTTATAGCGAAGGCAACTGGTTGGAATTGTTGAGCCAGCCATTCAGCATTTTTGATTTCGAGCGTGAACTGACTATGGAGAGTGGTTTGCGTTATGCGCTGACCGACAAGATCCGCATCAGCTGGTCCTGGCAATATGACAGAACCGAACTGACGCTGTTACTACCGAAAATGCCGCGCACCTCGCTGGATTTGTTTGATTCCAAACAAAAAATCAGCATCGGCGCGGCGTTTTGACTAAATGACCTACAGACAGAACTGCGACTCAGGCTTTGCACAAATGCACTGTGACTTCTTCGCGGTCGTGAAACAGATGCCGCACCTGGAATTTCACTTTTAAGCCAGCTTCGTCAAAACGTTGCTGCATTTCTGCCAATACTTCCTGCACCGTTTCATAGCGTTTTTTCATCGGCAGTTTCAGGTTAAAAATACTTTCCTGGCACCAGCCGTTGATCAACCAGTCGCAAATCAACTGGCCTACCCGCTGTGGTTTTTCAATCATGTCGCAGACCAGCCAGTACACGTTGAATTTTTCCGGTTTGTACTTAAAGCCGTCAACCATAAAATGTTTGACCTGACCAGTATTCATCAGGCTTTCGGCCATGGCGCCGTTGTCGATCGCCACGACCATCATCGAGCGTTTGACCAGCTGATAGGTCCAGCCACCGGGGCACGCGCCTAAATCGACCGCACGCATACCGGACGCCAGCCTGGTATCCCACTCATCACGTGGGATAAATTCGAGGAAAGCTTCTTCTAATTTCAGCGTGCTGCGGCTTGGCGCTTCTGACGGGAATTTCAGCCGGCGGATGCCGTTTTCCAGTGAGTTGTTGTTCTCCGGATAAGACAACGCCAGTAGAGCCTTTTGCCCGCTTTGCATAAACAGGTGCAATACCGGCGCGCGTAAATTCTCTTTTTTCAACATGACGCCAGCCTGGCGCAGGCTTTGGCGCAGCGGCACTGTTAATTTACGCGCCAGCGTCGACAGCTCCTTGCCGTCATTGGTGTCAGGATATTCAATCCGCAGCTCACCAATGCCACTGATTTCTGCTGCCATTACGGTTTCCAGCACTGGCGCGATCCGGTCGGTTGATGGCAGTTCCAGCCAGTCGCCGATCACCAAAGCCCACTGACGGATAAAAATCAGTTTAGAAAACGGGAAATCGATTAAAAATCGGTCCAGCGCGTCGCCGTCATAGGCTTCAAAAATGACAAAAGCGTCATTGGCTTTGAGCTTACAAAAGCCAAACACACCATGGTGGCCGGCTTTATCCTGAATTTCTGCCGCACATTCTTTTTCAAAACCTGAGCGGCAATACATCAACAATTGTTTCATTTATTCTTCCGAAGCCAGGGCAGCAACATTAAGCCTACCCAGCAAAAAATCAGCATCTGACCGCCAACCGGTGCCAACTGGCGCCAATACAGCGGTAACTCAAATAATCCGGCCCAAACAGTGTAGACAAAACACCAGAGGCCCAGATGAAAACCCAACATCACCATGCCAAGCAGCGCTTGCTGCGGCCGGTTGAATTCTTCACGCCAGCCACCATCACGCGGCAGGCAAAATAACGACAGCACTAACAGCGCAATCGCCTGAAACGCCAGCACACCGGTACTGGACACCAGCCGGCTGAATTCTTCTGTGACCAGCACAAACTGAAAATGATGCGAGATCGCCGCGCTCATCCCAACCACCGCAGCACCGTACAAACCGCACAGACTCAAACTCAGTTTCCAGATCCATTGCATGTGGTTACTCCTTGGTTGTTATAGGCGCCGACACAGCCTGCTGCCTGCGGATAAATTCCGCCGCTGCTGTTGCTGCCAGCTCAAATGCCGCATGCGGCGCGGTAGTCGCTTGCCGCGCCCGGCTTTTCGGCAGCGTAAAATCGTGATCCGCCTGCGCCAGCTCCAGCACTGTTGCCGGCACAAAACCGGTTGCAGCCGTGCCAACACCGGCTTTTAATAAATCTGCTGCACCGCCAAACGCATCCCGGCTGCCCTGACAAATCAGCAGCGGCCGTTGTAACTGCTGCAGAAAACTGCTGCGCGCCAAAATAACTTGCGCAGCTTTAATCAAATCTTTCGCCTTGGCCGGTGGACAAAGCGGATAACCAAATACCAGCCCGCCTGCCACCTGCGGTGCTACTTCTGCGCCCGCCAGATACAAGCTGACGACCCGGCCCCCCAGACTTTTACCACCGAGCCACAAAGGTAGATGTTTCGCCGCCGCAACATCGCCATTTGCGGACTGGCTTAACGCCTCAATCATCGCGGCAAGCTCTGGCAACAGCTTTTCTGCTTTTGGCGCCACTTGCCGCTGGCCGGCCATAGTTTTGACCATATAGGCAAAATTAGCGGCGTGTACTTCAATGCCGGCGGCGGTTAGCCGTGGGATCAACTGCTGAAAAAAAGCCGACTGTACTGATGCGCCGGCGCCGTGCAACAACAATAACCGGGCCAGTGGTTGCGCTGTCGCCGCCGGATAAACCAATAAAGTCATGGTTTAATCCTGCTCTGAAACCAGCGCGATGTTAAATTGCTGCTCGTTAAATGCTTCCTGCTCCTGTGCCACCAGTTTATTCATCCAGTCACGGAAGGCAGCAATTTTACCAAGTTCAATCTGGTTGTCGCGGCACACCAGATAATAAGCATCTTTACTTTGCAGTACGTGGTTAAACGGCACTATTAAACGGCCAGAAGT
The DNA here is from genome assembly GCA_034519945.1 of Rheinheimera sp. Classification (GTDB taxonomy): domain Bacteria; phylum Pseudomonadota; class Gammaproteobacteria; order Enterobacterales; family Alteromonadaceae; genus Pararheinheimera. Next base: position 10,613 of record JAXHNX010000041.1, read on the forward strand.
AATGTCTGGTCGCGCCAGAATATTGTGCGCCAGGGCAACGCCCTGACCGTGAATAGCGGCTTGCAGCACCATCGCGGTATGGCTGAAAATCGGTCCCTGATTGACGTTAAAATGCTTAAAACCCTGACTGGTAAACCAGGCTTTCCAGGCTTCACGGGTGCCATCATGCAACAGTGTATGAAAACGTAAATCGGCCGGCTCGTTTAATGGTTTGGCGCGGTTTAACAACATTGGCGAACAGACCGGCACCAGATATTCAGTATGCAGTTTGTCTGCGTGCAGATTGCGCCAGCTGCCGCGGCCATAATAAATCGCCACGTCCACGTCGTCGGTCAGCGAACCTTCTTCATAGTCGACTGCGCGAATACGCACATCGATATCCGGATTCAGCTCACTGAACAAGCTTAACCGTGGCACCAGCCACTGGATGGCAAAACTGGGTGGCAGGCTGACGGTCAACGAACCTTTGGCGCCGCGCGCCAGCAGTTTTTCCGTTGCTTCGTGTAATTGCAGGAAAATTTCTTTGATATCAAGGAAATAACCCTGCCCTTCTTCGGTCAGCAATAAAGATCGGTTCTTGCGCATAAACAACTTGAGGCCAAGATGGTCTTCCAGCGCTTTGATCTGATGGCTGATCGCCGCCTGAGTGACGAACATTTCCTCTGCCGCTTTGGTAAAGCTCAAATGGCGGGCGGCCGTTTCAAAGGCTTTTAGTGCGTTCAGCGGCGGCAGGCGACGGGCCATAGGTTTATTCCGGCTTAGCTTGTGGCACGTAGCCTTCAATATCAACAGCTTCACCTTCAAACAAAAACTTCTGCATCTGCTCTTCAAGCAGTTTGCGATGTTCGAGGTTCATCATGTTGAGTTTTTTCTCATTGATCAGCATGGTCTGTTTGCTTTGCCACTGCGAAAACGCTTCTTTGCTGATGTTGTCGAAGATTTTTTTACCAAGCTCGCCCGGATACAGCTGGAAATCCAGGCCAGGGGCGGTTTTTTTCAGGAATACACAATATACATCGCGGGCCATTTAATATCTCCGAATAGCACAAGTGGCGCTATTGTAATGCATTTTAGTTTGGCTGCAGGCGTTTTTCGTAAATGCGCCGGCCAGGCTATTTTTGCTGCAGCGTTGTCTGCAGCATAGTCTCCAGGTAAAGCCGCACTGGCGCCGGTAAACCAAAATCATCCAGGCTGTGCAAATCAACCCAGGCTTGTTCGGCATTTTGCAACGTCAATTCGGCCGCCCAGACTTTGGCCTGCAATTTGTAATGGGTGAACTGATGACTGAATTCGCCAGCCAGTTCAGCATCTGCCGGTGCCTGCTCAGGTTGCGGCAAACACCAGAGTGCTGGCCAGATGCCGGCGCCGGGCCGTTTGACCAGCAAGACTTTTTGCTGTTGGCGGATCAGCAAAAAATGGCCGTCTTTGACCGGTATGGTCTTTTTTGGTTTGGCATTAGGCAGTTCAGCGATCCGATTTTGCGCCAACGCCTGACAAAAACCAGCCAGCGGACACAAATCACACAAAGGCTGGCGCGGTTTACACACCGTCGCACCCAAATCCAGCAAACCCTGGGCAAAAGAGCGGCAATCCGGATGCGCTTGCTGATGATTGGGGGTTAACAGCCCGGCTTTCGCCCAGAGTTGTTTTTCCAGTGCCGGCGTATTCGGGATGCCGTCGAGGGCAAACAAGCGGCAATACAAACGCCTGACGTTACCGTCGACGATAGGGCCATATTGCTGATAGGCAAACGACATGATGGCGCCGGCAGTATAACGACCGACGCCCGGCACCTGTAACAAAGCATCCAGCGTAGCCGGAAATTCCCCAAGCTCGGCGATATAACGGGCGGCTTTTTGTAAATTACGTGCCCGGGCATAATAACCAAGGCCCTGCCACAACCGCATCACTTCATCTTCCGCAGCAGCCGCCAGCACTTCAGCCTTAGGAAAGACCTGCATCCAGCGGTTGAAATACGGGATCACAGTCGTAACCTGAGTCTGTTGCAGCATTAATTCAGACACCAGCACTTTGTATGGTGTGACGTCCTGTTGCCAGGGTAACTGATGACGGCCATGACTGCGTTGCCACTGGATCACCTTGGCGCTAATCACCTCAAGCTCATTACTGACCACAACTGACGCTGTAACTTTATCCTGCGTACTGCTCAAAAATTTATCCCGGCAACCGACTACTCAAGGTCGCAGTCTAAACGTCGCGGCAGCAACTGCCAACAGATGCAGGTTGAGCATTGCCTCTGCAGACGGCATAATATGCGGCCTTTTTTAAGCGGAGTTCCCGATGAGTCAACAAGCCAATCCCGACCAGTCAGTTCCAGCGCAACCGGATGTTCCGGCTGCAGCAGCCTCAGCTGATGAGCCGAAATATCTGCGTCGGATCCGCAGTTTTGTCCTGCGTGAAGGCCGGTTGACCAAAGGTCAGCAACGTAGTCTCGAATTGTTCTGGCCAACAATGGGCCTGGAATATCAAACAGAGCTTTATGATTTAGAACAGGTTTTTGGCCGTAAAGCACCCTTGGTGCTGGAGATTGGTTTTGGCATGGGTAAATCGCTGGTGGCGATGGCCAAAGCGGCGCCACAGATGGATTTCATCGGCATCGAAGTGCACAAACCTGGTGTCGGCGCCTGCTTAGGCGAAGCCGAAACTGAAGCGGTGCAGAACCTGCGTTTATTCGAACATGATGCGGTAGAAGTGCTGCGTGACTGCATTCCGGACGCATCATTAGACACAATTCAATTATTCTTCCCGGATCCGTGGCATAAAAAACGCCACCACAAGCGCCGTATTGTGCAACCGGATTTTGTCCAGATGCTGCGGCAGAAACTGAAAATTGGCGGTGTGTTCCATCTGGCCACCGATTGGGAAAACTACGCTGAACATATGCTGGAAGTGATGATGGCCGCCGATGGTTACCGCAATCAGGCGGAAGATCAGCTGTATGTGCCAAGACCTGACCACCGCCCTTTAACTAAATTCGAAAACCGTGGCGTGAAACTCGGCCATGGCGTGTGGGATCTGATGTTTGAGCGGCAATCCTGATGTTGTTCCCACAAAGCCAGCTGGTGCTGCGCAACCGCAATGATTTACAGGGCAAAGTACTGCTGGTCGAGCCGATGGCTGACGATCTGGCGCAGGAACTTCAAGCCGCCACCGTCGATTTCAGTGTCTATTGCACCGACGCAGCAGTGGCTAAAGCCTTTGGCCGCGCCCGTAACTGCTTTTTTGCCGCGCGGCTGGACTGCCAGGAACAATTTGACACTGTGGTGTTATTTTATCCCAAAAGCAAAGAGCAGCTGGCGTTCACCCTGGCGGAACTCGCGCCAGTGATTAATGCCGACACGCTGGTTTATCTGGTGGGTGACAACAAAGGCGGGATTAAAAGCCTGGTCGCCCATGCCGAAAAACTCGGCTTGCATGCGCATAAGCTTGATAATGCAAAACATTGTCTGTGGTTTGTGTTAAATGGGCTGTTTGACAAGCCGTTGCCAAAACAGGATTTTGGCCGGTTCACACTCACGGCACAGGTCGGCACAGACACCAAACAACTGCAGTTCTGTTCGCTGCCAGGCGTGTTTAATCACGGTAAACTGGATGCGGGCAGCGCATTGTTATTAAAACATCTCAGTCATGTGCACGCTGGCAAGGTGCTGGATTTTGCCTGTGGCGCCGGCATTATCGGTGCTTTGCTGAAACTGCAACAGCCATCGATTGAGCTGTATGCCACTGATATCTGTGCGCTTGCTGTGGCATCGACACAGGCTACGCTGCAGCTGAATCAAATGCAGGGCACCACTTTGTGTCAGGACGGCCTTACTGCAGGCTTGCCGAAGTTTCAGCACATTGTCAGTAACCCACCATTTCATACCGGCTTAAAAACCGATTTGTCCGTGGCGGAGTTATTTATCAGCCAGTGTAAGCAACATCTGACCACCGGCGGCACGCTGACACTGGTTGCTAACGCCCATTTACCTTATGCGCAATGGCTACAACAAGCTTTTGGTAATGTTAAAGAACTGGCACGCCAGCAGGGGTTTGTGGTGTATTACAGTAAGTTTGCCGGCTGAGCAGCTGTTTAACACGAGAAGGCGCCGCTGGCGCCTTTTTTATTATTTTATGGTTTAAAATCAGTCCGCCAGATAGATCTGCCGGCTTTGGTAAGTACCCAGATATTCTTCGTGATTTTTGAACAACGCCGGCACCAGATACAGCTCACCGGCTTCGACCCAATAAATGGCGTTCTGACAAAATTTCCGCGCCAGATCAACGGCTGTGGCTTTGTCGCACAACACTGCCCAGCTATGTTCCTGAAATGATAAATCCGGTGAAGCGCCAATCAGTCGGCGGTGGGGTAAATGTGCAGCATTTAAACGGGTTTCAAACTGACAGTCTAATGTCATATTCAATTGATGATGCTTTAAATCACCAAAAGGATTTTGCGCGCTGATGATGGCGAAATTGATTTGGTCGCCTAATGGCTGGTGACACAAAAACACGCTGGTTTTATAGCTTTCCCACAGATCCATCAAAGGCTCCTGTCAGCAATTGCATGTCGGCGCAGACTATAACCCAGCCAAAGAATTTTGTCAGGTCGTTTGCTTAATTACCTGAAAGTGCATAACATCAGTCAGCGCTATCTCAAACGCGAAAGTCTCCGCCAAATCAATCAGATGTCGGAGCAATGCCTGGTGAGAATGTTGTAAGGGGCTGTGAACGGATACATGAATTCCTTATTACGTACGACATCTATCAAAGCAGCGCTAAGCTGGGTTGTGATGCTGATTTGCAGTGTCACCTTGCTGGCATCGCTGACTATTTCCACACTGCAGGACATCAGTTTTCAAAAGAAAAAACTGATAGATCAGCTGCACGCCTACGCCAATATCATCGCTTTTAACTCTGTTGCCGGCATTTTGTATGATGATCCGGAGATCGAAGAAAACCGGCTGAAATCTTTTGCAGCTGTTGAAATTTTGCACAACATTCATATCTACAAATTAACAGCTGAAACCGGCGAGCTTAGTTTTTTTTCCAGTTATAACAGACGTGACGTCGGCCCCCACCCGACACAATTCAGCAAAGTCGAAAAACTACTGCAGCCGCAGTTTGAAGGCGATATTGTCGAAATCAGCAAAGTTGTTGAGTTTGAAGGAAAAAAACTCGGATATATTTATATTCGCGCCAGCATGGAAGAGCTGAGTAAGTATGTGCAAAGCCGGGTCCTGTTCGATTTGCTGATCGCCGTCATTGCTTTGCTTTGCGCTTATTTTATCAGCCGTATGTTACAGCGCCGGTTTACCGCGCCGATTGAAACATTACTAACAACTGTGCAAAAAGTAACCAAAGAAAAAAACTATTCAGTCCGCATGCCGGTTACTGACATTGAAGAGCTGCAAATGCTCGGTCGAGCCGTCAATAACATGCTGGAACGCATTGAACAGCAAATCAATAAACTGCAACAGGCCGAACAAGAAATTCGGCAGTTAAACCAAGGGCTTGAGGCAAAAATCAATGAACGGACTGTCGCACTGAAAAGTTCGAATCAGGATCTGTTAAACACGCTCGAAACGCTGCACCAATACCAGAATCAGATTGTAGAAACCGAGAAAATGGCCAGTCTTGGCCAAATGGTGGCAGGTGTTGCACATGAGGTAAATACACCGATTGGTCTTGGTGTAACGGCTTCGACGTTGATGCAGGATAAGCTGACCGACATCCAGAAAGCCTTTGATGATAAAAAACTGACGTCCAATCAGCTGTCAAAATTCTTAAGCGAGAGCAAAGAAAATCTCGGCATCATCTACCGGAATCTGGAGCGTGCGGCCAGTCTGATCCGCAGCTTTAAACAGGTGGCAGTCGATCAGTCGAACGAAAACCGCAGACAATTTAATATGTTGCAGCTGATGAACGAAGTCTTGCTATCGCTTCGCCCTAATCTCAAAAAGACCCAGCACCAGGTACTGGTTGAGTGTGATCCACAGCTTGAAATCGACAGCAAACCCGGCCCAATTAATCAGATCCTGATCAATCTGATTATGAACAGCCTGATCCATGCCTTTGAACACACTGACCACGGCACCATCAGTATCACGGTAAAAGTTGAACAAAACCGCTGTCAGATCCGTTACAAAGACAATGGCTCTGGCGTGCCTGAACATATCAAAAAACGTATCTTCGACCCCTTCGTGACAACAAAACGCGGCGAAGGCGGCAGCGGGCTGGGTATGCACCTGGTTTATAACCTGGTGACCCAGGCTCTCAACGGTAAAATAACTCTGGAAAGTTCGTTGGGTGAAGGTGTCGATATCCTGTTTGATTTCCCGGTAATAGTAAAAAGCAGTGCTGCTTCTACGCTGTAGAATTCATAACGCTATGTTTTTAAAAGCATATTCATGAAAAACCCTTCAATATTTAAGTAAATTCTAATTGTTAACAAAATCACTTGTTAACAATTGGACCCAAAGCTATAATTGCAAAAAAAATGACAACTGCTTGTCATTTGACCAGTTTCGACTCGCGCGAAAATCCAACATAGTTAACATAAGGTTTATCTCCATGCAGACGCCGGTGATTTTGATCGTTGAAGACGAGGAAGTAACCCGTTTAAACCTGGTCCAGTTGTTCGAAGGCGAAGGCTACGATGTTCTTGAAGCCATCAATGGTGAAGAGATGCATCAGCAACTGACCGACAATGCTGTCAACCTGATCGTTATGGACATTAATCTGCCAGGGAAAAATGGCTTAATTCTGGCGCGTGAATTACGCCAGAAAGAAAATATCGGTTTAATTTTCCTGACCGGCCGCGACAGCGAAGTTGATCGCATTCTGGGTCTGGAAATTGGCGCCGATGACTACCTGACTAAACCATTTAACCCACGTGAACTGACAATCCGCGCTCGCAATCTGTTAAGCCGCACTGTGGCTCAGCCTGTGGTCGAAGAACATAAGAGCGTCGTGAAGTTTAATGGCTGGACGCTGGATGAAAACAGCCGCAACCTGACTTCACCAAAAGGTGTGTCGCGTCGTCTGCCAAAAGGCGAATACCGCGCGCTGCGTCTGATGTTGGATACACCGGGTAAAATATTTACCCGTGAACAGTTAATCCGCCACATGACCGGCCGTGATCTGCGTCCAAACGATCGCACCGTTGATGTGACTATCCGCCGCATTCGTAAGCACTTTGAATCGGACATCGACAGCCCGGAACTGATCAGCACTATCCACGGCGAAGGTTATCGCTTCGTTGGTAAGATTGAGAAATAATTTAATCTGATAGATAGGCAAAACGGCGACTCAGGTCGCCGTTTTTTATTTCCCGCAGCAGAACATCGCGGTCCATCAAGCAGGTAACCGACTACCCCTCATAGACTGACAGATACTCGTCTAACAACTGCAGGTGCGTGTCAATCGTCAGATGGAACTCAATTAACTGACGTTGTATGGCGATCCAGTTCGGTTGCTCAAGCTGTTCTAATTGCTTCGCCTGTTGCTGCACCCACAATAAACCAACAGATGCTGCGGCGCCTTTCAGTTTATGTGCTGCATCCTGAAATTCCTGCAATTGCTGCATGGTCGCAGCTTCTACCATTTTGTTGACATAACCTGGCACTAATTGCTGAAACAACTGCATACTGCGCTGCATCGGGCCTTTGCCAAGTGACTGCAGATAGTCCTGTAAAGTCGAGGTATCGAGCACTGTGTCGGCGGGCTCACTGTCATCCGGATCTATAATCTGGTTTTGCCGCGCTGCGCTGGGTGAAAACAACCGCGCCAGCACCTGGTCTAATTTATTGGTATTGATCGGTTTTGCTAAGGCTCCGGCGATCTGGATGCCTTCTAGCTGCTGCTCAGCCTTGCGCACATTGGCGCTTAACACCACAATTGGAATTTGTGCCAGATGTGGCTCTTGCTGCATAAAACGGGCGATTTGATCACCATTCATATCCGGCAGCTGCATATCCAAAAGCACCAAATCGATGTCATCTTCCGTTTCCAGCAATGCCAGCGCATCTTCGCCGGTTTCTGCGTGCACCACAGTGTGCCCACGTTGTTCCAGCAAATTAGTGGCAATTTCAGCATTAAGCGGTACATCTTCAACCAGTAAAACAGTCAGTTCCGGGCAAACCAGTGGTTGGTTCAATTCTGGAGCCAGCTGCACTTCAGTGGGTAACCGGACTGAGAAATGGCTACCCTGGTTGATCTGGCTTTGTACAGTGACATTACCACCCATTGCCTCCACCAGCGCTTTGGACACCGACAAGCCAATGCCTGAGCCGACAATACTCAAACGCCGGCCGTCGCTGGATTTATAGTACATATCAAAGATACGTTGTTGTTCATGCAGTGAAATCCCAATACCGGTATCGCTGACGACAAAAATTAATTCGTTATCGCAAAGCTCAGCGTACAAACTGATTTCACCCCGCGCAGTGAACTTCACCGCATTGCTGAGTAAGTTCCATAACACCTGCCGCACCCGTGTCGGATCCAATTTCAGGTATCCATGCAGTTCGCCGGTTTGTTGTAATTTAAACGCCAGGCCTTTTTGCTGACAAATCAGCTCTGCAAAGTTGGCGATATCGAGAATAAACTGAGCTATATCCGTACTTTGATACAGGATATCCAAATCTTGTCGGTCTATTTTGTCTAAGTCGATGATGTCATTAAAGATATTCCCGAGTGTCTCGGCACTGCTGAAAATTGTATTGGCCCAGCTACGCTGCTCGTTGGTTAAACGGGTTTCCAGCAAGCGCCGGGTCAGACCCACAATACCGTTTAGCGGTGTACGCAATTCATGGCTTAATGTCGCGATAAACTTACCTTTATCCTGATAAGCCCGTTCCAGAGCCTGCTCTGCCATTTTCCGTGACGTGATATCGCGACCAAAGCCGAGTAACCCGATGTATCTGCCCTGCCGGTCAAAAAACGGCACTTTACGCATTTCAAACCACATTAACTGGCCATCCGGCGTGTTGTATTCTACGTCCAGTGTCAGCTCGGCTTGATTCACCGACACTTCGTGATCTGTCAGGATCGCGGCCGGCGCCATGTCAGGCGCATAAATCTCCGACGGATAATGGCCAATCAACTCGCTCGAGCTTTTGCCAATCATCCGTTCAAACATTTTGTTGCAGCTGGCGAAACGACCGGTTTCGTCGCGGTAATAGAACAAGTCAGGCGAGCTGTCGACGATCGACTTCATCAATAAACTCTGCTCTTCGACTAATAACTGAGTTTTTTTCCGCTCGGTAATTTCTTTGCGCAGTTCATCCACCGCCTGGCGTTTGGCCTGAAAGGCTTTTTTCCGCTCTTCGATTTCGAAGTTCAGCTGGCGGATATTCTCCTGCAGGTTTTCGTTCAGGCGTTTTTCCTGCCGGGCAGAGTCCTGCAGGTAAAATAAGGTCGCGTCGAGGTGTTTAATCAGATAAAGGCAGGCAGACACTAATGGTGGTGCTGCCACTACAGCAAATAACACAGCACCACTGATAAATTCCCAGTCAACCCGGTTATGCAGCGTCAGACTAAACGCTAATGCAATCAAGCCTGAAGCGACGATGATGAGCAGAGTCGTCAGACTGAATAACTGCAACCAGCCCCACTGCTTCAGCACCAGCGCCAGCTGACTGACCCAGGGATGGATCCGGTATTGACTCATGCAGTTTGTACCTCTCCCTGCAACTGCAGGACTAAATCTCAACAGATTCAGTCAAAGCGGAAAGCTTCTGACCGATAAAAAAGCAGGATAACATCTGGCTGAACTATCTGCAGTTCAGCATTGTTTTGTTCCGGTTAGATTATCTTGTCCTGACATCTTTGCCAATTGTAGATCATGGAGTTGGCCGACTATTGCGCAGCAAATACCGCCAGCAATATGCCTTTTGAACCATATAAGCCGCAGATCTGGCTGATCCGGCTTGCTTGTCAGCGCGTAAAGGAAAGGAGTAAAATACCCGACTAATTTTATCAGGTATTTATTCTTGTTTCTGCCAGAGCCGCCCCCAGATAGCAGCATATGACAGAGTAAAGCCAAATCCGGTACGCCGATCAAACGAAAAAATGGATGGCACCTTTGCAAATTTTTCATAAGACAAATGTGTGAAGCTTGATAGAATGCCGGCCTTTTTACAGACAAAGCGTGCTGAAGTAGTCGCAACAGACAGTCCCGGAGATTTCATGCCGATAGCGATGCCAGATGTAGCCAACCAATCATGTGCCACCACTGAGGGCACTTTAGACTGGGTTGGCATGAGCCATATTGAAGTGCCATTGATGCTGGCGTTACACGGTGAAGCCCCGCGTCAGGTCAGTGCCAAAGTCGAAGCATTCGTCAACCTGGCCGACCCGAAAGCCAAGGGCATTCATATGTCACGGTTGTACCTCGCGCTCGACGAATTGTCCCGTGAGTCCAGCCTGAGCCATGCCACCTTGTGTAACCTGCTCGACACTTTTATTACTACCCATGAAGATTTAAGCGATCAGGCTTTTGTGAAGTTTGATTTTGATCTGCATTTACGCCGCAAAGCGCTCATCACTGAAAAACAAGGCTGGAAAGCTTATCCGGTGACTATTACCGGTCAGGTGGTAGAAAAGCAGTTGCAGGTGGAACTGAAGGTTAATGTGCCTTATTCCTCAACTTGCCCTTGTTCTGCTGCGTTGGCGCGCCAGTTGATCCAGGAAGCTTTTGTCACTCGTTTTGCTGGTCAACAGCAAATCAGTAGTGAATTAGTGGTGGATTGGCTTGGCACGACGCAAGGCATTGTTGCCACCCCACACAGCCAGCGCTCTGTTGCCGAAGTTAAAGTGAAACTGCAGCATAACGTGACCGAATTTCCGATTGTAGCGCTGATCGATGCGATTGAAGATGCGCTGAAAACACCAGTGCAGGCAGCAGTCAAGCGTGCCGACGAGCAGGAATTTGCCCGCTTAAACGGCCAAAACCTGATGTTCTGCGAAGATGCAGCCCGCCGCCTGAAACATACCTTAAATGGTTTAACTGAGTTTGAAGACTTCTGGTTGCGGGTGAATCATTATGAATCTCTGCATGCGCATGACGCAGTGGCTGTGACCGTCAAAGGCCTGCAGGGTGGTTATCGCGCCTGAACCGGCCGACTATCACCCTGCTGAATAGCGCGCATATTTACCGCATATATCCGCGACTAAAAACCAACAAAAAGCTGCCTGTGGCAGCTTTTTTTTCATCTCCGCTTAGGTATTAACCGGCTAAAAACGTCTATTTCTGTAATTTTATTACATTTAGACGACTAAGGCAGATGCGATGAAGTACCGGCGTTCCGCCAAAAGTCATCTTGCAATTTCCAGCAAAAATCGGTATATCTGATAGCAGGTCTTTACGTTCAGACGTCCAGACCCCACTAGAATAAAAACTCTAACAGCCATTGACCCTTGAAAGTACGACCGTTATTTTCTTTCACACGTAAAAACCAAAATTAAAAGAATATAAATTCACTATTTTTACATTTTTATTTATGCAGGACAGGTTGGAGGGAGTGTGTCATGGCGTTGTATCACCACAGCCAGGCCAGAGAAAACTGTGGCTTTGGTCTGATCACCCATCTTGAAGGGGTGGCAAGTCACCGGATCGTCAGAACTGCAATCAGCGGTCTGGCCCGGATGCAGCATCGCGGTGGCATTTCAGCAGACGGCAAAACCGGTGACGGTTGCGGTCTGCTGATGCAGAAACCTGATAGTTTTTTCCGCGCTATTGCCGCGGAAAATAACTGGGTGCTGGGCAAAAAATACGGCGTCGGGATGATTTTTTTAAGTCAGGACCCGGTGAAAGCCGAAGTCGCCAAATCAATTATTGAAGCTGAAATTACCCGCGAGACTTTAACACTGGTCGGCTGGCGCGAAGTGCCCACCGATGCTGCAGTGCTGGGGCCTATTGCGGTCAGTTCAATGCCAAAAATCATGCAGGTGTTTGTCAGTGCCCAGCCCGGCTGGGGTGACCACGACCTGGAGCGCCGCTTGTATATGCTGCGCCGCCGTGCCGAAAAGCTGGTCGCCGAGCAATTGCCGGATGACAGCGATTTTTATATCCCAAGTTTTTCCAGTCTGGTCACCGTATTTAAAGGTCTGATGATGCCGGCCGACTTGCCGGGATTTTATCTGGATCTGGCAGATATCCGCATGGAAACCGCGATTTGCGTGTTCCACCAGCGTTTTTCCACCAATACCATGCCACGTTGGGCTTTGGCGCAGCCATTCCGTTTTCTGGCGCACAACGGTGAAATCAATACCATCACCGGCAACCGGCAGTGGGCTCGTGCGCGGCAATATAAATTTGCCTCGCCGCTGATCCCGGATATGTCACAGGCCGCGCCATATGTCAGTACCAAAGGCTCGGATTCCAGTTCACTGGATAACATGCTGGAACTGTTCTTAGCCGGTGGCATGGACTTATTCCGCGCTATGCGTTTGCTGGTGCCACCAGCCTGGCAAGGCAATAAGGTGATGGACGACGACTTAAAAGCCTTTTATGAATTCAACTCGATGCATATGGAGCCATGGGATGGTCCGGCCGGTATCGTGCTGACCAATGGTCAACACGTTGCCTGTAATCTCGACCGCAATGGCTTGCGCCCTGCCCGTTTTGTTATCACCAAAGACAAATTAATTACGCTGGCTTCTGAAGTCGGGATCTGGGATTACACTGCAGATGAAGTGCTGGAAAAAGGCCGCGTGGGCCCGGGCGAGATGCTGGCGATCGATACTCAAACCGGTACCATCTGGCGCTCCGACGAAATCGACGCCGACTTAAAAGCGCGTCACCCGTACCGCCACTGGCTGAACCAGAACGTGCAGCGTCTGGTGCCCTATGAAAAGTTTGAAACTGACCTCATCGGTAAACGCGTGTTCTCGGACGACGAGATGCTGGTGCTGCATAAGCTGTTTAACTACAGCTATGAAGAAATTGACCAGGTCATTACGGTGCTGGCCAAAGACGGCCAGGAAGCAGTTGGCTCGATGGGCGATGATACGCCGATGGCAGTGCTGTCGCGTAAACCTCGGACCTTCTATGACTATTTCCGTCAGCAATTTGCCCAAGTGACCAATCCACCAATTGACCCATTGCGTGAAGCGCATGTGATGTCACTGGCGACCAGTATCGGTCGCGAACACAATGTGTTCAGCGAAACCGCTGGTTATGCCCGCCGCATTCAGTTTGAATCGCCGGTGATGATGTATTCCGACCTGAAACAGTTAAAAACTGCCGATCAGAATTTCTACAAACATCATATTATCTCGCTGAACTATGCACCGGAAGAAGGTCTGGAAAATGCGCTGCGCCGCATTGCCGCTGAAGCCGTGTCTGTCGTGCGAGAAGACAATGTGGTACTGGTGATCCTGACCGACCGCAAAGTTCAGCAGGGTTTTGTACCGGTACCAGCAGCCATGGGCGTTGGCGCAGTGCATCATGCCTTGGTCGACAACCAGTTGCGCTGTGATTCGAACATTATTATCGAAACCGCCGGCGCCCGTGACCCGCATCACTTTGCCGTGCTGGTCGGTTTAGGCGCCACTGGGATTTATCCGTTTCTGGCCTATGAGACCATCGAACAGCTGGTGGAAAAAGGCAATATCAACCTGACTGCACGTCAGGCCGTGTTGAATTACCGCAAAGGTATCAACAAAGGTCTGTACAAAATCATGTCTAAAATGGGCATCTCAACAGTGGCCAGTTACCGCTGTTCCAACCTGTTTGAAGCTGTTGGTATCAATAAAAATGTGATGCAGTTGTGCTTCCCGGACGTGCCTTCCCGTTTAGGTGGTGCTGATTTCACCGATTTTGAAGCTGACGTACTGGTGCGCGCCCATACAGCCTGGCTGAAACGTAAACCGCTAACGCACGGTGGCCTGTTGAAATATGTGCATGACGGCGAATACCACGCTTATAACCCTGACGTGGTACAAACCTTACAAAAAGCCGTGCGTAGCGGCGATTATGAGGATTACAAAGTCTATCGTGACGTAGTCAACACCCGTCCGGTCGCCCACATCCGTGATTTGTTTGCGCTCGATAAAGCCAAAGCAACACCAATCGCGCTGGATAAAGTGGTGCCTGCAGAACAGCTATATCCACGCTTTGACAGTGCCGCGATGTCGATTGGCGCTTTGAGTCCGGAAGCGCATGAAGCTTTGGCTATTGCGATGAACCGGCTCGGTGGTCGTTCCAATTCCGGTGAAGGTGGTGAAGATCCACGCCGGTTTGGCACGGAAAAGAACAGTAAAATTAAACAAGTGGCTTCTGGCCGCTTCGGCGTGACGCCGCATTATCTGGTCAATGCAGAAGTCATCCAGATTAAAGTGGCGCAAGGTGCCAAACCTGGTGAAGGCGGTCAACTGCCAGGCGAGAAAGTTACTGCTGAAATCGCCCGCCTGCGTTATTCAGTGCCAGGCGTGACGCTGATTTCGCCACCGCCGCATCATGATATTTATTCAATTGAAGATTTGTCACAGCTGATTTTTGACTTAAAACAAGTCAATCCACAGGCGCTGATCTCAGTCAAGCTGGTATCAGAGCCTGGCGTCGGCACTATCGCCACTGGTGTTGCCAAAGCCTATGCTGACCTTATCACCATCTCTGGTTATGACGGCGGCACCGGTGCCAGCCCACTGACTTCGGTCAAATATGCCGGTAGTCCGTGGGAACTGGGTTTAGCAGAAGTGCATCAGGCCTTAGTCGAAAACGGTCTGCGAGACCGTGTGCGCTTGCAGGTAGACGGTGGACTGAAAACCGGCCTCGATGTGGTCAAAGCCGCGATTCTGGGCGCCGAAAGCTTTGGTTTTGGTACCGGCCCGATGGTAGCGCTTGGCTGTAAATTCCTGCGTATTTGCCACTTGAATAACTGTGCCACCGGCGTTGCCACGCAAGACGCGACACTGCGCCGTGACCATTTCAACGGTTTACCGGAAATGGTGATGAATTACTTTAAATTCATTTCGCAGGAAGTGCGTGAACTGATGGCAGAGCTTGGCGTCAGCCAGCTGACCGACCTGATTGGCCGCACTGATTTACTCAGTGTCAAACCGGGGGAAACCACCCGTCAGGCCAAGCTGGATTTAACGCCAATTCTGCTGGCCAGTGGGGTCAGCTCGGATAAATCCCTGCATTGTGTACAGAACAACGACCCGTTCGACAATGGCCCATTAAACCAGCTGTTAGTCGAACGCTGCGCAGACATGGTCAAATACAAAACCGGTGGCCGGCTCAATCTGGCTATTCGCAATACGGACCGCTCCGTCGGTGCCAAGTTGTCTGGTCTGATCGCCCGCACGCACGGCAATCAGGGCATGGCGACTGAGCCAATTGAAGTGCAATTCAGCGGCACTGCAGGCCAAAGCTTTGGTGTCTGGAATGCTGGTGGTCTGCATATGTCACTGCAAGGTGATGCCAACGACTATGTCGGTAAAGGCATGACCGGCGGACAGCTGGCGGTGTATCCACCTAAAGGCTGCAGCTTCGCTAAAGACAACGCCGCTATCGTCGGCAACACTTGTCTGTACGGTGCAACCGGCGGCCGTCTCTATGCAGCGGGCCGCGCCGGCGAGCGTTTTGCCGTACGTAACTCGGGTGCAATTGCCGTGATAGAGGGCACTGGTGACAACTGCTGCGAATATATGACCGGCGGTGTTGTTGTGGTGCTGGGGCAGACTGGTGTCAACTTTGGCGCGGGCATGACTGGTGGTTTCGCTTATCTGTATGACGAGCAAAACGACCTGGATCTTCGCGTCAACGGCGAGCTGGTAGAAAGTCTCGAGATTAGTACACCGATTCTGCAGGAACATTTGCGTAGCCTGATCCATCAACATTTTGAAGCCACAGGCTCCGAACGCGCGCATCAGATCTTGTCGTCGTTCCAGAGCTGTTTAAGTAAATTTAAGCTGGTGAAACCAAAAACCAGCGACGTTAACACCCTGCTGGGCCACCGTGCCCGCTCGTCCGCCGAGCTGCGGGTTCAGGCGATGTAAGGAGGACCCTATGGCTCAGAACGTTTATCAGTTTATCGATGTAAAGCGGGTGGACCCACCGAAAAAATCGCTGGATGCCCGCACAATTGAGTTTGTTGAAATTTATCAGCCAATGACCGAGACCCAAGCGGCCGGTCAGGCGGACCGTTGTCTGGACTGCGGCAATCCATATTGTGAATGGAAATGCCCGGTACATAACTACATTCCGCAGTGGCTGAAGCTGGCGAATGACGGTCGAATTGTTGAGGCCGCTGAACTGGCACATAAAACCAATTCGCTGCCGGAAGTGTGTGGCCGGGTGTGTCCGCAGGACCGGCTTTGTGAAGGCGCCTGTACGCTCAACGAAGGTTTTGGTGCTGTCACTATCGGCTCGATTGAGAAGTACATCACCGACAAAGCCTTCCAGATGGGCTGGCGACCGGATTTATCCGCGGTGGTGAAAACCGACAAAAAAGTTGCTGTGATTGGCGCGGGCCCTGCTGGCCTGGCGTGTGCCGACGTGTTAATCCGCAACGGCGTGTCACCGGTGGTGTTTGATAAATATCCGGAGATTGGCGGCCTGCTGACCTTTGGTATCCCGCCGTTCAAGCTGGAAAAAGACGTGCTGAAACTGCGCCGTGAGATCTTCACTGAAATGGGCATTGAGTTCCGGCTCAATACCACAGTCGGTGTTGATATCAGCTTCGACAGTTTGCTGGAACAATACGATGCAGTATTCCTGGCGCTCGGTACTTACACGCCAATGCAAGGCGGCCTTGCCAACGAAAACGCACCGGGCGTCTATGAAGCACTGCCCTATTTAATCGGCAATGTGAACAATCTGCACAACTGGACCACGGAACATCCTTTTGTTGACCTAAAAGGCAAAAAAGTGGTGGTGCTCGGTGGTGGTGATACCGCGATGGACTGTGTGCGCACAGCAATACGTCAGGGCGCCAGCAAAGTGATTTGTGCTTATCGCCGGGATGAGGCCAACATGCCGGGTTCGCGCCGTGAAGTACAAAACGCGCGCGAAGAAGGCGTCGAGTTTATGTTTAACCTGCAGCCGCTGGGCATTGAAGTTAATGCGCAAGGCGAAGCCGTCGGTGTCAACGTGGTCACTACCGCTTTAGGTGCACCGGATGCTAAAGGCCGTCGCTCGCCAGAGCCGGTGGCAGGATCAGAGCAGTTGCTGGACGCAGATGCGGTGATTGTTGCCTTTGGTTTCCAGCCAAGCCCACCAAAATGGCTGGCTGATCAGGGGGTTGCATTAGATAGCAAAGGCCGGGTTGTTGCAGCCGAAGATAGTCTGTTTCCGCTGCAAACCAGCCAACAGAAGATTTTCGCCGGTGGCGACATGGTGCGGGGCTCAGACTTAGTAGTCACAGCTATTGCGCAAGGCCGCAAAGCCGCCGAAGGTATTCTGGATTATCTGGCCGTCTGAAATTTCTAACGGTATTCGCTGGAGAACTCTGGGTACAAGGTACTCAGAGTTTAAAAACTGTACAACTAACGTTCATCAGATGACAGATTAAACATTGTCGCCTGTTGAGAGATCAGATTGCCGATACCAACCTCTTTTAGATGTAAAAAAACCCGGCAAGCCGGGTTTTTTCTTCTCAACGCAAATTAAGCACGTTTACGTAAACGCAGAGCCAGTAAACCTAAGCCCAGCAACACAGCTGAAGCTGGTGCTGGAACGCCCGGTGTTGGAGGCAGGCTGCCTTCATCGATTAACGCATATTTCACCATGCCGCCAGCGACCAGATATTCGCCAAAACCGTTACCCCAGAATTGGACTTTTGAGAATGAACCGCTGTCATCAAAGGCTGCAACGAAGATTTCAAAAACTAACTCATCAAATTTGTTTTTAAACAAACCATGACCATACTCAGATGCAGACGCCACCAGAATTGGGGCGCCGTTATCAAAAGAGATGTACAGATCAGTAGTTGGTGAGTGACAGCAAGTCGCCCAGTCACCTACTTCAAAACCGAAAGAATTGATTGGATTGTCAAAAGTGAAAGTGATGCCACTTACTTTTGAACCTAACGCATCGCGAGATGAACCATACGGGTCGATATTCAAGACGTTACCAGACATAGTGCCATAGCTATCAAACCATAGCGAATCGCCATCGGTGCGGGAGATACTGTAGTCGCCGCGGTCAACAACTGTCCCACCCATCAGGTCAGTCCAAATGTCAGTTTTAACAGTGCCGCCGGCATTGATCACTGTGGTGTTGAATTTAGCTGAACCTGTTGGGATCCCTTCGAACACAGTTGCGATAGTTGCTTGTGCAGAAGAAGCGGCTAACAGCAATGCAGCTGCGAATAACTTAATTTTCACGATTAAAGTTCCTTGTTATTTGATGTTAAATCAACCGCAAGAAAGCAGGAAGCATGCCAGATAACATTTTCAATATAATTCAAACACTTAAGTTTTAATTAAAAATGCTATTTTAGGGACTTGTAAAGTAGATAGACAATAGATATGAAGTTGTGAAAAAAGTAGAGCAAATACTCTTCCACGGTAATCAATGATATGCAATTGTTACCTTTCGATAGATTGACTTAATTTTGCGCCAGTTGACACCTGTAAGTAATTTGTTAGAAAAAATCCATCATGTTAGGGTAGATATACTGAAAAGGAGCGTGATATGTCTTTGTTTCGTTTGTCGTCTTTACTGTTAGTTATTTCCCCTGCAGCGGCTTTGGCAAAAGCTCCGACCGTCGCAGATCTGTCCCGTTTATCTCTTGAGCAAGCGCAACACCTGCAGCAACAAGGCAAGCTCAGTTCACAGCAACTGACCGAATATTATCTGGCGCGCATAACACAGCTTGATGGCCAAGGCCCTGCCCTTCATGCTGTAACAGATACCAATCCTGACGCACTAAGTCAGGCGAAACAGCTGGATGCGGAGCGGCGTAACGGCAAAGTCCGTGGTCCGTTGCATGGCATGCCGGTGCTACTGAAAGCCAATATCGCCACAGCAGACAACCTGCCAACCACAGCGGGCGCACTGGTACTGAAAGATTTTAAAACCAGCGTTGATGCAGAGCTGGTCAGCCAATTGCGCGCCGCGGGTGCCGTGATCCTCGGCAAAACTAACTTATCCGAATGGGCGAATTTTCGCGGTGAAGGCTCAGCCAGCGGCTGGTCTGCTGTTGGCGGCCAAACCAAAAACCCTTATGTGTTGAGCCAGAGCCCATGTGGTTCCAGTTCAGGCTCTGGTGCGGCAGTAGCCGCCGATTTAACTTTATTGGCTGTAGGTACTGAAACCGACGGCTCTATTACCTGCCCTGCCGCAATCAATAATATTGTTGGTATTAAGCCAACCCATGGCGCTGTTTCTGGCCACGGCATTATTCCAATCGCCAGTTCACAGGATACAGCAGGCCCAATGACGCGAAACGTCGCAGATGCAGCCGCGCTGTTACAGGCTATCGCCACACCAGAGGCACAGCAAAAATATGGCGACCTCAATGCATCCGTCGCACAGCAACCGGTTAAACAGGTAGTCTTGGTGCGACAATACGACAAAGACTTCCCTGCGGTCGGCAAAATGCTCGACCAGCTGAAAAAGCAACTGACTTCGTTAGGAGTAACAGTAAAAGAACGGCAGACATGGCAGTTGTCCGATTCCGTTTACCAGGATGAATTTACTGTCTTAGTCTATGAATACAAGAGAGATTTAAACCAGTGGCTGCAAGATTTCAAAGCACCGGCTGCAGCCAAAGATATCAATAGCGTCATTGCCTTTAACCAACAACAAGGCAAAAACGCTTTGGCATTTTTTGGTCAGCAGTATTTAGAACAGGCTGCAGCGACGGATCTTGAGAAACAAAAAGCAGCCTATCTACTAGCCCGTCAACGGTCTCAACAGATGGCTGCTGCATTGCTGGATGAAGATTTGGTCAATGGTGCTTTAGTGATTGTGCCAGCGACGGGTCCCGCCTGGGCTATTGACCACGTCAAAGGCGATCAATACAACTTCGGTTCGGCCAGTGCGGCCGCCATTTCCGGCTATCCATCTTTAACCTTGCCGGCCGGCTTTGACGGTCATCTGCCGCTCGGCGTCAGTATTATCGGAAAACCATGGCAAGAAGCGCGCATGATTGGCCTGGCCCATGCATTGGAACAACAACGGGGTCCGGCTGCGGCACCAACATTCCGCACCAGCCTTTAAGACTGGACTACCACAGAAGCCAGAACTGCTGGCTTCTGTGGCCGTCAAAATCAGTCCCAATGAATACTATGCTGCGCCTTTACTGCAGCTTTGAGCATATCCAATAAAGGCATAGCCCGTTGTTTTAAGCTCACTGCCTGCTCCTCTCCGGATTGCTGCGGCATTGGCGCGTCTGCCACATCTTCCAATGCTTCCTGTAACTGCCACAATGCCTGCGGCACATCGTCGGCATAAAACGCGCCCGGCACTTTAGGCTGCGCCCCCATCAACTGAATGAGCTGCAACGCCGGCTCGCCAAACATAGTGATAGGGTAATGATCTTTGCTGTGGAAAGTAACTAACATTTGTTTGCACTCCTCTGACACTGACAGTTCAAACAACGAAACAAGCGGGGCTGTCACTATACTCCGCTCCGGCTGCGCAGCTCAAGCGTGTCTGCCTTGCCTTTCACATGCAGTTCCGGACGACGGACTAAAGTCCGATTTACAGCCTGAACCGAACAAGGTATAACCAATAAATTGAGCATTAACTCTAAATATTCTATGCCACAAGCTCAGCATATCGCCGACATTATCATGCGTGGTTTTCGCCGCCATTTCCGGCTATTTCAGCAAATTACCGCCAATGCGCAGCAAAGATTCGCCGCGGCGGACTGGAGCGGCTTTTTAACTGATAATGCCGAGCGGATCTCTTATTACGACACCAGGGTCAGTGAAACCATTGCTGTGCTGCAGCAGGAATTGCCGGTGCATTGCCTCGATGAAGCCTTATGGCAGCAAGTAAAACAGCATTATCTGGTTTATCTGCAATTCCACCCACAGGCTGAACTGGCAGAGACTTTCTACAACTCAGTGTTTTGTCAGCTGTTCGACCGGCAATATTTCCATAATCAGAATATTTTTGTTGAATCAACCTTAAGCAAACAACAATTGCCAGCGCCGGTGGCCTCGGTCTATGACAGCTATTTTCCGGCACAAGATGGCTTGCGCCAGTGTTTGCGCCGCATTCTGAGTGGATTTAGTTTAGGGGTGCCTTTTGAAGATCTGGACCGCGACATCCGGCTGATCGTCAAAACTTTTGTCGCGCAGTCCAGTCACGGCCGCCACCCGGTGCATCAAATTCGTTTTGATATTCTAAAATCGGTGTTTTACCGCAACAAAGCCGCGTATGTGGTGGGCCGGGTGGTCAGTCCGGATGGCCAGCAGCCGTTTATCATGCCGCTGTTGCATCAGCGCAGCCGAGGGCTTTATGTCGACAGCCTGCTCACCGATACCCAGCAAATGACTATCATCTTCGGCTTTTCCCGCGCCTACTTTATGGTCGATGTGCCGGTTCCCTCAGCCTTAGTACATTTCCTGAAAGAACTGTTGCCGCATAAAACACTCGCTGAACTATATGCGTCAATTGGCCTGCACAAACAGGGCAAAACCGAGTTTTACCGCGAGTTGCTACAACATCTGGCCAATAGTCGTGACGCTTTTGTTGCGGCGCCCGGTATCCGCGGCATGGTGATGATGGTGTTTACGCTGCCATCATTTCCTTATGTGTTTAAAGTGATCCGCGACCGCTTTGCTGATACCAAACCCTTTGGTCGTGATACCGTTAAACGCCGCTATCATCTGGTCAAAACTCATGACCGGGTCGGCCGGATGGCCGATACGCTGGAATATTCCGACGTTGCTTTGCCAAGAAATCGCTTTTCGGCAGAACTCCTGGCGGAGCTGCAACAGAGTATCGCCAGCTCGCTGGTGATCGAAGATGAGTTGGTGGTGATCAAGCATTTGTATATCGAGCGGCGCATGTTGCCGTTGAATCTGGCGCTGGAACAAGCCGGGCCGGTGGAAAAACGCCGGCTGATGCAGGACTATGGTCAGGCGCTGAAAGATATGATTGCTGCCAATATCTTTCCGGGCGACATGTTACTGAAGAATTTCGGCGTCACCCGTCATGGTCGTGTGGTGTTTTACGATTACGACGAAGTTCAGTATTTACTCGATATGAACTTCCGCGCCATACCAGCGGCGGAGAACTGGGACGATATGCTCAGTGCAGAGCCCTGGTACCCCATCCATCCGGGCGATGTGTTTCCGGAACAGATCGCCACTTTTGTCACTGCGCAACCTGAACTGCGCCAATTATTACAGGAGCTGCACCCGGAACTGCTCGATGCCGGCTATTGGCAGCAAAAACAGCAACGTATCCGCAGTGGCATGGTAGAAGATGTATTCGCTTATCCGCAACAGCAGCGATTTGTCAGTTTGTACCCACAAGAGTTCAGCCCGAAAAGTTAGCGCACCGTTTCGCATAGAACTGCGTTAAAATGCCGGCCTTTTCAGTTGTCAGGATCTCACCTTGGCTAATGTAGTGCTGGAGCTGCGCTTGCGCGAGCTGGCAAAAACCACCAAACCTTTTAATGCCCGGGGCAGCAAAGTGATCCGCTGTGACGGTTGTTTGCTGCCAAAAGCTGATTGTATCTGTGCTGCAATCCCAGAGCCGTCGGCGCGCAGTGCGTTTTTGTTTCTGATGTATACCGGTGAATGCTACAAACCCAGCAATACAGGTAGGCTCATTGCGGATGTGGCCGCAGACAGTTACGCCTTTGTCTGGGATCGCACCAAGCCGGATCCGGCGCTATTACAGTTGCTGCAGCATCCAGATCACGCGCCTATTTTGGTATTTCCGCATGAATATGCCGCTTCCGGACGCTGTATCAGCACTGTCCCGGCCGCGCTGCAAACAGGCAAAAAGAAGCCACTCTTTGTGATGCTGGATGGCACCTGGCGCGAAGCAAAAAAGATGTTCAGCAAAAGCCCCTACCTCGATGCTTTTCCGGTCCTTGGCATCAATCCAACCATTGCGTCCGGTTATATGCTGCGCGAAGCCGCGCATTTGTACCAACTTTGTACTGCAGAAGTTGGTATTGAAGTGCTACAACTGGCAGGCGATCATCAGGCATCAAAAGATTTAGCCGGCTATTTCCAGCATTTCCGCCGACAGTACATGGTCGGTAAACCCCATCTGCATTTTGACGAAAGCTAATCTGCATTCGCATAAAACTGCAAGAGCTGACCGAGTAACCAGTCCGAGGCATCCAGCACCACATCGTGCCCGGCATACGGGTGCTGCTGATGCTGGACTTGCCAGTATTCTGCCAGTCGTTGGCTACAGATTGGATCAACCAGCTGATCGGCCCCTCCACTGAGTAACAACATCGGGCATTGCGGTTTTGCCGGCAAACAAAACCGGCTGGCCGCCATCAGTTGTCGCAGCACGTTTAGTCGCTGGACCGGCCTATGCCGTGCGATATCGACGGCCTGAAGCAGTTGCTGTGGCTGCCAACGATGACTGGTCAATTGCAGGATCAGCCGCTCTCTCTGTGATACGGGGGCGAAAAAAGCACTCAGTACTCTTGGATACTGTTGCCAGCGTAAACGCTGATAAAACGGCGTGAGCGCGCCGGCACTGGTATTAATCAGCACCAGTGATGCCACTTGTTGTGGCGCTAAGGCTGCCAGTTGAAGGGCCAGCATGGCACCGAGCGACATCGCCACCAAATGCCAGGGACCGGGATGTTGCCGGCGTATTCTAGGTAACATCAGTTCAGCCAGCCGCGCCATATCCGCCGGGCTTTGCTCCCGATAAAACTGGCCCATGCCTGGCAGATCCTGACACCAAACCGGTCGTGCCGCCTGACGCGACAATGTTGCCGGAAAATCGCCCCAATGCGCCTGCTCCCGCGCCAGGCCGCGCAACAACACTACCGGCTGTACCATAAGTCATTCGCCTCCACCGCATTTCGACTATCCACGGTCGGCAGCCAATGTGCCGAAGCAGCTGTCGCCTGTAACAAAAATTCGAACAAAATCAGGTGACTGCGAAGCACCCGTTTTACCCGGTGTGGTTTCACCGGATGGAACAAACCATGACTTTTGAATAGCTGAAACGGATTTTTCCGCACCCAATTCCACGAACCCATTTCCAGCGTCAGCGGCAGCATCAGATGCTTGTGTTGCAAAGACTGGTCAAACAAATGGTCCCACAAGTCACCATGACACAAATAATGCCGGCATTGCGGTTCGAAAATGTAATTCTGATGCGGATAGGTTTGAAACAATAATTCCCGTAGCCGGTGCATTTGCGCCAGATGAGCAATCGGCTGTGTACTGGATTTCGCATACGGAAACCATAACCGATCGGTCTGGCCAAAACCGGAATGGCAATCCAGTACCAGTGAAAAAGGTGCGCTGAACAAACGTTGTTGCACGAAATCACACAACACCCGGCTTTCTGTTTCCAGTTGATCGGCAGCGCCGCGAAACCAGGGAATAAATTTACTATAACGTTGGCCACCGACTAAAAACGCTGCACCTTCCACACAGTCTTGCGGGGCATTGCGCATTAAATCCACATGCCGGGCATTAGAGCGCCAGCCCCGCGCCATGCCACCCGGATTCAGCAACGGCAATATATACAGCTGGACCCTGTCAAACAGCGCAGCAAATTGCTGGTCCCAACGCAACCGGCTGCACAAACTTTCCAGGTAGGCCAACAAGACCTGAGTCCCGATCCGCTCTAGCCCATGAATGCCGCCGGTGAGCAGCAATACCGGTTTGTCCGGCGCTGCATTGCCGACCGAGATAGCATAAAGAGGAAATTGTTGGTCAGCCGCGCTAACCATCGCCAGGATCTGTGCACTGATGGGCGCAGGCGCATGGCGCAGCAGCAACTCCAGCTGATGCAGCTCTGGCAGTGAATCTTGCAAAGCCGCTCCAGCTGTGATGAATTAGAACTCAGCATAAGGCACCGCAGCCGCAGTTTTATGGCAGTTTGGTGAAATTTCACCGCAGACACCGACTGTGCGGATCCTTAGTAGCTAACCGTAGCCCGGCTGTGGCATAGTACCCAAAGGAGCAAAAGACCGGATTGGACCATGTCGATCAAAACGCTGTTAGTCTTCAGCCTGTTACTGCCGGTACTATGCGCCTGTCAGAGTCCGCAACACGGCAGCGAAGAATATTGGTTTAATAAGATGCGTGACGAACAGCGCGCACAGTGCCGCCTGTTACCGTCGCCGCTGTCAGAAAGTTGCCTGAAAGATGTGTCGTCAAAAAAATACGAGGAATTTCAGCGCCAACGCAGTGACGCTGAAAGCTGATTAGACTTGGTCCAGCAAATAAAAATCGACTTGTTTGTCTGAACCCGGCACATCTTTTTGTCCGGCAGGTCGCATGCCGGTTTTTTCAAGGATGCGCTTGGACGCCAGGTTATCCGGCGACACGATGCCACAGAGTGTATTCAGCCCCAGTACGTCACGCGCATAGGCGACAACTGCAAGCGCAGCTTCTGAAGTGTAACCCTGTCCACTGTATTGGCGGAACAAAGCGTAACCTACGTCTGGTTGTTGCAAATAGTCGCGTTTGACCAAACCACACAATCCCATTACAACCCGATCGACAGAACGCTCAACTATCCATAAGCCAAATCCGTTTATTTGATAACTCTGCTGCAAATTTTGCTGCAGATAAACTTCGGCCTGAGTTAAATCTCGGACACCGCGGTCGCCAATATTATTTATAAAATCAGGCTCGTTTAGTAAAGCTAATAAATGTGCAGCATCATGAAGCTCAGCTTGCCGCAATTGCAGTCTGTCAGTCCTTAAAATATCTACCAAAACTACCTCGCTGAATATTCTAAACCATGGACAAGCCAATGTTGCGACAACAAAAAAAGCCTGAACGTTTCCATTCAGGCTTTGTTTAGGCTACTTATTTTGACTATCTTTTAGTTTTTGTTCCCAAAATGTCGCATTTTTTATACCAAGCTTGACCGGATCAAAAGTTACAGGACCACCGGCCTTTTTCTGCGCTTCGTAATCTTTTAAACAAAGGATGGCTGGTTTGTGAATGAAAAAAATTAACAAAATGCCTAACACATTCACCCATGCCATCAGGCCCACACCAATGTCACCAATTGTCCAGATATAACCTGCACTGTTTACTGTGCCGTATGCCACCATAAACATCAGCGCGAGTTTAAACACAACTAAAGGTAACTTATTACCGCATAACTGATTTAAATATGCCACGTTCGTTTCTGTAATGTAGTAGTAGGCAAGAATGGTGGTAAATGCGAAGAAAAACAGCGCGATACCAGCGAACACCGGCCCGAATTGGCCAAAGACCTGCTGCAATGCTAACTGGGTAAATGCGGGAGAACTAATGGCGGTCTCAGCGGCAACGTGCTGCACGACAAAACTACCATCGGTCAGCGTTCCCACGACATTATATTGCTGAGTAATCAGGATCATTAAAGCGGTCGCAGTACAAACAAATAAGGTGTCAACATAAACCGAAAAGGCCTGCACCAAACCCTGCTGCGCCGGGTGGTCGACTTCAGCTGCAGCTGCGGCATGTGGTCCCGTGCCCTGCCCAGCCTCATTTGAATAAATGCCACGTTTGACACCCCAGCCAATTGCGGCACCAAGCCCAGCCTGCGCCGAGAACGCATCAGAGATAATTAAGTTGAAGACGCCTGGCAATTTATCCAAATTCAGGAAAACAACAATAAGCGCCATCACAATGTACCCCAGAGCCATAAATGGCACAACAAACTGGGTAAAACTGGCAATCCGTCTAATCCCGCCGAAAATAATAAAAGCCAATACAATCATAATGACGGCTAAAGCAATCAGCTTATAGCTGCCTACAGTACCAAAACTAGTTTCAACCGGAGTTCCCTGGCCAAATATATTAATCACGGCATCGCCTACTGCATTTGCCTGAACTCCCGGTAAAAACAATCCACAGCCGATAATCGCCGACACGGCAAACAACACACCGAGAGGCTTCCATCCCAAACAGCGTTCAAAATAATATGCCGGACCGCCGCGATACTGACCATTCACTTCAACTTTATAGATTTGGCCTAAGGTCGATTCCGCATATGCAGTGCTTGCACCTAAGAAGGCAACGATCCACATCCAGAAAACAGCACCTGGACCACCAAAACCAATTGCCGCAGCTACGCCTGCGATGTTACCCACGCCGACCCGACCTGAAAGTGATACTGCCAGCGCCTGAAAAGAGGAGATACCTTTATCCGAGTCGTTATTATTCAACAGCAACTTACACATTTCTTTGAAATGCCGTAACTGTGCAAAACGGGTCATTATCGAATAAAACAGACCAGCACCCAGGCAAAGGTAAATCAATGCCGGACTCCAAATTACATTATTAATGGCGTTTACTAGCGTTTCCATCAACAGATTCCTCGGTTGTTATTGTTGTATTTTTTTATCATTCAAACTGCGAACTCCGGGACTATCCGGTTCAAGTAGCAGGCGGTCAGACGCAGGCAATAAGATACCGGACCAAGTGTCTATGGCCCAGTATTATTTCGCTAATGTACGGTAGTTCTGCTGGTAAAAGCGGCAAAATGAGCAGAGGTAGGAGTAGTTTTAGCGCAGTTGCCGGTGCACCGGCGCGAGCTGTTGCATTTGTTTCTGGATCCATTGCTGGCGTTTACGCAGATATGGCGATGGCGCCTGTACTAAAAATCGATGCGGATTCGGCAGCACAGCAGCCAATAACGCGGCTTGTGGACGGTTCAGCTGGGCTGCGGTAACACCAAAGAAGCGCTGTGCCGCTGCTTCTGCGCCAAAGATGCCAGGGCCAAATTCAACACTGTTCAGATAAACTTCGAGGATCCGCTCTTTGCCCCAGGCGCCTTCAATCAATAAAGTCAGGCCGCTCTCCAAACCTTTGCGTAACCAGCTGCGTCCGGTCCATAAAAATACGTTTTTTGCCGTTTGCTGACTGATAGTCGAAGCGCCACGCACTTTGCGGCCTTTGCTGTTGTAGACCAGCGCTTTTTCTATCGCCTGCAAATCAAAACCGCTATGCTGCAGAAATTTCTGATCTTCTGCTGCGACCACTGCCTGCAATAAATTTGGCGATATCTGCGTTAATGAGCGCCACTGGTGACGGGCCTGATACTGTGCCTTACCATCGAGCCAGGCACTGAGCTGTCGTTCCAGCATCACTCCGGTATAAGGCACAGGTAAGTAAGCAAACAGCAATACCAGCGTCAATGCGCCAAGGCTGCAATAACGCAGCACTGACAACAGTTGTTGAAACAGACGATGACAGAATAATTTCAGCAAGTGAGAAAAGACAGCTAACAAAACCGGAGACCAGTCTAACTTGGTACTCCGGCATTTAATAGTCAGAAATATTCGGTTTAACTGCGCTCATCCGCAGCCTTTTGCAGCAAACGCCGGCTTTCCTGCAGGAACTGGCCGGCAAGCGATCCAAAAAATTCCTGACCTTTAGCAAATTCCGCCATCAATCCGGCTTTGTCCCGCGCCGCCAATAAATGCGACAATTGATTAAATCGGTGTTGATAACGCTGCAATAGCCCGGTGACAGCGACCGAGCTCAGCATAATGTCAGCATAGAGTTCGGCATTTTGTGCAAACAGCCGGCCCACCATCGCCAGTTCCAACCGGTAAATTGGCGAGCTCAGCTCCAGCAGTTGTGATAAATCCGCATGTTCTTCCGCCAGATGTACCCCGTACACCAGCGAACTGAAATGGCGCATCGCCTGAATCAGCTGCATCAGTTCATCATGTTGCCGGGCGTCTTTTTCCGTGAGAACCGCCCCCCAGACGCTAAATTGTTGCAACAACCATTGATATTGCTGCGGCGCGCGGCCATGACACACCACAACAACCTGTTTAACAATATTACTGATATCCGGGCCAAACATTGGATGCAAGCCCAGCACAGGGCCAGTGTGCTGCTGCAACATGGCCTTTAGCGGCGCTGCTTTGATACTGGTGATATCCGCCAGCACACAATCCGCGGATAACGGTGGCAGCATGGCGATGACCTGCGCCGTCACTGCGATAGGCACTGCCAATAACACCAGTGCGGCATCGGCACAAATCTCTGCCGCCTGCGGCCAATCGGCCTGTTCCAGCACCGACACCACAAAGCCTGAGCGCTGAAACAAGCTGACAAAGCGCTGACCCAGTGCACCACGACCACCAACAACAACAACTTTGCCACCGCCTTCACGACAGCAGACAAATCCAGTCTCCTGCGTGGAATAAGACTCACGCATCACCCGGCGCAACACGTCTTCTACCAGCTCTGGCGACACTTCCAACGTTTCGGCCTGCGCACGGCGCGCCTGCAGCAACGCTTTTTCCCGCTCAGGCACATACAACGGCAGAGCATACTGCTGCTTGACCTGACCGACCTGCGCCGTGACTTTGGCTCTTGCTGCCAGTAGTTGCACCAGCTGCGTATCTATCGCATCGATTTGCTGACGCA
This sequence comes from Rheinheimera sp., assembly GCA_034519945.1. GTDB lineage: Bacteria > Pseudomonadota > Gammaproteobacteria > Enterobacterales > Alteromonadaceae > Pararheinheimera. Next base: position 40,124 of record JAXHNX010000041.1, read on the forward strand.
GCGGCGCTAGTTCAGCAGCAGAAGCGGCTTGCGCCGAAGTAGAAATTGTCATGATGTTCCTCAGGCAGCCCGGCACACGCCGAGCATCTGATGATGCAGGCCGGCCAGAAGTTGTGCTGTTGTCGCCCAATCAATACAGGCATCAGTGACAGATACACCATATAACTCGGCCTTACCGTTGACGATATTCTGTTTGCCACCGCAGATATTACTTTCCAGCATCAGACCAATAATGGCGTCATTGCCCATCACCCGCTGCGCCACCACAGCTTCAGCTACCAGCGGCTGGCGGTTATGGTCTTTGTTTGAATTGCCGTGACTACAGTCAACCACAATACCACGCGGTAACTGGTGCTTATCCAGCACAGCCACGGCTGCATTAATGCTGTCCGCATCATAGTTTGGTTTGCTGCCGCCACGCAGAATAATATGCCCATCCGGGTTGCCGGCGGTTTGCACCAACGCCACTTCACCGCGTTGGTTAATACCGATAAAACTGTGTGGGCTTGCTGCAGACTGCAGTGCATTTAATGCGATATTCAAATTACCATCAGTCCCATTTTTAAAGCCCACCGGCATCGACAAGCCACTGGCCATTTCACGGTGGGTTTGACTTTCCACGGTGCGGGCACCAATTGCCGCCCAGGACACCAAATCCGATAGATATTGCGGGCTGATTGGGTCCAAAGCTTCAGTTGCCGTCGGCAACTGCATCTCGACCAACTTCAGCAATAATTCTCGGCCACGGGTCAGACCTGTTTCCAAATCGAACGAATCATCCAGGTGCGGGTCGTTGATATAACCTTTCCAGCCCACAGTGGTGCGTGGTTTTTCAAAATAGACGCGCATCACTATGTACAGACTGTCGGCGTACTTTAACTGCAACGTTTTTAATTTTTCGGCGTAATCAATCGCTGCAACCGGATCATGGATCGAACAGGGTCCGGTGATTACCAATAACCGTTTATCCCGGCCGTGCACAATATCGGCGATCTCACGACGCGATTGCTGAACAAACAATGCCCCTTGCTCTGATAATGGCAGTGCTTTTTTCAGCACCAGCGGCGGACTTAATGGTTTTTCCGCCAGAATACGTAGATCGTCAACTATTTTGCTCATCGCGTTCGCTCCTTAACTCAGCGGAAGTACGTGTCAATTCGACTGACCTTCCCTCAAACCCATTTGTACACTTAATTGTACGACATGTATTTTAATGATTACAATTTGCCGACATCTTAAAAAGAGCCGGAGACAATGTCAATGTAAAAAGTCAATAAATATGGCACCTACAACCAATATTGAGAACAGTGTATTTTTGTAAACATTTAATTACACCATAAAACTCTAAGATTGAGCACCTTATGAAAAACACAGCCATTCTCCGGATCTGACCAGCCCGGCAAACATTTTCCTGCCAGCGCTTGCCTGACCCGCGCGAGCTGTTTACAGTAAGGATCCCGGAACTTCAAAGGTGTAGCAGTCGCGTGCGTAAAATACGAATCTGCAGCAATATTACTTTGCTACTGATGCTGGCCCCGGTTTCTGGCGCAGAGGTCCGGGTATTAACGGAACATCTGCCACCTTTTCAGATTGATACACCTGGCGCTGCGACCGGCTTTGCCACCGATATAGTTCGGCAAACATTTCAGGATGCCGGGATCCGCTTCCAGATCGAGTTTCAGTCCTGGAGTCGTGCATACCAATTAGCTTTACGCGATCCCAATACTTGTATTTACTCAATTTCTAAAAGCAAAGAGCGGCAGTCGCTGTTTCAGTGGGTTGGCGAGCTGTCGTATAACACCACCGCGATTTATGGCCTGGCGAGTCGTAAGGACATCGTTTTGAATTCGCTGGAACAGGCCAAAAGTTATGTCACTGCGGTAACACGGGACGATGTCACGCACCACTATTTATTGCAGCATGGTTTTGAAGAAGGGAAAAACCTGTACGTGCTGGAGAATATCTCGAGTATGTTGAATGTGCTGGCCAACCGGCGTCAGGGCATCGATCTGGTCATCATTAATGACACTATTCTGAAGTATCGTGCGATTGAAGCTGGCCTGGCGCCAACAGAATTCCACCAACTGCTGGTATTACCTGATTTACCGCTGGATTTTCATCTGGCCTGCAGTCTGAAAACACCGCCTGCCGTCGTAGCGCAATTGCGCCATAGCCTGCAGGGTATCAAAGCAGATGGCAGATTTGACAAAATCGTGGCCGGTTGGTCAGAACGTCTGCACTAAGTCAGCACGCCTACAAACTTTTCTTCGGCGGTAAAGCCACGTTTGCAAAGATAAAACCTGCAACCAAAGACATAAAAATCAAAAATGTCTGTTGGCCCAGATGGTCGGTAGAGACGATCTGCTCGCCGGATATAAACGCATTCAGACCGATATAGGTCTTACTACCCGGCACCAGCACGATCATACCTTGTAATGAGACGATACTGGCTGGTGCATCCATAAAGCGGGTAAACAGATTGCCATAGATGCCAACAGCAAAAGCACCGACAAACGCACCCAGCGCAAGACCGAGATACAATCCGCCAAGCTGACTGGCGGCGTAGGCAATAAATCCCGACAACAATCCCCAAAATGCATGTTTTTTGCGCGCCCGAAATACAATCACCAATGAGCCGCAAAGTGCGGCCACCGCCAGCCAGCTGGTCCAGGCAGGAACGGCCAGCCCTGGTTGAAAAGGCACATCGCCGAACAGTTTGGCGCCCAATGCCATGCCTAAAAAAGCACCAAAATACAGTTTAAACAGTAACATCACTGCATCCATGATGCGGGCAGTACCAGACACCAAATGCCGGGCAGCCAGCTCCGCCAACCCAAGCGTCAGCGCTAAACCAGGTATAAACACTATGATGGCCGAAAGTACAACTATGGGAACATTTATGGAGGGATCAAAATATGCTGCTATCGCGGTGGCTGCTAACGCCGACACCAGAGCTACCAGCGGTTCCAGCATATTGGTCACTCGCCGGCTTTTCTCCGCCCACAATACAAACAGAAAAACCAGCAGACTTAAAGCGGTGGCATAAGCTACATCAGTCCAACTTGCCTGCATCAGCATGGCAAAAGCGCCCCCTGCAGCGCCGTATGCCAGAAATGTCGCTTTACGCGAGTACGGATTGGGCATCGCAGCGATTTCATTTAATCGAGCCGTCGCGTCCTGCAAAGTCATCATATTGTTCGCAACAGCATCGACGATTTCATCAGTTCGGGACAACGATCCCAAATCCAGCTCGCCGGGCATCACCCGGGCTACATGGGTGTATTCACTGTCTTCACCGGGTTGCCAGATAACAAAGGTCAGTACCGTTGGTGTGATGGCAAATGCAGCGCCAATGCCGAGAAATTCAGCCACATTTAACAGGTGCACTTCAAGCCGGTAAGCTGGCGTGCCAAATTTGTGCAGCATTTTTCCCAGTTTGACGATAAACCGACGTTTTTCGATGAATTCAGCCGAATGCACTGTAAATTCCTTGGCGTTACCTGTGAATGAAAGACGTTAACCTTTCAGCGATGATCTCAGCATAGCGGCGAGTGAACGCAGAAAAAAGCTGAATAATCAGAGATAGGTTTATTTGCTGAAACTTTGAGCGCAAGAGAAGAGGTGAATAGTCTGTGCATGGCATAGGCTAGCGCCTGCGATGTATAAGATGGGTAATTTATCTGACCATAAAAAAAGGCTGCCCGGGGGCAGCCTTCAAGTGCTTAGTTAAGCTTTTCGCGGATACGCGCTGATTTACCTGAACGATCGCGTAAGAAGTAAAGCTTGGCACGGCGTACTGCACCACGACGTTTCAGCGTGATGCTGTCAATCATTGGGCTGTGCGTTTGGAATACACGCTCAACACCTTCACCGTTCGAAATTTTACGAACTGTGAATGCTGAGTGTAAACCACGGTTACGTTTGGCAATTACAACGCCTTCGTAAGCCTGCAGACGAGTTTTATCGCCTTCTTTAACTTTAACTTGAACAATCACAGTGTCACCTGGACCGAAAGCTGGAACGTCTGTTTTCAGCTGTTCGTTTTCAAGTTCTTTGATGATGTTTTGGCTAACTTTGCTCATAACAATCTCACTTTACCTGGATAAACTATCGTTGCTGCAACGCCTGGTGTTCCGATTGGAACTCTTCCAGAAGTTTGCGTTGCTCCTTAGTCAGAGCCAGGACATTTAACAATTCCGGACGCCGAAGCCAGGTTCTCCCGAGAGACTGCTTCAAACGCCAGCGTCTGATGTTTTCATGGTGTCCGCTGAGTAGTACAGCGGGAACCTGTTTGCCGTCTAACACTTCTGGTCTGGTATAGTGCGGACAATCCAGCAATCCGGAGGCAAACGAATCCTCAACTGCTGACATGTCATGCCCCAGTACACCTGGTACCAGTCGCGATACCGCATCAATCAGCGTCATCGCAGGCAATTCGCCCCCACTCAGCACGTAATCGCCGATTGACCATTCTTCGTCAATTTCCGACTCTATTACGCGTTCATCAATCCCTTCGTAGCGACCTGCTACCAGCAACAGCTTTGGACGTTTCGCCAGTTCAGCGACCCCTGCCTGGTCTAACTTACGGCCTTGCGGCGATAAGTAGATGGTATGGACCCCTTCCCCTGCGGCAGCTTTGGCGGCGCGGATCGCGTCGGTCAAAGGCTGCACCATCATCAACATACCAGGACCGCCACCAAATGGTCTGTCGTCCACAGTGTTATGTCTGTCCGAGGTAAAATCCCGCGGATTCCAGCACTGCAAATCAATCAGTCCGTTTTTGACTGCCCGGCTGGTCACACCATATTTTGTGATTGCCTCGAACATCTGCGGAAATAGAGTGATAACCCCAAACCACATGTTGTACTGTCCGGACATTAAAAATCTGGGTCCCAGTCGACGATGATTCGTCTTTGCGCTTTATCCACAGTTTTGATGACAGAATCAGTCAAAAACGGAATTAAACGCTCTTTTTTACCAAATGCATCGGTCCGGTTTGCTTTGACAACGAGAACGTCGTTCGAGCCCGTTTCCATGATGTCATCCACTACACCTAAGTCATAACCAGCTTCATTTACCACGGTCAGACCCATCAGGTCTTTCCAGTAAAAGTCGCCGTCATCAAGCGCGGGCAGACTGGTCTGAGTCACAGCGATTTCCGCATTCACGAAAACTTGTGCCTGATCCCGATCACTGACACCTTCCAGTTTGACGATTAAGCCATTGCTATGGCGTTTCCAACTGGAGATTTGCACTGGTTGCCATTTGCCCTGAGATTGGATCTGCCAGGGTGTGTAATCAAAAATCCCTTCCGGGATATCTGTGTAGGAAATTACTTTTAGCCACCCGTTGATGCCGTAAACGGCGCCAAACTTACCTAAGACAACTAAATCTTTACCCATCAAGGTTAATTCCTACGCAGTTTTGCTAATTAAGCAGCAGCTTTTTTAGCAGCTTTTACCAGTGACGCAACGCGATCGCTCAGAGATGCACCTTGTGCAACCCAGTGATCAACGCGGTCCAGGTCGATGCGCGCTTTCTCTTCAGAACCGCCAGCGATTGGGTTAAAGAAACCCACGCGCTCAATGAAGCGGCCATCACGAGCAAAACGGCTGTCAGCGACCACAACTTGGTAAAATGGACGCTTTTTCGCGCCACCACGTTGTAAACGAATAGTTACCATACCGTCCTCTATTTCAATCGTTCAGGTTTTTGTAAATCAAAATCCCCGCGGTCAGGCCGCAGGGACGCCGAATTGTACGCGTTTTTCATTGTAATGCAAGGGATTTCAGGCTTTGCAGCTGGTTATCAGGGCTGCAATGCCAGTGGATGACTCTGTGGATAAGCTCTTGACAAGCTGTTGGGACAAGCGCTGCGGATAGTCAACAGATCCTCCGGATCCAACCTGTAAATTACCATTGAGTTCACTTCACTCCGAGCAGTAACAACGCAGATCTTCCGACACAAAAAAAAGCCACTGCGATGCAATGGCCTGATAGATAAGTATGTCTGAGGGTTATCGTCCGCCACCCGGCAAACCAGGCGGCAATTTGCCACCCATCGCCCGCATCATTTTCATCATGCCGCCTTTACCACTCATTTGTTTCATCATTTTCTGCATCTGCGTGAATTGTTTCAGTAACTGGTTGACGTCCTGAACCAAGGTACCGGATCCGGCTGCGATGCGCTTTTTGCGTGAGCCTTTGATCAAATCAGGAAACTGGCGCTCCTTTGGCGTCATCGAATTGATGATGGCTTCCATTTTATTAAAACTTTTATTGTTGATCTGATCTTTAGCACCAGCCGGCAGGTTTTTCATGCCTGGTAATTTGTCCAGCATCGACATCATGCCGCCCATACTGCGCATTTGTACCAACTGGTCGCGAAAATCTTCCAGACTGAAGCCCTGTCCCTTCATCATCTTCGCGGCAACTTTAGCAGCCTGATCCCGGTCAACTTTCTGTTCCAGCTCTTCGATCAGACTCAGCACATCACCCATGCCAAGAATTCGCGATGCGATCCGATCCGGATGGAATGGCTCCAGCGCATCGGTTTTTTCACCCATACCGATAAACTTAATCGGCTTGCCTGTGATGTGGCGAATAGATAACGCAGCGCCGCCGCGAGCATCACCGTCGGCTTTGGTCAGGATCACACCGGTCAGCGGCAGCGCTTCATTAAATGCTTTGGCGGTATTGGCGGCATCCTGACCTGTCATTGCATCGACGACAAACAGAGTTTCAATTGGTTTGATCGCCGCGTGTAACGCTTTGATCTCATCCATCATTTCACTGTCGACATGCAGACGGCCGGCGGTGTCAACCAACAGGATATCGTAGAAACCTAACTTGGCCGCACTGATAGCCGCATTGGCGATATCCACCGGTTTTTGCGAAATGTCACTGGGGAAAAACTCAACGCCGACATCTTTTGCCAACGTTTCCAGCTGTTTGATAGCCGCAGGGCGATACACGTCCGCCGATACCACCATCACTTTTTTCTTTTTACGCTCTTTTAAGAACTTGGCCAGTTTCGCCACCGAAGTGGTTTTACCAGCGCCTTGCAGACCTGCCATTAACACGACTGCAGGTGGCTGGGTATTGAGGGTCAGCTCTTCATTGGCTTCCCCCATCGCCTCTTCCAGCGCTTTTTTGACAATTTTGAGAAATTCCTGACCTGGGGTCAGACTCTTACTGACTTCAAGGCCTACTGAGCGCTCTTTTACCTGATTGACGAAATCACGCACGACTGGCAACGCCACGTCCGCTTCCAGCAACGCCATGCGCACTTCACGCAAGGTTTCTTTGATGTTGTCTTCGGTCAGGCGGCCACGGCCACTGATGTTTTTCAGCGTTCGGGTCAAGCGATCCGACAAATTCTCAAACATGGTCAAATCCGGTTCTGTCAAAAATGGCGGCGATTATAACAAAGCAGGGGCAAAGCGTCAGCCTCAGGCTCTGTCAATCTGTCGTCTCTTCCCATACAATGAGCAAAAATATGCATTCAAATTGGAATTATTTGCATGTCGGCCGCATTCTTGCCTGTATTTGCCTTGCTTTGTTATCTGGTTGCCACTGTGATCGTGTCGCAGCGGCTTTATCACGCCGATGGGCCCCGATTGAAACTGCTATTTTCAGTTGCCATTGCCGGCGTAGTCATGCATATGTTAGGTCTTAGCCAAAGCCTGTTTACTGCCGAAGGGCAAAATTTCAGCTTGCTGAATGTCAGCTCTCTGGTGTGCTGGCTGATTACCGCAGCCTTTACTGTCACCGCGCTGCGCACTCCGATCCTTTTACTGTTACCTATCGTGTATGGCTTTGCGGCTATGGTGCAGTTGGCTGTCCTTCTGTTGCCCGACGCAGTACAACTGCAGCATTTTGAGCATAGTCCCTGGTTGCTTACACATATAATGGTGGCGTTTATCGCCTATGTGATTCTAATTATGGCGACCTTGTATTCATTTCAGGTCAGCCTGATCAGTCAACGGCTGAAGCAGAGAACCCCGTTACCAAGTGGTACCGTGCTACCGCCTTTGATGCAAGCCGAACAACTTCTGTTCCGGCTGATTTTGTTAGGCACTGTTCTGTTGGGGATTACTGTATTCAGTGGCGCAGTGTTTGGCCAAGACTGGTTTGCCCGTCACAACCTGCATAAGAACGTGCTCAGTACCCTTGGTTTGGTCGTTTTTGTCGTGCTGTTGGCAGGCCATCGATTAGCCGGTTGGCGCGGACGGATCGCCAATGGCCTGACCATGACCGGTAGCTTATTACTGACCCTGGCCTACTTTGGCAGCCGTTTTGTCCGTGAAGTGTTGCTTTAGTCTGACTTGACGCTGTGTCTGATTTCGCATATTAATTGAAGCTGAACGGTAACACAGGCATATTCCGACTTGGACGCAATCTCTACCAGCACGCTATTGCTTATTTTGGCGTTTCTGGTGCTCTGCTCTGCTTATTTCTCCGCAACTGAAACTGCGATGATGTCGGTAAACCCATACCGGCTGAAGCATTTATTAAATGAAAACCATCCGGGAGCGAACCGCACTCATCAGCTGTTACAGCGTCGGGACCGATTAATCGGGTTGATCCTGGTTGGTAACAATCTGGTCAATATCGCCGCTTCGGCCATCGCCACTATTATAGGGATGAGGCTTTATGGCGATTATGGTATTGCCATTGCGACGGCTGTTTTAACCTTAATTATCCTGATCTTTGGTGAAGTGACACCTAAAACGCTGGCGGCATTGCATCCGGAGCGAGTGGCATTTCCCAGCAGTCTGGTGCTGCGTCCGCTGATGAAATTGTTTTACCCTGCGGTCTGGCTGGTCAACCGGATCTGTAATAGTTTTCTTCGCGTGTTTGGTGTCAGCGCTGACCAACACCATGGTCACAGCCTCAGTAATGAAGAACTGCGCACTGTCGTGCATGAAGCCAGTGCCATCTTGCCAGGGCAGCACCAAAGTATGCTGGTGGGTGTGTTAGATCTGGAAAAAGCCACCGTAGAAGACATCATGGTGCCGCGCAACGAACTGGTCGGCATAGATATTAATGACGAATGGAAAGACATTCTGCACCAACTGTCAATCACCCAGCACAGCCGGATCTTGCTTTATCGTGATAGCGTCGACGATGCTTTGGGTTTCTTACATACCCGCGACATCATGCGCTTAGTGCTGAAAGATCAGCTGAATAAAGCCAGCCTGTTACGTGCGGTGCATGATATTTATTTCATTCCTGAAGGCACCAGTCTGAACACTCAGTTGGTGAAGTTCCAGCACTCGAAAGAACGGATCGGTCTGGTGGTTGACGAGTTCGGAGATATACAAGGACTGGTTACGCTGGAAGATATTCTGGAAGAAGTAGTTGGCGAATTCACCACAGATACCGCCGAAGCCAATAGTGAAGAGATCAGACCGCAGCCTGATGGCTCCTTTCTGGTCGAAGGCAGTATCAACCTGCGCGATCTGAACCGCGAATTACAACTGAACTTCCCCACTGATGGCCCGAAGACTTTTAATGGGCTGGTGCTGGAGTATCTGGAAGACATCCCACAATCAAACCTCAGTCTGAAATTGCTGGGATATCCGCTGGAGATCGTCGAAGTGCAGGACAATATGATTAAACTGGTGCGACTTTACCCGCATCTCAAGCAAGATTAGAATAAGTCAAAAATCACGTAAAAGCAAAGGCTTGTAAAATAATTAAAAAAAATACAAATATTTCTGAACTTTCTTTTGCCGGCCTCGTCTGACTATTTGAATGGATTCTGCCAAGTTTTTGTTTTCATCCCTGGATTCTCCCTATCCTTAGTTTTACGGCCACTGATGTGGCCGTTTTTTTTGCCCGCAGTGCATGGCGCGCAGCAAGCACTTACCAACAGCTAATCGATAAAAAGCCCGCATCGCTGCGGGCTCCAGGCACTTCAGTACGAAACATACTACCGGCTAACAAGGTTTTTCGGCGAAGTACTGTTGCAGGTATTGATCAAAACCAACGGTGTCAGCAGCTTCAATCTTTTGCTGCTCCGTCAGTGAATCTGTCGCCATCTGCATGAGCTCGGCCTGCTGATAATGTTGATAATCACCGGCTAATAGCTGCTGACGATACAGATCTGCCAGTTGCAGATTGACCTGGCCATTATCCTGCTGATTCGCCTGTAACATGGCCAGCATTTTACCTGAAGGTGTGCGTGCCGGATCCAGTAAACTCAAATAATACTGCTTCAAAATACTTTGATAGGACCGGACCGGGTCATCGGCGCTTTGATACGCATCATCCAGCCATGCCGCCAATGGCGACAATTCAGCAAAAATCTCTTCTGCCCAATCCTGCATCAACCGGGGCTGCCCATCCTGATCCAATTCCAGATTCAGCCGACGGCCATCAGTTACGACCTTTTTAAGATTCCGCTCCGTGACGGCCTGCGCCTGCGCATCTTGTTCCGGGCTGTCTTCGAGCAAACAGTACAACAAAAATAAATCCAGAAAGCGCATCTGCTCGGCGGTGATCCCAACAGCACTGAACGGGTTCACATCCAGCGCCCGCACTTCGATGTACTCGACACCGCGCTTGGCCAGCGCGCAAGTCGGCCGTTCACCGCTTTTGATCGTCCGTTTTGGCCGGATGGTCGAATAAAACTCGTTTTCAATTTGCAGGATATTGCTATTCAGTTGCTGATGTTCGCCAGTCTGTTGCTGTCCTATCGCCTGATATTCAGCCGACGGCGTCGTGATCGCCTGATGCAGCCCGCGGATGTATTCCGGCAGATTGTTATAGGTAATGGCCAGACTGGACTGCGCACTGTTGGTATAACCCAAATCACTCATCCGCAGCGAGGTCGCGTATGGCAAATACAAAGTTCCACTGCCCAATGTCTGGAAACTGTATTTGCTTTGCCGGCCCTGCAGAAATGATTTACACATCGCCGGTGAAGCACCAAACAGGTACACAATCAACCAGACATAACGTTTATAGTTGCGGATCAGATGCAGGTACTGTGCAGAGATAAATTCTTGCAGCGGTTGTGTGTCACCCAACATTGTCTGATATGGCTGCCAGAACGCTTCCGGGATAGAGAAATTATAATGCACGCCGCTGATGGCCTGCATCATACTGCCGTATCGGTTCTTCAGGCCCTGGCGGTAGAGTGTTTTCATTTTGCCAACATTCGATTCGCCATAATAGGCCAGTCGGATCTCATCCTGATGCGCGATATAACAAGGCATACTGCCGGCACCGAGCCGTTCATCGCCCAGTTGACGCATGGCAAAGCGATGAATATCGGTCAGCTGCGCCAATGTCGTTTCGATGCTGGTCGTTGCCGGGGTAATAAATTCCAGCAAGGATTCGGAAAAATCGGTAGTGATCAGCGGATGGGTTAATGCCGAGCCCAGCGCGAGCGGATGATCCTGTTGCGATAAGGTTCCGTCGGGTTTGATCCGTAAAGTTTCGCGTTCAATTCCGCGACGAATTCCGGTGATGTCGTTGCGCCACGGTGCGTTGCGCAAGGCGGCAATACGGGAGGTAAACAGCTGACTCAATTGCATTCCTTATCGGGTGGTCAAAGCACCCTTTCGTGTGAAAACGCGGCAGCAAGTCGCGATCCGGATCTCTATCATTGGGGAGCTGAACACAAAAAACAAGGGAAGTCCTGTCTATTCCTCTTCTTCCTGTTGCCGTCGTCTGGAGTGCTGGCGTTGTACAATTAACCGCATAATATCTTTCCAGGACACAATACCCAGCAGCTTATGCTGTTGATTTGTCACCAGTAAACAGCTGATATTCCGTTCTATCAATAGCGTTGCAGCCTGGATCACCGAGGTGTCTGACCCGATGCAAACCACCGGGCTGGTCATGATCGAACGAACTTTCCGACCTTGCGCAAACAGTTCTGCCGTTTGCTCTGAGGCTGAATCCACGACCGGACTCATCACTTTATAAAAATCTTTGACCGACACAATACCAACCACCCGCTGCATACTATCGACAACGGGAACATGTTGGTAATGCGCTTCAGTAAATATGCTGCGCAGGCTGGCCAGAGATGCGTCTGCATGAGTCACAACCACTTTTTTCGACATAATGGCGTCGATGGACATTAAGCGCCTCCGGTCAATTTCATTTATGAATCATTACTCTACCATTTGCAGCTGTCGAATCGCAAAGTGCGTCAGATCAAAGACAATTGCCCGTTAGCAGCGGCCGGGAATTCAGGTACACTGGGAGAAAGAACAGATTTTGGCTAGGAGTTCCCGATGAATGTTGCTTTGGGTTGTCGCTTGCTGTGTGTTTCGCTGCTGGCGTTTGCCGTCAATGCACAAGAATATTATCGCTGGCAGGACAATAAAGGCCAGTTACATGTCAGTCAGACGCCTCCGTCTGCCGGTATTGACTACGAAATTGTCGATACTCAGGCAAAATCAGCAGTGACAAAAGTAAAAGCCACAGCCGTTGCCGCACCGGTCAAACCGCTCGATGCAAAACAAATTGCAGCGTTAAACCAACAGGTTGAACAGGTCAATCAGCAACTAAAACAACAAAATTGCCAGCAGGCCCGGATAAACAAACAACGGCTTACCGCAGAAGCCCCCGTGTCGGTCACCAACGCCGAAGGCGAAGCTGTTGCACTGACTCAGGAAATGCGCGCAGAGCAACTGGTGGTCACCGAACAACATATTCGAGAATTTTGTCAGCCAGACACTCCGGCGCCACGCAAAAAATGACAAAACACACCGCAGCATGTGTTACTTCGCTGCGGTGTGCTGTTGCACAGAGTGCTGATCAGTTCACTGGCTGACTGCTGATCACGAATTTATCAGCGACAACATCAATGCGGATCAGGCTGTTTGGCGGGATATCACCACGCAACAGACTTTGCGCCAGTGCGTTTTCGACATACTGTTGCACCGCCCGTTTGAGCGGTCTTGCACCAAACACCGGGTCAAAACCGACTGCCGCAATGTGCTCAAGTGCGGCTTCAGACACATCCAGGCCATATTGTCGTTCAGCCAATCGTTGGCGTAACCGGTTCAGCTGAATACCGGCGATGTTTTTGATCTGAGCATGATCCAGCGGATGAAACACCACAGTCTCATCGACCCGATTCAAAAACTCCGGCCTGAACTGCTGCGTCAGCACCTGCATCAGCATACTTTTCATCTGGTCATAACTTTGTTCGGCATAGTGCTCCTGAATCAGGTCGGAGCCTAAGTTCGACGTCATGATAATCACGGTATTCTTAAAGTCGACCGTGCGGCCCTGCCCATCGGTCAGACGGCCATCATCCAGCACCTGCAACAGGATGTTAAATACATCCGGATGGGCTTTTTCCACCTCATCCAGCAACACGACTGAATAGGGCCGGCGCCGCACCGCTTCGGTCAGATAACCACCTTCTTCATAACCAACATAGCCCGGTGGTGCACCGACCAGGCGCGACACCGCATGTTTTTCCATAAATTCAGACATATCAATGCGGATCAGCGCATCTTCACTGTCGAAAAGGAAATGCGCTAAGGCTTTAGTCAGCTCGGTTTTACCGACACCGGTCGGGCCTAAAAACAAAAATGACCCAATTGGCTTATTCGGATCAGACAATCCGGCGCGAGAGCGGCGAATCGCATTCGACACTGCGCTTACGGCTTCAACCTGACCGATGACCCGGCGCGCTAAGGCTTCTTCCATCCTTAGCAACTTGTCGCGCTCCCCTTCGAGCATTTTGCTGACCGGGATCCCGGTGGCTTTGGACAGCACTTCAGCAATTTCCTGCTCCGTAACTTTGTTGCGCAGCAGTTTCATTTCATGCATTTCAGCCTGCGCAGCCAAATCCAGCCGTTTTTCCAGCGCCGGGATCCGTTCATATTTCAGTTGCGACATCCGGTTTAAATCGCCGGCACGCCGTGCGACTTCCATATCAAGCCGCGCCTGCTCCAGATCGGCTTTGATACTTTGCGTGCCTTGTAATGCAGCTTTTTCTGAACTCCAGACTTCGTCCAGTTCATTGTATTTCTGATCCAGTTCACGGATTTGCTCAACAATAAAATCGCGGCGTTTTTTACTGGCGTCGTCAGTTTCTTTGGACAGCGCATTGTCTTCCAGTTTCAGCTGAATAATACGCCGCTCCAGCCGGTCCAGCTCTTCGGGTTTAGAATCCATCTGCATCCGGATACTGGAGGCAGCCTCGTCAATTAAATCAATGGCTTTGTCCGGCAATTGCCGGTCTGCCACGTAACGGTGTGACAACATCGCCGCGGCAACTATCGCCGGATCTGTGATATCCACGCCGTGATGCAGCTCATAACGCTCTTTCAGGCCACGCAAAATGGCGATGGTGTCCTCAACTGACGGCTCTTCCACCAGCACTTTTTGAAACCGCCGCTCCAATGCGGCGTCTTTCTCGATGTATTTGCGATATTCATCCAGTGTGGTCGCGCCTAAACAATGCAGCTCACCGCGTGCTAAGGCTGGCTTTAACATATTGCCGGCATCCATCGCGCCATCGGCTTTTCCGGCGCCGACCATCGTATGGATTTCGTCAATAAACAGAATGACACGGCCCTCTTCTTTGGCCAGTTCACTCAGTACCGCTTTTAACCGCTCTTCAAACTCGCCGCGATATTTGGCACCAGCCAGCAATGCGCCTAAGTCCAGCGACAATACGCGTTTGTCTTTCAGGCCTTCCGGTACTTCTTTATTGATAATACGCAGCGCCAGCCCTTCAACAATGGCGGTCTTACCTACCCCAGGCTCACCTATCAGTACCGGGTTATTTTTAGTGCGGCGTTGCAACACCTGAATACAGCGGCGGATCTCTTCATCGCGGCCAATCACCGGGTCGAGTTTGCCGGCTTCGGCGCGGGCAGTCAGATCGATAGTGTATTTATTCAGCGCCTGGCGCGTATCCTCGGCATTTGGATCATCGACTTTCTGGCCAGCGCGCATTTGCTCAATGGCTTTTTCCACCGCATCTTTACTGACGCCTAGGCTTTTAAACAAAGCACCGAGTTCTGCTTTGTCATCACAGGCCGCCAGCACAAATAATTCGCTGGAAATAAATTGGTCTTTGCGCTTTTGAGCCAGTTTGTCACACAGATTCAGCAGGTTAATCATGCTGGCCGACAGCTGTAGATTACCTTCGGTACCTTCAACTTTCGGCAGCCGTTCAATCGCCTGTGACACTTTAGAGCGCAGATCATGCAGATTGACGCCAATTTTACTCAGCAGGTCGCGGACGGTACCGCCTTCCTGATTCAGCAAGGCATGCATCAGATGCGCAGGCTCAATAAATTGATGGTCGCGGCCAAGCGCCAGCGACTGCGCTGTTGCGATGGCCTCCTGAAACTTGCTGGTAAAGCGATCTAAACGCATTGGTAAACTCCCATCTGAAAACCTTGTTATGGCATAGATGGGGAACGGCTGCTGATTTTTCAAGCGCTAGCCGTCAAAAAATTGACTTATGTCAAAAAACTGCGGGAAATGAGATCAAATGGCGGCGGTTAACCAAATCAAACTGGCTTGTCGGCCGGTCTGGCCGTCGCGGCGATAGGAAAAAAAACGCTGTGGATCTGCGACAGTACAGTAGTCGCCACCATAAATAGCGCTGACACCCGCAGCCTGTAACCGTTGCTGGGCCAGCAGATAAATATCTGCCAGATATTTACCGGCGTTATGAGAGGGTACAAAAGCAGTTGCAGCTTGTGGATCTTTGGCCATAAAGGCAGCACGCACTTCATTACCCACTTCAAAATGAACAGGGCCTATTGCAGGTCCAAGCCAGGCCAGCACGTCGGCTGGCTCAGGAAAATGCTGTAGCGTCGCTTCCAGCACACCATCACACAGGCCTCGCCAGCCGGCATGCGCTGCCGCAACTTTGCGCCCCTGCCGGTCACAAAATAACACCGGCAGACAATCCGCGGTCATCACCACCGCAGCAAGCCCCTGGAGCGACGTGACGCTGGCATCCGCATCGGTCAGCTGACCTTGCCACCAATCTAAATCCAGCACGGCCACACCATGCACCTGATTCAGCCAGGCAGGTTGCCGGGGTAAATCACAAAATTGCTGCAGCAACTGGCGATTTGCCAAAACAGCAGCCGGCGCATCGCCGACATGGGTACCGAGATTCAGCGCAGCATAAATCCCTGCCGAGTCACCAAACTCAGGCTGGAATGCCAGACCACGACTGGTGGACAGCGCACGGACATGCGCCGGCGCCGGCCAGTCTGGCAACAGAAAATCCGGCGCAGCCAACCGATGCATCAGCTGTTATCCATGCCATGCAGCAGCGTGTCGTTCCGCAATGCCACCGTCAATGTGACCATATCCTCAGGAACCGGCGCATGCCATTCCAGCAATTCAAGCGTAATGGGATGTGCAAAGCGTAACATCGCGGCATGCAGCGCCTGGCGGCGGAAGGCACGCAACACAACTAATAAAGATTCGTCCGCTTTACGTGGTGGACGCGGCCGGCCGGCATACACCGGATCACCAACCAACGGATAGTTGATATAAGTCATATGGACACGGATTTGGTGAGTCCGGCCTGTTTCGAGCCGTAACCGTAACCGGGTGTGATTGCGGAACTTCTCCATCACGCGGTAATGGGTCACCGCAGGTTTACCACTGGAAGTTACCGCCATGTGCGTACGTTTGGTCGGGTGACGGCCAATCGGCTCATCCACCATACCGCCCGCGGTCATCGAACCATGCACGATCGCTTCATATTCGCGGGTGATTTCGCGATTTTGCATCATCTCAACTAAATGCGTCTGCGCCGGGATGGTTTTCGCCACTACCATCAAACCCGTAGTGTCTTTGTCGAGGCGGTGAATAATGCCGGCGCGTGGCACTTCACCGATGCCCGGACAATGGTGCAACAAAGCATTCAGCAACGTACCATCGTGATTGCCGGCGCCCGGGTGTACGACCAGCCCCGCCGGTTTGTTGATCACCAGAATATGTTCATCTTCATAAACGATATTCAGGTCAATCGGCTCGGCTTCAAACCGTTCGTCTTCTTCAATCTCGGCATTGATCACAATATGTTCGCCGCCGAGTAATTTTTCCCGTGGTGTGTCACACAGGCGGTTATTGACGTTGACCCAGCCGGCCAGGATCCACTCTTTTATCCGCGAACGCGAATAATCAGGGAACATTTCGGCCAGAACCTGATCCAAGCGTTTGCCGTAAAGATGATCAGGTACTGTTTCTGTAAGTTTTATCTGTTTTGTCATGTCGGAACCGGTTATCCTCTGTGCATCACTGCACGCTCTGGGGTAGAATCGAAACTATTCTGCCTATTTTAACGATTTTATGCAGGACTAGACAGCCAAAGGCTGCAGTCTGAGTGGGTTTTTTAATGAAAGTGAAATTTTTCGCAGTTTTAGCAGTCGCCGCACTGCTGTCCGGTTGTGCCGGCAACAAGCCAGCCGATGAGCTGGTTAACACCAATCAAACCGCCCAACAATCTTATAATGAAGCAAAAGCTGTATTAGATTCAGGCCTTTACAGTCGCGCTATCGAATTACTCAAAGGGATGGAAAGTCGTTATCCGTTCGGTCCGATGGCCCGCCAAGTGCAACTGGACCTGATTTTCGCCTACAACCAGTCTGGCGATATAAAACAGTCGCTGGCCAGTATTGATCGCTTTATTCGCCTCAATCCCAACCATCCGGACCTGGATTACGTGTATTACATGCGCGGTGTCAGCAATTTACAGTCCGATCAGAACTCATTTCAGGAATTTTTTGGCATTGACCGGGCTGACCGTGACATCGCCAGTACAAAACAGGCGTTTGACGATTTTAAAATCCTGACCAGCACTTATCCGAACAGTAAATATGCTGCGGCTGCCAAAACGCAGATGATTGTGATCAAAGAAAAATTGGTACGGCATGAATTACTGATCGCCGATTATTACAGTCGCCGTGGCGCTCATTTGGCCGCAGCAAACCGCGCACGTTTTGTGCTGGAAACGTATCGCGATTCTCCGCTGGTGCCACAGGCATTAACACTGATGGTAAAAAGTTATGACGCATTAGGTCTGACTAAACTGCGCGACGACGCCAAAGCGGTGTTGCAGTTGAACTTCCCGGACCAGCAAAGCTAATTACTTTCGCGTTGAAAAAGGCCACTGAAGTGGCCTTTTTGCTATGCCAATGCAAAAATCTCTCAGAGCGCTTCCAGCGCGTCGCTGAGTTTGTTCACGCCAATCACCTGCATGCCCTCTAACGGCTCTTTTGGCACATTGCTGTGCGGTACTATAGCCCGTCTAAAACCATGTTTGGCGGCTTCACGCAGGCGTTCCTGGCCACTGGGCACAGGCCGGATCTCACCGGATAAGCCCACTTCACCAAACACCACCAAATCCATCGGCAACGGTTTATTGCGAAAGCTCGACACCAGGGCCAGCAATGTGGCGAGATCAGCACCGGTTTCGCCAACACGGACCCCACCGACCACGTTGACAAAAACATCCTGATCAGCCATTTGAATACCGGCATGACGGTGCATCACCGCCAACAACATCGACAGCCGGTTTTGTTCCATCCCCACCGCGACCCGGCGCGGATTATTCAGCGGCGAATAATCCACCAGGCCCTGAATTTCGACCAACAGCGGTCTGGTGCCTTCCCACAACACCATCACCAGCGAACCCGGCGCTTCTTCTTTACCCCGGCTTAAAAATATCGCGGACGGATTTTTCACTTCTTTCATGCCCTGACCGGTCATCGCAAACACGCCCAGTTCATTGACGGCACCAAACCGATTTTTATTGCCGCGCAGTGTGCGATAACGACTGTCGCTATCCCCGTCAAACATCACCGAGCAATCGATACAATGTTCCAGCACTTTAGGCCCTGCTAAAGATCCGTCTTTGGTAACATGCCCCACCATAATGACGGCGATTTGATGCTGTTTGGCAAAACGCGTCAGATACGCTGCACTTTCTCGCACCTGTGACACACTGCCCGGCGCCGACTGAATATCGGCCATCTGCATCACCTGAATTGAATCGATGACGATAATGCGTGGTTTTTCCTGCAGCGCAAGATCACAAATGGTCTCGACCTGAGTTTCAGCCAGCATTTTTAACTGATTGGTCGGCAGTCCCAACCGGTTGGCGCGCATCGCGACCTGCTGTAGTGATTCTTCCCCTGTGACATAGAGCGCCGGCCCGGTTGATGCCAGATAACACATGATCTGTAGCAATAAAGTACTTTTACCGGCACCTGGATGACCGCCGATCAAAATCGCCGACCCCGGCACGATGCCACCACCGAGCACCCGATCAAACTCGGCAAAACCAGAGCTGAAACGCGGCACTTCCTGCAAATCGACCTGATCAAGCCGGATCACTTTAGCCACCGTTGCACCGGCATAGCCACCACTGCCGCCGCGGCTACCTTTGGCAGGTGCGGTCATTCTTACTTCACTGATAGTGTTCCAGGCCCCACACTCTGTACACTGTCCTTGCCAGCGTACAAAATCGGCACCACATTCGTTACAGACATAAGCCGTCTTGGTTTTTGCCATCTTTGGCCTCAAAGTGATTGATAGGCATAATAATTGCTTTTATTGTAGCGATATTACCACAGACCGTCGCAGTCAGACGGCACCACAGGGCAGAATGACAACACAGGATCTACTCCCTTATCAGGGCATCATAGAGCGGTTAAAACCCTTGCTGAATACCAATGAGTTCAGCGAGGTGTTTACTATTTTGACGCAGGAGATCCCCAAACCGAAACAGTTCCTGTTAAAAATGGAGCTCAAACGACTCGGTCAGCCCTGTAATTACTACATTGATTTACGCGGTAGGGTCGACGGTGAAGTACGTCCTTACGACCATGCCGGCAAAACCCATTATATGGACGACACTGCTGTCAAAGCCTTTGAACGCGGCATCAATAGGTATGGGCAGTACACGCTCGGGCTGTACGAAGAAGTGATGAACACCGATAACAATTACCGGGTACGTCACAAACAGGAAACTGAACAACGCCTGCAGGCGGTGATCGCCGGCGACCCCTTAATCAATAAAGAATCCGCCCAGGAATCAGAGCAGGAACAGGACAAAACTGGCCCCCGTATTGTGCAATTCGCCAGTTATTGCAGCCGCGGTGAAGAGCGGATGAACTTTACTATCGATATCGAAGTGGAACTCGACAATGGTGAAAAGTTTCAGGCCAGCACCGTCGACCTGTCTGTCTCCGGCAGCAAACTGAAAGTACCAGGTAGCCGTCGCCTGCAAAGTGGGCAGAAAATTGCCATTCATTTCACCGGTTTAGAGCAAGAGTTTGCCTTAGGTCTGTCGCAAGGCATTCCCTATCAAGTGATCGACAGCGAAATCATTGAACGTGCGCAATATGTGCGGGTGAAGCGCCTGCCGCTGGCAGATGAACGTGGTTTTACCGATTTTCTCAAGCAGTTTATTCATGGCAATAAACGCCGTTACAAGGTCAATCTGGACAACACACTGGATGCCGTGGTTGTTAAAGGCTATGAACAGTTTTATTTACCACGTATCGCCTCTTTGCCGGTGTTTCTCGCCGTCAAAGATGGCTTGCCGGTGCCTGTGTGTGCACTGACAACGGAAAATAACCGGCAGCACGTGCAATATTTCCAGGACGAACGGCAACAATCGGTACTGATGCAGATACTGGCGGGTAAACGCCTGAAGAGCTGCTTACAAAAGGCGCCAGCTGAACGTGCAACCGTGTTGTATTGCTTCACGCATGCAGCCAAAGGCAAACTTTATTTTTATTCGGCTACTGCTGACGAGTTGGCACAACAGCCACAGCTACAAAACGTATTTTTTGGTTTTGGCGCGCAGAAGCCGAGCTGGCGGGTTTTTCATCTGGTGGTACACCGCACGCACCCGCAAGATGCGCATATTCTGTTGTCGTTACCGGATACTGCCGATCAGGAAATTCAAAAACTCAATCAGCCGCCGTCCCAGCAAGTGCTGCAGTTGATCCAGGAGTTCCGCTATGTTGCGGCGCTGACCGAAATCAACCACAACGAAAGTAATCTGCTGTATCAACAAATCAGTTTTGATGAAAATTTACTTAGCCAGCTAAAAATTTTTGGCCATCCAAAACTCGAAGAACTACCGCCGCTGGAATCGGTGGCGGTGCAATATGTCAATTTGCGCGCGGAAGGTCGCTTTTTGTATAAAACCCGCGTGCTGCTGAAAATTAATAAAGAACAGTTTTTTGAAGCCCACACCCGCGACTTTTCATCGCGTGGCTTGCAAATTGAGTCACATGAAGCGGTGGCATATCAAAAAGGTGACAAAATACAGCTGTCGTTGCCTGACATGCAGAAGATCTCCAGTAAATACGGTCTGCAGGAGCTCGACTACGAAGTCATGGCAGTCAGTAAAAACCAGCTGATTATGAATCTGCGGATTATTGAACAGGACTTACCGCATCAGGGCCGGTTGTTTTTTGAACAGCTTATCAAGAACAACAGAGCCAAACTGACAATGGCGGAAGAGACGCCAAAATTCGCTGGCCTTGGTCAGGCGCTGCGGAATATGTATGTTAAAGCGCTGAACAGCTTCCCGTTTTTTATGCATCGGCATGGTATTCGGTATGATTTAAATGTGCTTGGGCAAGGAGCTGAACCAAATAACTTACATCGTCTGCTCGGTGTTTTTACTGACGATAAAACTAAACCTAACCTGCAACCGCTGCTGAAAAACAGCGCGACCAATCTGCATTTTGCCAATCAACTCAAGGGGATGAAACGACAGGACCCACCGCGGACTTACGAAGTGTTTATCCGCTACCGGCAGAATCAACTAAAGTTTGAACAGAGTTTTGTCACCGAATTCGATTTTGACCTGAAAACCACGCAGGCCAAACATTATTTTATTCAGGATGCACTCGCCAACGATTTATTGTTTTGTTTCCGCATTCATTTATCGCGCACCGGCCGGCCCGATACCGAACATATCAATAAAGAACTGAGTTACATCAGCGTGTATGCCATTCATAAAGCCAAGGTACTGGAAGAAGAGTTATGGAGTGTGGTCGGCGTTGGTGATGTCATCGACATCAGCGATGAGATCCTGCTGCGTTACAGCATCGCACCGGAACAAATCCAGCAACAACAGCAAAAACGCAAAGTCTTTGTGCAGCAACAGGACCAGCAAAGCTGATCCTGCACCGCTAAACTGCACGCTGGGTTCATCCCGGCAATTTCAGCCATTCAGCCAGTTCAACAAAATGTCCGGTCCTTGCTTTGGCCGAGGTCAGCATCGAAATATGATCATAATCCAATGCATCGCCCTGCGCTTTTCCCAATAAACGGTATCTTGCCTGTTGCAGGCCTGACTCCTGCATCAGCAGTTTGACATCGGTTGCATGTCCAAGCACCCGATCATTCACTGCCGCGAAGAACCAGGCTGGCGGCCACTGCAACTGTTGTGCAGCGGCGCTGTAATCGAAGCTATCGGTCGGATCGATAAAATGCGGATGATCAATCCAATGAATAGTGTCGCGCAAAAATTGCACCGGTTCATCATCAGCCCCTAGTTTCCATTGCCTGGCCGGCAGATAACCACGCTTGCCAGCAAGCCAGGGACAGAACTTATTCCAGACCAAATCAACTTGCAGGCTTTTACGCCAGGAACGAATGCTGATGCGTCTTTTGCTGCCAAAACAGACAATGGATCTTACCTGGTCCAGCAGTGCCGGCTGACGCGCCAACGCCGCTAAGGCCACAACACCACCCCAGCTGTGACAAATCAGGCTGACTTTTTGCTGATGGCGTTGGTAAATATCTGCAATCAGCGCCGGAATGTCCTGGCAAATCAGTTGATGCTGGTTTTGATCAAAACCACTACTGACATGGGGTTTGGATAAACCCCGGCCGGCAAAATCGGCACAGTACACAACGAAGCCCTGATCAGCGAGAAAACAACCCAGTCCTTTACCGGATTGGCTGTAAAAAATCCGGCCATTTTCTATCGCACCATGCAGCATCAGCACCGGCGTCGTACTGGACTGGTGCGGCACCAGTGCTTTGACATGCAATTGGTACGCACCTTGATCCAGATAAAGCGAATGTTGCTGATGCTTCATGCGGTGATATCTGTTGTATCAAACAAATATAATAATTGCAGTAAAGAGCCCTGGCGGATGGCATATTGGGCTTTCGCCTGCACCAACGGTTTGGCGTGAAATGCCACTCCAAGCCCGGCCACGGCCAGCATTGGCAGGTCGTTGGCACCATCGCCGATAGCGACGGTCTGTCCGTGCGGAATATTCCGGGCGGTGGCAAGCTGCTGTACCACCTGAGCTTTGACCTGGGCATCCACGATGTCGCCAACCACCTGTCCGGTCAGTTTACCGTCGCGGATCTCCAGCACATTGGCAAAAGTCGCACTGAGCGCCAGCCGTTGCTTTAGAGCTTCGGTAAAATAAGTAAAACCACCGGACGCGATCGCCACAGTCCAGTTGTGTTGCAACAAGGTGGCAACCAGCGCTTCGAGCCCCGGCATGAGCGGCAATTGGGCAAGGACGGTCGCGAGCACCTGCTCCGGTGCATCTTGTAGGGTCGCGACGCGCTGGCGCAGGCTTTGCGCGAAATCCAGCTCGCCGCGCATGGCGGCGGCAGTCACCGCAGCCACTTGTGGCCCAACCCCGGCTAACATGGCAATTTCGTCAATACATTCAATCTGAATAGCAGTGCTGTCCATATCCATCACTAACACGCCGGGCGTAGTCAGTTTGGGCTGTATGATTAGATAATTCAGTTCCAGCGTAAGCGTTGCGGCCAGTTCCCGCAGTCGACTGACGGTTTCTGCAGCAAGTAGCGTGTGCAGACGCAGTTCAAGGGCCGGCGCTAATTCCGCATGTGGCTGACAGGATAAGGCCAGCACCGGCTGTGCCAAAGACTGCACAATTTGCCGCAGTGCTGCCAGATCCAGTGCGCCGGGCTCACTGCTCCAGATCCGCAGCGTCGCTGCAGCCGGCGCTGTGATTTGAGCCGGACTGACTTGCAGACCTTCAGCCGTTTCCTGCAAAAACACCATCGGATACTGTTGAAATAGCTCAGAAAAAAACTGCGTTGCTGGCTGAACTGCATTGTCAGAAAAAAGACGACTCACGGGCGTACCTGTACTTTAAGTGGGCTGCGTGGCATTCTACCGGCATTTTTCCGGCCTTGTCAGCGGATAATCAGGTCAAATGTCAGTAAAAAAGCCAAAAAAATCAGCAAAAATCTGGCGCAGCGTACAATTTGTACTGGCGATCAGTGGATTCGTGTTGTTACTGCAGTGGTGGCAACAAAGCAACAAACATGGTGAGCAGCTGTTTGCTGAACAAAGTGCTGTGCTGATGCGCGAAACCTTAAAGGCTTTGGCACAAACCTGTGCTTACTTGATTGAAAACGACCAACTCGAAGGCTTGCAGGCACTGACGCAGCAAATGGCGTCCAATCCTTACCTGCATGACGTGGTGGTTTACGATGCCAATGGTGTGCGTCTGAGCGAATCGGTGGCCAGCGAGCCCGCGCGATTATTGTACGCGCCGCAGACTCCGGATCATTTATTACCGATGGTGCAGGAAATTTATCAGGGCAATCAGTTGCTTGGTTACATCAAGATCAGTCTGAAGCAATACAGCAGCTTTGATGCGGTAAGCACCAGCTGGCATCAGCTGATGGAACAAGTGCTGTGGATGCTCGGTTTTACTGTGCTGCTAGCACTGATGTTACGCGGATCATTGCAGGCGCTGTCGCACCGGCTGGCCTCAAATAAAGAATTACACCACGCGGCACTCGACAGTCCGCAACATCAGGCTCATTCAGTCGCGCCAAAAATCTGATTTCACACCGGCAGCTGCAAAGCCGTCAGACTGTTTTGCCATAATGCCTGCGCCAACGTGGTGGCCGGTTCAGTGCGCAGCGCACAAAGCTGGCTGAATACCAAAGCAAGTTGGGCTGGCGTGTTCACCTGGCCCTGAAAACCGGCCAGTGGCATCGCCGGCGCATCGGTTTCCAGTACTAAGGCTGACAGCGGCAGCTTTTTCACCGTATCGCGGGTTTTCTGTGCCCGTTCATAACTGATAGTGCCACCAATACCGAGTTTAAACCCCTGATCTAAAAACGCATATGCCTGCGCTTTACTGCCGGAAAACGCGTGCAAAATACCGCCGTGGTTAAACTGCTGGCGCTTCAGCTCTGCCAACAACGCTGGCTGTGATTTGCGGTGATGCAGCACCACAGGTTTGCCTGCTTTCGCGGCTAAAGCTAACTGTTCACTGAATAATGTCTGTTGCCATTGGTATGACTGCTGCGTGGCTGCTTCATCTTCGCCACTCTTTGCCAGAGCAAAATCAAGGCCAATTTCCCCGACAGCACAGATGCTGGTTTTG
The DNA here is from genome assembly GCA_034519945.1 of Rheinheimera sp. Classification (GTDB taxonomy): domain Bacteria; phylum Pseudomonadota; class Gammaproteobacteria; order Enterobacterales; family Alteromonadaceae; genus Pararheinheimera. The sequence continues at coordinate 65,508 of JAXHNX010000041.1, forward strand.
GTCTGCAATAACCTGGTGAGTTCAGCGAGCTGCTCTTCAGACGCGCCCTGCGCCCACCAGGGATGAATACCGAGTGCCACATCGAGCTTGAGCGCAGTAGTTTGTTGTTGCAGCTGCAATAAGCCCGGCCAGCGCGATGCTTCGACGGCCGGTACCAGAATACGCCGGACGCCGGCCTCCACAGCAGCCGTGAGATAAGCCGGCAAAGCAACGGCAAGCTCCGGTAAATCCAGATGACAGTGGGTATCAAATAATGCTGGCGCAGACAATAGCATTTCAGCTCTTCAGCAAGCGGCGATAGGACGCATTGCAACAGAAGCTGTCGCCTGAAGCAAGGCGCAAAAAAGTAAACCCGGCAAGCGCCGGGTTTACTGTTGAGTATCAGCGTTGACCGCTTTCCAGCGTACGTTTTGCCTCAAGCTCAGCTTTGCGTAGTTCTTTCTGGCTATCCAGATCCTGCTGTTGTTGCTGCACGGCAGATGCCGGCGTTGGCATCGGCTTACGCGGCAGTTTTTTGTCGGACATCGCCGCTTCATACAGGAAACCAGCCATAATTACCGACGCCTGTTTCAGGTCATCTTCAATCACATGATCAATCGAGTCGATGTGCGTGTGATGCAAACGGGTGCTGTAATCCAGCGGATCCTGAATAAACTGGAAGCCCGGTAAGCCAACGTCATCAAAGGATTCATGGTCAGTACCGCCGGTAGAACGCGGTGATACGGTGCCATTGGTTAAATCCATATAAGGACCGAACCAGTCGGTAAACACCGGTTTCACTGCCACGTTACCTTCGGTGTAAATGCCGCGGAACTGGCCACTGCCGTTATCCATATTCAAGTACACCGATAACTTGTCATAACCGGCTTTCGGCGAGATTGGCCAACCCGGGCTGGACCATAAATAACGCGGCAAAGCCTTTTCCGCCGGATCTGTTGGTGTTGGCCGACTAGCGAGGAAATCATTTACATATGCCCGAGAACCATACAGCCCCTGCTCTTCGCCTGACCATAACGCAATCCGGATCGTTCGTTTTGGTTTCACTTTCAGTTTGGACAAAATGCGCACCGCTTCCATCGCCACCGCCACGCCAGCGCCGTTATCGACAGCACCATCACTGGCATGCCACGAATCAAGATGCGCGCCGACCATCACCACTTCGGCGTTTTTATCCGTGCCCGGAATTTCAGCAAGTGTGTTGTAGGCGTTTTTATCGTCATCATGGAACTGCGCTTTGATATCCAGCGTCAGCTGCGGCTGCTCTTTGCGATCCAGCATCCGCAACAGCTGGCCGTAATCTTCCTGTTCGATAATGATCGCCGGCACACCAAAGGTTTCGCCAATTTTGTGTGATTTACCAAACACCCGCACCAGACCACCCTGGCGGCTGGAACGATAAATCACGCCAGCGACTTGTTCTTTAACCAGAAAGGCACTGAGCGCTTTATTGAACTGGTACGCCTGTTTACGGCTGGCGCGCAGTGCTTTGGTCATCGCCGATTCATAGCTCGGTCTTGCACCCGCTTCGCTGTCTTTAAGTTTATTCAGTTTGTCGCTGCCAAGCCGCTCGAAAATAATGGTATTTGGCGGCTCAATCTTCAGATCTTCGCCCATCATCAGGAACTTTCCGCGCAACTTGCCGGCATATTGGGTCAATTCCGCTTCAGTGTTGACGTCAAACATCATCACGTCACCGGCGACAGGACCGTTGGTGCCAGGCGTCCAGGCTACCGGAATACCGTGCAGAGAGACCGTTCTTGGTGCGGTCAGCGCAATACTGGAGGCGGAAGAACTCCAGCCACGGCCAAATTCAAATGGATGCAATTCGGCGTTTTTCAGACCCCAGCTTTGCAGCTGTTTTAAGGTCCACTGATTCGCAGCGGTCATTTGCGGCGATGCCGTCAGCCGCGGACCAATTTCATCAGTCAGATATTCCAGCGTATGTAGCACTTCACTTTGATAGAGGCCTTCATGCCGGATTTTGTTAGCCATTTCTAAGTCGGCGGCCAATGCCTGTGACACTGCTAACGCCAGCACCGACGCTGCAGCCGGTCCTAAAAATCGTTTCATAACCATGTTCCCGCTTGTTTTAATTGTTGCTCTGATGCCTTTAACTACAAGGTGTTCCCTTTTACTGTTCCTTCTCGATAGCAGGAACAGTCAGAGATCAGACTCAGGCAGCGTCAGGCGCAAGGCAACGGCTTTGCGGTCAATACAGTCTTTACAACGACAATCCGCCGGCTGCTTTCCCTCAATCCAGGCGCTTGCGAAATTGCAGCGTCGCCAGCGTCATGCCCACCACAATAAAAGCCGCTAACACCATGATATCGTTTAACAGTGCCGTCCAATGCGCGTCACGCAATACGACAGCCCGCACCAGCCGCACATAATGCGTGGCCGGCAACAATTCGGCGATGTATTGCGCCGGTTTCGGCATCGCGACATAAGGGAACATAAAGCCTGACAACAAAATCGACGGCAACAGAATAAACACTGTCAGTTGCATCGCCTGCAGCTGGGTTTGGGCTTTGGTGGAAATCAATAACCCCAGCGTCAGACTGGCCAGGATAAACAACAAGGTCACCAGCCATAACGACAGCCATTGCTCCGGTAACGGCACGGCGAACAGGCCATGACCCAGACCAAGAATAATCGCCACCTGCAACAAACCGATGGCTATGTAAGGCAGAATTTTCCCCAGCATCAGCTCAATCGGCCGGATTGGCGTATTGATCAGAAACTCCATATTGCCCTGTTCGCGCTCGCGTACGATGGCAGCCGAGGTAAACAGGATCATCGTCATCGTCAGGATCACTGCAATCAGGCCTGGCACTATATTGACCGCGCTGCGCCGCTCCGGATTGTAAAAATTCACCACATCAAATAACGCGCTAGCTGGCACTGCTGCTTCGCGATGCAACGGCGAGAGCTGCGACAACGGCATCTGGCGCAGTGCGTTAATTGCATTGCTTAGCATCGGATCTGACCCGTCGCTGATCCACTGCGCGACTGCTCTGCTGCCACCGCGCCGGCGCTCGTCCAACCGGCGTTCAAAATCGGCCGGGATCAACAGAATCGCATTGACCTCACCGGCCGTCAGTGCCGCCTGCGCGGCCTGAACATCAACAGGTCCTGCCACAAAACGCACCGCCTGCGCTGCCTGCAAGTCGGCCGCCAACTGCCGGGCTGTGCTGCTGCCACTGTGGTCAACCAGCGCTGCCGGCACCTGACGCACATCGGTGTTGATGGCATAACCAAATAACATCAGCTGCACCAGTGGGATCATCACGATCATCGCAAACGTGATGCGATCACGCGATAACTGCCAGATCTCTTTACGAAAAATCGCGTGAATGCGAGACAGACTCAGCATATGCAGCTCCGGTATTAGCAACAAAAACATCTTCAAGTGAAGGGCGTACCTGCTCAACCTGACAATTGGAACCGAGCCGCTGCTGTAAAAGTGACAAGTCCCAGCCAGCAGATTTATAAACCAACAGCCGCAGGCGCTGGCCAATCTGCGCTGCCGACATGATTTGCGGCCACAACAACAGTTGCTGCCGTAACCGGCGTAGGTCAGGGCCACTGATTTCATAAACATCTGCCGGCATTTGCGCCATCAAATCGGCTGGGGTACCGTCAGCACGTTTTTCACCGCGCTCCAGAATGGCCAGCCGATGGCAGCGTTCGGCTTCGTCCATGTAATGGGTCGAGACTAAAATCGTGGTGCCGGCGTCGCTTAAATCAAACAGCCGCTCCCAGAATTCACGCCGATTCTCCGGGTCGACTGCCGACGTTGGCTCATCGAGAAATAACAACGCTGGCTTGTGCATGGTCGCAGCCGCCAGCGCCAACCGCTGTTTCTGGCCGCCACTGAGACTGCCGGCCCGTACCAGCTGTTTATCTGCAAGCTGGTACAAATCGAGCAATTCGCCGATACGCTCCTGCCGTGCTGCCTTTGGCAATTGATAGATGCCGGCAACAAACTGCAGGTTTTCCCGCACTGTCAAATTGTCGTACAGCGAAAATTTTTGCGTCATGTAGCCGATGCGCTGGCGCAGCAAATCGGCCTGACGCGGCAATTCCAGCCCCAACACATTAATCACACCACTGCTCGGCGTTAACAAGCCAGTCAGCATCCGGATCGAGGTCGATTTGCCACAGCCATTTGGCCCGAGAAAACCATAAATACAGCCCACCGGAATTTGCAGATCCAGCTGATTCACCGCCAGATAGTCACCAAAACGCCGGCTCATGCCTTTGACATCGATGGCGAGTGCAGTGGCGGCAGTTGCATCACTCATCAGCAGTCTCCGGTAATGCCAGCTGTACCGGCAGACCGGTCGCCAGTGTCAGATCCGGGCTCAGGCTGATTTCGGTGACATACATCAGATGCGCCCGTTCGGCCTGATGCAGCGCAAAATAAGGCGTAAAGCTGGCTTCAGTGGCAATTTTACGTATGGTACCGGCAAGCGGCTGAGACTGGCCGTCAACCCGGACTTGCACCTGCTGACCGGTGCTGAACTGTGAAAGCGCCGTTTGCGGTAAATAGACTCTGGCATAGGGCGCTGCATCGGCGGCGATCACCGCCAGCACTGCACCTTGTGGCACCCGTTCACCAATATGGTATGGCAAATCTTCCAACACACCATCGCGACTGGCAACCAGCGTTAAATCAGCCAGCAACTTCAGTTCAACATTCAACGACTGCTGCGCGCTTTCGAGTGCAAAGCGCGCCTGACTAACTTGCTCGGGCCGGCTCCCCGCTTGCAATTCCTGCAATTGCTGCGCTGCATCGGCCAATTGAGCTTGAGCCAACCGGGCTGCAAGCTCCGCAGCATCGAGCTCGGCCTGAGCAACCAGACGTTGCTGACGTAACTGTCTGGCTCTGTTGCGCTGGCGTTCGCTGTCAGCAAGCCTAAGCTTTGACTGCTCCAACCGCGCCGCCGCGGCAGCGATCTGCTCAGCCCGGTTCCCCTGCAGTAACAACTCCAGCGCGGCTTGCGCGCGTTGTACTTCAGCCCTGGCTTTATCGACTTTCAGCTGTTGTAGTTGTGGGTCAAGCTGCAGCAGTGGCTGGCCGGCTTTGATTTTGCTGCCTTCCAACGCTGACTGGCTCAGGATCAGTTCTGTTGCCGGCGCGGTCAGTAACACGCGTTCGCGCTCCAGCGTGCCAAATGCCGACGGCGCTTCTTGAGGCTGACAGGCCGCAAGCGCAGTACAAAAACTCGATAAAACCAGGTTACGCATCAATGTCTCCGTTGGATGTATCTGCTTGGGGTGCGTCTTTGTGAAGTGGGGTGAGCAACAAGCCATGGCGCAGCACATGTTGTTGGTGCACCGCCAGTTGCTGCAGGAACTCAGGCGTCAGCTCAAGACCCAGCGCTTGCTTCATAAATGGCGGGATCACAAAAGGGAAAATGGCCAGGCCAAAACAGCTGAGCAATGCATTAAACGGCAACAAACCTGGTTGCAGCTGGCCAGGCGCGGTCAGCACTTGCGCCAGGCTGCTCAACATCTGCTGGACAAAACCGGCAAAAACCCGGCTGACAATCTGATATTCCGCTGAATCCACATTGTGCAGCGCGCGGAAAATTAAGGTCGGTAACAACGGATGCGGGGCCATCACCGCATAATAAGCGGCCACTATCGCCGCCGGATCGCGCAGCTCAGCCAGCCGCGCCTGCTGCTGGGCCAATTGCAACAAAGGCGCGATGGTTTCGCGCAGCATCGCTTCAAACAAGCCAGCTTTGTCGACAAAGTAATAGCGGATCATGCCGGCATTGACGCCAGCGGCCTGCGCAATCATCCGGGTGGTAACGCGCTCATAGCCCAGTTCGGAAAATAACAGCCGGGCCTGCACCAGCAGATTATGCCGGGTGTTGCTTTCCTGCGTCGCGGCGGCCGGGCGGCCGGCTTTGCTATTCATCAGCAGATCTCCAAATTATCCAACTGATGAATATGCTAGTCCCTGGCAAAAATTTAAGCGATGAGATTAATTCTCCGCCAGCGCTGGTTTTGGATAACAGCCAACAGCTGTCAATCGTTATGCCTGCTGCAGCGCAAGCCAGGTCGTTTTGTCGAGCCGGTAAAATGCGGTGGCACGCGTCACACCGGTCGGCGCTGTGGCGTCGGTACAGGTATAGACCGCACCCAGCTTTTCCACAGCGCGGCGTGAACGCAGATTGTGCTCGCCAACGTGAAACCAAACCGTATTCACAAAACCAAAGGCATGGCTGAGCATCAGATGTTTTAATTCGCTATTGGTCGCGCCGCCCCAACGCGAGCGCACTAAAAAGGTGTAGCCGATCGCGACTTCGCGTTTGGCTGCATCAAACTCGTAATAGCGGCTGGTGCCCAGCACTTCGCCGCTTTGCTTATCGCAAATCAGATAAGCGCCGCCGCTGGCAAGGCCGCCGTCAAATACCGGCTTGAATACCTCGGGTTTGTAGCGTCCAGGTTCCGGGTGCAAAGTCCAAATTAGCGGGTCACTGGCTGCCTGCATCAAAGCAGGCCAATGTTCAGTTTGTAATGGGATTAAATGCAGGGTCGGGCCTGTTAAGGCATGTTGCAAAAGGTTCACTGTGTAGATCCGGTGCTGAAAATTGCACCGAGCTTAAGGCGAAAACGGCGCAGCTAACAAGAGCTGCGCCGCAAACGATGCGTTGACTGAAAGGTACAACGAACCTGATAAAACCGTTGGTATGCTGGTTATCGCTAGCCAGATGACGAGATCAAGGGCAGAGCCGCTCGATGCTCCAGTGGCCATCCGCTTGTTTGCTATACATAAAACGGTCATGCAGCCGGTGTTCACCGCCCTGCCAGAATTCGATTTTATGTGGTTTGACTATAAAGCCGCCCCAGAAACTCGGCACCGGTATTTCGCCATGCTCAAATTTATGTTTGATTTCAGCGAATTTTTGCATCAGCGCAAGGCGCGTCGACACTGGCCGGCTTTGCTCAGAAGCCCAGGCCGCCAGCTGGCTTTCTTTGGGTCTGGAAGTGAAATAATGCAGCACCTGAGAGGTCGGTACGCGCTCGGCCGTACCATACACAATCACCTGCCGCTCCAGCGGATGCCAGGGAAAATGCAAACAGACTTTCGGATTACCATCCAGCTCCTGTGCTTTGCGGCTACCCAGATTGGTGTAAAACACAAAACCATTGCTGTTGACGTCTTTCAGTAGCACCAGCCGCTGTGATGGCTGGCCGTCAGCGTCGACGCTGGCGACACACATCGCCGTCGGGTCTGGCAACTCAGCAGCGATGGCATCTTTCAGCCAGGCTTCAAACTGCACAAAAGGATCGGCGTCTAATTTATCCAGATCCAATTTATCTTTGCTGTAGCTGCGGCGGATATCCGCGACTTCCATTGACGCTCCAATCATAGCAGTCATATTCGCTCGTAAAAGATTGAAACAGAGACAAAGGGCAACGAGTATCGCCCAAGCGCCTTGTTACCGTTACATCCGCTCCATCACATCGATGCCAAGCAGGTCCAGGCCTTTGGCCAGCAGTTTAGCCACCAGAATGCTGAGCATTAAACGGCTGTCGCGCAGCGCTGGTTCAATGCCATCTTTTAAAATCGGGCAGGCTTCATAGAAGCTCATGTACTGGCTTGCCAGCTCATACAGATAATTACACAGCAGGTTTGGCTGGGCATCTTTCATCACTTGCTGCAGCGTTTCTTCAAACTGCAGCACTTTGAGCGCCAGTTGTTTTTCCTGCTGCTCGGCCAGGATTAATGACGCACTGAAGCTGTCGCTAATGCCGGCACGGCGCACAATACTGCTGACGCGAGTGTAGGCATATTGCAGGTAAGGCGCGGTGGCACCTTCAAAGCTCAGCATGGCGTCCCAGCTGAAGATATAGTCAGAAGTGCGGTTTTTTGATAAATCAGCGAATTTCACCGCGCCAATACCAACTTTACGCGCCACTTCAGCGATTTCTTCGGCACTGAGTTCCGTCGATTTGCCTTTCACCACGGCTTCAGCGCGTACCACGGCTTCTTCCAGTAGTTCCGCCAGTTTGACAGTGCCGCCGGTGCGGGTTTTAAACGGCTTGCCGTCTTCACCCATCATAGTGCCAAACGGGCAATGCTCGTAGGCGGTTTCCGCGCGCAGCAGGCCGGCTTTACGCGCCACCAGCTCGACTTGTTTAAAGTGCAGCGCCTGGCGGGCGTCAGTGAAAATGATGATGCGGTCGACGTTTAATTCATGGCTGCGATACTGACAGGCTGCCAAGTCAGTGGTGGCATATAAAAAGCCACCGCCGGTTTTTTGGATAATAAAAGGCGACGGATTGCCTTCTTTGTCAGCCAGTTCCTGCAGGAACACCACTAAAGCGCCCTGACTTTCCACCGCAATGTCACGGGCTGTTAAATCATCGACAATCGGCTGTAACATCAGGTTATACGCCGATTCCGGCTTGATGTGGTCGTGACCCAAAGTAACATTGAGCGTACGGTACACTTCTTCACTGTGTTTGACCGATGTATCGATAAACAGCTGCCACAGCTTTTGACAGTGCGCATCGCCGCCTTGCAGTTTCACCACGTAATCACGGGATTTGTCAGCAAAACCAGCTTCGTCATCAAAGCGTTTTTTCGCTTCGCGGTAAAAATCTTCTAAGTCCGCGAGTGCGACAGTTTCTAAATCCACACCGGCAGCCAGCTTGTCTTCCAGATGCGCGATCAGCATGCCAAATTGCGTGCCCCAATCGCCCATGTGGTTTTGCCGGATCACGGTGTCGCCCCAGAACTCCAGCGCGCGCACCACAGCATCCCCGATAATAGTGGAACGCAAGTGGCCGACGTGCATTTCTTTGGCGAGGTTTGGCGCGGAATAGTCAACCACCACAGTTTGCGGCGCTGAGTTTGCGCTGACGCCTAAACGTGGGTCAGCGACGGCGTGTTGCAGCTGTGTCGCTAGCCAGTCTGGTTTTAACGTCACATTGATAAAACCCGGGCCGGCTATTTCGACTTTGTCCGCAATGTCAGCAAGTTCCAGCACATCCACCAGCTGCTGCGCCAACGCGCGTGGATTGGTTTTTAATAACTTGGCGGCAGCCATCGCGCCGTTAATCTGGTAATCACCAAATTCAACTTTGGTGCTTTGTGTCACAGCAGTATTAGTTTCTGCCGGCAAGCCAACTTTGATCATTGCGGCCTGGGTTTTGGCGGCCAATAACTGTTTGATATTCATTTTGTATCCTGAGTAACGTTGAATCTGTGGGTCTTTTGTCTCGACTTAACCGGCGTGCGCATGCTCACGGGTTTTGTGGAAGCGGATCTTCGGATGCCGCTCCATCGACAGATTCAGGTTCACCATGGTCGGGGCGAGATAACTTAAGTTATCCCCGCCATCGAGCGCCAGATTGGTGCTGGCCTTGTTTTTAAATTCTTCCAGCGCTTTGGCATCGTCAGAATAAACCCAACGTGCAGTGCTGACGTTGACGCTCTCGTAAATCGCGTCGACGTTGTATTCAGACTTTAACCGGTGCACGACCACGTCAAACTGCAACACACCAACGGCACCGACGATCAAATCGTTATTATCAAGCGGGCGGAATACCTGAACCGCGCCCTCTTCGGCCAGCTGCACCAGCCCTTTTAATAATTGCTTTTGTTTCAGCGGGTCGCGCAGGCGGATGCGGCGAAACAGCTCCGGCGCAAAGTTTGGAATACCGGTAAAAGTGAATTTCTCACCTGCAGTAAAAGTGTCGCCGATCTGGATAGTGCCGTGGTTATGTAAACCAATGATATCGCCAGGAAAAGCTTCTTCGACGTGTTCGCGGTCGCCGGCGAGGAACGTCAACGCATGTGGCACCAGCACATCTTTACCGATGCGGACGTGGTGCATTTTCATGCCTTTTTCGTATTTGCCGGAACAGATGCGTAAAAACGCCACGCGGTCACGGTGTTTCGGGTCCATGTTGGCCTGAATTTTAAACACAAAACCGGAGAACCCCTCTTCGGTCGGTTCTACTGTGCGGCCCGTGGTGGCACGGTGCTGCGGTGCCGGCGCCCATTCAGTCAGGCCATCCAGCATGTGGTCGACACCGAAGTTACCCAGCGCTGTACCGAAAAATACCGGGGTCAGCTCGCCTTTTAAGAAGGCTTCACGGTCAAATTCATGGCTGGCGCCTTGCACCAGTTCCATTTGCTCACGTAAATCCGCAGCAAAATAACCAATACGGGCGTCTAATTCAGGGTTATTGATGCCTTTGATAATGTCGACATCCTGAATGGTGTGGCCGAGACCTGATTTATAAAAAATCACTTCATCGCGCAGGATATGGTAAATGCCTTTAAATTCTTTGCCTGAGCCAATAGGCCAGGTGATTGGCGCACAGGCAATTTTTAATACGCTTTCCACTTCATCAAGCAAATCAATCGGATCGCGAATATCGCGGTCCATTTTGTTCATAAAAGTGATGATTGGCGTGTCACGTAAACGGGTCACTTCCATCAGTTTGATGGTGCGCTCTTCGACACCTTTGGCGCCGTCGATCACCATCAGACAGCTATCGACTGCCGTCAGGGTGCGGTAAGTATCTTCCGAGAAGTCTTCGTGGCCCGGCGTATCAAGCAGGTTGACCAGGCAATCGGCATACGGGAACTGCATCACAGAAGTCGTGACCGAAATACCGCGTTCTTTTTCCATTTCCATCCAGTCAGACGTGGCGTACTGACCAGATTTTTTGCCTTTGACGGTACCGGCTTTCTGGATTAGCTGTCCGAATAACAGCACTTTTTCTGTAATGGTGGTTTTACCGGCATCCGGGTGAGAGATGATCGCAAAGGTTCTGCGTGTACTGACTTCCTGAAGAAATTCTGCGCTGGCCATGCCTGAGTGAGTTCCGAAGTTAAGCTAAATGGGCGGCCGGTTCTTAAGCAGTGTTGCACTGCGCGCTGAGTCCGGCGAAAAATGGCGCCGATTATAGCAGGAACAGCGGCTTTGGCGAAGTGCGAAAACCTGCATTGCCAGATGGATTTATCGCTGTTTTATTGCACTGCCGGCAAAAACCATTGCGTCGCCAATTGCATCACGGCATTTTCCTGCGGCCCCACATCTGTTGTCTGATTATTGGCCATTAGCAACAAAGTGAATTCCTGCTCCGGGATTGTCATGACAAACTGGCCGCCATAGCCCCAGGCTAACTGCCCCGCCGGCTGACTGTTCTGTTTGAATAACCACCAGCCATAACCATAACCACTGATGCTTAATCCGGCGAAAGTGCTGCGGCGTGGCTGCTGCAGACTCGCTGTGGTCATAACATAGGCCTGATTCACCAACTGCTGACTACCCCAGCGTCCCTGTTGCTGCCACAACACACCCAGTTTAGCCAGGTCACGCGCGGTGAGTTCCAGCCCGGCGCCGCCATTGTCATAACCATCTTTGAGTTTTTCCCAGCGAAAATTGCTGATGCCAAGCGGCACGAACAACACCTGCCGGGCATAGTCCCGGGTGGCCATCCCGGTTTGCTCGCTGAGGATCACCGACAACAAATGAAAGTTGGCTGAGTTATAACGAAATTCTGTCCCCGGCAGTTGGGTTTGCGCTTGCTCCAGTACATAGCGGGTTGGATCTGCCGACATCACCCACTGCTCAAAACCAGCCAGTGTGCTTTCGTCCCAGGCAAATCCACTGCGCATACTGAGCAAATCCGCAACAGTGACCGGTGCTTTGCTATTTAGCAGATTGCGATAGCGCTGTGGTAATAATTCACTGATCGGCTGTTGCAGACTCTGAATTTTGCCCTGACTGATCGCAACACCAACCAAATGACTGATCACTGTTTTGGTCACCGAACGCAAATGTAATAAATCCGTCGATTTGCGGCCATTGAAATAAGCCTCGCCGACTAACCGGCCACGGCGTAACACCAATACTGCATACAAACCTGGGGTGGAGCGTGCTGCACTGTAACCTTGTTCAAGCATCGACTCATTGAAACCTTCCGCTGCGGCAGTACTGACAGGAAAAGCCGGATTGTCGCTGGCGCGCCATAAAATAGCACCGCTCGATGGGCTGCTACTGGTACTGTCTGTCTGGTCGGTTCCACCACAGGCACTGAGACAAAAAAGTATCAGACACCACAGGCTGTAGCGTAAAAACAAAGCAGAATAAGCGGAAGAGATTTGGCGGTATCGGACAGAAAAGCTATTGCAGATCAATTGCATAGGGCCTCCGTGGATCAGGCCCACCGTTTCAGAGTGACGGCATCGCCAAAGACATGGCCATCAGAATAGCATCTTCTTTTCCACCTGGTGCCGGGTAATATGCTGGTCTGACCCCAACCTGATGAAAGCCTTGCTGATGATACAACGCCATCGCTTTGTGGTTCGATGCGCGAACTTCCAACCAGCAATCAGTTGCTTGCCGACGCTCGGCTTCATCCAGGAAATGGCTTAACAGCGCTTTACCAATCGCCTTGCCTTGCTGCTGTGGATGCACGGCAATATCAAACAGACTGGCTTCGTCAGCCACCAGCTCGCCGATATAAAACCCCACCACCTGCTCATTTAACAGCGCAACCGCATTAAAATAACGTTCAGAAAAACTGCTTAAAAAGGACGATTCGGCCCAGGGATAAGCCGTGGCGGCTTGTTCAGTTGCCAGCATCGCCGGAATATCTGCCGGCGTGGCGCTGCGAATGTGGATCATGTCGGGTCCGTGTCGGTAAAGGCTTCAGCCGGTAACAACTGAAGCAGATGGCGCCAAAGTTGTTTTTTGCTGTCCGCAGTAAAAAAATGTTGCGGTGGTGCGCTGAACAAACCGGCTTCGCTCAGCTGAATGTCTGTTGTACCGGCCTGATAAAACCATTGGGCCTGAACACCGGCTTGCTGTAAAAACACCAACATATCCCGCACCAGCGGCACACTGGCTTCAGCAGCGATCCACTGCGCCTGCAGCGGTTCTGATGAGATGGCGTCTGAGGGCACAGCCTGCAGCGCAGCCCGCGACGAGAGCGCAATGCTTTGCGCAGCAGAAGCTGTGATCGCAGGTGTTTGGTGCGATGCCTGATAATCCGGCGCAGCCAGATTGCTTTGTAACGGTTGGATTTTTAAATGCTGTAAGAACTGCAGTTGCAGTTCTGACATGGAAGAAGTGATGTTATCTGTCACGTCTGGATTCATCTCAGTACCTCGTTGGGTCTTGCCTGAGAGAATTGGCAGGGGCAGAGGGATTCGAACCCCCAACCATCGGTTTTGGAGACCGCTGTTCTACCAATTGGAACTATGCCCCTGTGATTGAGGCGCCATTATACAAAAGGAGTTTCAAAGGTAAAGCAAAAATCTCAGACAAAGCAATCAATTGCGCAATATTCAGTCAAGATGCCGATTATTAGTGCAGCTTTCGCCGTTGTGTTGCGCTATATGCAAAGTTGCTTGAGTAAAAAAGATGCAAGTAGACTGCGACTTTGCTAGCATCACGCGCCGCGACACAGCGTAAGTTGCAGTTCAGCAAAACAGCGACTACAACTTAACAAAGCAGGATGTGACACAACAAAGGATGTTTGCATGAAATTGACCGATTATTCCGTACTTATCATCGACGATGTACCTTCAGTCCGCGAATATCTGCGCCAGACGCTGATGTTGCTTGGCATCACTCATGTCAGTGAGGCATCCAATGGCAGTGTGGGGATCAGCAGTTACACCAAACAACATCAGGATGTTGTGTTCCTCGATATAGAACTTCCAGACTGCGATGGCAAGACGTTATTACGCCAGCTCAAAGAAATAAACCCGCACGCGAACGTTGTGATCATGACCGCTCACAGCACTGTAGAAAATGTGCAGCAAAGCATTCTGGCGGGTGCTTGCGGATTTATAGCCAAACCTTTTTCAGCAAAAAAAATAGAATCCGTACTGGTGAAATGTCAGAAAAAAAGCCTGACCGCCTGAGTATCAACCGGCCTGAAGTATAATCTTCAGGCCTTGCCACTTAGAGGCGCGCCGTAAAATTCAACTCCATCCCAACCAGTGCGCATGAAATTGCGGATATTGGCGTGATTGGTACCTTTGACATCAGGCAACACTTCCAACCGGTAAAAATCGCCAAACAGCTGTAATGTCTGCGGCTCTGACAGCTTGTGCAGCAAGGCAAACGCCAGGATTTTGCAAGAACCATTGTTCTCCCCCGCCGCATTGCTGTGCGCGCCATTCTGAAAGCCCGTCGGCTTGAAATCGTACAATGCATCAATTAACGCAATGGTTTGCTGGAAGCTTATGCTGTCCGGCTCGGTACTTAACTGTCGAAAAAAAGTTTCCAGCATAAAGTCGCCTAAAGTTTAATCAAGCCCTGCCGATTACGCGATCAGCAATCCATCAATTCCGATGGGAGGATCCAATGAACGTCATCAGCGCCACACAGGCATTTAGTGCCCGCGAACAACAGTTATTTCAACACAGCCGGATCGAATTACAAACTTCAGCAGTCGCTCCCGCAGCCCCCGCGACAACGACATCAGCTCAAGCAGTTGATCCACAGAGCGAAACCGAGTCTAAGTCATCCGCAGAACAAAATGAAGATGGTCAGCAATTCAGCGCCAAAGAAAGTATCGGTACTGTCAAACGCATTCTGGAGCAACTGACCAGTGGCAAACTACTGAGTTGGCTTGACGGCAGCGCCATTGAAAAAATACAGGCGCAGCAACAGCAAATTCACGACGAAGTTGCGCCGCCTCAAGCACCCACAGAACGCACCATTATGGAATTCAATTATCGCTATCAGGCTGTCGAAGCCAGCTTTGCCGGTGCCGTGCAGCTGGAAGACGGCAGCAGCCAGAGTTTTGCTTTTAGCTTTAGCATGCAGGAAACATATGCCAGTTTTAGTATCCAGCAAGAAGCAATACTGAAAGACCCGTTGGTGCTCAGCACCACAGGCCAGAGTTTTCAGTGGACAGGTGCCAGTCAATCTTTTGATTTTTTCAGTAACGGCAACAGCGCACAATTACCCACACTTGCTAACGGCCAATATTACCTGAGTTATGACCGCAATCAGGACGGTCGTATTACGCAAGGTACAGAGTTGTTTGGCCCCAGTACCGGCAGTGGCTTTACCGAATTAGCTGCACTGGATGAAGATCAAGATGGTTTTGTTGACAGCAGCGACAGCGCCTGGCAACAACTGAGCATCTGGCGGCCGGGTGAAGCGCTGCAGAGTCTGTCTGATGCCGGCATCGGTGCCATCTCAGCACAATCGGTCGCCACCTCGTTTGGGTTATATGATGGCGATGCGTTGATGGCCCGCATAGCGCGCAGCGGCATCTTTTTGTCTGAACAAGGCAATGTTGGCCTGATACAACAGGTGGATTTGAATATCTGATATTCAGTGCCGGATCTGGCTGATCCGGTTTGATACTTCGCTGTACACTGCAGACATTCCTCAATATCGGAGCGCTGCCCTTGTACAGTGAAGTGTTGCCCGCAGTTGAAACCTGCCAACAAGCCCGGTTAAGCCGTGACGCCCGCTTTGACGGTCTGTTTTATATCGCTGTGCAAAGTACCGGCATCTACTGCCGGCCGGTTTGCCCTGCGCGTGCACCGGCAGAGCATCAAGTGAAGTATTTTGCTTCTGCAGCTTCGGCCGCCGCCGCGGGTTTTCGCCCCTGTTTACGCTGCCGGCCTGACAGTGCCCCCGGTTCTCCAGCCTGGCAAGGCAATCAGACCAGCCTGCGCCGTGCAATGAAACTGATAGATCAGGGCGCCCTGCAAGACGGCAATCAGGCTCGTCTGTGTGAACGCCTCGGCATCAGTGAACGCTACTTACGCAAACTCTTTGCGCAGTATCTTGGGGTTTCGCCTAAACAATACGCCTTGTATCAGCAAATCCTGTTCGCTAAGCAGTTGCTGCATCAAACCACTATGCCGGTGACTGATATTGCGGCAATGGCCGGATTTCATAGTCTGCGCCGCTTCCACGATGCGTTTAAACAACAATTAAAATTAACACCGACACAAATACGGGGACAACGCATGTCGCAGAATTCTGCTGTCATCGAGCTGGAACTCAGCTATCGCCCGCCACTGGCGTGGCATTTATTGCTGGAGTTCTGGCAACTGCGCACTTTAACGGGTCTGGAATGGCTGGAGGGGGAACGATATGGCCGCTTGATTGACTGGCCACCAGGCCAGGGCCAGCAACAGGGTTGGTTCGAAGTTCGGCCGCTTGCAGACAAACATGCGCTTACGCTCCGACTGCATTGGCCTCATCACGATACTTTATTGCCGGTAGTGAAGCATATCCGCCGTTTGCTGGATCTGGATGCCGATTTGCAGGTGATCGAACAACACCTGCGCGGTCAACTCGGTGACAAAGTAAAAACCGGCCTGCGTATTCCAGGGGTCTGGTCAGCATGGGAAGCGGGGATCCGGGCAATTTTGGGTCAACAGGTCAGTATTGCCGGTGCACGGGCACAGTTGAACCGTCTAATGATACTTGGCAACACTCAGACCGCGCCAGCCTGCGGCGCAACATTGGCGGCTGATCTGCAGTGGCGGCAATTTCCGACACCGGCCCAAGTCTGCGCCGATGAATTATTGATGCTGAAAATTCCCGGAGCGCGGCGACAAACCCTGCTGGCCCTCGCCGACAGTATGTGGGCAGCACCCGAGCAGCACCCGTCACAATGGCTGCCGATCAAAGGTATCGGCCCCTGGACTGTGGCTTATGCCTGTATGCGCGGTCTGTCGGAAACTGATGTTTGGCTTGGTGGCGATTTAGGCATTCAAAAAGCACTGGCACGCCAGCACGCCGGCTTTGATGCCACAGTGCTGTCACCATGGCGCAGCTATGCCACGTTACAGCTTTGGTTTGGTCTGGCGGACAGCCCATCTGAATAAGGAGAATAAGATGTCTTTAACTACCCATATTGCTTATTGCCTGTCGCCACTGGGCGCGCTGGAGATCCACGCCAGCCCGGCCGGCCTGCATGCTGTACATTTCCCCTCAGTGCAACAAGATCGCAGTCTGGCCGGCGCCCGGCATACTGATTTGCCATCAGCCGGCACCGCTGCAGAGCCATTTGAGCTGCTGAACCTGCAGAGTGATGGAGCCACCGAGCCGCTATTAACAGAGGCCGCAAATCAGCTCCGGCAATATTTCGCTGGTGAGCGCCAAACTTTCGAGCTGCCCCTCTGCGCTGTCGGCACTGCATTCCAACAGCAAGTCTGGCAGCAACTGGGACAAATCCCATTTGGCCACACCCAAAGTTACGGTGAACTGGCGCAGCGACTTGGCAATAAAAATGCGATGCGCGCGGTCGGCGCGGCCAATGGTCGCAATCCAATCGCGATTATTGTGCCTTGTCACCGCGTGATTGGCGCTGATGGCAAACTGACTGGCTACGCCGGCGGGCTGGACCGGAAAATCTGGTTGCTGCAACATGAGCAGCGTATTGCCAGCAACATTCATTCGATTATATAGAACAAAAACTTGGATTCATTGCAATTTTACTTCGATTAGTTTTAGGGTTTACTCGTCTCATCAACATTGCAGGATCTGTTACTGATGAAAGTACGTCAACTCGCCCAACTCTGGCCCGCCAAACAAGTCTCAGACGGTGCCGGCGTCAAAATCCGCCGCAGCATTGGGCTGCAACCGCAGTGGCGGTTAGACCCATTTCTGATGCTGGATTGTTTTGGCTCTGATGAAGCCGCCGACTATATTGCCGGCTTCCCGCCGCACCCGCACCGTGGCTTTGAGACCGTCACTTATATGCTGGACGGGCATATGCTGCATGAAGACCATCTGGGGAATCGTGGCCATCTGAAAAGTGGCGGTGTGCAATGGATGACCGCCGGCCGAGGCATTATTCACTCGGAAATGCCGCAGCAGGAATCCGGTCTGATGCGCGGTTTTCAGCTCTGGCTGAACTTGCCGGCCGCCGAGAAAATGCAAGATCCGGCATATCTGGATTTAGACCCGGCGCAAATCCCGCACGTTGTGATCCCACAAGGTTTGATTAAAGTCATCGCCGGCACCTTACAAAGCCCGGCCCATACTCAAGGCCTATTGCTACCGGTCACCACAGGCCCGATCCGCGCAGCATCGACGCAGCCGCTATATCTGGACCTGCAACTGCACAGTGCGGCTGATTTAGCGCTGGCTGTGCCGGCCGGCCACAATGCACTGATTTACCCGTATGAAGGCGAAGCCTGGCTTGATAGCCATCGCGTCCCGCAGCATCATGCCGGTGTCCTCAGTGATGGCGATAGCCTGCAACTTCGTACCGAAGGACCGGCACGGATCATTGTACTCGCCGGCAAGCCATTACAGGAACCTGTGGTGCAATACGGACCATTTGTGATGAACTCGGTGGCGGAGATTGAGCAGGCGATCCAGGATTATCAGCAAGGTAAACTGACGGAAGGCGCCGCCAAAGTGCTGCAGATTTAAGCTGCAGCGCAGGCTGCGGACGGAGCCAGAGCGCCCAACGTGAAATCGCACTGGGCCATTATCCTTCCGGCTTGTATAATGCCATTTTTTGTCACAGGACTCAGGTCACAGGACTATCCCTATGCAATTAATCGGCATTATCGGCGCGATGGAACAGGAAGTTGCGATCCTCAAAGCACAGCTCAGCAATATTGAAACCACCCGCGTCGCCAGTTTTGAATTTCACCGTGGCCAGCTGCAGGGCCATGATGTGGTGCTGGTTCAGTCCGGTATCGGTAAAGTCACCGCAGCCATTGCGACCACCTTATTAATCCAGCTGTTTCAGCCGGCTGCGGTGATTAACACTGGCTCTGCCGGTGGTTTTGACCCGGAGCTCAATGTCGGCGATATCGTCGTATCCACCGAATTACGCCATCACGATGTCGATGTGACGGCGTTTGGCTATGAACCAGGCCAGCTACCACGTTTACCAGCGGCTTTTACCGCAGATCCGGCTTTAGTCGCCGCCGCCGTGCGCAGTATCAATACGCTGGGATTTTGTAAAACCAAAACCGGCCTTATCACCACCGGTGATGTGTTTATGTGTGAACCGGAACGCATCAATAAAACCCGCGCCACTTTCCCGCAGATGCTGGCAGTCGAAATGGAAGGTGCCGCCATCGCACAGGTTTGTTTTCAGCTCAACACACCATTTGTCGTGATCCGCAGCTTAAGTGACATTGCCGGCAAAGAATCACCGACCTCTTTTGACGCCTATCTGGAAATTGCGTCGAAAAACAGTAGTGCAATGGTGCTGGAATTGTTGCGCGAATTGCACGCGACAACCTAAGCAACCATGCAACAACTCGCTGCCCAATACTGGCAACTGCTGATGCAGATCCCGGCCTTCGAGCCGGGACTGTTGTTTTTGCTGGTGTTTTTACTGGCGCAATACGCCGCGTTGCCGCAGCAATATCAAATCTGGCCACTGCTACGCCTGCTCGCTCAACGCATCGAACTGAAAGTAAATAAAAGCACTGATAGCCGGTCACAACAACGACTCGCCGGGGCATTGGCACTAACGGTCGTTCTGTTGCCTGTGCTGCTGTTGAGCTGGACTTTGCGTCAGCTGTCAGAATGGCCGGTTGGCTTTGATGCCATCCTGCTGTACTTGTGCCTTGATTTTCGCAATTACCAATTGCAGGTTCAAAGTGCGGCCAGCAGTTTGCATCGCCAGCAGTACCAATTGGCCAAAGACCAGCTGCAGCCTTTACTTCGACGGGAATGCGGCCAACTGTCGGCCACAGGTCTGGCGAAAGCCGGCATTGAAGTGCTGGCGCAGCGTCAGGTCCGTCATGTAGTGGCGGTACTGCTGTGGTATTTGCTCGGTGGCGCGATGCTGGCGCTGAGTTACCGCTTATTATTGGAGCTGCAACAGGCCTGGTCCGGTAAAATGCCCAGCCAGCGCGCTTTTAGTGGCGCAGTCAGTGCTTGTGGGCGGCTTTTCACATTGCCAGCCTTATGGTTGCATGGCGCACTGGTCGGTGTGTTATACCGATTTCGTCCAACTTTGCGTTATTTTAATACCAGCCAGAATGCAGGCTTGCCCGCTGCAGATCGTTGGTATCTGTCCGCCTGGAGCGCTGCACTGCAACGCAATCTGGCCGGCCCGGTGATATATCAGGGCACGAAACTGCGGCGTGAGAGAATTGGTGCATCAGACAACCCGCAGCTGGCGGATCTGCAGCTTATGTTGCAACTGACCCGACAAATTCAGCGGACACTTTTTTTGCTGCTGAGTTGCGGTTTTGCCCTGACCATACTTTATCAATGGCCACAGCCCTTCTAATGGATCTCACTGGACTTTTGATGAGTTTCTGCGTTATGTTCGCCGCCATACTTCAACAGCTGGTCAAAATATTGGCAACAAAAATGTCTGTGCTACGCCACAATTTATGCCATTTCTTGCTGTTGTTGCTCGTCGGCGTCTATTCGCTGCAATCGGCGGCCGCGCCTGCTGAACATGCAAATCCACCACTCTTAGCACCACTGACGACCGAACAGGGTCTGGTCAGTGGCGCCATCAATCGTCTGTACATCGATACCACCGGTTTTCTGTGGCTGGCTACCGACCGGGGGCTGAACCGGTATGACGCTTATAAGGTTCAGCAACTACCTCTGGCCGGTGATGCGCAGGTTGAACTGGATATTTCTCAGGTACTGGAAGACAGTCAACAACGCTTTTTTGTTGCCGCGAAAAATCAAGGGCTGTATCAGGTTGATCTACAGACATCAGCCGCAGAATTGCTGACGCCGCTGCAGCAACTGGAAAGCGACACTATCCCGCAACTGTTTGATGTGATTGAACAACAGCCCGATTTACTGCTGCTGGCTATTAATAAAGCGGTCTACCAGCTGCAATTACCCGGCAAGCAACTGACTCAGATTTTTGAGTTTGATGGCGGTAACAGCCTGATGTCGCGGGTTCGTTTGCTGAAAAAATTCAATCAGTTGCTGCTTATTGGCACCACACGTGGTCTCTATGTTTATGATTTAAAAACCCAACAGCACTGGCTGGTTGTGCTGACCACACAAAGCAGTGAGCGTGGCGGACAGATAGTCCGGTCGCTAAACGTCGGCCATGATTTATTATACCTCGCTATTGGTAATCAATTTTATCAACTGACTGAAGACCAGTTGCGCCAGAGTGCTGTCGCACCAATAGATACAGCGCCGTTTTTAACTGATCTGCAGATTAATAAAATCCTGCCGTACTTCGACAAGCTTTTACTTGGCACCAATAAAGGGCTGTATCTGGCCACACCCGGTGCCGCGCAAGCGGAATTACTCTGGCGTTTTACCGATAGTGTGCATGAAGTCGATCAGGACAGCATTACCGATCTGGTCGGCACACCAGATGGCGGCTTTTGGGTAGCCAGTCGATTGCAAGGCGCCTATTACTGGCACCCCCGCAGCACGCATTTTTATCATGCCCGACTTCCCATGCCTCCAGCAGAACAGCCAATGTCTGCCCAGCCAGCCGGATACAGTCCCAGAGCAGTATTGGCACTGGCCGAAAGCCCGGCCAACCAGCTGGTGCTCGGTACCCTCAATGGCTTAAAACGGCTGGACTTGCCATCAGGTGCTGTACATGAACTGGCCTATCCAGAGCCGTTACCTGCGCTATTTTCGCGGGTTGTGGCGCGTATTTATCCGGAGAACGCCGACCAACTCTGGTTACGTAGTGGCAACTCATTACATCTGTTTTCTGCCAGCCGCGCGGAATTTTTGCCGCTTCCGCTACAAGACAGCAACCAACAGCCTCTGCTCCAGCTCCAGGCTGGCGGTCACTGGCGCGACCATGATGGCGCCTTCTGGTATTACAACGCGGAAGATTATTATCGATATCAACCTGCTGACGGCACACTGACGACTTTTCCTGAGTTAAAACAAGCCGAGCCGCCCCACCGTGCTGGCCGTTTTCTGGGCCATCGTCCACAGCATCCAGAACAAATTTTGTTCAGTGCATCCGATCGGATTTGGTTGTTTAATCAACGCGATCGCAGCGTGCAGAAAATCTATGAAGCGATGCCCTATCAACCAGGTCTTGCGCGTCAGGCTGATAAAATGTGTGTCGATGGTCGCGGTGATCTGTGGTTTACCATCAGCGGCCTTGGCTTGCTGGGTTTTGATGGACAACAGTTAAAACTGAAACATCACCTGCACAAGCAAAACGGCTTGGTCAATAATGCGATCTATTCCTGTGAAACCGACCTGAACGGCCAGCTGTGGTTTGCCAGTCAACAAGGGCTGACCCGGCTTGACCCGGCCACGCTGCGACTGGAGCCTTTTGACAAAAATGATGGTCTGTCCGGCAGCGAGTTCACTTTTGCCGCCAGCCTGAAGTTATCCAACGGTAATCTGGTATATGGCACCAATGCCGGTGTAACCTGGTTTAACCCGGCCGAGCTGGTCGAAGCACCGCAGAAGCCGATGATCGCTATCACCCATATCGGCGCTATGAATCAGGCCAGGTCCACATCGTTAACCAATTTAAACGGCACATCGTTTCGTTTTGCTTATGACAGCCTCGGTATTGAGGTCAGCTTCTCTGCGTTAAATTTCCGCGACAACAATAAAATCCAGTATAAATTCTGGCTCGAAGGCAACCGGGAAATCCGCTTTCCGCAACAACAAAGCGCCAGTGTCACTTTTCCACAGCTCGAACCTGGCCTCTATACCTTTCATGTCAAAGCCGTTTCGCCCAACAATGGCTTGGAAAGTGACACTGCGGTGCTCACGCTGCGCATCGATCCGGCGCCTTGGTATTCGCCAGCAGCCCTGGCAAGCTATGCCGTATTGGCGCTGATCCTGTTATTTTTATGGCAGCACAATAGATTGGCACAAAAGCGCTTGCTGGCGCAGGCGCATTACAAGGTGAAAGCCAGTGAGCAGCGGCTGAAACAAGCACTGGAAGCAGTCAACAGCGGCGTTTGGGATTATCTGGTGCCAAAAAACAGTATGTATGCCCAGCGTGTACACGCGATGCTCGGTTACAGCGAAGAGCTAAATCCACTGTCGATGCAACAACATCTGGCCCTGATCCACCCGGACGACCGCGACAGTTATCAACAAGCCTGGAACAAGTTTGTCAGTGCGCCAGATCGCAGTTTTGATTTTACCTATCGCATGCAGCACAAAAATGGCAGCTGGTTGTGGTTCCGCGATATCGGCAAAGTGACAGAGACCAACAGTAGTCAGGCTTTACGGGTCATCGGCACCTACAGCAATATCACTGAAACACGCGCCACCAAAGAAAAAGCGCGGTTGTTTGGCGAAGCCTTCCAGCAAACCCGCGATTGGGTGGTGTTGCTCGACCCGGAACAACGCGTACTCGCCGCTAATCAATCGTTTGCCGATGTGTTTGGCAACATGGATGATTATTTAAATAACCCACGTGTGCATGAACTGGGCATCAGCCTGAGCAGACGGCGTTTTTACACACGACTGCTTAGTGGCATGCAGGCCAATCAGCACTGGCAAGGCGAAGAGCTGGTCTTGAGCCCGGACGGCACAGAGCGCCCGACTTTGTTAAATATCAGTGCGGTTGGAGACGACGAACGGGTCGATTTTTATGTATTGGTGTTCACCGATATCACCGCACAGAAACAAGCCGAAGATGACCTGCGTTATCTGGCGAATTATGATGCACTGACCGGATTACCAAACCGTGCACTGCTCATGGACCGCATTCTGCACGGCATTGAAACAGCCAAACGGGAAAAACGTTCGCTGGCACTTTGTTTTATCGATTTGGATCGGTTTAAACAAATCAATGACAGTCTGGGTCATGACATCGGCGACCTTTTGCTGAAACAAGTTGCAAAACGTCTGAGCACCATTTTACGCCTGACCGATACCGTGGCCCGCTTAGGCGGTGATGAGTTTGTCGTGCTGCTGGAAAGCTATAAAAACGACGACAATATCAGTCACGTTGCACGCAAAATGCTGAAATCGATCGGCGAACCGATGCAACTGGGTGTGCATTCAGTCAGTGTATCCCCCAGTATTGGTATCGCCGTGTATCCGGAAGACGCAGCTGACGCCGGCGAGCTGCTGAAACACGCGGACGTTGCGATGTACCATGCCAAAGATCTCGGTCGCAACAATTTCCAGTTTTTTATTCAGGAAATGAATGACAAAGCGCACATGCAACTGGCACGGGAAACCCGGCTGCGCAGCGCCTGGCAGCACAATGAATTCCTCAACTACTACCAACCGATCTACGACAGTGTGCAACAGAAAATTGTCGGGGTAGAAGTGCTGATGCGCTGGCAAGACAGTGACCGATTAGTGCCGCCCAATGATTTTATTCCACTGGCGGAAGATTTACGGCTGATAGTGCCGATGACACAGGCGTTGCTGGTCCGGGCGCTGGCTGATTTACAACGCTGGCATCAGGCGGGTTTTCCGCTGTATGTGTCAGTGAACTTGTCGCCCAGCCACCTGGAGCAGCAAAATCTGGCGCTGGAAACCGCGGCGTTACTGGCACAATATCAGTTACCGGCCAGTTGCCTGCGGTTTGAAGTGACCGAAAGTGCGCTGATGCAGGATCACGAAAGTGCCATCGCAACCATGCTGGCACTAAGTGAACTTGGCGTTCAGCTGGCGTTAGACGATTTCGGCACCGGCTATTCCTCGCTGAAATATCTGAAAGAATTACCGATAGACGGCATTAAAATTGACCGCAGTTTTGTCAAAGATATCGGTATCGATCGCAATGATGAAACCATTATCGACGCGATGTTGAGCATGGCCAGCAGCCTTGGGATGTATTGTGTGGCCGAAGGCGTCGAAACGGAACAACAACTGGCGTTTTTCAGCCAGCGTGGTTGTCACTTAATTCAGGGATATTTATTTGGCAAACCGATGGCCGCTGATCAGCTGATCGGCAAGCTGCAGCAAGATTGAATCCAGTGACACCTACCCGACTCTATCTGGCTGCAGCCTTGTTGTTACTGGCTGAAGCCTGCTTTGCCGGCATCGGCGCACTGGTAAAACTAACCAGTGAGTCCGCCAGCCAGGTGCAGGTGGTATTTTTCCGCAATTTTTTTGCGCTGCTGGTCATGCTGCCCTGGGTTTACCTGCAAGGCATGCAAATACTCAAAACAGACCGCTGGTATTTACACCTGAGCCGTGCCACTACCGGCATTATCTCGATGTACTGCTTTTTCTATGTGATCAGCCGATTGCCTTTGGCTCAGGCTATGTTGGTGTTACTGCTTTCACCTTTTGTCGTGCCCATTATTGCCCGTTTCTGGCTCAATGAACGGCCAAGTCGTTTAACATTGTTTGCCATTGGTTTAGGCTTTGTCGGTGTCTTTATTGCGATCCCCGTCAGTGGAGGTCCGGGCAATTGGTTGATGCTGGCGATTGGACTTCTGTCTGCGGTGCTGGTAGCGGTGACGAAAACCACCATCCGTTATATGTCAGATACCGAACCAGCAGCACGCATCGTGTTTTATTTCTCGCTGCTGACAGCCATTATTTCCTTTATCCCGGTCCCCTTTGACTGGCATCCGTTGCCGGCAGTCGCCTGGTGGGCTTTTGCCGGGATGGGCGTAATGGCCGCAGCCGGACAGATGGCAATGACCCGCGCTTACGCCTTAGCGCCTGCCAGTGATATCGGCATGTGGACGTACAGTAGTGTGGTATTTGCGGGGCTGTTTGGTTATCTTTTTTGGCAAGAACCGGTTTCTATGGCTTGGTTTGCCGGTGTATTGATCATCTTTTACGCTGGTTATGTCACCAGCCGGCAGCGCCTGTTCTAACACTGCCGGCCGGACTCAGTTAAAACACCCGGTCGTAACTGATGCTGATGGCGTTGGCATCGCCATAGGTTTGTTTAAACCACTCGCCGCTGTTGTCCTGCCAATGATCCAGCTGTATTTTGACAGCGGCAGCAGAGCTGACGTCAAAGCGCACAACGGCAGAGGATAACCGGTGTTTCTCCTGATCCGCTTCTTTGGTCAGTTCCAGCGGATTATCTGCATTGATTTTTTGCTGATATAAACCATGCGTCAAATACCAGGCCCAGCCATCAAGCCTTTTCCCTGTAGTCAGGGTATAAGCCAAATCACGGCCATAGGACTCGGTCCGATCGGAAAAAAACAACTCAGCACTGAAAATCCAGTCCTGATAATCCACCAGCCCCGATGCACCAAACAACATCTGTTCTGTCGATGTGGACCAGTCTTCATTGTCACTGACCAAACGGCTTTGCGTATCGGATTTCATCAGCATCAGGCGGCCTTCAAACCAGTCACGGTTCATCAGCACTTCGGCGCCGACGATTTTGCGCCAGCGTGTATCAGTTTCACTGTCGATGCCGTTATAAATTTTCATGTAATCATTGTCTTTACGGGTTTCGCTACCGGCAAAAGTATTGACCAGCCCACTCCAGTCGCCGGCCTGGAAGCTATGGTTCCAGTTAATCCCGTTATAATTGACTGCTTCCCAGCCATAGGTTTGCGGCGGCAGGTGCACCCAAGGATAAGTAAAGCTGACATCTTGTTGTTCTGAATAATAGAATAGCGGTAAACGTTTACGGCCAACCTGCAACAAATCATTGTCACCAAGTTGCCAGCCGGCATAGACCCATTCCAGGTTGGGATCCCAGTCGCGCGCACCGCGACTGACCACCTGAGCCGTCAAACTGAGCTGTTCTGACAGCTGCAAATTACCCTGTAGACCAAGTTTTGAATCGGCGGCAAAATCCCAGCTGCTGTCAATAACACCCGACTGGGAAAAATCCGAAATCATACAGGGACAATTGATCCCTATTTCATTTTTTCCCTGCACCGAGCCACTCAGCGTTTTACCGGCAGCAAGGGTCAGAAAACCACTCCAATTAAACTCCGCCGCTTGCCCATTACCGGCAAATAGCGCACATGTAAGCAAAGGCAAGGCCTGCTGCTTAGGATTCAGCCAATTCATGTTGTTTACTCCGGCAATAGTAGAAGGCTAGTTCTGCGACTCAGAACGTTGCCAACACTTTGACTTTATCGGTGACAGATGCTTTGTCGACATAACCAATGACGCTGGGATTCTGACTGACCAGTTCCAGCATTTCTGCATCGGTACTGATCTCTTTTGGTGGTGTGCCTTTGCCGGTAAATACCAGCTTGGACCAATAGGCTTTAATCTGACTACCGGATTTATTCAGTACTTTCTGATTAAATTGTTCTGTTGTTTTACTGCTTTCAGCCTGACCTAAGGGCAATGCAGCTTTCCCATCCGGAAAACTTTTACTGCGACCTAGGTAAATTTGCGCTATGGCTTCAGGATTCAATGCTGCGGCATTGGAAGGATGTACAACAACTGCAACTTCTGCGAAAACGGAAGCACTGAACAGTGCCAAAGGTACCCAAAGAAATTTCTTCATATTAAGCTCCACGCTGGCCTTACAACTTTTTTGAAGTGTAGACCAGTATTCTGAACATACTGAACTGAAAGCAAAATTTTACCAACACGCCAGATTTGCCCAAAGCTGCCACCGAATAAACTGCACAAGGCTGGTACTTGTGCGGGGTGTCAGTTAAAATACGCGCCTTTTTTCCGTCCGACTTTTTACAGGCATATTCTGACCATGAGCAAAAAGCTGCACATTAAAACCTGGGGCTGCCAGATGAACGAATACGATTCATCCAAAATGGCTGACTTACTGGATGCCACTCATGGCTATACCCTGACTGAAGAAGCAGAAGACGCGGATGTTATTTTATTAAACACCTGCTCTATCCGCGAAAAAGCCCAGGAAAAAGTGTTTCATCAACTGGGCCGCTGGCGCCCGCTGAAAAAGAAAAATCCGAATTTAATCATTGGTGTTGGTGGTTGTGTTGCTTCGCAAGAAGGCGCAGCTATCCGCGAACGTGCGCCATATGTCGATATCGTGTTTGGGCCGCAAACGCTGCACCGCCTGCCAGAAATGATCAATGCAGTCCGTGGTGACCGCTCGCCGGTAGTCGATGTTTCTTTCCCTGAAATCGAAAAATTCGACCGGCTGCCAGAGCCCAAAGCTGAAGGCCCCAGTGCTTTTGTCTCCATTATGGAAGGCTGCTCAAAATATTGTACTTTCTGCGTCGTGCCTTATACCCGCGGTGAAGAAGTCAGCCGCCCACTGGATGATGTGCTGCTGGAAATTGCGCAGCTGGCCGAGCAAGGCGTACGGGAAGTCAATTTACTGGGTCAGAACGTCAACGCCTATCGCGGCGCTACGCATGATGACCAGATCTGCCACTTTTCTGAATTACTGCGGCTGGTCGCCGCCATCGATGGCATAGATCGGATCCGCTACACCACATCGCATCCTGTTGAATTCACTGATGATATTATCGAAGTGTATCGCGATATCCCTGAATTGGTTGATCATCTGCACTTACCGGTGCAAAGCGGTTCCGACCGGATCCTGACGCTGATGAAACGTAATCATACTGCGCTTGAATACAAAGCCCAGATCCGCAAGCTGAAAAAAATCCGGCCAAATCTGTCGATGTCGTCCGATTTTATTATCGGCTTCCCCGGTGAAACGGCGGAAGATTTTGCCCAGACCATGGATCTCATCAGCACCATCGGCTTTGACATGAGCTTCAGCTTTATTTACAGCGCACGGCCGGGTACGCCTGCGGCAGACCTGCCGGATGATGTGTCAGAAGATGAGAAAAAGCAGCGCCTGTATATATTACAAGACCGGATCAATCAGCAGTCGTTACATATTGCCCGTGGCATGTTGGGCACTGAACAGCGTATTCTGGTAGAAGGTCCATCGAAAAAAGATCTGATGGAACTAACCGGCCGCACGGAAAATAATCGGGTGGTGAATTTCGAAGGCACGCCTGATATGATTGGCCAGTTCGTTGATGTCCGGATCACCGATGTGTTCACTAACTCACTGAAAGGTGTGGTGATCCGAACGGAAGCAGAGATGGACCTGCGCCGGGAAATTTCCCCGCAACAGATTATGGCCCGGCAAAACCGGCCAGAAAGCAGCGCCGATGCACTCGGTGTCGCGACTTACCAACCCTGAACACCAGCTGCAGTTGCTGCAGGCCTGAAGTGTTGATACGCAAGTCCGGTCACTATACCGGACTTTGTTTATCCAGCGATGAGAGAAGGACATTTGGACAATCCGATCAGCAGCCTAGAATTCAGTTTTACTCCGGCTGACCACCAGCGTCTTGCGATGTTATGTGGCCCTTTTGACGATCACCTGCACCAGATTGAACGGCGGTTTCGCGTTCAGATCCAAAACCGCGAAGAGAAATTCCGCCTGCTGGGCCTGACCGAGCAGTTACCGCTGGTACGTCAGTTACTGGAATCCCTCTACCTGGAAACTGTGTCTGCCAATGGCAAAGTACAGCCATTGAGCCCGGAACAGGTTCATCTGAGTCTGAGCAGTGTGGAAAATCCAAGCAGTCTGGTCAGTGTGGATGCGGCGCAGAACGAAGTCAGCATCAAAACCAAAAAAGGGTTGATTAAAGGCCGTAACGCCAATCAAAGCCGTTATGTCGCCAATGTGCTGACTCACGACGTGACTTTTGGTATTGGTCCGGCTGGAACCGGTAAAACCTATCTGGCAGTTGCCTGTGCCGTCGATGCGCTGGAAAAACAGCAGGTCCGCCGAATTGTGCTGACCCGCCCTGCCGTTGAAGCGGGCGAAAAACTGGGGTTTTTACCCGGTGATCTGGCACAAAAAGTCGACCCGTATTTAAGACCTCTGTACGACGCACTGTTTGATATGCTGGGTTTTGAAAAAGTTGAAAAGTACCTGGAACGCGGCACTATCGAAATCGCACCGCTGGCTTATATGCGCGGTCGCACTTTAAGTGATGCCTTCATCATTCTCGACGAAAGCCAAAACACCACAGTTGAACAGATGAAAATGTTTTTAACCCGGATCGGCTTTAATTCCAAAGCTGTGATCACCGGCGATGTGACGCAGGTCGATTTGCCACGGGGTCAGTATTCAGGTCTGAAGCATGCAATTGACGTGTTATCAGACGTTGACGCGCTCAGTTTCAACTATTTTCATGCCAAAGATGTGGTGCGCCACCCGGTGGTACAGAAAATTGTGATCGCTTATGAGGCGCATGAAAAAGCGCTAGCCGATGCCAAAGCTGCAGCGCGTGCTGCTGAACAAGCGACACTGGTTGAAAAAGCTGCAGCGCAGACTCCCGCTGCCGTGGCAGAGCCTGTGGCCAAACCGGCACGCAGACGTAGCAAAGAGGTTTAAATGGCGATTATTCTAGACCTGCAACAGGCCAGCAGCGCCAACGACTTACCCACTGAGACAGAGTTGCTGCGTTATCTCCATGCCGCGGTCAGTCCGTTTCAGGCCGATGCGGAGGTCACCATCCGGATTGTCGACGAAACCGAAAGCCAGCAACTTAATTTTGATTATCGTGAAAAAGACAAACCAACCAATGTACTGAGTTTTCCATTTCAGTGCCCTCCTGGTATTGAGTTACCCTTGCTGGGTGATTTGGTGATTTGTGCCCAGGTCGTCGCACGTGAAGCACAGGAACAACAAAAAACCCAGCAAGCGCATTGGGCGCATATGGTGGTGCATGGCAGCTTGCATTTGCTTGGCTTTGACCATATAAATGACGCTGACGCCGAAGAAATGGAAGCGGAAGAGATCCAAATATTACAGGAACTTGGCTTTGCCAATCCCTATTTGATTGACTGAACATGGAGCTGATTTGAAGTCATGAGTGACGACAATCCACACTCGGGACGCGGTTCTGCCGTAAAATCCTGGTTAGAGCGCATTGCCTCGATTTTTACCGCAGAACCCCAAGACCTGTCCGATTTACAAGCGATCATCACAGAGGCCAATGCCCGCGCGTTAATCGACACTGACACCAAAGGCATGCTGCAAGGTGTGCTGGCAATCTCCAAAATGCGGGCGCGCGATATCATGGTGCCGCGCTCTCAGATGGCGACTATTGATATCGACCAGCCACTGGAAGAATATCTGCCGATTTTGTTGGAAAATAATCACAGCCGGTATCCGGTGGTCAATGAAGATAAAGACCACATCGAAGGCATTCTGATTGTCAAAGATATCCTGCAATATGCACTAAAGCCGCAAACTGAATGGCAACTTCGCGACATCTTAAGACCGGCCGTCATTATTCCGGAAAGTAAAAGAGTTGATGCACTGCTCAAAGACTTCCGGCAGCAACGCTACCATATGGCCATTGTGGTTGATGAATATGGCGGCGTGTCGGGCCTCATCACTATCGAAGATATTCTGGAACAAATCGTCGGCGAAATTGAAGATGAGCACGATGAAATCGAAGGCTCTGACATCCGCAAGCTCGGCAGTCATGTTTTTTTGGTCAGCGCTTTAACGCCCCTTGATGAATTTAATGAAGCTTTTGCCACTAGTTTTGATGAAGACGAAGCCAGTACCATCGGTGGTATTGTGTTACATGCCTTTGGTCATATGCCGGTAAAAGGTGAAAGCATCAGCCTCGGCGGTCTGACCTTTAAAGTGAACAAAGCAAACAATCGTCGTTTGGTGCAGTTACAGGTGATTAAGCCAAAAACTGACGTTGCCACCGACGAATAACGCCCAGCCGCAGGAAGAAACCAGTGCGATTAAACATTTCGGCCAAAACCGGCCTGTGGAGCCTGCTGTTATGTGCAGCAGGCCTGTTGAATACTTTTGCTTTTGCACCTTACCATTGGCATGCCCTGCCGCTGTTAACTCTCACTTTATTGGCCGTTGCCTTACGCCAAACTGAGTCGCCCCGGCAGGCTGCCTGGCTCGGCTGGTGTTATGGTGTTGGTTGGTTTGGCCTGGGTGTCAGTTGGGTGCATGTCAGCATCGCAACTTTTGGTGGCATGCCGCTGATCGCCAGTCTCAGTATTATGGCCGCACTGGTGGCGTATTTGTCATTGTTTCCGGCCCTCGCGGCCTACAGCGCGGCCCGTTTGGCTAAGAATCGGCCGCACTACTGGCCACTGCTGCTCGCGGTATGCTGGACGCTGAGCGAAAACCTGCGCTCTTGGCTTTTTACCGGATTCCCCTGGTTATCGCTCGGTTATAGTCAAACCGATGGCTGGCTCGCCAGTTATGCGCCGTTAGTGGGTGAAACCGGCATTAACTTTATCCTGTTGTTGGCCGCCGGCAGCTTTGCGTTGTTGTGGCGCTATCTGCCGAGCCGTGTGGTGCACTGGCAGTTGGCGGCTGCAGTGCTGTTGCTGGCGCTGGCACCTGTGCTTGGTCACTTTAAAGGCTGGCAAGCCAATGGTGCACAAGTGCCGGTAGCGCTGGTCCAAGGCAATATCCGTCAGGAGCTGCGCTGGGCACCGGAGCAAGAACTGCCAACGATGAAAAAATATATGCAGCTGACCAGGCAACAGCTGGCCGACCGGCTGGTGATTTGGCCGGAAGCTGCTATCCCGCAGGTAGAACCCGAAGCGCAGGCTTACCTGTTTAACCTTGATATGCTGGCCGCAGAAAACAAAGCTGCGGTGATCACTGGGATCCTGGACTGGAAACGCAATGGCGATGCTTATAACGGCATGATAGTGGTTGGCGACACCGGCGTGAAAGGCCAGATTTATCATTACGAAACGCGCAACCGTTACCAGAAACATCACCTGCTACCGATTGGCGAGTTTGTGCCTTTTGAACGCTTCCTGCGTGACGTGGCACCATTTTTTGACTTGCCGAACAGCTCCTTTGCGCGTGGTGAATGGCAACAACCGAATCTGCAGGCCAAAGGTTATCAGCTGCTGGCAGCACTGTGTTTTGAAATCGCGTTTCCACGGCAAATCCGCGCCAATTTCACTGATGACACCGATTTTTTGTTAACAGTCAGCAACGACGCCTGGTTTGGCGATTCGCATGGTCCGTGGCAACATCTGGAAATCGCCCGGATGCGGGCGCTGGAATTTGGCCGGCCGTTACTACGTGCCACCAATACCGGCGTGACTGCAGCTATTGGTGCCGATGGCCAGGTACTGGCACAGCTGCCGCAATTTCAGGATGGTGTGCTGACGCTGGATGTCCCGTTAACACAAGGCCGTACGCTCTATAGCCGGCTCGGTGACTGGCCGCTGTACCTGTTCTGCCTGTTCACCGGCGTCATGCTATGGTGGCAGCAACGCCAGCGTAAAGCACCCGCTACTGCTGCGATGAGTACGCCAGCGCACGCCGACGGGACAGTGAGTCAGACGCCCGCAGCGGCGAACCTTAAGCATGCAGCAACGACAGAAGCGGCAGAATCACCAGCAAAAGAACGGATTGAGCCTCATTTCTGATCCTCGACCTAGCCTAGGGTTAGCTTCGCATAAAAAGGGACAGCTAATTTAGCTGTCCCTTTTATCATTCAGCCGCAATACAGTTATAGCCGGTTAGTCTGCCTCACAAGTCAGTCGGACTTTTCGGAGTATACCTATGAATAAAATGATGATCGTTGGTTCCATGTTAGGCGCAGCTGCCATTACCGCCTTAGGCGCCGTCGCCACCAACTACAGCAGCAACAAAAACAGCCAGCCACAATGGGTTGAAATCGTTAGCAGCAAAGCGCTGACAGAAACCTCAACCGAACCACAACAACAATGCACCACAAAAAAAATCGCTAAAACCGCGCCGGTACAGGACCAGCATGAAATCGCCGGCACTGTGATAGGTGCAGTCGTTGGTGGCGTATTGGGTAATCAGGTGGGCGGTGGCTCTGGCAAAAAACTAGCTGCAGTCGCCGGCGCAGCAGCCGGCGGTTATGCCGGCAAACAAGTACAAGAAGACATGCAGCGAAAAGATGTGAGCTATCAGGAACAACAACTGTGCAAAACGGTACAAAAAACCGTCGAAAAAACTGTTGGATACGAAGTGCGGTATTTGCATGATGGTGAGCTGAAGACCACGCAGGTCAGTCAGAAACCAGCAGGCCGGATGTTATTACAGGACGGCAAGCTGATGGCGGTAGAACCCGTCAGCTCTTAACTTTTACCCGAGTTCCCGGCAGCGCTCTGGCTATCAACAGTTAGTTAATCCTAAAGGCCACAGCGCTGCTTTTTCTTACTTCAGTTTCATTCGCAGCAAGGTGTTGTCTTTGACAATATGGTGGTGATAAATCGCCGCCAGCGCATGGATACCGATCAGCGCGTAACCGGCATCGGCTAACAATTCATGTAAGTCTTCAAAGCTCCCGGCTAATTCTTTATTCGGCGCCAGCAACGCCGGTAATTCCAGCCCCCAAAACGGTATCACTTTGCCCTCAGCCGATAAAATCAGCCAACCGAGCAATGGTAAACCGATTAACAACACATACAATGCAAGATGCACCAGCGCCGCCAGTTTGTGCTGCCACACCGGCGGCACAGGTTCAATTGCCGGATAAGGTTGACGGCTGCGAAACCAAAGCCGGGCCACGGTCAACAGCAATACACTGAGTCCCAGCATATAGTGCACGGTCTTCATTAATTCGCGTTCAGGACTGCCGCGCTCAAAATTGCTGCGAAACTCCATCGTACAATACACGGCAATAATCAGCAGAACGGTGATCCAATGCAAAGCAATGGTTGGAAACGAATAACGGCTTGTGCTCATCAGGTGGCTCCGTAACAACATGAAAATTTATGGTCAGCATGCAGCATGCGATCAATGCCTATATTGCGATACCGCAAAGAAAACAGCGAATGCTGAAGGCATTCTTAGTAACCAGCTAGCTACCAGCGGCCAAAATACTGGTCAATTAACAACATCAGATGATGATTGAGTTCTTCGACCAGCGTATCGGCGTCCGTCTGGTAACTGCTGCACAGCCGCTCGGCCTGACTGTCAGTCAGCACCCGACCAGCAAGAGAAAATTCTAACTCAGGTAACGATTTATCAAACCGTGGCGTCAGCACCCATTGCATAAAGGCCGGGGTATGACTACTCACCAGCGGCTGGGCAAACTGACAAAACTCGGCAATATATTGCGCGCCGTCTGGCCCCAGACATCCTGGCTCCAACCGGTAAGTCGCTTCCACCACAGGTTTGTTTGGCATGCCCATTCCTTCGCTCTGTATTGTTATGACTGTTTGATCGCCGCGATAAACTGGTTCGAATCGGCAATAGCCCGGTTCATATCCTGCACCAGTCGCTCGACATCCTGTTGCAGCACAGAAAATTCTCCGGAAATTGCGCCTACCGCTTTCGCGTTCAGATTATGTTTTAAATACAATACATTATCCTGTAATACCCGCAATACCGGCGGCATTTTGCTTTCCGCGCGGCGCATCACTTTAACCAGCGCATCAAACTGGCGTTTGGTATCGAGCAGCTTTTGTTTGCTCTCGGCCCGCAGCTTTTTATTCTGATATTGCTTTAACTCGTCATCCCATTCGTTAAACAGGTCAAACGCCACCAACTCGACTTTATTAATACGTGCACTGACTTCCGCCGCTGCCTTTTTACTGTCTTCATACTGGCTGTTCAGCGCTTCATAGCGACCTTGCAAATCACCACCGTGAAAACCAATCAGCTGCGACAGTTGATCCAATGCATCTTTAAATTCCTGCTGGCCGTCAATCTGCGCATCACGGGCTTCTTCCACCCGGTCGATCAGAATGTCCCGTTTGTGGATCCCCACCTTCTCCATCGCAGCATAATAAGCCGTCGAACAGCCACCCAGTACCAACGATGTCGCCAGCATAGATGCCAGCAGTAGCACTTTTTTCATCAATTTAATCTTCCTCAGCGCCGCCGTTGACTAGTTCAGCAATGGCAGCCAGTTTTTGCATGGTCAGTGCGTTTAAGGTTTTTTTCGCATATTGACCTTTGGCATTGCGCTCGCCGGCGGTCAGACCGGTTAACAGCTCCAGCGCTTCATCAACAGTCCGTACCGTGTAAATGCTAAACAAGCCGGCTTCGACCGCATTGATCACATCCTGATGCAACACCAGGTGCAGCAGATTGCTGGCCGGGATCACCACCCCTTGCCGGCCGGTCAGGCCACGCGACTGACACAGTTTAAAGAAACCTTCGATTTTCTCATTGACACCACCAATGGCCTGAACCTGACCATGTTGGTTAATGGAGCCGGTGATCGCCAGGTCCTGCCGCAGTGGCATGCCGGAGATCGCCGAAATCAGCGCCAGCACTTCCGCCAGCGAGGCACTGTCGCCGTCAATCAGACCATAAGACTGTTCCATTGCGATATTGGCGGATAAAGTCAGCGGAAATTGCTGCGCATATTTGGCGCCGAGATAACCGGTCAGCAACATCACGCCTTTAGAATGGATGGCTTTGCCCAGTTCAACTTCACGCTCGATATCGATCACGCCATTTGAACCCGGATAGACAGTGGCACTGATGCGTGCCGGCGTACCAAAGGCGGTGTCGCCAATTTCCAGCACCGTCAGGCCGTTGATTTTCCCAACGGCCCAGCCGTCGGAATCAATCAGGATCTGCCCTTCCTGAATATCTTCCAGAAATGACTCGCTGATGCGGCCGGTACGGTATTGTTTGCCGGCTAACGCCTGCTGTACATGCGCGCCGCTCAGCTCGGCATCACCTTGCTGATTGGCGTAATAACAGGCTTCGCGCACCAGTTCCAGCACATCGGCAAAGCGGGCGGATAATTTGCGCTGATGTTCGGCCTGGCGAAAACTGAATAACAACAATTGCTTCAGGCCACAGACCGTCAGCGGACCAGCTTCCAGCTGCTGGATCTGGTCCTGCAGTTGCAGCGACATATATTTAATCGTTTGCTCATTGAGCGGCAGATAACTTTCAAAATCAGCCAACACGCGGAACAGTTCGTTAAACTCATCGTCAACATCCTGCACCAGATAATACAAATCACGTGACCCCAGCAGCACAACTTTGACGCTGAGCGGAATCGCTTTTGGCGTGATAATGGTCGAATTGGTGACGGCGTGTTCACTCAGCGTATCGATAACAATCTCACCGGATTTCAGCGCCAGCTTCAGCGCATCCCACACCGCGGGTTGCGTCAGCAACCGATCAGCATCGAGGATCAGGTATCCACCATTGGCTTTATGCAAAGCGCCGGCGCGGATCATGCGGTAATTGGTGTACAACGAACCCTGTGCGGAGCTGTATTCAACGCGGCCGAACAAATTGCCGTAACTGGGATTGGCTTCAAACACAATGGGCGCGCCGGACATCGATTCGTGATGCACCAGCACGTTGGGCACAAAGTCGTTGATAAAAAAGCTGCGGATATCCAGCTCTTCGGCTTTATCGCTCTCGAGCTCTTCCGGCAACAATTCCAGCACAGCTTTCACCAGTTCCGGCCGCATCTCGCGTAAGTAACGCAAAATCCCCAGCTCGGTGACGTAATCATGTTCCAGCTGCTTTAACAGCGGTTTGATTGCCTGTTCGATCGTTTCGCGGCGCAGCGTACGCAGGTTTTCCGATAATTCGCGTTTCCACTGCGGCAATTCCAGCAGCTGTTCGTTCAGGATGGTTTCCAGTTCACTGACCAGTTCATAAAAAAACTGTCGTTTGTCATCGGCCAGACTGGCAAATTCAGTATCGTCCAGCGGTTTACCGTCGATCATCGGCGAAAAGCTAACCGCACCGTTTTCTTCATACAGCACCACTTGTTTTTCCAGTGCTTTACGTTCCACCAGCGCGATAGCGGCTTCATATTTATTGTCAAAGGCGGCGTGAATGGCTTTTTTACGGCGTTGATAACCCGGGTTATCAAAGGCAGCCGGGAAGGTATCGAGCAGTTCGTCGATCAGCGCTTCGAGTTTTTTTACCAGCACCCGGCCTTCGCCCGGCAGCAATCGCAGCGTTTGCGGCGTGCGTTCATCATCAAAATTATTCAGATAACACCAGTCGTCCGGTGTTTCTTTTTCACTGGCAGCCTGCTGCAGAATGTCCTGCACCAGGGTAAAACGGCCCAATGCCGGTTCACCCATCACATAAAGGTTATAGCCCGGCATATCCATACCGATGGCAAAACCCAGCGCGGCCTTGGCACGGTCCTGGCCGATAAAAGTGCTGCTGTATCCTGCCACGTCCAACGCGTCTTTGATTTGAGCGTCGTCCAGCTGTGGGGAGAGCTGCGCCGCACTGAGGGCGAGCTGTTGAAGTTTAGCGTCGGCAGCTTTGGTTACTGCAATTTGCGTCATGCCGTAGATTCCTTACTGGGATATGCAGGCATACTAACAAAATCAGTAGCATGCCGAAAACATATCTGTGATCGGCCACAAGTTTCTGCAGAGCACAACAGGAAAACTCAGACCGGCAGGCCACGGCGTAAATAATGCCCGCCACCACAAGCCGGACAAGGGATCAGTTCCGCTGGATGGTTGTAATGCAACACCTCGTTGCAAGTACGACAAACATACAGCCCCATCCCAACCGATTCCCCTTGCAGATACAGCCCCTGATGTGACAAATCCTGCTCCAGTTCCTGCCATTCCACCTGGGTTTTGTCGGTGACCTGAGCCAGCAGTTGCCACAAAGTTTCCGGCCAGATGGACGGCGGCTGCGGCTGTTGTTGCTGATGGAAAAAAGTTTCGATAAACAGCTGGGTTTCGTAGGCCGTCAGGTCCCGGCCGGCTTTGATATAGGCACTGAAGGTGTCGGCGACATGGTGGGCCGGCCTTAGCAATGGATCGGAGTCAACCTGAGCACTGTGCAGCAGTTGATCCAGCTGCTGCAGCCAGTGCCGGTATTTGTGCAGTAAATCAGCCATAGGGCCTCCGGACAACAGAACGACAATAAGCCGAGTATAGCTGGCTGCTCACCGGCAAGTTTTTTTCCGCAGCGAAACGCCTGCCAATCGGTCCGATGTTTCAGGGTTCTGGTCGCAGCCGCGTTGTCAGCGACACAGGTCTGCCGCAAGCTCAAAACACATCAGTTGCATCCGCACTGCATCAGGAGTTAGTTATGCGTGGCCTGTTTTTTTGTCTGTTTTTTATCTCAACACTGAGTAATGCCACGCCTTATTTCCCGCCTGCCGGACAATGGGCTGAGGCGCGGCCGCAAAGTTTGCAGGTTGACCCGACCTTGTTACAGCAGGCGGTGGACTACGCCATTGCCAGCGAAAACAAAGCACCGAAAGACCAGGCAATAGTCCAGGCCACCACTTTTGGCGCGAAAGAACCCTATGACCAAATCATCGGGCCGATGAGCGTGCGGGCCAGCGCCAATGGTCTGATTGTGTATCAGGGCAAAGTCATCGCGCGCTGGGGCGATGTCGACAAAGTCGATATGACCCACAGTATTACCAAAACTTTTTTAACGACATTGACTGGCCTTGCCTGGCAACAAGGGCTGATCCAGAGCCTCAGCGACAAAGTCGCACGCTACATGCCGGAAGGTGTTGAGCTGTATCAGGGCGCGCATAACAGCCAAATCCGCTGGGAACATTTATTGCGCCAAAGCAGCGACTGGCAAGGCACCTTGTGGGGTAAACCGGACTGGGCCGACCGGCCGGAAGGCAAAACCCCGGCTGACTGGCCACAACGACCGCTACGCTCACCCGGCACTTTTTATAAATACAACGATGTGCGGATCAACCTGCTGGCATTGTCGACTTTATATGTCTGGCGCAAACCACTGCCGCAGGTATTAAACGAACAAATCATGCGGCCGATTGGCGCGTCATCGACCTGGCGCTGGGTTGGCTATGACAATAGCTGGATTGAGCTTGATGGTCAGAACATGCAATCCGTATCCGGTGGCGGCCACTGGGGCGGCGGCATGTTTATCAATGCCTGGGACTTAGCACGTTTTGGTTATCTGTTTTTGCGTGACGGCAACTGGAACGGCCAGCAGCTGATAAGCACAGATTTTATTCAGCAAGCGCGCAGCGGCGGTCCGGCAAATCCGCAATACGGTTTTGCCAACTGGTTTTTAAATACCGGGCAAACAGCGCTGCCCAATGCGCCAGCCTCTGCGGTGACCTTCGAAGGCGCCGGCCGCAATGTGATTTATCTGGATAAAGCAAACGACTTATTAATCGTCACGCGCTGGATTGGTAACGGCACTGAATTGGATCAACTGGTGGGCAAAGTACTGGCAGCCTTGCCGGCAACCAAATAATTCGTTTGGAATGGCAAAAGCGTGGCTCATATCCCCTTTCAGGCCCTCGTGGCAGTTGTTGCCACAGGCCTGAATGCGTTATCCTACCGCCAAATTGCTTTTACTTTTTTTGCCAATATCCCCCGTGATATTTATCTGTTGAGATCCTTCGCATGCAAGCACCAGAACAAAGCACTCAGGCCCCTTCAGCACAAACCGCCACAGCCGCGTATGAACCGCGCCTGATTGAAACCGCCTTACAACAGCACTGGGCCGACTCTAACGCCTTTAAAGTGACCGAAGAGCCAGGCAAAGAAAAATACTACTGTCTGTCAATGTTCCCCTACCCAAGTGGCCGACTGCACATGGGCCACGTGCGTAACTACACCATCGGTGATGTGATAAGCCGTTTTCAGCGCATGCAAGGCAAAAACGTGATGCAGCCGATGGGCTGGGATGCGTTTGGTCTGCCGGCAGAAAACGCCGCCATTGCCAACAAAACGGCACCGGCCAAATGGACTTTCGCCAACATCGACTACATGAAAAACCAGTTAAAACGCCTCGGTTTTGGTTATGACTGGGACCGCGAAATCGCCACCTGCAAACCAGAATATTACAAATGGGAACAATGGTTTTTCACCAAGCTGTTTGAAAAAGGTCTGGTCTACAAAAAAATGGCCACCGTCAACTGGGACCCGGTTGATCAGTGTGTCCTGGCGAACGAACAGGTTATTGACGGCCGCGGCTGGCGTTCAGGCGCTTTAGTCGAGCAACGTGAGCTGGCGCAGTGGTTTATCAAAATCACCGACTACGCCGAAGAATTACTCAATGACTTAGACCAGCTGGACGAATGGCCAGAACAGGTCAAGACCATGCAGCGCAACTGGATCGGCCGCTCTGAAGGCGTCGAAATCAAATTTAGCCTCGGCGGTTCCAGTTATGATTTCAGTGTGTACACCACGCGGCCAGATACCTTATTCGGTGTGACTTACGTGGCGATTGCACCACAACACCCGCTGGCGCAAAAAGCAGCAAAACTTGACGACAAACTGGCGGCCTTTATTGAAGACTGCAAAGGCAACAAAGTTGCGGAAGCAGACATGGCAACCATGGAGAAAAAAGGTCACCCGACCGGTTTCTTCGCGGTACACCCGCTGACCGGCGAACAAGTGCCGATTTTTGTCGCCAACTTCGTGCTGATGGATTACGGCTCAGGCGCGGTGATGGCAGTACCGGGCCATGACCAGCGTGATTTTGAATTCGCCACTAAATACGGTCTGCGCATCAAACAAGTGGTAGCACCGGCGGTTGGTTCTGGTTCTGTGGTTGACCTCAGCAAAGCCGCCTTTACCGAAAAAGGTGTGTTAATCAACTCTGGCGAGTTTGACGGGCTGGAATTCGGCGCTGCATTTAAAGCAATCTCAGACAAACTGGTTGCTAAAGGCGTTGGTCAGGTCAAAGTTAATTACCGGCTGCGCGACTGGGGCGTATCCCGTCAGCGTTATTGGGGCGCACCAATTCCGGTGCTGACGCTGGAAGATGGCACCCAGGTACCGGTGCCGGCTGATCAACTGCCAGTGCGTTTGCCGGAAGATGTGGTGATGGATGGCGTCAAATCGCCAATCAAAGCCGACTTAGAGTGGGCAAAAACCACTTACAACGGCAAAGCGGCTTTTCACGAAACAGACACCTTCGATACCTTTATGGAATCGAGCTGGTACTACGCCCGCTACTGCAGCCCGGATAACACTGAGATGATGCTGGACCCGGCCAAAGCCAATTACTGGCTGCCGGTTGACCAGTATATCGGCG
This sequence comes from Rheinheimera sp., assembly GCA_034519945.1. Classification (GTDB taxonomy): domain Bacteria; phylum Pseudomonadota; class Gammaproteobacteria; order Enterobacterales; family Alteromonadaceae; genus Pararheinheimera. Next base: position 107,274 of record JAXHNX010000041.1, read on the forward strand.
GTATTGAGCACGCCATTCTGCATTTATTGTACTCGCGCTTCTTCCACAAGCTGATGCGTGACGTGGGTCTGGTGCAATCGGACGAACCGTTCAAACGCCTGCTGTGTCAGGGCATGGTGTTGGCTGAAACCTTTTATCGCGACAATGAAGGCGGCAGCAAAACCTGGTTCTCACCCCAAGATGTTGCGGTTGAACGCGACGACAAAGGCCGCATTATTGGTGCTGTGCTTAAATCCGACGGTCAGAAAGTCGAATCAGCCGGCATGAGCAAAATGTCGAAGTCAAAAAACAATGGTATCGATCCGCAGACAGTGATCGACCAGTACGGCGCTGACACCGTGCGGCTGTTTATGATGTTCACGTCACCACCGGAACAAACACTGGAATGGCAGGATTCAGCCGTTGAAGGCGCAATGCGTTTCCTGCGCCGGGTCTGGACGCTGGTTAATGAATTTAACGCTTTTGGCCCGATAGACACGCATCTCGCCGCGTTGGATAAATCCGTATTAAATGCTGATCAGAAAGCGCTGCGCCGTGAACTGCATAAAACCATTGCCAAAGTGACCGACGACCTTGGCCGGCGTTATACCTTTAACACCGCGGTTGCCGCCATTATGGAGCTGATGAACAAGCTGCAAAAAGCCGCGACTGAGACGGAACAGGACAAAGCTGTGCTGGCTGAAGCCATCATTGCCGTGCTGCAACTGTTAAACCCTATCACGCCACATTTATCGCAATATCTGTGGAAAGCGCTGGGTCATGCCACTGAGCTGGAACACAGCGGCTGGCCGCTGCTGGACGAAGCCGCGCTGGTGGAAGATGCCAAGCTGGTGGTCGTGCAAATCAATGGCAAAGTACGCAGCAAAGTTACAGTCGCACTTGATGCAACTCAGGACGACGTGCTGGCGCTCGCGATGGCCGAAGAGATAGTGCAAAAATACTTAGAAGGCGTCGAACTGAAAAAGGTCGTTTATGTGCCGGGTAAACTGCTGAGCCTGGTGGTCGGCTAATGCGCGGCTGGCGTCTGTCTGCGCTGATGCTGCTGAGCCTGTTGCTCAGCAGCTGCGGCTTTCAGTTGCGCGGTTCGTTACCGCTGGAAAAATATCCGGCGGTATATCTGCAAGGCGACAAGCATTCAGAACTGCTGCAGCAACTGGGCACGCAGCTCGAACGCAATCAGGTCAAACTGCTGGACAGTTCAGACGCCACCTCGGCTATTTTTGTGCTGGATTCAGACAGTCTGCAGCGCCGTACCCTGTCGTTGTTTCCAAACGGCCAGGTTGCGGAGTATGAACTGATTTATAAAGTGAATTATCAACTGGTATTGCCGGGGCAAGAGCCCCGGCCCTATCAGATTGAACTGTACCGCGATTATCAGGACGACCCGTCCCGCGCACTGGCGAAATCAAAAGAACTGGATCTGATGCTGACCGAGCTACGCTCGCAGGCAGTTGCCCGTATTATCCGTCAGTTCGGCCGGCTGTAAGCCATGCTGAAACTCTATGCCAATCAACTTGGGGCCAGCATAAAAAAACAGCTGGCCACTGTTTATCTGGTATTTGGCGAAGAACCCTTACAAAAACTGGAAAGCCTCGATGAGATCCGCCGCGCCGCCAAAACGCAGGGTTTCACTGAGCGGCAAAGTTATCTGTTAGACGCCCAACTCGACTGGGACAGCCTGTTTGGCGAATTTAATAGTCTGTCGCTATTCTCTGATCGCAAGTTGATTGAACTGGATCTTGGCAGCAGTAAAATCACCCCGGCGCAACAAGACCAACTGAAAAAAATTCCGGCGATGCTGCACTCAGACATTTGTCTGGTGCTGCACGGTGCGCGCAATAGTGGTGAATTCAGTAAAACCAGCTGGTTTAAGACCTTGTCTGAACAAGGTGTGCAAGTGCAGTTTTATCCGCTAGATGACAATCAGTTTATGCGCTGGCTGAAAGAGCGCGCGTTGCAACTTGGCCTGAAACTGCAAACTGACGCGTTGCAATTACTGCAACACCATGCTGCCGGCAACTTATTAGCCGCACGGCAAGAGCTGGAAAAACTGGCGCTGACCGCACAAGGCCAATGGCTTGATGGCGCATTCTTACAACAATATCTGGCTGATCAATCACATTTTACCGTATTTCAGCTGGTCGACGCGTTGCTGGCAGGCCAGGGTGAAGAGGCATTGCACCGGCTGGACCGGCTGCTACAGCAGGATACCGAACCAGTGATCATTGCCTGGCAGCTGCAAAAAGAAGCCACTACTTTATTAGCGCTGCAGCAGGCCGGCTCAGTCGGCGATGAACAGTACAAAAAATATGGCATCTGGCCGAAGCGCCAGCCGCTTTATCAGCAGGCGTTGCTGCGGTTGTCACCAAACTGGCTGCATTTTTTACTGCAGGAGCTGCAGACCTTTGACCGCGGTTTTAAATCTGGTCAGTTGACTCACACCGAAACCGCACTGGCACATCTGGTGACGCTGTTTATCAAACCTGTGCCTAAAGTCTTTTCACTGCAGCAACTGATTGGCGGGGACTAAGACGATGTCCACACCTGCCCCGTCGCCCAAACTCCGTGGTTTTTACGGCGGTACTTTTGATCCGATCCATCAGGGGCATTTGCAGTCAGCGTTATTTGTGCAGCAATATTGTCAGCTCGATAGTCTGGATTTGCTGCCTTGTCATTTGCCGCCACACCGTGACTCGCCCAGCAGTAGCCTGCACCGCGCCGAAATGGTGCGCCTGGCCATTGCCCCTTATCCGCAGCTGCAGCTGAACCTACTGGAGCTGTCACGGCATACGCCGTCTTATACCGTCGATACGCTGAAACAACTGCAGCAGCAATATCCCGGCGATACCTTGTGTTTTGTCATTGGTATGGATTCGCTGGCCTATCTGACACGTTGGCACCGTTGGCGCGATATTCTGACACTTTGCCATTTACTGGTGTTAGCCAGACCCGGTTACACCAGCGCCGATGGTGATGCGCCGGCGCTGTTGCAACAGTTTGGCGCGGCCAATTTTGCGCAGTTACAGCAATGCGGTAGCGGCCATATTTTGCTTCTGCCCAATCCACCGATCGATGCGTCGGCCACGGCTATTCGCAGCGGCCTGGCCCCGGCGGCGCTGCAAATTTCAGCGGTGCAGGCCTACATCCGCCAACATGGTCTGTATCCACAATAAAAATTGCGCAAAAGCCGGCACAAAGGCGGCTTCGCCGCTTTGGTTTGATCAGCAGAAACTGTTAACATGCCATGTTAGCAACTTAAGGACTCCGCTCTGTGCACAGCCAGCAATTAGTCGCCTTTGTGGTCGACAAACTCGACGACATGAAAGGCCGCGATATCATCCAGCTCGACGTCAAAGGCAAGTCTTCGGAAACCGAATATATGGTGATTTGTTCCGGCACTTCCAACCGCCACACCCGCTCTGTTGCCGGCTATCTGGTCAATGAAGCGCGCAAAGCCGGCCTGCATATCATCGGCACTGAAGGTGACCGCGGTGGTGAATGGGTACTGATTGATTTGGGTGACGTGGTGGTGCATGTGATGCAGGAAGAATCCCGTCAGTTTTATCAATTGGAAAAACTCTGGGCGGCCTGATCAATGAAGCTGATGCTGATTGCCGTTGGCACCAAAATGCCGGCCTGGGTAACCACCGGTTTTGAAGAATATGCCCGGCGTTTCCCGCGCGATATGCCGCTGGAGCTGATTGAGATCCCAGCCGGCAAACGTGGCAAAAATGCCGACATCAAACGCATTCTGGATATCGAAGGCGAAAAAATGCTCGCCGCCGTGCCCAAAGGCGCCCGCATCATCACGCTGGAAGTCGAAGGCGGTTATTGGTCCAGCCCACAGCTATCGCAAAAGCTGGTGCAATGGCAACTCGATGGCCGCGACGTTTGTCTGCTGGTCGGCGGACCTGAAGGGTTGGCCCCCGCCTGTATCGCTGCCAGTGAAGGCAAATGGTCGTTATCTGCCCTGACGTTGCCGCATCCGCTGGTGCGGGTGGTACTGGCTGAAAGCCTGTATCGCGCCTGGAGTATCAGTACCAACCATCCTTATCATCGCGAGTAACGGATGCGTAAATCCCGTATTGCCATTGCCGATCTGGCCTTTGAAACCCTGCTATTTAACCGCCGGGCATTGTTTGCTTTTGGTTTTATCGTGCTGTGTTTTGGCATCCTTATCGCAAATCTGTATAACCTGCAGGTGGTGCGCTACGAAGAATATTCCACCCGTGCTGATGGCAACCGGATCAAACTGGTCCCCCTGTCGCCCAATCGCGGCATGATATTCGACCGGCGCGGCACTTTACTGGCGGAAAATGCCCCGGTGCATTCAGTGGAACTGGTGCCGGAACAGGTGCCGGATCTGGCGGCTGCCGTCGAACAAATTGCCGCCATTATCGACATCACGCCAGAGCAAAAAGCCGACTTTTTTAAAGAAGTGAAAGCCCAGCGCCGCTTTAAAAGCATCGCGCTAAAAGAACTGTTGAGTGAGCAGGAAGTCGCGCGTGTTGCCGTGCATCTGCACAAACTCAAAGGTGTGACGCTGGAAGCACGTTTAACCCGCCATTATCCGTACGGTGATTTACTCACGCATGCACTGGGTTATATTGGCAAAATCAATGACAAAGAATTTAAGACCATCGAAGAAAACGGCCAAAGCCCAAACTATGCCGCCACCCGGGATATGGGCAAAATCGGTATTGAACGTTTCTACGAAACGCAGCTCCACGGCACTGTCGGCTTTCAGGAAGTAGAAGTGAACAACCGCGGCCGGGTGATCCGCACATTGCGCGAACAACCTGCCGTTTCAGGTGATGACTTACACCTGACGTTGGATTTAGGCCTGCAATTAAAAGCCCAGGAAGCGCTGGGCGAAAACCGCGGTGCCATCGTTGCGCTGGATCCGCGCACCGGCGGCATTCTGGCGTTTTATTCCAACCCATCATATAACCCGAATTTATTTGTCCATGGCATCAGCGGCAAGGATTACCGCATGTTGCTGAATTCTCCGGACCGCCCGCTGGTCAACCGCATGACCCAAGGCGTTTACCCACCGGCATCGACCGTCAAACCGCTGATGGCCGTGGCAGGCCTGGAAGCCGGCACCATCACCGAACATACCCGCGTCCCCGATCCTGGGTTTTATCGTCTACCGAAAGTCAGCCGGCCCTGGCGTGACCATATTAAATGGGGTCATGGTTATGTTGATGTCTATACCGGTATTATCAAAAGCTGTGATACCTATTTCTACGACCTGGCGTACAAAATGGGCGTCGACCGTATTTCTGAATTTATGCAAAAAGCCGGCTACGGCCATTTGTCTGGCATTGATATCGGCGAAGAAACGGCCGGTCTGATGCCAAGCCGGGAATGGAAAAAAGTCCGGCGTAAACAGAACTGGGGGCCGGGTGACACCATCAACATCGGCATTGGTCAGGGCTACTGGCAGTCCACACCACTGCAAATTGCGCTAACCACTGCCACGCTGATCAACGATGGCGCCCGCATCACACCTCGCTTGGGCGAAAGCTTTCGCAACAGCACCAGCCAGACGTCGTTATTAATGCCGTTGCAGCAGGTCATTGAAGTGGTAAACCCACAAAACTGGGCTATCGCCCGTGAAGCCATGTACCGTACCGCACACCAGGAAGGTGGTACCGCACGCGGCGCTTTTATCGGCGTCCCTTACACTCTTGGCGGAAAAACCGGCACGGCGCAAGTGATTAATATCGCCGCCGGAGTGAAATACAAAGCCACCAATATCAATGAGCGCCATCGCGACAATGCATTGTTTGTCGGTTATGCGCCGCATGACAAACCGGAAATTGTCATTTCAGTTATTGTTGAAAACGTCGCCAGTGGCGGCGGTGGTACCAATGCTGCGCCTGTGGCCCGTCAGCTGATGGATTATTATTTCTCCGACCAGTACAACTCACCTCAGTTACCAGACCGCGCCACTGTACAAAAAATGCAGACTGAACGCGCTGCGGCTATGGTGGCACGGGAACAACGTTATGCCGAACAGGCTGCGCGGGATAAAGCGGAAAAAGAGCTGGCGGCGTTCAAAGCAGCCACGGTTCCAGCAAGTCCCATAGCACCGACAATACCGGCTGCACCGGCCGAAACCAACACCGACAACGTACCGGCCCGTGGCCAACCCCAAAATGCCGCGCCGGTGATCCTGACACCAGAACCGGAAGATTTACCGGCACCGCAGCTGGACGAAGAAACGCAACAAAATGGTCAGCAGCAAAATAGCGGCAACAACGCCGCAGCACCAACCGGAGGCGGTTTATGAATAGTTTTGCGGAGAACAGCAGCAACCGCCTGCAGCGCTGGCACATTGATTTACCCTTGCTGATTGGATTGCTGTGCGCAACGATACTGGGCCTGATCACTTTGTACAGCGCTGACGGACAAGACCTGATCAAGCTGGAACAGCAAGGCGCACGGCTTGGCTTCGCATTGGTGGTGATGTTTACGCTGGCACAGATCAATCCCAAAACCTATCAGCATTGGTCAGTACCGCTGTATTCTGCTGGTGTGGTGATGTTGCTGCTGGTCGAGTTGTTTGGTTATACCGCCAAAGGCTCCACCCGCTGGCTCGACCTGGGCTTTACCAAATTCCAGCCATCCGAAGTGATGAAACTGGCAGTACCGATGGCAGTCGCCTGGTACATGGGAAATCAACCGATCCCACCTCGGATCCGCGATATTCTGCTTGGATTTCTCATCTGTCTGGTACCAACGTTATTGATTGCGAAACAACCGGATCTCGGCACTTCGATCCTGGTCTGTGTTGCCGGGGTCTTCGTGATATTTTTAAGCGGCATGAGCTGGAAAATCATTGGTGTGATCGTGGCGATGATCGCCGGTTTCATTCCTATTTTGTGGAATTTTCTGATGCACGATTACCAGCGCCAGCGGGTTTTAACGCTGCTGGATGAAGAACGCGATCCACTCGGTAAAGGTTTTCAAATCATTCAGTCCAAAATCGCTATCGGGTCTGGCGGTTTTGAGGGGAAAGGCTGGCTGCATGGCACACAATCGCAGCTGGAGTTTTTACCGGAACGCCATACCGACTTTATTTTTGCGGTTTATTCTGAAGAATTTGGTCTGATGGGCGTACTGGCGCTGCTGGCAATTTATCTGTTTATTCTCGGACGTGGCCTTATCATCGCCAGCCAGGCGCAGGACAATTACAGTAAGTTTCTCGCCGGCAGCATCACCCTGACGTTTTTTGTCTATGTGTTCGTCAATATCGGGATGGTATCTGGTATTCTGCCGGTGGTTGGTGTGCCTTTACCGCTGATCAGTTACGGCGGCACATCGATGGTTACTTTATTGGCCGGCTTTGGCATTCTGATGTCGATCAGTACCCACAAACGGATGTTAGCAAAACAATCATGAAACACAGCCCTGTATTTCTCTCCCAGCCCTGTAGCGGCAAAAAAATTTCCGTCATTGCGTTCGCGGTTTTGCTCAGCGCCTGCTCCAGCGCACCTGAGCAATCCAACTCCGGACTGCGCGACAATATGGATCCGAATGCCGGCCGTTATTCCCAAGATAAAGACAGTATTCCGCTGCGGCGGCCGACTGAAGATGAACTGCGTGACCCGGAGCCAACGGTCGAAGGCTTAAGCCGCGGTGGCAATAAACCATACAACATTTATGGCGTGAATTACTCGCCTCGTACCGATATTCTCCAGTATGAAGAACAAGGTACCGCGTCCTGGTATGGCAGCAAATTCCATGGTCATCTGACGTCAAACGGCGAAGTTTATAATGTATTTTCAATGACCGCGGCGCATAAAACTCTGCCATTGCCTTCATATGTGCGGGTGACCAACCTCGACAATTACCGCACTGCCATTGTGCGGGTCAACGATCGCGGGCCATTTCACGACAACCGTATTATTGATTTGTCTTACTCTGCAGCTTACAAACTGGGCATATTCCCGGGTGGTACTGGTCGGGTCAAGCTGGAGTTAATCTCGTCACCGGCGATGGCATCGCAAGAAAGTTTCGCCACCCCGATTGCCAAATTGCCGGATATTCCATACCAGCCGGTCACACCAAGCGAACGTCCCAGCCGCAGCAACGAATTTGTCGAACGGCCGTATAACCCGTCCGGTGCAACGCCAGTTGCAGCACCGACTACGCCAACCAGGGTCGCAACATCTCAACCGCGCAATTCCACCGCTGGCCGCCAGCAGCTCGCTGCAACCTCAAGTGCTGAAGGCTGTTATATCCAGTTGCTCGCCAGCAGCGACAAAGCCAAAGTTCAGCGGCTTGGGAACGAATTACAACAGCAGTTGTCCGTACCTACAGCGATTGAAACGGTGAACGGTTTATTCCGGCTGTTGGCCGGTCCGTTAGAAAACAATGCACAGCATGTACTGGACACAGTGCGTTCCGGTGAATATCCACAGGCATATTTCACCAACAAAAGCTTATGTGGCTGAAAAGTCGAATAAAATTAACCTGTTAGCACAATAAGAAAGAGTCTCATGAATCAGTATCGTCGTTTTTTACTTGCCAGCAGCCTGAGCTGCTTTAGTTTCTTTGCCTATAGCCAGGCCGTGCAGATCACCCCTACTGCGCCGGAGGTTAATGCAAAAGGTTTTATTCTGATTGATTTTCATACCGGCAAAGTGCTGGCCGAAGGCAATGCGGATGCATCCTTAGCGCCGGCCAGTCTGACGAAGATGATGACAAGTTATGTCATTGGCACAGAGGTCAAAAACGGCAATGTGAAGCCGACTGATCAGGTCACCATCAGCGAAAACGCCTGGGCCAAACAATATAGTGATTCCAGCAAAATGTTTATCGAAGTCGGCGCGACGATTTCGGTAGAAGAGCTGAACCGCGGTATCATTATCCAGTCCGGTAACGACGCTTGTGTGGCTATGGCCGAACATATTGCCGGCACTGAAGGTGCTTTTGTCGAGTTAATGAATGCACATGCCAAACGCATTGGCATGGAAAATACTACTTATGTCAATGCGCACGGCCTGCCAGATGCTGCGCAGCGCACTACCGCCCGCGACATGGCGAAGCTTTCCGTCGCGCTGATTAAAGATGTGCCGGACGAATACAAAATCTACTCGGAAAAAGAGTATGTGTTTAACGGCATCAAACAATACAACCGCAACGGTTTGTTATGGGACAAAAGCCTGAATGTTGACGGTATCAAAACCGGCCATACCTCAGAAGCCGGCTATAGCCTAATCACGTCTGCGACCAAAGATGGCATGCGGTTAATTTCTGTCGTGATGGGTACCGACAGCGCCAAAACCCGTGAAGCCGAAAACAAAAAACTGCTGACCTATGGCTTCCGCTTCTTTGAAACTTTTTCGCCATACAAAGCCGGTGAAGAATTTGCGTCGCAACGGGTCTGGCAAGGCAGCAAAGAAATGATCAGCCTGGGTGTACTCAGTGAAACGCCGATCACGCTGCAACGCGGACAGCGGAAAAATATCAAAGCCGATTTTAAACTAAACCAACAGTTGGTCGCACCTATCGCCAAAGGTCAGGTGGTCGGCACTGTTTACCTGAAACTGAACGAAGCCGATGTGGCGGAGTATCCGCTGGTGGCGCTGGAAGATATTGAACAGGCAGGCATTTTTGGCCGCTTGGTCGATTATGTGAAGATGCAGCTGCAATAATAGCCGTCTCAATATCCGTACAATGCAGAAAGTCCCGGCACAGCCCGGGACTTTTTGTTAGAATAAGGCCCGGTTTTTTTGCTGTGCAACACAGCGTCGCGGAGGTATGCAATGGTCACAGTGGTGAAAGATACCAAATTTGACGAATATCTGGAGTTTCCCTGTGCCTTTACTTTTAAGGTTCTGGGTGTGGCGCACGAAGATTTGGTGACGCAGGTGATTGCTGCCCTGCAGCAACATGCCGGTGCGAATGACTATGCACCAACCATCAAACCATCCAGTAAAGGCAATTACCACTCCGTGTCCGTCTCAGTGACGGTGCGGGACAAAGACCATATCGAGCTGCTGTACACCGAACTTGGCCGGCTCGAACTGGTCCGCTATGTCATGTAACAGTGGTGGAATGCTCGCGCCAGGCGACACACTCCGTATAATGTCGCCGGTTCTGTTTTAACGATTTTAGCTGAGGAATGCATATTGACCGGTTCTGCTGCGCTGATCATCCGTGATTTGGGTCAGGTCGATTACACCTCTACCTGGCAACGGATGCAGCAATTTACTGATCAGCGTGATGACAGCACTGTCGATGAGATCTGGTTGCTGGAACATCCGCCCGTATTCACTCAAGGCCAGGCCGGCAAAGCAGAGCACCTGCTGTTTCCCGGTGACATTCCGGTGGTCCAGGTTGATCGCGGTGGTCAGGTGACTTACCACGGCCCAGGCCAGTTGGTCGCTTATGTACTGCTTAATATCAAACGCCGCAATTTAGGGGTACGCCAACTGGTGAACCTGATTGAGCAAAGCATTATTGCTACACTGGCGACCAATCAGGTCGACGCATACGCCAAGGCCGATGCGCCTGGGGTGTATGTTAATGAAAAAAAAGTGGCCTCATTAGGCCTGCGCGTACGTAAAGGCTGTACCTTTCATGGTCTGGCGCTGAACGTCGATATGGATCTGTCGCCATTCTCCCGGATTAATCCTTGTGGTTATGCCGGCATGCAAATGGTACAAAGCAAAGATTTGGGCGGACCTGTCAGCATGCTGCAGGCAAAACAACAACTGACCACACAGCTGGTAAAGCTGCTGAACGTCAGTGAATTTCAGGAAATAACAGGGTTTTAGTACAGATGACCAAAACTGCCCGTATGGAACCAGGCGTCAAGCTGCGTGATGCTGACAAAATGGCGTTAATTCCGGTAAAAGTGCTGCCAACGGAACCAGCGGAAATGCTGCGTAAGCCGGCCTGGCTGAAAATTAAATTACCGAAAAGTTCTGAACGCATCGACGAAATCAAAGGCGCACTGCGTAAGCACGGCCTGCACTCTGTCTGTGAAGAAGCGTCTTGCCCGAATTTAACTGAATGCTTTAACCACGGTACCGCGACTTTTATGATCCTCGGCGCCATTTGTACCCGTCGTTGTCCATTTTGTGACGTGGCACACGGCCGACCGCTACCACCCAGCGCCGAAGAGCCGGAAAAACTGGCACTGACCATCAAAGACATGAAGCTGAAATATGTGGTGATCACCTCAGTGGATCGGGATGACCTGCGTGATGGTGGTGCTCAGCATTTTGCCGATTGTATCACTGCTATCCGCCGTGAAACGCCAGCCATAAAAATCGAAGTATTGGTACCGGATTTCCGCGGCCGGATGGATACGGCGCTGGACATTCTGACGCAAACCCCACCAGACGTGTTTAATCACAATCTGGAAACTGCGCCACGCCTGTATAAACTGGCCCGGCCGGGCGCCGACTACAAATGGTCGCTGGAGCTGTTACGCCGCTACAAAGAGGCACATCCGGAAGTCTCGACCAAATCAGGTCTGATGGTTGGCCTTGGTGAAACCACCGAAGAAATCATCGAAGTGATGAGAGATTTACGGGCCCACAACGTCGATATGTTGACGGTTGGTCAGTATCTGCAACCGAGTAAACATCACCTGCCGGTCAAACGGTATATGCCGCCGGAAGAGTTTGATGAAATCAAACGGATCGGCTACGAACTAGGTTTTAAACATGTTGCCGCCGGGCCTTTTGTCCGGTCAAGCTACCATGCTGACCGTCAGGCAGCCGGTGAAGATATCAGTTAATTCTGCTTACTGCTTATTAGTCGATCTGGAACAGGCTGTTTCGCAACAGCCTGTTTTTTTTCAGCAAAAGGGCTTATGCTCTAAACGTTTCTCAAGGAGCAGTCATGGACAACCGTAAGTTCAGCCGTATCTTATATAGCAATCATGCGACCCTGCGTTTTCAGGGACAGAATTTCTTCACGCAAGTGACAGATCTGTCATTAAAAGGCGCGCTGATCCAACGCCCCGCTGATTTTCAGGGGCTGGTCGGTGAACATGCCCAGCTGCAATTTCAGTTAGACCAGTCCGAATTAGTACTGGAAATGGATGTCAGCATTGCACATTTACACTCTGCTTCAATCGGGCTGCGCTGCGAACGAATTGATATTGAAAGTGCCAGCCATCTGCGCCGGCTGCTGGAGCTAAATCTTGGCGACGCTGAATTGTTAAGTCGCGAACTCAACGAGCTGTCAAACTAAATCCCGCCGCGGTCAGACCGTCCTGTGCCGCCGGATAGCCAAATGCAGCAGCCTGCTGCATCAATTGTTGCCAGCTGACCATATCCTGCCGCTGGCGCGCCAGCGCCGCAAAATAATACTGTACCGGCATTATCCGCTGCGGCTGTTGTAGCTGTTGCTGCATTAGTTTTATGTACAGAGCCGGAACCGGTAATTCGAAATGTTGCATGTGGCTGTCCGTTTCAATCACGCGGTAGGCTTGTCTGTTTACTAAGTTGCAGGTAGCAACTGGTGTTAAACGCAATTGCTCGCCGGCCAGTTGCCAATTGTCGGCATAACGCGGTAAATCAGCAGCAGAAAACAGGATATTCGGCGTCAGATCTGTCCGTTGGCATTCAGCCTTGGCGACAGACGCCGGCAACGCATACTCATCCAGAAAACCTAAGGCATGACTGAATTCATGGCGAAATAACGCTGGCGTGAAGTTCTCCGCCAATTGCAGCCAGCCATTGTTAAAACTAGCATTTCCACGTCCCCCAACGACCACCAACAACTGGGCACGTCCGCTGCTGACAACATTCTGCAGCACCTGAGCATCGCAATGGATCCGGCTCGCGGTCGTCTCAGAACATCGCAGCGACCGGCTATCAATAAAGGCTGGCGGCAAGAAACATAAGGGTAACGTGGCAAAAGCAGAAGTCGGCCATTCCAGCCGAAACCGCTGCCAATGGCTGATGGCTGATGCAGAAGTAAGCACCGGCTGGATGTTGAGCTGGCACTGCGACGTGACCGGCTCCGGCACAAGCTGTGGCGTTGTCAGACCCTGCTGCTGCCAAAGTCCTAATAGCGCAGCAACTTCTGCATCTGGCGGCTGCGGACGCCATTGTTGTAATTGACGATACTGCTGCAGCGGACCTTGCTCTGATTGAGTCAGCTGCAGCCACTGTACTGACGCATCCGGGTGGCCTTGCTGAATGGCCAGCGCAAGATGTTCCGCGGCTTTAATCGGCAGCTGTGCCTCTATCGCTTGTTGCGCTTTGGCAAACTCCAGGGCTCCGGGTACCACGGTCTCGGTGGGTTGGCAGGCACTTAACAGCAATAAAAAAAAGCCAGCAAGCCGGCCTTTTTGTTGTGACAGCACCTGATTAGTGCGCATGGTCATGGTCTGGCGTATCCGCAGGGTCTTGCGTTTGCTCCTGCTGATGATCCAGCGCTGGTTCATGCGCCTGTTCAACCACAGCCTGACGTAAGCGGGTCATTTCCAGCCGGGCATAACGATGTTCAACAAACTCATACACGTTAGTTGCCAGTGACTTTTTATAATAAGCCACTGCCTGTGTCGGGTTGTGCTTCAGACCGTGCCAGCGCGCCAGATAAAAATACACTTCGCACAGCTGTTCCGCTAATTGCCGCGGCTCCATTACATCGCTGCTGGCAGCTTTTAACAGATCAGCTTCGCTGATTTGGCCAAGGTAAAACGCGACAATCTGCGATGACCAGACTTTTTTATCCAGTGCACTCTGATGTAATTTCAGCGTTTCCAGCGCCTGTGGAGCAGATTGTTCAACCTGTGCCAGGTACAACCACAAACTGCGATAAGGGTCGTCCGGTTTCATTGCCTGAAACTGTTGGAAATCGTTGATAGCCAGAGCCATTTTGCCATCGTATTGCAAGGCAATGCCGCGATTAAGATAGGCATACTGATACTTTGGTTCCAGCTCTAAAGCCGAATCAAAGGCATCGTAGGCCTGCTCAAAATCGCCGCTAACTGTATGTTGGATGCCAATAAAATTATAGGCATCGGCCATATCTGGCTGTAAACGCAGCGCACGCATAAAATCGTAGCGCGCTAACGCCGACAAGCCGACGCTGTCGTACATCACTCCGCGATCATAATGCAGGCGGGCACGTTCAGGCTCAGACAGTTTGGCATTTTGTAACATTTCGCTGATGCGGGCGACCGCTATTTCAGTGCGAAATGGTGCAGCGAGTGGTTCTGGTTCAAGCGGATCTTCAACGAGGATACCAACTGGTGCTTGCGGCACCAGTTGGCAGGCAGGCAATGCCAGTACTGCAGCAAGCAGTACTGGCGCCAGCAGTAACTTAGTTAACTGCTTCGGCATGGGCTTCGCCCGCTTTGCTGTTGGCTTCTTTGATAGACAAACGGACGCGACCTTGTTTGTCTACTTCCAGTACCTTCACTTTCACTTTCTGACCCAGTTGCAGATGTTCAGCCACATTGTTCACGCGCTCATCAGAGATTTGCGAAATGTGTACCAGACCATCTTTACCCGGTAATACGTTGACGAAAGCCCCGAAATCAACAATGCGCACCACTTCACCGTCATAGATCGCACCGACTTCAATCTCAGCAGTAATAGCTTCGATTTTTGCGATGGCGATACCAGCAGCAGCGCTGTTGGTCGCGGCAATTTTCACGGTACCATCATCTTCAATTTCGATAGTCGTGCCAGACTCTTCAGTGATCTGACGGATCACCGCGCCACCTTTACCGATCACATCACGGATTTTCTCCGGGTTGATGTGTAAGGTATAGATGCGTGGAGCGTGCTCAGACAGTTCTGAACGGTGTGTGCTGATCGCTGAATCCATCACGCCCAGGATGTGGATCCGGGCAGCTTTGGCTTGTTTCAGTGCAATCTGCATGATTTCTTTGGTGATACCTTCGATCTTGATATCCATCTGCAGTGCAGTGATACCCGCTGTGGTACCGGCCACTTTGAAGTCCATGTCGCCCAGGTGATCTTCGTCACCCAGAATGTCTGACAGTACGACAAAGTTATCGCCTTCTTTGACCAGACCCATCGCGATACCCGCGACGGATGCTTTGATTGGTACACCAGCGTCCATCAGCGCCAGAGAAGAACCACAGACTGATGCCATTGAGCTTGAACCGTTTGATTCGGTAATTTCAGACACCATCCGCACTGTGTACGGGAATTTGTCGAATTCTGGCATCACTGCAGCAACACCACGTTTCGCCAGACGACCGTGACCGATTTCACGACGTTTTGGTGAACCGACCATGCCGGTTTCACCAACAGAGAACGGAGGGAAGTTGTAGTGGAACAGGAAGTTGTCGGTTTTGTCTGACAGCAGATCGTCTACTGTTTGTGCATCACGGGCCGTACCTAAAGTACAGGTCACTAACGCCTGAGTTTCACCACGGGTAAACAGTGCTGAACCGTGTGTACGTGGCAGTAAGCCAGTCATCACAGACAGACCACGGATCATTTCGTTATCGCGACCATCGATACGCGGCTCGCCGGCGATGATACGGCTACGGACGATTTTTGATTCCAGGTTATGGAAGATGTCGCCAGCTTCTGTGTCATTGAAGCTTTCGCCTTCAGCCAGTTCAGCTTTAATTTTGGCAAACACTTCAGCTTTAATCGCACCGATACGCTCGTAACGTTTTGCTTTCTCAGTAATACGGTACGCTTCGCCAACTGCGGCTGTCGACAGCGTTTCAATTTTACCAATCAGCGTGTCGTTTTTCGGTTTTGCCACCCAGTTCCAGGCCGGTTTTGCTGCTTCTGCGGCAAATTCAGCAATGGCTTTGATAGCGATTTGCATCTGGTCATGGCCATAAACCACAGCACCTAACATGACGTCTTCTGACAGCACTTCAGCTTCAGATTCAACCATCAGTACTGCGTTGGCAGTACCGGCTACAACCAGGTCCAGTTTACTTGATTTCAGATCAGTTTCTGACGGGTTCAGGACGTATTGGTCATTGATGTAACCAACGCGGGCAGCACCCAGTGGGCCGCTGAACGGAATACCGGAAATGGCCAGCGCTGCAGAAGTACCAAGCAGAGAAATGATGTCCGGCTGAATGTCCGGCTCTACAGAAACAACAGTGGCGATAACCTGAACTTCGTTCGTGAAGCCTTCAGGGAATAATGGACGGATTGGGCGGTCAATCAGGCGTGAAGTTAACGTTTCGCCTTCACTTGGACGGCCTTCACGTTTGAAGAAACCACCAGGAATACGACCGGCAGCATACATTTTTTCCTGATAGTTTACAGTCAGTGGGAAAAAGTCCTGACCTGGTTTTGGTTCTCTTTTACCAACAACAGTAACCAGTACGGCGGTATCGCCCATGCTGGCTAAAACAGCACCGTCTGCCTGACGGGCAATGACACCGGTTTCTAAAGTAACGGTATGCTGACCGAACTGGAATGATTTTACGATGGGATTCACTTGATATTTTTCCTTTGTCTTGTACGCGTGGATGAGGGCGCCTGATGGGCCTTTTACGCGGTGTATTTTTGGCTCGATAATGCGCGGCACAGTATAGCTGTTTCAGAGGCCGAAAAGATAGTTCAGCACCAGACAGCGACAGGAAAAAGCGCTGCTTTTTATCGCAGGTAAATGGGTAAATCAGGATATTGCAGATTTCTCACGTCGTTGCCGATTTCAGCCATAAAAAAAGGGGCAAAAAGCCCCTTTTTCTTTTGGTTTGGTCGATTAACGACGCAGACCTAAACGCTCGATCAGTGCAGCGTAACGTGCAGAGTCTGAACGCTTCAGGTAGTCCAGCAGTTTACGACGCTGAGAAACCATCCGCAGCAGACCACGACGTGAGTGGAAGTCGTGCTTGTGCTCAGCGAAGTGTGGTTGCAGCTTGGCGATAGAGCCAGTCAGCAGAGCAACCTGAACTTCAGTTGAACCTGAATCAGCAGCGTTTGCACCGAAGTCAGCCAGAATTTTTGCTTTTTCAGCAGTAGTTAGTGACATAGTATCCTCCAGGATATTAATACGATTGCAGCCAGGCACTAATCCAGCCTACAACCAAAAATGAGCGCGCATTCTAACACAGCGTGTTCGCAGCACAAGGATTATCTCAGCTATTTGCCGTGTTCAGCAACCGGCGGACTTTGAGTTCGGCGCCATCCTGCATGCCGACACCAATGAACGCCTGGCTGTCGTCATAAAGCGCGATTGCATCGCTTGGACCAACCGGTAATAACTCAAGCAACGCCGGAGTCAGCAACACAGTCTGGCCATGCCACAAACGTTTGACCGCAGCCAGATCCAGCGTTAAGCGGGGCAAACCGGCCAGCGCATAGTCCATCGGCAACAACAAAGCATCGAGCCCCGCCCAATCTTGCGCTTGATTCAATGGTGCCAAAAATTCGTCCGTCAACATCTGACTGGCCTGAAACGGGCCAACATGAGTACGACGCAGTGCAGTGACATAAGCGCCACTCCCTAACGTCTCGCCCATATCATCGATCAGCGTACGAATATAAGTACCTTTGCTGCAATGCACGATAAAACGCGCGTCTTGCCCGTCAAAATCGAGCAAATCAAAACGGAAGATGTTGATAGGCCGGGCTTCACGCGGCACCGTGATGCCCTGCCGTGCATATTTGTACAGAGGCTGCCCCTGGTACTTTAGTGCCGAAAACATCGTTGGTACCTGCAGCTGCGGGCCGCGCATCTTTTCAACCGCCTGCTGTAACTGCGCCAAGTCAAAGTTGACCGGCCTTTCGCTAATCACTTCACCGGCCGCATCCGACGTATCGGTACGTACGCCAAAGCGCGCACTGACTTCATAGGTCTTGTCAGTGTCCAGCAGAAACTGGCTGAATTTTGTCGCTTCACCAAAACAGATCGGCAATAAACCTGAAGCAAGCGGATCTAAAGCGCCGGTATGACCGGCTTTTTCCGCCTGAAATAACCAGCGTACGCGCTGCAAAATGCCATTACTGGACACTTCCAGCGGTTTATCCAACAGCAGAATGCCGTCAACGATACGACGCGCCATGGTTATTCTTCTTCGTCTGACTTGGTCTCAGTACCTGGTCTTGGATCCAGCTCCTGGCCTGCAGCAACGCGTTTTTGCTCGTCACTTTTACGCACATTTTCGACCAGATTCGCCATCCGGATACCTTCATCCAGTGACTTATCGAAGTAAAAACGCACCGTTGGTACGATACGCGCCTGGATCCGCTTTGCGATCAGACTACGGATAAAACCACTGGCATCATTCAGAATGTCGAGGTTTTGTTTTACCTTATCTGCTTCCAGCCCAAGGAAAGTCACATAGACTTTGGCGTGGGATAAGTCTTTTGACACATCCACGTCAGACACTGTGATCATGGTATGTAAGCGTGGATCTTTAATTTCCCGCTGCAGAATGACCGCCATTTCTTGCTGCATCTGCTGGGCGAGCCGGTCGACCCGGCTGAATTCTTTTGCCATAATTCTCACCTGAAATCAGAAACAAACAGGGGCCGCTGGCCCCTGCTTCATTCAATAATTTCTGTTAACTCAATCAATTACAGTGTACGTTCAACCTGAACCACTTCGAATACTTCGATTTGGTCGCCTTCACGCACATCATTGTAGTTCTTCACGCCGATACCACACTCGAAGCCGTTACGCACTTCAGAGACGTCGTCTTTGAAGCGGCGCAGTGATTCCAGTTCACCTTCGTAGATCACCACGTTGTCACGCAGAACACGGATTGGCGCGTTGCGTTTGACGATACCTTCGGTGACCATACAACCGGCAACTGCACCAAATTTCGGTGAGCGGAACACGTCGCGAACCTGCGCCAGACCGATGATCTGTTGCTTGAACTCTGGCGCCAGCATACCGGTCATCGCCGCTTTCACTTCGTCTAACAGTTCATAAATGATGCTGTAGTAACGTAAGTCCAGCGCTTCGTCTTCGATGATCTTGCGGGCATTGGCCTCGGCACGAACGTTAAAGCCGATCACGATGGCTGAAGACGCTGCTGCCAGGGTGGCGTCAGTTTCAGTGATACCACCGACGCCACTACCGATGATGCGGATCTTCACTTCATCTGTAGACAGACGCGACAACGACTCGCTGATCGCTTCGACAGAACCCTGTACGTCAGCTTTCAGTACGATGTTCAGCTCAGCCACATCGCCTTCGGTCATGTTGGCAAACATGTTTTCCAGCTTGGCTTTTTGCTGACGTGCCAGTTTGACGTCACGGAATTTACCTTGACGGTACAGGGCAACTTCACGGGCTTTACGCTCGTCACGCACCACTGTCACTTCATCACCGGCAGACGGTACGCCAGACAGGCCCAGGATTTCGACCGGGATCGATGGGCCTGCTTCTTTGACGTCCTGACCGTTTTCGTCGCGCATCGCACGGACGCGGCCATATTCCAGACCACACAACACGATGTCGCCCTGGCTCAGCGTGCCTTCCTGTACCAGGATAGACGCCACAGGACCGCGGCCTTTATCCAGACGAGATTCGATGACCACGCCACGTGCCATGCCTTCACGAACTGCTGTCAGTTCCAGCAATTCAGACTGCACCAGTAATGATTCCAGCAGGTCATCAATACCTAAGCCAGTTTTTGCAGAAACCTGCACGAACTGGGTATCACCACCCCATTCTTCTGAAATCACACCGTATTGCGACAATTCGTTACGCACACGGTCCGGATCTGCATCTGGTTTATCAATTTTGTTCACTGCAACCACGATTGGCACACCAGCTGCTTTCGCATGCTGAATTGCTTCTTTGGTTTGTGGCATCACGCCGTCATCGGCAGCAACCACCAGCACCACGATATCTGTCGCTTTCGCACCACGGGCACGCATCGAAGTAAATGCCGCGTGGCCTGGTGTATCGAGGAACGTGATCATGCCACGGTCGGTTTCAACGTGGTAAGCACCGATATGCTGGGTAATACCACCGGCTTCGCCTGCGGCCACTTTCGCTTTACGAATGTAGTCGAGCAATGACGTTTTACCGTGGTCAACGTGACCCATTACAGTCACGACCGGCGCCCGATGTTCCCGCGCACCTTCACCTTCGCGATCAGCCATCACTGTTTCTTCCAGCTCGTTTTCACGAGTCAGCGTAAACTTGTGGCCCATCTCTTCACAGACGATCGCAGCAGTTTCTTGGTCGATCACCTGGTTAATGGTCGCCATAGCGCCCATTTTCATCATCACTTTGATGACTTCAGATGCTTTCACAGCCATCTTGGCAGCCAGCTCGGCAACAGTGATCGTTTCACCAATTTTCACTTCACGCTCCACCGGCTGTGCTGGCTTATTAAAACCATGCTGCATGCTGGTTGGAGTTTTCTTTTTCTTGTGGCGATTGGCGCGGTTAAAAGCGTCTTTATCGTCCGCGTCATCCCGTTTTTTGGCTTTACCAACCGGCGTTTTTTTGCCATGACGGCGACCGCCTCGCTCATCGCGTGAGTCGCTTTCGTCTTCGGCTTGTTTAGCAAAGACGTTGCTGGTCAAGTGGTAGTCGCCAACTTCAACCGCTGGAGCAGCTTCCTGAGACCAGCGCTCTGCGTTTTCTTCGGCCAGGCGACGGGCTTCTTCGGCCTGCCGCTGTGCTTCTAATTCCAGCTTACGCAGACGCTCGGCGTCTTGTTGAGCAATGATCCGCTCGGCTTCGCGTTTGGCTTCTTCTTTTGCCGTGCGACGTGCAGCTTCTTCAGGATCATCTTTCGCCAGCTGTGCACGCTCTGCTTCACGACGTTTAGCGTCTGCCGCTTTACGTTCCGCTTCGGCTTTACGTTCGGCTTCGTCGCGGGCGCGTTTTTCAGCGGCCTGGCGTTCTGCTTCCAGCCGCGCTTCTTCTTTGGCTTTCTCTTCGGCCAGACGCGCTTCTTCTTCAGCTTTTAATGCCGCTTCATCCATGATTGGACGTTTGACATAAGTTTTTTGCTTGCGCACTTCAACCTGAATTTCGCGGTTGCGACCTGCGCCGCCGCTGACGCTCAGCGTTGACTTTTCTTTGCGCTTCAATGTCAGCCGTGACGGCTCGCTGCTGGCACCACCATGTTGTTTACTCAGGTGCTCAAGCAAAGATTTTTTCTCATCTTCGCTGACCATCTGACCAGACTGCTTTGCAATGCCTGCATCAGCAAATTGTTGAACCAACCGATCAACAGTCGTTCCCACATCACTGGCCAGTTTTTCTATCGTGACATCTGCCATGTAATAGTTTCCTCCGTTGACCTATCAGTTCTGCTCGCTAAACCAAACGATATTGCGCGCAGCCATAATTAATGCAGCAGCTTTTTCTTCTGCCATTTTTTCAATTTCAATCAAATCATCGACACCTAATTCGGCCAGATCATCGAGCGAAACCACACCTTTACTGGCCAGAACATAAGCGGTGTGGGTCTCCATTCCTTCCAGATTCAGCAGCGCTTCACTCGGCTGTGAACCTTCCAGTGATTCTTCACTGGCCAGCGCGCGGGTCGTCAATACAGCTTTGGCGCGCTTCCGTAACTCTTCGACTGTGTCCTCATCCAGACCATCGATGCTGAGTAACTCAGATACTGGCACGTAGGCGACTTCTTCCAATGTGGAGAAACCTTCGTCGACCAGAATGGATGCGAAATCTTCGTCGATCTCCAGTGCATCCATGAAGACGCTGAGGACTTTAGAGGTTTCTTCCTGGTGCTTTTTCTTCATGTCCGACACTGACATCACGTTCAGTTCCCACTGCGTCAGCTGGCTGGCCAGACGTACGTTCTGACCGGCACGGCCAATGGCCATCGGCAGATTGGAATCTTCTACAGCGATGTCCATCGCATGGGCATCTTCATCAACGATGATAGAAGCGACTTCCGCTGGCGCCATGGCATTGATGACATATTGTGCGGAGTTATCATCGTACAGAACGATATCAACGCGCTCGCCACCTAATTCGCCAGAGACCGCCTGGACACGAGAGCCACGCATACCAACGCAAGCGCCAACCGGATCAATCCGGCGATCGTTGGTTTTCACGGCGATTTTGGCGCGTGAACCCGGGTCACGTGCAGCGCCGCGGATTTCAATCATTTCTTCGCCGATTTCCGGTACTTCAATGCGGAACAGTTCAATGAGCATTTCCGGGCGGGTCCGGCTTAAGAAAAGCTGGGCACCACGGGCTTCCGGATTCACGGCATACAGCAACGCGCGGATGCGGTCACCCGGACGGAAAGTTTCGCGTGGGATCATCTCTTCGCGGGCTAACATCGCTTCTGCGTTGTTACCCAGGTCGACGATCACACTTTCGCGATTTACTTTTTTAACTACGCCGGTAACAAGCTCACCGACCTGGTCAATATAAGCTTCAACGACCTGAGAACGTTCTGCTTCACGTACTTTTTGTACAATGACCTGTTTGGCCATCTGCGTGGTGATACGGTCGAATTGAATTGAATCAATTTGTTCTTCAACATAATCGCCAATTTTTAACTCAGGTTCGTCGTACTGTGCGGCTGACAAAGTCATTTCGCGGAACGGGTGTTCCTGCACCTGGTCGTCCGGGATCACCAACCAGCGGCGGAATGTTTCATAAGAGCCTGTCTTGCGGTCAATCGAAACACGAACTTCAATATCGCCTTCATTTTTCTTTTTGGTAGCTGCAGCCAGCGCAAATTCAAGCGCCTGGAAGATCTTTTCCCGCGGAACCGATTTCTCGTTTGAAACCGCATCAACAACTAATAATATTTCTTTTGCCATGATTTATGCCTCACTAGAGCCGTGGTTCTGTTCAGAACACCGGAACTACGTTTGCTTTCTCTACATTATCCATAAGCAAACGATATGGTTTGCCATCCACTTCGATGACCAGCATGTCATCTTCAATCTCGTTGAGGATCCCTTTGAAACGACGACGGCCATCTTGTGGGATGGCCAGTTTGACTTCAATTTTTTGTCCGACAACTTTGGCAAAATGCGCCAGCGTAAACAAAGGACGATCCAAACCCGGAGATGAAACCTCTAGGTTGTATTCGTTAGGAATTGGGTCTTCGACATCAAGGATGGCGCTGACTTCACGGCTGATCAGCGCACAGTGGTCAACATTAACCCCGTCCGGATGATCAATAAATAAGCGTAAGGTGGAATGCCGCCCTGCCGCCATGAACTCGATGCCCAGCAGTTCAAAGCCATTGGCCGCAACTGTGGGTGCCAACAGCTCAGTTAAACGCTGTTCTTGTTTAGTCAAAGAGACCTCCGGAAATAAAAAAAGGGCATATAGCCCAGAATAGTAGTACAACGTTACCCCGGATATAAAAACGCCCCGACAGATCGGGGCGACTTTACACCGGTAAAACAGGATATCGCCAATCCCGTTCTAAATCTGGTTGCGAACTGGAAGTTAACACTTGCGGTTCGCGACAACGATGTTTTCAAACTGAAATTATCATTGCCGGTAAAATTGGTTGCGGGAGCCGGATTTGAACCGACGACCTTCGGGTTATGAGCCCGACGAGCTACCAGGCTGCTCCATCCCGCGTCCGTAACTGGCGTGCATTATATAGTGATGACCACTGTATCGCAACATATTGTTTTGGCAGTTGACCCATGAGTTTTACTGCTCCGTTACTGTAATCTTGCCACAGTAACGTTAAGAATTGGTGCCGAGAGCGGGACTCGAACCCGCATGCCTAGGGCACTACCACCTCAAGGTAGCGTGTATACCAATTTCACCATCTCGGCATTATTCAGAGGGACATCCGGTAGATTAATTACCTACCGGAATATCTTTTGAAGCTTCTTTTTTCTCTTCTGGTTTAGCTGCTGAAGTTTCTGCAGCAACTGGCGCAGCGATATTTTCAAACTCAGATTGTTTCTGGATATGTGAAGTGTTGTAATTACCTAAAATCAGGCTTAACACAAAAAACAACACGGCCAGAATACTGGTTGAGCGAGTCAGGAAGTTACCACGACCTGCTGAACCAAAAATTGTTGCTGAAGCACCGGCACCAAATGAAGCGCCCATGTCTGCACCTTTACCGTGCTGGATTAACACCAGACCGATAATTGCCAGCGCGACGATTGCGTATAATACGATAATAATTTCGTACATCTTTAGTCCTTTGCCATCTGGCAAATTGCAGCAAACTCTGCTGGTTTTAAACTGGCGCCACCGACCAGAGCACCATCGATGTCTGGCTGGCTAAACAGTGTCTGCCAATTTTCAGCGTTAACACTGCCACCGTATAAAATTCTGACCTGCGCTGCCGCATGTTGATCAATGCGCGCCAGGTGTTGCCTGATAAATGCATGCACTTGTTGTGCTTGCTCAGGCGTTGCCGTCAGGCCTGTGCCAATAGCCCAAACGGGTTCATAAGCAATCACGGTTTGGGCCAGCAAATCAGGGTGCGCAGCATACACTGCATCCAAATGCTGTGCAAGAACCCACATGGTTTTTTCTTGCTGCCTTTCAGATAAAGTCTCACCAAAACAAATAATTGGCGTAACTCCTGCTGCGATAGCCTGTTGAGCTTTCTGCAATACAGTCACATCAGTTTCGCCGTATAAACTGCGGCGCTCGCTGTGACCGAGAATGACATAATCAGCTCCGACGGCGCGAATCATATCAGCACTGATTTCACCTGTGAAGGCACCGGCCTTCTCACTGCTGGTATTTTGAGCGCCTAAGCAATATTTTGTTGATTTTGGAAAGTCAGCCAGAAAGATTACAGGAGGACAGATCAGAATTTCATGCGGGCAATCGATACTTTGCAACATCGTTGCAGTGGCCTGCACCAACTCACGGTTCCCATTCATTTTCCAGTTTGCAGCGATAAGCGGACGGCGAAATGTCATGCGGACTCCCCTGTTTAAGCCGGCGCGATCTTAACGAACCTCGCCGCTGCAGACAAGACAAAGCCGGAAAAAA
This sequence comes from Rheinheimera sp., assembly GCA_034519945.1. Classification (GTDB taxonomy): domain Bacteria; phylum Pseudomonadota; class Gammaproteobacteria; order Enterobacterales; family Alteromonadaceae; genus Pararheinheimera. Next base: position 132,147 of record JAXHNX010000041.1, read on the forward strand.
ACCTTACTGCGGTTATTTATCCGGCTTTTATTCTGTTGCATCCGATCTCGCAGTTCTTGCAGCGGATCTGACAGATTCACCACACGAAATTTAAGCTTTCAAACTCGGTGATCAGCTGGCTAATTTCACTGCCGCGGCGATCCGCTCAGCATATTCTTGTACCTGAGCCTGTTCTCTTCCTTCAACCATTACACGAATTAGCGGCTCTGTGCCAGATTTACGGATTAAAACCCGGCCCTGGCCATGCAATTCGGCTTCAACTTTTGCAATAACTTCTTTGACATGCATGTTATCGAGCGGCGCCGAGCCTTTTTCAAACTTAACATTGACCAACACCTGAGGCATTTTCGTCATGCCGTGGCTTAATTCCGCCAGACTCAGATTGGTATCCATCATTGACGCGAGGACTTGAAGAGATGCAACAATGCCATCACCGGTGCCGGTATGGTCAAGATTAATGACATGACCAGAATTTTCGCCGCCGATACGCCAACCTTTTTCCTGTAACAACTCCATCACATAGCGGTCACCGACTTTACTGCGTACAAAGGGGATTTCCAGTTCAGCCAATGCCAGCTCGAGGCCCATATTACTCATCAGAGTACCCACAACCCCACCGGTCAGACGACCACGTTGTTTGGCTGAACGGGCAATCATATAGATAATTTCATCACCATCAATCTGGCGGCCCAGATGATCCACCATCATCACGCGGTCGCCATCACCGTCGTATGCGATGCCTAAATCAGCACCCAGCTCCACCACCGCCTTTTGCAGTTCGTCCGTGTGGGTTGCACCGCATTTTTCGTTAATATTCAAGCCGTTTGGTGTACAAGCAATGGTATGTACGTCCGCACCAAGTTCGCGAAACACGTTCGGTGCAATGTGGTACGTTGCGCCATTGGCGCAGTCCAGTACGATTTTGTAACCACTGAGCGACATGTGGTTTGGCAAATGGCTTTTGCAAAATTCAATATATCGTCCAGAAGCGTCTTCGATCCGCTGGGCTTTACCGAGTTTTTCTGACGACTCACAGACCATCGGCTGTTCCAGCTCGGCTTCAATCGCCAGCTCAATCTCATCGGCCAGCTTGCTGCCATCACCTGAGAAGAACTTAATGCCGTTGTCGTAATAAGGGTTGTGCGAGGCGCTGATCACGATGCCAGCTTCAGCGCGGAAGGTATGGGTCAGGTAGGAAACTGCCGGCGTTGGCATTGGCCCTAATAACCGTACATCGATTCCGGCAGAGATTAATCCGGCTTCCAGTGCGGTTTCCAGCAAATAACCTGAGATGCGTGTATCTTTACCAATCAATACTTTGCGGGTACCGCGCTGCGAAAGGACGCGACCGGCGGCCCAACCTAATTTCATTGCAAATTCCGGCGTGATTGGAAACTCGCCGACACGGCCACGCACACCATCAGTCCCAAAAAACTTCCTGCTCATTCAATCACTCCAGATTTGGTCGCGGCAACAATGGCTAAAGCATCTGCCGTTTCTTTGACATCATGGACACGAATAATCTGTGCCCCTTGCATAGCGGCTATTGTGGCACAGGCAATACTACCTGCCAAACGTTCTGATACATCACGCTTAAGTAGTTGGCCAATCATCGACTTACGTGACATTCCGGCCAATACCGGATAGCCGGTGGCAACAAATTCGGGCAACGCTGCCAATAACTGGTAGTTATGGCTGAGGCTTTTACCAAAGCCAAATCCCGGATCCAGTAAGATCTGGCTGGACGCAATACCCGCAGCTTCACACTGTTGCGCGCGTTGCAGCAACCATTGCAGCACTTCTGGCACTACTTGTTGATATTCCGGCTGATGTTGCATTGACCTGGGCTGGCCCTGCATATGCATCAGACAAACCGGCAGCTGACTAGCTAATGCGACCTCGAGCGCTCCCGGCTCCTGCAGAGCGCGCACATCATTGATCATGTCGGCACCGGCCAAAGCGGCCTGTCGCATCACCTCGGCTTTACTGGTATCCACCGAAATAATAATGTCTGGGAACTGACGTCGTACCGCTTCAATCACCGGGATCACGCGTTGCAGCTCACCTTCAAGACACACATCTGCCGCGCCAGGTCGGGTGGACTCGCCGCCGATATCAATAATATCAGCGCCAGTCGCGATTAATTCAGCCACACGCGCCAGGCAAGAGGTTTCTCCGGTGAAACAACCACCGTCAGAGAAAGAATCAGGCGTCACATTAAGGATTGCCATTAGCCGGGTTTGCCGTAAATCCAACCGACGCTGGCGGGGTAATATTAATTCCATCAGGACTCCAAACAGAAAACCCCGGCAGACCGGGGTTTTAATTTCACAACTCAGATTTAGCTGCCGTGGCTTTCGCTTGGCGTAGCTTCTGCTGCCGGAGCTGCAGAAGCCGCTGCGCCACCAGAACCAGGTGCTTCCGGCTTTTTATCCTTTGGCTCCCAATGCTCTGGCGGACGCACGTCACGACGTGCCATTAAGTCATCGATTTGTTTGGCATCAATCGTTTCGTACTGCATCAGACAATCTTTCATCGCGTGCAGAATATCGATGTTAGCTTCAATCAGCTCTTTGGCACGCACATAGTTGCGGTCAATAAAATCACGGATCTCTTGATCGATCATTTTGACGGTATCTTCCGACATGTGCTTGTTTTTAGTCACAGAGCGGCCTAAAAACACTTCGCCTTCTTCTTCGGCATACAACAGTGGCCCCAGTTTTTCTGAGAAACCCCATTGGGTCACCATCTTACGAGCCAGATTAGTAGCGCGTTCGATGTCATTGGAAGCACCGGTACTGACTGCTTCACTACCGTAGATGATCTCTTCGGCGATCCGGCCACCAAACAGTGAGCTGATCATACTTTCCAGGAAGCGCTTCGAATGGCTGTAACGGTCCTGTTCCGGTAAATACATGGTGACACCCAAGGCGCGGCCACGTGGAATGATACTCACTTTGTACACCGGGTCGTGCTCAGGGACCAGACGACCGACGATGGCATGACCCGCTTCGTGATATGCAGTCATCTCTTTTTCTTTCTCGGTCATCACCATAGAGCGACGCTCAGTGCCCATCATGATTTTGTCTTTGGCTTTTTCAAACTCATCCATCGACACAACCCGGCGATTATTGCGTGCTGCAAACAGCGCCGCTTCGTTGACCAGATTGGCTAAATCAGCACCAGAGAAACCTGGCGTGCCCCGCGCAATCAACGATGCATCCACGCCATCGCCCAACGGAACTTTGCGCATGTGGACTTTCAGGATTTGTTCGCGACCACGCACATCTGGCAAACCGACGACAACCTGACGGTCAAAACGACCCGGGCGTAATAATGCCGGATCTAACACATCCGGTCTGTTAGTCGCAGCAATCACGATAATGCCTTCGTTGCCGTCAAAACCGTCCATCTCAACCAGCATCTGGTTTAAGGTTTGTTCGCGTTCGTCATGACCACCGCCAAGACCTGCACCGCGCTGACGGCCGACCGCATCAATTTCATCGATAAAAATGATACATGGTGCGGCTTTTTTCGCTTGTTCGAACATGTCACGGACACGACTTGCGCCAACACCAACAAACATTTCGACAAAATCAGAACCGGAAATGGTGAAAAACGGTACTTTCGCTTCGCCTGCAATGGCTTTAGCCAGCAGCGTTTTACCCGTTCCCGGTGGGCCAACCATCAACACGCCTTTCGGAATGCGGCCGCCCAGTTTCTGGAAGCGTGATGGATCTTTTAAGTAATCCACCAACTCAGTCACTTCTTCTTTAGCTTCATCACAACCGGCGACGTCTGCGAAAGTCGTTTTGATTTGGTCTTCGCCCATCAGACGGGCACGGCTTTTACCAAAGGACATCGCACCTTTGCCACCGCCGCCCTGCATCTGGCGCATAAAGAATATCCAAACGCCAATTAACAGCAGCATTGGGAACCAGGAAATAAAGATTTGACCCAGCAGACTGGTTTCTTCCGGTTTCACACCGGTTGAGTCCACGTTGTTTTTGATCAGGTCGTCGAGCAGCTTCTCGTCGTAGCCGCCAGGGATTGTCGTTTCAACCCGTTGTCCGTCTTTGCGTACCGCACGGACTACACCGCCCCGATCCACCTGGACTTCACGAATTTGCCCCTGATTCACATCATTGATGAATTGGGTATAGCTTGTGGTTCGGTCAGACCGGTCGGCCGGACTGAAACTGTTGAACATCGTCATCAGTACGACGGCGATCACCAGCCACACCATCAGATTCTTTGCCATGTCGCTCAAGGAAATAACCTCTTGTTACCAGAATTGCTTCTGTTGCTACTTTACTAGAGTTTGAAACCTGTCGCCACGATATATGTCTCGCTGGAACGGGCGCGGGACGAATCGGGTTTGCGGATCCGTACATTGGTAAATACGTCGCGGACCTGCAGGACAAAGGCATCGAACCCTTCTCCATGGAACACTTTGACGACAAAACTACCGTTTTTCTTCAGCACTTTGTTACACATATCCAGTGCCAGTTCGATCAGATACATGCTGCGGCTCTGGTCCACCGTCGCATTGCCACTCATATTTGGCGCCATATCGGACAACACCACGTCGACATTGCGGCCATCAATCCGGTTTAACAATGCTTCAAGCACAGCATCTTCGCGAAAATCTCCCTGCAAAAACGCGACACCGGCTAGTGGATCCATCGGCAGAATGTCGCAGGCGATCACGACGCCGTCGCGGCCCACCAGCTCGGCAGCCAGTTGCGACCAGCTGCCGGGGGCCGAGCCCAGATCTACGACTGTCATGCCAGATTTGATCAATTTATCTTTCTGCTGGATCTCTTCGAGCTTAAATGAAGCCCGGGAACGCAGCCCCAGTTTTTGTGCTTTGTGCACAAAGGGATCGGTCACATGTTCTTGCAGCCAACGGCTGGAACTGGCCGAGCGCTTTTTCTTTGTCATGGAAACACTCTTAATTGGTCTTCCCTGCAAGATGGCGGTACAATGACGCTATTTCAAGCTTTCCAAACGGAAAAAGTCATTTTATGAGTCTTACTAACAAACAAAAGCAATTTTTAAAAGCCAAAGCGCATGAGCTGAAGCCTGTGATCCTGCTCGGCGGCAATGGTCTGACTGAAGGCGTGATGGCCGAAGTTGATCTGGCACTGGAACATCACGAACTGATTAAAATCAAAGTCCCGAGCATCGACCGGGAAGAGAAAGTCGCGGTCATGGACGCGATTATCCGTGAAGCAAAAGCCGATAAAGTACAGGTTATTGGCCATATTTTGGTGCTGTACCGCGCCGCGAAAGAGAAAAAGCTGCAACTGCCTCGCGGTTGATCCCAGTTCGCTCAGCCGGTTTTTTGTTCGTCCGGCACCGCATTCACATCGAGAAAACCTGCCGCAAATAAATTGCGGCGGGCTTCATCTGCAGTATTTGCACGTTGTCTGACCAATGTATCTGGCATCTCTATCGCGGTGGCTTTAAGAAACTGCCAGCCAATCACATGGTCGGCCGGTAACAATGCAATCACATGGGCGAGCTGATGTTGCACGCACCAGTTTGAATTATCAGTCACACCGGCGAAGATTTCTTTCGGACTGGTCTGCCAATCCCGCACATCCAGTACCAGCGCCCAAGGCCGATTGATGATAGGTTGCACCATATCCCGGAAGTCGAGGATATATTCCCTGATATCGCGGCTGGTCCAGACTCCAATCGCCCGCACCCACAACGTTTGCTGCTCCAAACACAATTCGTAAGCCGGATTGGCAACTTTCATGACAGACTCCTCCGCTCGGCGGTACCGGGCTAGCAGCACCAGGTTGCTAGGTACCATAAGCCATTGCGCAATTTAACCATATCGCCTTGTAAATAAAACGACAAAAGCGGCCGAAGCCGCTTTTTCCCGTCAATCCGAGACTAAAGTCGTAGTTAAAGGTACTTCACATCCGTGATCTCAAACTCGACCACACCGCTTGGTGTGGTGATATTGACGACGTCGTCCTGCTGTTTACCTATCAGGCCACGGGCGATCGGCGAGTTGACCGAAATCAGATTATTTTTAATATCTGCTTCATCATCGCCAACCACTTGATAGGTCACTTCTTCTTCTGTGTCCAGATTCAGAATAGTGACCGTAGCGCCAAAAATGACTTTGCCTTTATTTGGCATTTTGGTGATATCAATGATTTGCGCATTCGACAGCTTGGCTTCGATATCCTGGATCCGGCCTTCACAAAAACCCTGAGCTTCACGGGCGGCGTGATACTCAGCGTTTTCTTTTAAATCACCATGGGCTCTTGCCTCGGCAATTGCTTCGATGATCGCAGGGCGTTTCACTGTCTTTAACTCATGCAGTTCGTCGCGAAGCGCCTGCGCACCCTGAACTGTCATCGGGATTTGACTCATCCGTTTACTCTCTTATGTAACTCCTGCACCGAGTTCACTGTCGCAAACGCATTGGCAGCGTTGGCTTTACAGGTCGCAAATGCGGCATTCAGGGTCGTGGTGTAATTGGCCTTATGTTGCAGAGCGCCACGGCGTAACACTTTGGAATCTTCGATGGCCTGACGGCCTTCGGTGGTGTTCACAATGTAGCTGTACTCACCATTTTTAATCCGATCCAGAATGTGCGGGCGACCTTCAAATACTTTGCTGACGGCACGGCATGGAATACCTGCAGCCTGTAGTGCTTTCGCAGTACCGCCGGTGGCATCCAGTTCAAAACCAAGGGCGACCATGGTTTTTGCCAGCTCAACGACGCGCACTTTATCGCTATCACGTACCGAAAGTAAAGCGCGACCACCGGTTGGTATTAACGTCCCGGCGCCTAACTCTGCTTTGGCAAAGGCTTCCGCGAAAGTTTCACCCACGCCCATCACTTCGCCGGTAGAGCGCATTTCAGGGCCAAGTAACGGGTCAACACCTGGGAACTTGTTAAACGGGATCACCACTTCTTTCACCGAAAAATACGGTGGAATGATTTCTTTGGTGACGCCTTGTTCTTGCAGTGATTTGCCAGCCATACAACGGGCGCCCACTTTTGCCACAGCAACCCCGGTCGCTTTTGACACAAATGGCACTGTCCGGGCTGCCCGTGGATTTACTTCGATCAGGTAGACTTCACCGTCTTTGACCGCAAACTGAGTGTTCATCAGACCGACAACACCCAGCTCCAGTGCCAGTTTACGTACCTGTTCCCGCATCACGTCCTGGATTTGTTGGCTCAGGCTGTGCGGCGGTAATGAACAAGCCGAGTCACCGGAGTGCACGCCTGCTTGCTCGATGTGTTCCATAATGCCACCGATAATCACTTCGGTACCGTCACAGATCGCATCGATGTCTACTTCAATTGCATCATCGAGGAAACGGTCCAGCAATACCGGTGAATCATTTGACACGCTGACCGCTTCAGTCATGTAACGGCGTAAATCCTGGTCGTCGTAAACGATTTCCATCGCACGGCCACCAAGGACATAAGACGGACGCACCACCATTGGATAACCAATGTCCGGCGCTTTGGTCAGTGCTTCTTCCATGCTGGTAACAGTGGCGTTTTTCGGTTGTTTCAGGCCAAGACGCTCGACCGCTTGCTGGAAACGTTCGCGGTCTTCTGCCCGGTCAATCGCATCTGGTGAAGTACCAATAATTGGCACGCCGTTCGCTTCCAGTGCACGTGCCAGTTTCAGTGGCGTCTGGCCACCGTATTGCACGATCACGCCTTTTGGCTGCTCTTTGCGCACGATTTCCAGCACATCTTCCAACGTGATGGATTCAAAATACAGCCGGTCTGAGGTGTCGTAATCGGTAGACACTGTTTCCGGGTTACAGTTGACCATAATGGTCTCATAACCGTCTTCGCGTAGTGCTAACGCGGCATGTACACAGCAATAGTCAAATTCAATACCCTGACCAATCCGGTTCGGGCCACCACCGATGATCATGATCTTATCGCGGTTTGTTGGTGCCGCTTCACATTCTTCATCGTACGTGCTGTACATGTACGCAGTATCGGAAGCAAATTCTGCCGCACAGGTATCGACGCGCTTGTACACCGGGTGCAGGCCATAACCATGGCGTTTTTTCCGCACTTCGGCTTCAGCAACACCAAGAATGTCCGCGATGCGTTTGTCAGCAAAACCTTTGCGTTTTAATACGGTCAGACGTGCCTGATCCAGACCGGCAAAACCTGCGGCATGGATAGCCGCTTCTTCTTTGATCAAATCTTCCAGCTGTATCAGGAACCATGGGTCGATATTGGTCAGCTTAAAAATTTCATCCATCGTCATGCCAAAACGAAACGCATCGGCGATGTACCAAATCCGGTGAGAGCCTGGTTCACGCAGCTCGCGGGTGATTTTTTCTTTAGCGTCCGGTGCCGCGATATCAATAATTGGATCCAGACCACAGACACCAATCTCGAGGCCACGTAAGGCTTTTTGCAGTGACTCCTGCTGATTGCGGCCAATCGCCATCACCTCACCGACCGATTTCATCTGCGTGGTCAGCCGGTCATTCGCACCAACAAATTTTTCAAAGTTAAAGCGTGGCACTTTAGTCACGACATAGTCGATGCTCGGCTCGAACGACGCCGGCGTACGGCCGCCGGTGATATCGTTCGCCAGCTCGTCCAGCGTGTAACCAATCGCCAGTTTCGCCGCCACTTTGGCGATGGGGAAACCGGTCGCTTTTGAAGCCAGCGCCGATGAACGCGACACCCGTGGGTTCATCTCGATGATCACCATACGGCCATCGACCGGGTTGATACCGAACTGGACGTTGGAACCGCCGGTTTCCACACCGATCTCACGCAAGACCGCCAGGGAGGCATTGCGCATAATTTGGTATTCTTTATCAGTCAGCGTCTGGGCTGGTGCAACTGTGATCGAATCACCAGTATGGACGCCCATCGGGTCAAAGTTTTCAATTGAGCAGACGATGATGCAGTTGTCGTTTTTATCACGCACCACTTCCATCTCGTATTCTTTCCAACCGATCAGCGATTCGTCGATCAGCAGCTCTTTGGTTGGCGATAAATCTAAGCCGCGGCCACAGATCTCTTCGAACTCTTCACGGTTGTAAGCAATACCACCGCCTGAACCGCCCATCGTGAACGACGGACGGATAATGCACGGGAAACCAATGGTTTCCAGCACCTGATAGGCTTCTTCCATTGAGTGGGCAAAACCGGCACGTGGACAAGCCAGGCCAATCGAGCGCATAGCTTTATCAAAGCGACCACGGTCTTCGGCTTTGTCAATGGCGTCAGCGGTAGCGCCGATCATTTCGACATTGTATTTTGCCAGCACGCCATGGCGTTCTAAATCCAGCGCACAGTTCAGTGCGGTCTGGCCGCCCATCGTTGGTAACACCGCACATGGCCGTTCTTTTTCGATGATTTTCTCTACCACTTGCCAGTGGATTGGCTCGATATAGGTCGCATCGGCCATTTCCGGATCTGTCATGATGGTCGCTGGATTCGAGTTCACCAGGATCACCCGGTAACCCTCTTCTTTCAGCGCTTTACAGGCCTGAGCGCCTGAGTAGTCAAATTCGCAGGCCTGGCCAATCACAATTGGGCCAGCGCCGAGGATTAAAATACTTTGAAGGTCGGTACGTTTTGGCATAGCTCTCTCAATCCTGGCTTATTTGGCGTTACGCTGTTGCATCAGTGCGATAAAGTGATCAAACAATTCACTGGCTTCATGCGGGCCCGGGCTCGCTTCAGGGTGGCCCTGAAAGCTGAATGCCGGTTTGTCCGTGCGATGAATGCCCTGCAACGAGCCATCAAACAGTGACTTGTGCGTTGCACGCAACGTAGCGGGCAACGTGGCTTCATCAACAGCAAAACCGTGGTTCTGCGCCGTGATTAACACTTTTGTGCTGTCGAGGTTTTGTACCGGGTGGTTCCCACCGTGGTGGCCAAACTTCATTTTCAGCGTTTTGGCGCCGCTGGCCAAAGCCAGTAACTGGTGACCCAGGCAAATGCCGAACACCGGAATGTCGGTTTCGAGGAAAGTCTTAATCGCTTCAATGGCATAAGTACAAGGCGCCGGGTCACCAGGACCGTTCGACAGGAAAATACCATCCGGATTCAGCGCTAACACTTCTGCTGCCGGTGTTTGCGCCGGAACTACCGTTAAACGACAGCCACGATCAACCAACATACGTAAAATATTGCGTTTCACACCAAAATCGTAGGCAACGACGTGAAAGACTGACTCTGGCGCTTTTTTATGACCCAGCCCCAGTTCCCAGCTGCCTTCGCTGAAGCTGTATGGCGCTTTGACTGTGACTTCTTTTGCCAGATCCATGCCGGACAAACCCGGGAAACTACGGGCCAGTTCCAATGCTTTGGCTTCGTCGATATCACCGGCCATCAGACAGCCATTCTGAGCACCTTTTTCACGCAGGATGCGGGTCAGTTTACGGGTATCAATATCGGCGATGCCGAGCACGTTGTGATCTTTGAGGTATTGACTAAGGGAACGTTGATTACGGAAATTAGAAGCAAGCAGAGGAAGGTCGCGAATGATCAGGCCTTTGGCCCAGACTCTGCCGGATTCTTCGTCTTCATCATTGGTGCCGGTATTACCAATGTGGGGATAGGTCAAAGTGACCATTTGTTCTGCATACGAAGGGTCGGTCAGGATCTCCTGATACCCGGTCATTGAAGTATTAAACACCACTTCACCAACCGACACACCTTCAGCGCCAATGGCTGTACCACGAAATACGGTGCCGTCTTCCAGTACGAGCAGGGCGGACTTAGTCAAGATAACCTCCAAACAGCAAAAAACGGGCGTAAAATGCTGCTGTTTTACCACCCGTTTTGACCCAGAAATTGTGTACTCAGTTCTGCCTAGGCAAACCTGCTTATTCTAGGTCATTTGCGCTCTTTGGTCTAATTATATTTTGGTATTTTGCGAAAATAACGACTTAACTAACAAAATGCGTTAAAAACGGCAAAAACCTATGTTAAGTCTGCCAAACCCAGCACTTGCTGCATAGAATAAAGTCCGACCTGTTGGTTTTTCAACCACAACGCTGCGCGCAGTGCACCTTGGGCAAACGTGTTGCGGCTGGATGCTTTATGTGTAATTTCGAGGCGCTCGCCGAGGTCCGCAAAGAGTGCGGTATGGTCACCAATGATGTCACCGCCGCGTACTGTGGCAAATCCAATCGTCTGCTGATCGCGCTCACCGGTGATGCCTTCGCGGCCATAAACAGCACATTCTTTCAGGTCACGGCCAATCGCTTTGGCGATGCTGTTGCCAATCGCCAGTGCGGTGCCACTCGGTGCATCTTTTTTAAAGCGGTGGTGTGCTTCAATGATTTCGATGTCGGCAGTCTGCCCCATCACCCGTGCCGCGGTTTGTACCAAATGCAGTAGTAAATTAACGCCAACACTCATATTCGGTGCCCAGACGATGGGAATTTCCCGACTGGCTGCCTGCACTGCTGCATATTGCGCATCGGTAAGCCCGGTCACGCCAATCACCATCGCCTGCTTCGCAGCCACCGCCAGTTTTAGGTGCGCCAGCATCGCTTCCGGCATGGTGAAGTCGACCCAAACATCTGCTTTTTCAACTTCCGCCAGACTGGTTTCGGTTAATGGCAGCATTAACTTGCCGCAACCGGCCAGTTCGCCGGCATCAGTCCCGGCAAGATCAGAACCAACACGCACCGTCGCTGCAGTCAGCTGCAGTTGTTGCTCTTTTGCCACTGTCACCAAAGCACGGCCCATCCGGCCATTTGCACCAAAGATGCCAATTGAAGTCATGTTAAGGTTCCTGTATCACCAAAATGGCAGTCCAGACCGCCATATTTCAAAAAGTGGCTTATTAAAGCAAAAAACTGCCGGCTGCTCTAATCAAATTTGTAGATGTTCGCGATTGCGTCACATGGTAATCCTGTACATCAGCGAAAAGCTCTGGGTACCACATACCTGCATTTTGCCATTCGCTGAGCGAATGGCGTACATCAGGCGCAACACCAAACTGTTGGCGCGAATAAAAAAACGCACCCCGGAGGGTGCGCAAGTCAGACAACAACACTCACTCAGTCGGTGGGTCTGTCTGTTTAGTTGTAATGGGCTGACAAAAACAGCGAATTATTTCAGCAATGGTTGCAATTGATCTTGTTGCGCCAGCAAATCCAGATAGAGACGCAACTGGTTTTCTGCCCGCTGCAGGTTGTGGTTCGGTCTGTGCACGGCAAAATAAGTGTCACCGTTTAGGTGGTCGGCGAGAAAACGGATCCCGATCATCAGACACATCACTTTGGCGCCCAGCCACAAGCTGTGACGCTCGGCCGGCGTGATGATGCCGGCAAGACCTTGCAAATAGCCTTGCGCCAGCGCGGTAAAAATCTCCGGACGGATCCTTACAGCGGACCGATTTAATGAATCTTCCGGCTCCGGCGAGCAGCAGGTTCGCACCATATCGCCAAAATCAAATAGCCAATAACCCGGCATACAAGTGTCCAGATCAATAGCAGCAATGCCACGGCCTTGCGCATCTGAATACAACATGTTATTGATTTTGGTGTCATTGTGACAAACCCGGCGCGGTAAATCTGCACAGGTCTGTTCCAGCTCAGTCACCAGCGCACGCTGTGACAGGCAATAATTCACCAATTCCTGACAATCAACCAGCCGGCCCGCTTTATTGGCAGCAATGGCGTCATCGAGTTGGCGGAAACGGAATCCAAGATTATGAAAGTCTGCGATCACGGTGTGCAGCTCATCGGCCGGGAAATCTGCCAGTGCAGCGGCAAACTGACCAAAGGTCAGCGCTGCGGCGAATGCCTGAGCAGCTGTATCCACCACTTCAATACTGCGTCCGCCATCTATAAAGGCTAAAGCACGTAAATCGGCCTGCTCGCCACTTAAATAATCACCATCAAGGCGCGGTTGTTGACGCAAAATCTGCAGCGGATACAAACCCTGCTGCTGTTTCAGTGTTAAATGCTGTTCGATACGCAACGCGTTGTCGACCAACTGCTGCGGTGATGGAAAAATCTGCGTATTAATTTGCTGAAGAATTAGTTTTTGTATCGAATTTTCAAGCAAGTACGTGCGATTAATATGGCCATTGCCAAACAACCGCACTGTGGCTTCGGGCGTAAACTGATAAGCAGCCAGCACATCAGCCGGCAATAAAGGCATAACCGCATCGGCGGCGGATTCAACGGACATAACAACTACCTGATTGGGGGGCATCTTCTGCCGAAACACTGATTGTGCTGGTTTGCATCTTATTGTCAAAAAAACTGCCAAGAGCCGCCAGATCGGCCGGATAGGTAATGCCGTGCCAGGCTTGATCCGACACGTAAACATCAAGCGGCTGACCTTGCCTCAGAGCTTGGTCCACCGCATAAGGCAGATAGGACTCTGTTTTCTCACCCGGCCCTGCCAAAAAGAACTGCTGCAGTTGCAACGAGAGCCGCGATAACAGCGCCGGCGTGAATCCCCAGATATTCATCGACACCAACTGCTGTGCCGACAAACCGCTGCGCCGCCCAGCGGGATCACTGCCGCTGAGGTTTCCTTGTGCATCTGCTTTGATCTCGGTCCACTCTTCCACCTGCAATAATCGGCCATCCCTTACGTCGCAACAACCCCGATTGACGCCGCCGTGCGCAGATAATGTCAGCGCCAGCGGATAAGCGACCATGGCCCAATCCGAAGTTGATTGGGCAAAATGCCGGACCAGTAACTGCATCGCTGCAGCGCCGTAATAATCATCGGCATTGATCACAATAAACGGCTGACTAAGCACCCGGTGCGCGGACCAGACCGCATGGGCAGTGCCCCAGGGCTTGCTGCGGCTGGACAGATCAGCGCTGACACCAGAGGGCAAATCATCCGGCTGCTGCACGACTAAATCAACCTGTAAATCGGCTGGAAATGTCGGTAATACCTGCTCAGTAAACGCTGTTATCAAATTGGGCCGGATCACCAACACCAGATGGCGTACACCCGCCTGATAGGCATCCATCACGCTGAAATACAGCAAAGGTCGGCCAGTCTGACCGACCGTCGCCAGTTGCTTGTCACCGCCAAACCGACTGCCCATGCCACCAGCGAGGATTAATAAAGAGACTAACGCAGTCATTCCTTGTCTCCGGGATTTCTTCAGTAACAACAGCGCCGGCTATGCCGGCGCCTGTTAACAATTAAACAACACTCTACCACACCTCAGTTATTTTACCTTGTCAGACCTGCTTCACAAAGCCCGCTGCAGGATCTGTTGCACCACGTCTGGTGTGATATCACCATGCTCGCCAAGCCGGTCTGCTTTTAACTCTGCCAGTTTTGCCACCACTGCCGTTTTTGCTTCGGCCGTGATGCCATAGTCGGCCAGCCGTGTTGGCACGCCCATTTGCTCAAAGAATGCCCGGGTGTGGCTGATGGCTTCGTCAATCAGCCGCTCTTCGTCATTATGCTGCAGACCAAAAACACGACGGCCATACTGAAGTAGTTTGTCGCGTTTTTGTTCACGCTGCTGCAGCATCACCGCCGGTAACACGATGGCTAGCGTCTGAGCGTGGTCAAGGCCGTATAGTGCTGTCAACTGGTGACCAATCATATGGGTCGACCAGTCCTGCGGCACCCCCACCCCAATCAGACCATTCAGCGCCATGGTCGCACTCCACATCAGATTTGAGCGGATATTGTAATCCTGCGGGGCCTGAACCGCTTTTGGCCCATACTCCAATAATGTCAGCAGCAAGCCTTCAGCAAACCGGTCCTGCACCGCAGCACCGACCGGATATGTCAGGTACTGTTCCATCACATGGATATACGCATCCACCACCCCATTCGCCAGCTGTTTTGCCGGCAGTGAATAGGTCACGGTCGGATCAAGTACGGCAAACTGTGGATAAACCAGCGGGCTGCCAAACGACAATTTTTGTTGGGTCGCCTGCTTCGTGATCACGGCAAAACCGTTACTTTCCGAGCCTGTCGCCGGTAATGTCAGCACGCAGCCCAATGCAACAGCGGCATTCAGTTTGACTTGTTTGCTCAGAATGTCCCAGCCCTCACCTTCATAACTTGCGGCCGCCGCAATATACTTCGTGCCATCGACGACACTGCCACCGCCGACCGCCAGCAAAAAATCAATTTGCTGCGCATGGACCATTTCCACCGCTTTGCTGAGTGTTTCATAACTTGGATTGGGTTCAATGCCACCAAACTCAAATAACACCACGTCCGTCAGTGCGGTTTTTACCTGATCATAGACACCATTGTGTTTGATCGAGCCACCACCGTACGTCATTAACACCCGGGCCCCGGCAGGGACCAACTGGCGCAGCGCTTTAATTTGGCCTTCGCCAAACACAATACGGGTCGGATTCTGGAAGGTAAAATTCAGCATAACGGGCTCCGGGAGAAAGGTGAAAACACAGAAATCTGCAGATCAGTGAAGTTGATATGGTCGCAAAATGGTGTATTTCAAGGCAAAACATTCGGCATTTGCCGCAAATTGGGGTAAAACATCGATATAAGCAAGTCCGAATTCATATTGACAGGACTTCTGGACGTCCTTATATTCCGCAAAATTATTAAAAGAACAAATGTAATTAATTTAATCATTTTTGCTGTAGCACCGTGACGGTCTGCAGCAGGTATAACTGAGGTTCATCATGTCCGTAGTAGCTGTCGGCGCCAAACGGTCGTTATTGCCGTTGTTGCTGTTTGTTGTGTTATTTTTAGGCACTGGGCTGTACCTGCAAAGTCAGGGCGTGGCCTATGCGTTTTACCAATTGCCTGGACCGGTGGCGATCCTGCCGGCTTTAGTACTGGCGATCTGGTTACACCGGGCACCGCTGAGCGAGTCGATTGATCTGCTGGTCAAAGGCGCCGGCAACAGCAACATAATCACCATGTGTATCATCTACTTATTGGCAGGCGCTTTTGCCACTGTGGCGCAGGCTACCGGTGGTGTTGATGCCGTTGTTAATGCAGGTCTGAGCCTGGTGCCGGCAAGCCTGATTTTACCGGGTCTGTTTGTGATCTCCGCCATTGTCGCAACGGCAATGGGTACATCAATGGGCACCATTGGCGCCTTAGCGCCTATCGCAGTGGGGCTGTCGCAACAAGCTCAGATTGAGCCCGCGCTGATGGCAGGAGCGTTACTGAGCGGCGCGATGTTTGGTGACAATCTGTCGATTATCTCCGATACCACCATTGCGGCAACCCGTACTCAGGGTGCAGAAATGAAAGATAAATTCCGTGAAAACCTGAAAATTGCCGCACCTGCAGCACTGCTGACCGTGTTGTTATTTGCCGGCATGGCGACTTCAGATCAGATGATTGAAGCCAAAACGTTCAGCTGGAGCGGCGTATTACCTTATGCCGCTATTTTAGTGCTGGCGATTGCCGGGATGAACGTGTTTGCTGTGCTGCTGCTCGGCATTGTGCTGGCTGCGCTGCAAGGCGTGTTATTTGCTGACTACGCGGTGGTAAATCTGGGTAAAGATATTTTTAAAGGCTTTGGCAGCATGCAGGAAATTTTCCTGCTGTCGATGTTTGTTGGCGCTTTGGGCGAATTTGTTAAAGCGCAAGGTGGTCTGGCCTGGGTTGCAGGTCTTATCGACAGTCTGGCCGCACAGTTAAAACTGGCTGGCAACAAAGCGCAACAACTGGCGATCGCGGCGTTGGTATTTGTCAGCAACCTATGTATCGCCAATAACACGGTAGCCATTGTCATTGTTGCCGATGTCAGTCGTGATTTAGCAGAGCATCACGAGATCAGCCCAAGACGCAGCGCCAGCTTACTGGATATCTTTGCCTGTATCAGCCAGGGGTTGGCGCCTTATGGTGCTCAGGCATTGTTATTAGGTGCCAGCTTCAGCTTATCGCCGTGGGATGTGGTGACCCAGAGTTATTATTGCCTGATTTTATTGGTCGTGGCGCTCGGCGTCGTCCTGCTGAGGCCGGCACGTGGTCACTGATGATCTGGTTGAGTTAAACCCGTACAAAAAATCCCGCAACTGCGGGATTTTTTAACTGTCTGTCAGCACTACTTATTACAGGCTGGCAGGCCGCCGGTGACTTTACGTTGCTGATATTCAGCGTCGGCCTTTGGCATATTCTTTTGCAGTGCTTTGATGCGATTTTCCGGCACCGGGTGGCTGGATAAAATCTGTGGTGTACCGCCACTGCCTTGCTTCGCCATGTTTTGCCACAGCTTGACCGACTCTTCCGGTTTAAAGCCAGCTTTGGCCATCAACTCAAGCCCAATCAAATCGGCTTCTGATTCATGTACGCGGCTAAATGGCAGGATCACGCCGACTTGTGCACCAAGACCAAACGCCGTCGACAACTCAGTTTTAAACCGGGTATCCATTGCGCTTAACGCCACATCGGCAACCCCCAGCGTGGCCTGCACCGCCTGATTACTGGATAAGCGTTCATTGGAATGCCCGGACATCACGTGCGCAATTTCGTGACCGATGACTGCAGCCAGCTGATGCTGATTTTCGGCAACCAGCAACAAGCCCGTATACACGCCAATTTTACCGCCAGGCAGTGCAAAGGCATTGACCTGATCGCTGTCAAATACGACGATTTCCCACGGGTTTTGCTGATACTTGGCAGGCGTCGCACTGAGGACCTGCTTTGCCACACACTGCACATACTGATTGGTTTTTTTGTCTTTGCTGACCGGCGTTTTGGCTTTCAGATCTTCAAAAGTCTGAATGCCCATTTTATTGACCTGGGTTTGATCAAATAACATCAATTGTGGCCGGCCGGTTGGCGATTCAGCGCAAGAGCTCAGTCCCAGCGCCACTAAAACGGCCATACCCAGTGTGAGTGGTTTTTTCATCAGAAATCCTGTTCGTAAAAAAACTAAAATATTCTCGGGTCTTACAAACAACACCGCCAGCTAAGCTGGCGGTGTTTCAGAGCCTGAACCTTAACCGGTTAAATCATCAAAGAACTTCTTCACCCCATCAAAGAAGCCTTTCGATTTTGGTCTGTGGGTTGCTTCGCCTTCGCCGCCCCAGCTTTCATCCAGCTGACGCAGCAGGTCTTTTTGTTTTTCTGACAAATTAACCGGCGTTTCCACCACCACTTTACAGACCAAATCACCGACACCGCCGCCGCGCACTGACTGCACGCCTTTGCCACGTAAACGGAACATCTTTTCAGTCTGGGTCTCAGCCGGGATCTTCAGTTTGACGCGACCGTCCAACGTTGGTACATCAATTTCGCCGCCAAGCGCCGCAATTGAGAAACTAATCGGCACTTCACAGGCCAGATTGTTACCGTCGCGCACAAAGATCGGGTGGTCCTTGACATGCACCTGCACATACAGATCGCCCGCTGGTGCGCCATGCATACCCGCTTCGCCCTCGCCGGTTAAGCGGATCCGATCGCCGGTATCCACGCCTGCCGGGATCTTCACTTTCAGCAGTTTGCTCTTCTCAACGCGACCGTCACCATGACATTTCGGGCAAGGTTCCGGAATAATTTTGCCGCGACCGTTACAGGTCGGACAGGTTTGCTGCACGGCGAAAAAGCCCTGACGCATGGTAACCTGACCGTGGCCCTGGCAAGTGCCACAGGTCTTGGCCGAAGTGCCTTTTTTCGCGCCGGAGCCATCACAGGTGTCACAGGACACCAGCGTCGGAACTTTGATCTCCAGCTCTTTGCCTTTGACCGCTTCTTCCAGACTGAGCTCGAGGTTATAGCGTAAATCTGAACCGCGTTGTGCACGCTGGCCACCACCACCGCCACGACGACCGCCGCCGAAGATGTCGCCAAATACATCACCAAAAATGTCGCCAAAGTCGCCGTTACCGCCGCCAAAACCACCGGCACCACGATTTGGATCTACGCCGGCATGACCGTATTGATCATAAGCCGCGCGTTTCTGGTCGTCATTCAGGATCTCGTAGGCTTCCTGCACTTCTTTAAATTTCTCTTCCATAGCTTTATCACCCTGAGTGCGATCAGGGTGATATTTCATCGCCAGGCGCTTATAAGCCTTTTTGATTTCTTTTTCATCGGCGCCTTTGCTGACGCCTAACACTTCGTAATAATCACGCTTTGACATAATGCTGCTTCAACTATTCAGGGTCAGCGGATAAACAAGCGACCGCCGGGGCGGTCGCTTTTACTGTTCAGAAGACCGCAGCTTAATGCTTTGGTCTTACCAAGACAACGCTTACTTGTTGTCTTTCACTTCTTCAAACTCAGCGTCCACCACATCGTCGTTAGCGTTTTTGGCTTGACCTGCCTCAGCGCCCGGGTTGTGTTGTTGCGCAGCAGCCTGCAGTTTTTGTGCAGCCTGCATCAGCGCCTGAGTTTTCGCTTCAATGTCAGCTTTGTCGCTGCCTTTAATCACGCTTTCCAGCGCACTGATCGCCGCTTCAATTTCTTGCTTGTCGTTGGTTGCCAGGTTAGCCCCTGCTTCTTCGACTTGTTTACGGGTCGCGTGTACCAGCGCGTCGGCCTGGTTACGCGTCTGCACCAGCTCTTCGAACTTCTTGTCTTCTTCCGCGTTCAGCTCGGCATCGCGTACCATGCGCTGAATTTCATCATCAGTCAGACCTGAAGACGACTTAATCGTGATCTTCTGTTCTTTCCCGGTGTCTTTATCTTTGGCGGATACGTGCAGAATACCGTCAGCATCCAGGTCAAAAGTGACTTCGATTTGTGGCTCGCCACGGCGACCACCGCGAATGCCTTCTAAGTTAAACTGGCCCAGCGATTTGTTCGCAGACGCCTGTTTGCGCTCGCCCTGCAGCACGTGAATGGTTACCGCAGACTGGTTGTCTTCTGCTGTTGAGAACGTTTGCGACTTCTTGGTCGGAATTGTGGTATTTTTCTCAATCAGCGCCGTCATCACGCTGCCCATTGTTTCGATACCCAGTGACAGTGGCGTGACGTCCAGCAGTAACACATCAGTGACGTCGCCAGATAATACGGCGCCCTGGATGGCCGCACCCACTGCCACAGCTTCATCCGGGTTGACGTCTTTACGTGGCTCTTTGCCGAAGAAAGCAGTCACTGCTTCCTGCACTTTTGGCATCCGCGTCTGACCACCAACCAGAATGATATCGTTGATATCATTGACTGACAGATCAGCATCTTTTAACGCTTGTTTCAGCGGCTCAATGGTGCGGGTGATTAAATCGTCCACCAGCGCTTCCAGTTTGGCGCGCGTCACTTTGATGTTCAGGTGTTTTGGACCTGTGGCATCTGCTGTAATGTATGGCAGATTCACTTCAGTCTGAGAGGCCGAAGACAGCTCGATTTTGGCTTTTTCAGCTGATTCTTTCAGACGTTGCATCGCCAGCGGGTCGTTCCGCAGGTCAATGCCTTGTTCTTTTTTGAACTCGTCTACCAGGTAGTTGATCAGACGTGAGTCGAAATCTTCACCACCTAAATGTGTGTCACCATTGGTCGACAGCACTTCAAAGGTTTGCTCGCCATCGACATCGTCGATTTCGATGATCGAGATATCAAAAGTACCACCACCTAAGTCATACACCGCAATTTTGGTGTCGCCTTTTTTCTTGTCCATACCATAAGCCAGCGCCGCAGCAGTTGGCTCGTTGATGATACGTTTCACTTCCAGACCCGCGATACGGCCGGCGTCTTTGGTCGCCTGACGCTGTGCATCGTTGAAGTACGCCGGTACTGTGATGACCGCTTCAGTCACTGGCTCGCCCAGATAATCTTCCGCAGTTTTCTTCATCTTTTTCAGCACTTCCGCAGAAATTTGCGGTGCGGCTAATTTTTTGCCTTTGACTTCAACCCAGGCGTCACCATTGTCGGCACGGACAATTTGGTAAGGCATGATTTTGATGTCACGCTGTACTTCAGCGTCTTCAAAACGACGGCCGATCAGACGTTTGATCGCAAACAAAGTATTTTTCGGGTTGGTGACGGCCTGACGTTTTGCCGGCTGACCGACCAGTACTTCACCATCTTCGGCATAAGCAATGATGGATGGCGTGGTGCGCGTGCCTTCAGCGTTTTCAATCACGCGAGGTTGATCGCCATCCAGAATGGCCACACAGCTGTTTGTTGTACCTAAGTCAATACCAATAATTCTGCCCATAATTTACTCCGCTCTATAATTTGGAACAATTTCATTGTGTTGACCAGTTAATGGGGTTAACCCCCAATGCATTCAAGGTTATTCCAACAAATTTTTTCATTTTTCTGCGTTTAACGGGGCGATAAGGCGGGTAAAGGCTGGAACTTCAGTGATTTGTTTTGGTCCGCCAGTCTGACAGCACGGAATTTTCGTACCCAACGCCAGACGGCACCGCTATAATCGGCCCAATTGCTTTTATGGAGACACCCACAATGCCATTACTAGACAGCTTTACCGTTGACCACACCATCATGAAAGCGCCTGCCGTGCGCGTGGCGAAAAAAATGACTACACCAAAAGGCGACGACATCACCGTATTTGACCTGCGGTTTTGTGTGCCAAATCAGGAAATTCTGTCGGAAAGAGGCATTCATACGCTGGAACATTTATTTGCCGGTTTTATGCGTGACCATTTAAATGGTCAGGGTGTTGAAATCATCGACATCTCGCCGATGGGCTGTCGCACCGGCTTTTATATGAGCCTGATTGGTACACCGGACGAAGCGCGCGTTGCCAAAGCCTGGCAGGCTGCCATGAATGACGTGCTGCAGGTGCAGGACCAGAATAAAATCCCTGAGTTGAATGTGTACCAATGTGGTACTTATGAAATGCATTCGCTGGAGGAAGCCAAACAAATCGCGCAAAACGTGATTGACCGCGGCGTAGGTGTCAACCGCAACGAAGAGCTGACGCTGGCTCCAGAGTTTTTGCAGCACTGAGTGCTGCGCTGCAGCTGAAAAAAACCGGTCCATTGCTGGACCGGTTGGCAATATCTCCCGCCGGACAGGATGCCAGCCGAAGTTACATCGCACTCTTCATGTTCTGAGTGACGGTCCCATACTTACTGACAAGCCGCGCCTTTGGTCCAGACCTCGTTGGTGCCAGGCGTATTGCCCTGCGTCCACCAGCGTGCGGTATAAATAAAGCCCTGATAGCTGACTTTATTACCACCGACATACACCTTGTTCGCTTCCCACACTGGCGTAGTACAGCTGCTACCAGCCTCAAAACTGACCACCACAGTACCATTGGCTTTGACCTGGTTCAGCGTCAGGCTGTTACTGATTGCCTGGGCGACGCCATTCAGCAGAATTGATTTCACTTTAAAGCCAGCATTCGGCGTGATGGTAAACAACTGATTGGTGTTGTCCCGCACCTGCACTGCACCGCTTGGTGAAATCACGCCGCCACTACCGCTGACGCTGGCATTGATGGTGTGATAAATCGCATTGGATGGGTCATCAATAGTTACATCGCTGAAGTTGCCGCCTTTAAGACCATAAAAATTGGCGGCAGACAAATCGGTGATTTTAGTATTGAGTAAACGCAGTGTTTTGGTATCGCCCTGGCCCTGACTGCCAACCAGACTGACCACTGTGGTGGTGCCGTCCTGCGTCAGCTTCAGCGTGCTGAAGGTATATGGGAAGACACTTAAATTCAGCGTTGTATCTGCTGCTTTAAAATAATCCACCGTTTTGGTCTGGCCCCAGCTCCAACTGGTATTGGTCAACAAGACGGTAAAACCTAACCGGTTGTAGCTGCCGGTTACATCCACAAACATCTCCGGGCTGACCTGACTGCGATTAACACCTTTGAGTTCAATCCAGGAATAAATGCCACCGTCTGCCGCTTGCGTGCCGACAAACAGACTGCCATTGTCCTGAAAGGCTTTGAGGTGTTTAAAGTCAATGCCGGCCGTGCCGCGGATTTGGTCTGCCTGTGGCTTAAAGTTATTGACGGTAGATTTGCCACTCCAGGCCAGCGGATAAATCTGCCCGGCCTGGATCACCGCGCCAACATTGGCCTGCACCTGGGCCACAGTGACATTTTCCAGCACCAGCGTCTGACCGGCAAAACTCAGTTCAGCACCTTGTACGCCTTGGGTTACCACCAGATTCGCCAGCGGATTAGCCACCGACCAGCCACGCAGCACCACACGGTCATCACCGACCGTAAAGCCTTTCACCAGCGTCCGGCCATTGGCACTTTGATTGAGCTGAATAAGGTCCTTGCCGCCGCCGGTCTGCACCACGTCATTACCCCAGCCAGCCGCCAATACTTCGTTGTATGGACTGCCGCTAATCACGTCATTGGCTGGCGTGTCAAAAATGGTGTCGTATCCACCAAATTTATGAATATAAGTAGTGATACAAGTGCCGAGTTCATCACAACTTTGCTGGTTTTTAATCAGCAGATCCGCCGTGCCCCAGGCACCGCGTAAATGCGCCGCTGCCAGTAAGCCCGACATCGTCGCCTGAATGGTGATGTTATTGCCATTTTCGTCTTTGCCCGGCCAGCTTTTTGCTAAGGCCTGCGCCCAGGTCATATTGGCTTTGGTCAGCAGTTCCGTCATCACGCCATAGTTAAACCGCATCACGTCGCGGATCACCACTTCTTGTTTATCTGGTACTTTTAAATCGGCAAAACTGCTGACACCATTTTTACCAACAAAACTGCCCTGCCAACGGTTGGTATCAGTCGCCAAAATATAATTGCCGCCGGAGCCGGGGATTTCCGAACGCGCTTGCCTTACCCCGTTGGCCCAGGTGCTGTCTGGCATAAAAATATAAAAGCTGTCCAGTGTCTCATTACCGCTGGTGACTTGTTTCGGGCTGTAATAACCGGCCGAAATCAACACGGCTTCACCCAGCTGATAACCAATAAAACCCCAGGCATTCAGCGAGTTATATTGCATAGTTCGGAACATCGCCGCTTCATCAGCCGGAAATTCACTATAAAAAGACGCGACACCGAGCTTCTGGAAAAGTTCGCGGATAGTGGTGGCTTCGGAAATCATCGAGCCGGTCACCGGATCGCGGATGATCTGACCCGGCGCCGTCACTTTGGCGTAGTTGTAGACCGGTTGGTCCAGATTCTGCCGGTAAAACGCCGCTTTGGCCGGGTCAATCCCCGATTCAAACGAACGCATGGTATCAAGAAATTGCTGGAAACTGCCCTGAGCGGCCATCGCCTGCATACTCAAACCAAGGCAACACAAGGTGACTAAGCGATTGATTGGCCGGTTGAACGGCCGTTTAGCTGTAATCTGCATCGAAAACTCCGGTGGATAAAAAGATAGGTTGGCAAAAGCCATCGCGTAATACCCTGCCCCCGGGCCCGGAGCAGGACGCAACGCAGTGAAGGGATACCGTCAGCACCCGCTTTCGGTATCAGCCCGTCAACTATCCTTGTCAGAAGTCATAACCAAACCGCACGCCGTACATCCGTGGCGGGTTGTAAGTCGAACGGATAAAACCATCGCGGAACTGGAAGTAATTGGCGTTGCGCACCACTTCATCGGTCAGGTTGCTGCCGTAGGCTTCGAGCCACCAGTTGCCCTGTGCCGGTAATAACCGCACGCTGGCATCCACTTTCCAGTAGGCGTCCTGCGCATCGGATAAATGCGCGCCGTCGTAGTTATTCAAAGAGGTGTACATTTTGCTTTGCCAATGCGCGGTCACTTGCGGCTCCAGCGCAAAACCCTGCGCCAGTTCCAGCGTGTGTTTCAGCGTCAGACTGGTAGACCAGTCCGGCGAATATGGCAGGCTGTTGCCGCTGATATCGACTTTGCCAGCGCAAGGTTTCTGACCGTATTCCAGCCGTTCGCTGCAGTAATACGCATCTTCAAACGGAATGTCTTCGACTCGCGCGTTCAGCCACGCGACATAACCGGTCAGACGACCACCGACCCACGGAATGTAATCCAGTTCCAGTTCCAGCCCTTTAAGCGACGCTTTACCGATGTTGGTTGTGACGTTATGGGTTTTTTCACTGCCATCCGGCCGGGTGCCGACTTTCTGGTTGTTGGTGACCTGCATATCGGTGTAGTCGCTGTAAAACAGCGCCGCCGACAGGTTCATCTTGCCGTCGAGCAAACTGCCTTTATAACCGGCTTCATAGTTCAGCACTTCTTCTGGCCCGTACGGCAGGTTGGAGTACTGGCCACAGTCACAGATATCAAAATCTTCGAAGAAACCACCGGCTTTAAACCCAGTTGCAGCAAAGGCGTATAACAGGTCGTTGTTATCGAGGCGATAATCGGTACCCAGTTTCCAGGTGCCTTTTTTCCAGTCTTCACTGGCGTAAGTGCGCCGGCCGGCAGTTAACACCTGGCCAAGCGGTGGGTAGGTGCCCATCTCTTTGGTCAGACTGTCGCCCTGAATGCTGCCACTTTTGGTTGGGTCATATTTGCCGTTGTAGTATTTGTCGCTGAACACCAGCTCATAACCAACGCCGCCGTTATCAATTTTCTCATCACGGGTCTGGCGATAACCAAAAGTGACCTGTTGCTTATCCGTCAGCTGATAATCAAACTGGCCAAACACCGCATCGGCATTGGCGCGCCGGTCATCCTGCGGATAAGAAAATGCCGCCGGATGATAACCCAGTGCCGAATGGCGCAAGCCGTGCACTAGCTCGACATCAAACTTGATTTTGTTTTTCTCGCGCATCGAGAACACACCGGTGACAAACTTCAGATCGGTGCTGGAATAGGTGAACTGCAGTTCGTGGATGGTGGATTTAAATTGCGCATCGGTGCGGGCATAACGGTCAAACAATAATGGATGACTGAAACTGTCGAGCTTGGCGCGGCTTGGTGCTGCGGCAAAACCGGCGTCTTCGTCAAATAACTGATACCGTTCCTGATCGGCCACGCTGAAACGGTAGTCGGCGCTCCATATATCGTTGATCAGCCAGTTCAGGTGTGAACGCGTGGTGTCGATGGTCATATCCATGTCACCCGGCACGTTAATATTGGCGTAGAACTGCTGCTGAGTACATTGGTCGACTGTGCCTTTGGCTTGTTTACAGTCTTTTAAAAACAACTCACCGGCACTTTTATCGGCAAAGTGCTCGAGGGTTAAATCCCAGGTCAGGCTGTCGGTTGGCACCCAGCGGGCCAGCACGCGCACTGCCTGTTTATCAGCATTGCTGTAATAGTCTTCTTTACCTACCCGGCGGTTTTCACGCTGATCAGTATCCGGTCGGCCATCGGCGACCATTGGTTTACCGGTGAATGGGTCGTTGATGTCCGGTCTGTTGATATCCCGCACGTCATAGTCTTGCTGGATATAACCGTCGCGCCGGTCGGCCATCAGGGCAAACCGCAGTGCAAAACGGTCATTGACCGCGATGTTGGTCAGGCCGCGCAGTTGTTTATGGGCGTAGTTGCCATAACCCAGCACGACACTGGAATAAGAATCTGCGGTATCGGCTTTATTCGGGATCACGTTGATAGAGCCACCGGTCGAGTTCCGGCCAAACAAGGTGCCTTGTGGACCGCGCAACACTTCAACCTGCGACACGTCATACAACAACGCTAAGGCGCCTTGCGGCCGTGGTGAATAGATGCCGTCGATATGTACGCCGACCGCCGGGTCGCCAATTTCGGTATTATTACCGGAACGCACACCACGAATAGACGCCTGAATGCCGGAATCGGTGCCTGAAACCACGAACTGGGTATTCGCAATGCTGGTGGTCAGTTCACGCAATTCTTTGATGCCGCCGCGGGTCAGCTGGTCCTGGCTAATCGCCGTGATCGCCCCAGGTGTTTCCATCAGATAAGTTTTGCGTTTGCTGGCAGTGACCGAGATCCGTTCAATTTTGCCATCGTCTGCGCTAACATTTTTATTACTTTGCGCCATGACAGTGCTGCTGAACAAAGCAGCCGCCACACAACAGCCCAAATAAGTGATTTTGCCGTTCATCTGTAGTACCCCGTGTATTATTTTTGATTTTGGACAGTTACAGCGCCAGCATTATCAACAAGTTACTACTCAGTCCACATGCTTCCCGACATCCGGACTGCAACATTGTTTTCTTACTTTTGCTGCTTAAATTTTAGTCTATTTGCTTTACTAATTATTTGTCAATTGTTTTGACTATTTATTTCATTAAAATAAATAGCGTTTTATTTACAAATTTATGTCAGGTTCTGCCTGCGGTGTCACTGGCCGAGCCAGTAACATGGCAGTGGCCGCCAATGCACTGCAACGCCGGCTGGAATAACAACACAAGTAAGTTTGCAGCTGTGGATAGGCGTTGAGTTCAGTGTCAGATCGCAGCCCCAACAGCACGACCTGAGCGCCCCAGGCTTGCAGACATTGCTGGATCCGCGCGCGCTGAAGTGGCAGATTGAGCTGGCTGCCCGGTAACGGATAATCTTCGCTCAGCAGCAGCAATGGCAAATCCGGTCGCTGACCGCGTTCCAGCCAGCTGGCAAGCACCGGCCAGCTCAGCACTTCGACTTTCGCGCCTGCCTGCTGCAGCGCTTGCTGCACCACGCTACTGGCAGGTACCGCATCGTTTGGACCAATGCCACGGCTATTGCGGATCTGTGCGTATTCGGCCGGTTCAGCCATGCAGGCCAGATAAAATGGTTGCCGCAGTGGCAGCATGCCAGCCTGATCACGCAGCACCCGGCAGGCGCGGCGCGCCGCCTCAGCCGCCAGCGCTGCACCATCCGGCACTGGCCGGATCTTGGGTTCCGCCAGCTGATAACGCAGCAGCAACACGCGCTGCAGTGCGGCATCAATCACACTGTGCGCCAACTCGCCGGTTTGTACTGCCGCAATCACGCCCTGGATGGTCTGGCGTTGCAGCGTCTGATAGTCAGTGACGGCGTTTTCATAGTGCTCTTCGCTTAACATAATCATGTCAGCGCCGGCACGCAGCGCCTGCACTGCAGCCTCCACCGGGCCGTAATGGCGGCGCATCGCGCCCATATTCATGCTGTCCGTCAGGATCACCCCATCAAACCCTAACTGCTCGCGCAGCAGCCGCGTCAGGATCTGCGGCGATAAAGTGGCCGGAAATTCGCTATCAAGCTGCGGGTAACAAATATGACTGGTCATTAGCATTGGCACGCCGGCAGCAATAGCGGCAACAAAAGGCTGCAGATGGCTGTCAAGCAATTCGGTCAGCGACAAATCCACCACTGGCAAACCGTTGTGGCTGTCCGTCGCCGTATCGCCATGACCCGGAAAATGTTTGGCGCAGGCCAGCATGCCGGTTTGCAAAATGGCCGTCACCGCAGCGCTGCTATGCCGTGATACCAGCGCCGGTTCGGCGCCAAACGAGCGCTGGCCAATAATGGGATTATCCGGGTTGCTGTTCACATCAACACAAGGCGCCAGCAGTGTGTTGTAGCCAAGCGCCTGCATCTGCAGCGCCATATGTTGATATTGCTGCGCGGTCAGCGCCAGATCGTCGGCCACGCCAAGCGCCAGATTGCCGGGCCCGGTGTCGGTATATGTTGTCAGCACGCTCCAGGCGCCTTCCTGATCCACACCCAGGATCAGCGGCGCATCAACGGTGCGCAGCGCCGCCAGTTTTTGCAGCTCAAGATTAAGCGCAGCCGCCTGCTGTGGATCTGCCGCGTTGTCGTCGGTCAGATAAAAACCACCGATCTGATACTGCTCGACCAACTGACGGGCATAAGCCAGATCTGGCCCGGCAAACGCCAGCATAAACAGCTGACCGACTTTATGTTCCAGCGGCAGGCTGTCGATCAGCTGCCGGATGCGAAGTTTCATCATTGCTCCTCAGGCGGCCTGGGCCGCGCCGGTGATCAGTGCCACCAGGTGCTCTTTCGTCACGTCGCCCAGGGCGACATCCGCGACCGAACAGCCCTGATACAACACCACTGCACGGTCGCAGGTCTCCAGCACGTGCTGCATGTTGTGGCTGATTAACAATACCGCCACGCCCTGTGAACTTATCAGCCGGATCAACTCGTTCACTTGCGCGCTTTGCTCAACCCCCAGTGCGGCGGTCGGTTCATCCATAATCACCAGATCGGCGCCCCAGTTCACGGCACGGGCGATTGCGATCGCCTGACGCTGACCGCCCGACAGACTTTGTACCTGAGCGCTAAAATCGGGCATCCGGCTGTTCAGCCGGTGCAGCGATTTGCGTGCTTGCCGCGCCATCGCCGCTTTGTCCAGCCAGCCTATCGCCCGCAGCAGCGGATTTTTGCTGAGAATTTCCCGGTTTAAATACAGGTTGGCGGCGATATCAAACTCCGGCACCATCGCCAGGTCCTGAAATACCGTTTCGATACCCAGTGCACGGGCTTGCTGTGGATTATCAAGTGCTACCGGCTGCCCGTTAAACAGCATGACACCACGGTCCGGCTGATGAATACCGGCCAGACAACGCACCAGCGTGGTTTTACCGGCGCCATTGTCACCAAGCAGTGCCACCACTTCGCCTTTTTGGATCGAAAAACTGACATCTTTCAGTGCCTGCACCGCGCCAAAAGATTTGCCGAGATGACGGATCTCCAAGGCAACCTGCCCCAATGCATTCCTAACCATGTTTCACCTCGCGCACGCCAATCGCTACTGCCACAATCAGGATCACGCCACGCGCGACCATTTGTTCATTGGTGGAAAAACCAGACAGGATCAGGCCGTTATTAATCATGCCCATCAACCAGGAACCGAGCACGGCCCCCAAAATGCAGACCCGGCCGCCAAACAAGCTGGTGCCGCCAATCGCTACTGCGGCGATCACCGTCAGTAAATCAGCTTCACCCAACGTATAACGCGCGCCTTGCAACCGCCCCGCATACAACAAACCAGCCAGTGCCGCCCCTGTGGCAGAAATCATCAGCGCCTGCACCCGCAACCGTTGCAGGGCAATACCCATAGCGCGCGCCGCCTGCGGCTGACCACCAACCGCCAGTAAATGCCGGCCGAACCGCAGTTTGTTCAGTAATAAATAGCCAAGCAGTGCCATCGCGACAGTCCACAGCAACAAAGTCGGAATACCAAATAACTCGCCGCCGCCAAACCAGAAAATAAAGCCATCATGCAACACCGGCACCGATTCCATCCCGGTCAGCTGCCGCGCCACGCCGGCCAGTACACTCATAGTGCCAAGCGTGATCAACAGGCTCGACACCTGCAATTTCTCGGTCAACAGGCCATTGATAAAACCAACCGCGGCACCGAGCCCCAATGCCGCGGCAGTCGCCACTACCACGCCATATTGTGGCAGCAATAGAGCAGCGACTAATGCACTGACGGCGACCACGGCACCAATCGATAAATCGATATGGCCGACGGCAAGGGCAAAACACAACGCCACCGCCATCACGGTCACCGGCGTAGTCTGGCGGACAATATTGAGTAAATTGTCGAGGCTTAAAAATGCAGTGTCGTGCAGCAGCACTGCAAAAAAACTCAGTACAATCAGAAATATGTAATAAATGTAAGCGTCGCGGCGCAGCAGCAGCTGCTTTAGCATCGTCGCCTGGGTCTGCGTGGTCATCGGCTGTTCTCCGTTGCGATGAAGGGTTGTAATACCGCCGGCAGCGGACTGTGAAAAGCCCGTAGCCAGCCTTCACTGATGTTGTGGCGATGCACAGTGTCAAATGGCACCAGCGTCAGGGCCGGTGCGGGCTGTTGCAGTTCGGCCAATAACGCGACTTTGGCCATAGTCTGGCCAATCAGATAAGGCTGGTCGGCGATTGTCGCGAGCATATTGCCATTGCGCGCCAGGTCGAGCAGATTGTTCACGCCGAGATCATGGGTGACCACGCGGATATCCTTGCGCCCGGCGGCCCGCAGTGCTTCCACCACACCTTCGGCCGCGCTGTCCCATGACACATAAATCAGTTCCAGTTCCGGATGTTGCAGCAACAATGCCGCCGCCACGTCGCTGGTTTCCTGCTCACGGACAAAGCCCTTCCGAGCAACCAGCTGTAGCTGTGGATGGTCCTGCAGCGCTTTAGCGAAGGCCTGATCACGAGTGTTGGTGATGAAATAGTCGGCATCATGAAAAATCATACCGACTTTCAATGGCTTGGTGCTGTATTCTGCAAGCACGGACGCCGCGCGCCGGCCCATACCCAGCATGTCATCGGTCACAATGCCGGCGTAATCGGCCGGATGTGAAAAACCGGCAACCGGATTACTCAGCAGCACCAGTTTTGCCCCCTGCCTGACCGCCCGTTGCAGGCTGCTTTTGACACTGGAAGGGTCAATCGCCAGCGTCAGAATAAAATCAGGCTGCATGGTCGTGACGTTTTCAATGTCTGCCACTTGCCGGGCCGGATCAAAATTGGCATCGGTGACGGCCACCACGTCGACGCCGGCGGCAGCAAATTCAGCGCGGGCGCCGGCAGTGACTGCGTTTATCCAAGCGCTGGAGCCATGCCAGACCAGCGCCGCCCGCCGTTTTGTTGTGTGCAGTTGCTGTTGCTGGGCCGGCGTCAATATCACCTGTTCAGCTCGGGCTGCAGTGGTTAAATCCAGCACAGGCGTTGCCGCACTGACCGCTGGGCTGAGGACAGGCAACAAGCACATCAGTGCGACTTGCCGCCACTGCAGTTTTTTTTGTTTCACTCGACACCTTTTATTCACAACTTTGATAGATTGGTTATATTCCAACCAGCACCATTAAGTCAATCATTTTTACTAATAACTTTAAACCGACAAATTGTTTGCGTTTAACCACAGTTCAAGTCAAGAATGACGGTCGATCTCCTGGCACGAACTTCGTGCACAAACGCCAGACAAGGCCCTTGCATGAAAGGCTCTAACTCTAAGCAAAACAAATCGTTAAATCTTCGGCTGGTGCTGTCAGAAGTTGCCACTCAAGGCCCGTTATCGCGCGCGGATCTGGCGCGGGCCACTGCATTAACCAAACAGACCATCACCAATCTGGTTGATGAGCTGATCACGCATCAGCTGGTGATTGAAACGGGTCAGCTGAAAGTTGGCGTTGGCAAACCCTCGACAATGTTGATGCTGAATGGTCCGGGTTTGTTTAGTCTTGGCATCCGGGTCTGGCCAAACCGGATTGAACTGGCCTTAAGCGATTTAACCGGCCAGTTGCTGCAACATCAGACTGAGTCCAGACAAAATGATATCAGTCTGATCAGTCAGATCAGCCAGTTCAGTACGCAGTTTTTGCAGCAATCGGCGCACAATCATAGTCAGCTGCTGGGTGCCGGCCTGACCATCGTATCGGCCTCAATCAGTGAACCGGAGCAACGCCATCAGGAATTGCAGCTGCTACAGCAACAGCTTGCAACCGCTTTGCAGCTGCCGGTATGTGCTGCTCATACCGCAGCGGCTTGCGCTGCCTGGCAATTGCTACATGGCGAGGCACGCCAGCTGAGCAGCTTCTGTTATATCCATCTCGGCCAACAAATTGATACGGCGATTGTATTTGAACGGCGGTTATTGCAGGGACAACATGGCTTAACCGGGGCTTTGGGCGAGATTTTTGTTACACCGGATCAGGATCACAGCAATGGTGATTTTGGCCGGCTAAACGATTTTGCGTCAGTGCGATCGCTGCAGCAATTTGTCGATAAAAAACTGCCGGGACTAATGCTTGACTCAGCGGATGGTTTTGACCGTCTCGCCGCACAGGCAGATAAGCTAACTCCCTGGTTTGACCGCGCCACCGAACCAATGCGGGTGGCGATCCATACACTGGAAACCTTGTTTAACTGCCAGACCATTATTATTGGTGGGGAAGTCAGTACCTGGTTTCTCGATAAACTGATCAGCAAATTGCGGCCATTTATTCCATCGATCGCGCAGTATGGATCGCGCGATGTGCCGAGGTTAATTAAAACGCCGCAGGTCGAACAAGTGGCGATGCAGGGACTGACGGCGTTGCCGCTACATGCCGCGCTGCGGCCGGATCAAGCCCGGCAGGTACAATTACCGCCACAGGCGCAGCTGGATGCACGGCAACAACTTCTATTTGACATGGATAGTCCGGACGCATCAGGAGACGAACAATAACCCAATCAGGCTCGGCGCAAATTATCGTGTAGCAGTTGGCGCAGCGCGGACGGTTGTTTGGCACGGGTAGCTGAGGTTGCATAGTAGTTAGAGGTGTCGTTTTTCACCCGGTTCAGGATCACACCACCAATATTGACGCCAGATTGTGATAACAAATCCATTTTGGCGGCAAAGTCTACCAATGGAGTTTTTTTCACGTCCACTACCAGTTCCAGCTTACCGACACATTTGGCCACCACCATCGCATCCGACACCGATAAGATCGGCGGACATTCGATAATGACGCGGTCATACTTTTTCGCCAGCACTTTGAGCACAGCATCAAAACGTGGCATCGACAAAAATAACAGCGGGTTCATTGGCCGGATGCCGGATGGCAGTACA
This sequence comes from Rheinheimera sp., assembly GCA_034519945.1. Taxonomy (GTDB): domain Bacteria; phylum Pseudomonadota; class Gammaproteobacteria; order Enterobacterales; family Alteromonadaceae; genus Pararheinheimera. Next base: position 165,412 of record JAXHNX010000041.1, read on the forward strand.
TCGGCGTTTAGCTCTTTGCTGTAAAACACACATTGCTCAAAGGTATGCGTTTTTGCCAGCAGATTAGTCAGGCCGGGCCGGTGCGGATTTTCCCCCAACGCTTCGGCCAGTGCCGGAAAACGTAGATCGGCATCGATGATTATCACCCGTTCCAGCTCTGAAAACGATTTCGCCAGCTGCAGACAAATACTTGATTTACCTTCATTTGGTGAAATCGACGTTAAGGCCAGCAAACGCTGCGTACCTAATTGTTTATCCAGCAAAATGTTGGTCCGTAACGAACGGATGTATTCCTGATACAAGGTGTATTGTTTGCCAGATTGCTGGATCACCGGCAGATTGCGGTCGATGCCTTTGATACGAATTTGTGGCACCACACCGAGTAACTTGTAGCCATACCGCGTCGCAATATGCCGGTATTTTGAAGTGACATCGGCAAAAAAGTGCAAACACAGTACCAGAAATACCGCGCTGATAATGCCAAGGACAAAAGCGGCGACTGACAACAACAAACGTTTCGGCCCTATTGGCGTGACCGGCACTATCGCCGGATCAACCACAAAAATACTCGACGTTTTGTTGATGTCTTTCATCAGCTCAGTTTCTTTCATTTTGTCCGACAACGTGGTCAACAAATGCAGATTGGCCTGAATCTCGGCTTCAAGTTTTTTATGCACCTGCCCGACACCGACCAGTTGTTCCAGCCGGGTCGTTGCCGCCTCTGCCTTCACAGCGATTTCTTGTAGATTGCGTTGGATATCGCGCTGGCGGATCTGAAAATTACCAGACAGTTTGTTCACTTCACTGTTGAGCTGTTGGCTGGTCACTTCGATTTTGCGATTGGCGGCAATATAACGCGGATGCTTTTCCAGATAACTCAGCCGAAGTTGGGCAAACTCAGCCTGTTGCATTGCCAGTTGCTGTTGCAGCGAGGCAATGACCGGCACAGCAGCCACCTCAGCGATGTTGATCAGCGCTTCATAGTTCTGACCCGCCTGTTGAATTTTACCCAGCAAGACTGACAGCTCGTCGGCTTGTTTTTGCAATAAGCGGCGCTCACTGAACAGCTGGGCAATTTCCTGTTTACTCAGTTCTATATCGCTGCTGATATCGATAATGTTGCGTTCCTGGCGGAACTGCTGCAGCTTTTGCTCCGACTCGGTCAGCTTCAGCCGGACATCATCCACCCGTTGTTTAATCCAATCGTTCGCCTGATGATTGTGTTGCTGCATCAGACCGGTTTGATAATTCATGAACTGCGCCGCCAGCTGGTTGACTACTTCTGCGGCGATAAATGGGTTGTGATGTTTATATGAAATTTGCAACAAAGTGGTTTTTGGCACCGCAGCGACTGAAAGATCCGCCAGCAACGCCTGCACGTCATCACGACGCATGTCGTTAGGTAAACCGAGTTCAAGATCGGCCGGCAAATTCTTCACCACGTCCTGGGCAAATTGAGTCGAGGTCAGCAGTTTAATTTGTGTATCAAGTTCATCGTTACCAGCGCCCATCCCCGGGATCAGCGACTGCAGCGGATTGGCCGACAAGCCGCCTTTGATCATCAAAGTGGTATCGGCCCGAAACACTGATGGAAGTTGCGACACAAACGCAGTCACCAGCGCAAAAATCACACTGGTGATCAGTACAATCAGCCAGCGCCTTGCAGATAAGATCGCCACGATAACGCTTAATTCGATCGCGTCATTGGCCTGTTGCACCTGCTGTTGTGGTTGCTGTTGTGATTGCTGTTGTGACTGCATCAAAAAAAGCTCTTATCGATTTTGATCACATCACCGGGCAGGATAATCGTGTCAGAGCTGGCCTTAAATGTTGCTTTGTCGGCGCCACGCTGGATCTGCCAGGCACTACGCGAAGCACGGTCAAGCAGACCTCCGGATAGCGCAATGGCCTGTTCTAACGTGATATCGGGCTGATAGGAATAGCTACCCGGGTTCCGCACTTCGCCATAAATAAAGAACGGCCGATAGCTGTCAACGGTGATGGAAACACTTGGCGCAACCAAATAGCCATCTTTCAGCCGTTGTTCCAGATATTCTTTGGCGCTTTGTTGGGTGTGACCAGTCAGCCGGATACTGCCAAGCAAGGGCATATCAATAAACCCCTGCTGGCTGATCTCGGCAGTCACTGACAGGTCGGGTTCCAGATAAACGCTGATTTTAATCGAGTCGCCGGGGCCAAACTTGTAGCTCTGTAACCCGGACACAGCCGAGGTCTCAGCCTGCACCGCTCCAAGCAATAACAGGCTCAGTAAAGCGAAACACCACCTCACCATGACCAGCTGACCTCAGCCATCAGTTCAAGACGGTTGCGATCGGGTTGCTGCTGTTGGCGCTGATGCACCTGACTGAGTTGCACCAAACTTTGCCACTGCTGCGCCCATTGCCAGCGCCAGCCAGCACCAAGCGCACTGCGGGTTCTGCGATAGTCGCCCTGGTCCAGTCGGGATGTCAGTTGGCTGAGTTCTGCGCTGAACTGATGTGACTGATCATATTGCCAGCGCACACTGGCTGCATGGCGGGTATCGAGTTGGCTGACACTTGCTGTGGCATAAGACAACACTGAATTGCGGCCACTTTGGAGTTGCAGCTGCCAGCGTTGGTCAAACTGCCAGACGTTGTCCAGCTGCCAGTAACTGCCCGTAATTTTTGCCAATTGACCTGCCGGAGAACTGCGCGAAAAGCGGCCAGCGGTCAGATGAAAAAACTGCTGACCGGTCCATTGTACAGCGAGGCCACCACCATATTGATTCAGGTCGGTACTCGTTTGATTTTGTTGTTCCTGCCGTCTTGCGATATCCACCACCAACGCGACATTTTCGTTTAGTTTATGGCTGTATTGTGCTTCGGCAAAATCGCTGTCTAAAGTGGAATAACGCAGCTGTTGTACATCTTGCTGGCGTCGGTCTGTGCCAAGGATGATCCGCAGGTTCTGCGTGTCTGGGGCCTGACCAAAACTGAGTGCGGCCTTTGCGCCGGATTGCTTCGCGATTAAGGCCTGCTCTGCCGGCGTTAAAAATTCTGCCGCGCTATCACCGGCCAGGTGTTGATCTTTGCGCAAAGTCGCCTGTAACGACAGATCGGTTTGGGGCGTCAGAAACAAGCGCAATTCTGGCTGTAACTGATAAAGCGTTTGTGCTAAATCACTGGTCTGCCGGTATTGTTGGCGAGTGATTTGCAGCGGCAGTTGCAGGCCATAACCTTCGAATAACCCGAGCCAATCCCAGCGCATACCGGCAGTGCCACTTTGCTCTGACTGACGCTGGATTGCGGTATTAAATAAATTGTTATTACTCTGCACACCAAGGAAGGCACTGATATCATTGTGAGCCTGATCCCAGTCAGCGGCGACACTATGCGCTGAGGTGATTAAAAAAAGCGTTACAAATCCAACTAAATACGACCTGTTCATTCAAAATGCTCTTGAAAAATAAAATATCCATATTTTCCTTTTATTTTTCCCTTACCGCATGGTAATGGAGAACGAAAAAAAAACAAAGCCTTTATCCAGCATCCGGCGCATTAAAATCGTGTAAAAATATTGATCGGGTCTGAATGTTCCGGATCGTCAACCAATAGGGCGAACCGGGACTTTTTCTTTAGACTGCCAACCAATATAAAACGGCCGGAATGTCACCACTGCGGCCGTTTTTTTGGAATCCGCTGCGACGCGGTTTAAATCCGAAACTGCGCCACCACCTGATTTAACGCAGAGGCAGAATTGTCCAGCTGACGGGCTTCTCCTGTCAGTTCAAGCGCATGTTCGGCGGTATTATCAACCAACGTTGTAATCGCCGTCAGACTACGGTTAATGTCGTCAGCCACGATCGTTTGTTGCTCAGTCGCCACCGCAATTTGGGTGCTTTGTTGTTGTACGACCATGATAGCAGCACTGATCGCCGTTAATGATTGCTGCATCGCGCGGGCCCGTTCAGCACTAATCTCAGTCTGACTGCGACCTTGTTGCATGACGTCTTCTGCCTGCTTAGCGATATGTTGCAGTTTTTCTACCATCCGGCGGATATCATCAGTACTTTCCCGGGTACGTCCTGCCAATGAACGGACCTCATCGGCAACAACGGCAAAACCGCGGCCTTGTTCACCGGCACGGGCCGCTTCGATGGCAGCATTTAATGCAAGCAAGTTAGTCTGTTCGGCAATACCTTTAATAACATCGACCACAGTTCCGATGTTCTCAGATTCTTTGGCAAGTCCTACCACAACATCTACTGCAGATACCATGCTTTGATTCAGCGATTCCATATCATTAACCGCCAGCTCTGACAATTTCGCACCTTGCTGACCACGGGCCTCGGCATCCGCCGCCGCCTGACTGGTTGATTGCGCGTTGCGGCTGATCTCCTGCACCGTTGCGGCCATTTCAGTCACTGCAGCCGAGACTGAGTCGATCTGCGCTTTCTCGTGCTGGATCTCCTGATTGGTCAGCCCAACCACCTGGTTCAGGTGCTCACTGGATAATTTGACTTGCTCAGCCTGCTGTTGGGTTTGCGCCAGAGATTGGCGTAACTTACTGACAAAGGTATTAAAATGCCGTGCCAGTGCGCCCACTTCGTCCTGCTGGGCAATATCAATGCGCCGTGTCAGGTCGCCGTCACCACTGGCTATGTCCCGCATCGCGTGGGTCAATTGTTGCAATGGTTTGGTGATAACCCCGGTGGTTATAATGATACTTACCGTGATCAAGGTTAGGATCAGTAGCGCACCGAAGATTGACCACTGTACCGTGGACTCTATCGGCGCGTCGATTAATGCCGCCGGGATCAGGATGCCAACCAGCCAGTTCATTTGCGGAAAATCACGGCTGACCGGCTGGTAAGCGACGTAATAATCCGCACCGTTCAGCCGGACTTCGGCAAAACCAGACTGGCTTTGCTGGGCCGCTTTCGCCAGTACCGCGAAACCACTGCTGTCATTATTTTTGTTATCCAGCCCCTGGATCGGGTCATTTGCTTTGGTGGTGACACCCGCCCGCCCGGAGAAGTGCACAATCTGGCCTTTGCCATCAAGTAGAAATGGCAAACCCTCGCCCTGATAGCGAATGGTCTCCACCTTATCTCCAACTTTATTGATATGCAGATCCAGGCCACCAACCCCAAGCAAAGTGCCATCCGGCAGATATACCGGGCCTTCGACTACGGCTGAAACGATGCCGGTGGTAAAATCTGCTGACGGCGAACCAACAAAAAACTTATTGTGCTGCATCGTCTCGATATACCAAGGGCGTTGACTGGCGAAATAACCTTTATCAACCACACCTTTGTCTGGCCCGTCCACATCGACGCCGGTTCTGGAATCTTCGCGGAAATACTCGTCAGAGCGGGTCAAGGCAAAAAATGCCGAGAGAATATTGGCGTCGCCGCCACTAATAGTTTTAAACGTCTGATTAATCTGCGGATAACCCTCAGCGGTTGCCAAATCGGTGCCACGCCCCGGATATTGTAAAAACCACTGCTGAAACTGCGGACTATGTAAAAAAGTCTTCGCGACCTGCGCATATTCTGCAAAGAACTGGCCCACAGCGACAGATTCTTTTTGCATCAGGCTATTTGCCTCTGCTTCAACCGACGCTCTGGATTGCACCGCAATATGCTGGATCACCAGAAATGCGGCAACTGCTAATAAAATGGCCGTGGAACCACCGACTGCAAACAAAATTTTCTTTTTTATTGATGTTATTTTTTGATACGACATAAAACCCCCAAACAGATGCCGCTCCATCAAATCACAACGCATGAATTAAATCCAGCAGTTCAAAACAGACAAATAAACATATGATTCATAAGAATTAATTGAATTAGAAACTCAAAATTCGCACCAATTTGACGCATCTCAGCAAAATTGTCTTACGACAGGCGCATAAATTGGGCATAAAACTGCGCCAGCTGCGCTGTTTTGGCGCAATTGATTTGTTTGCTCTGAATCGATTGCCGGATTTTCAGGCACAGCAGGCGCGAAGTTTTGCCTGAACAGCTCAGAAGCTTGCCTGACACCGCTTAAAGCGGAAAATATGGAGTTATTTAGCTGATTGTTGATTGCGGCACAGCGGCCATGCAAGACGCTGCAATGCACAACGCTGTTCGGTGGCCGGCAGCGTAAGACCATGAAGACAGGATCTCAGCACTGCATCAAATTGGCGTGCTGCCGGTAAACACAAAAAGCCGGCGTGGACCGTGTTGCCGTAATTTTTGTCACGCAGACAGAGCTTTAGCTGGTCCCGAGGGATTTTTGCCTGGGGATGGCAAAAACACAAAAACGCCGGGAGCGTTTTATGGACAGCTTTAGCTGGTCCCGCAGGGATTTTTGCCTGGATGGCAAAAACACAAAAACGCCGGGAGCGTTTGAAGGACAGCTTTAGCTGGTCCCGCAGGGATTTTTGCCTGGATGGCAAAAACACAAAAACGCCGGGAGCGTTTGAAGGACAGCTTTAGCTGGTCCCGCAGGGATTTTTGCCTGGATGGCAAAAACACAAAAACGCCGGGAGCGTTTGAAGGACAGCTTTAGCTGGTCGGGCAGGGTTTTTGCCTGATGGCGAGGAACACGAAAAACGCCGGGAGCGTTTGAAGGACAGCTTTAGCTGGTCCCGCAGGGATTTTTGCCTGGATGGCAAAAACACAAAAACGCCGGGAGCGTTTTTGGACAGCTTTAGCTGGTCCCGCAGGGATTTTTGCCTGGATGGCAAAAACAAAAAAACCTGCACTAAGCAGGTTTAATGGCGGACGCAGGAGGATTCGAACCTCCGACCGCTCGGTTCGTAGCCGAGTACTCTATCCAGCTGAGCTATGCGTCCTGGGAGTATGTCTTGCGACAGGTCTTACAATTTACAACTTACTATTTTACAGGTAGTGCCAGTGTTTCAGATGGCGGACGCAGGAGGATTCGAACCTCCGACCGCTCGGTTCGTAGCCGAGTACTCTATCCAGCTGAGCTATGCGTCCATCTAATCTAAAAACAACTGGCGGAGGGAGAGGGATTCGAACCCTCGATAGAGTTTCCCCTATACACCCTTAGCAGGGGTGCGCCTTCAGCCACTCGGCCATCTCTCCGCGCTACGTTGCGGTGCGTATATTAATGTCTCAGGAAAATATGTCAAACAAAATTTTGAACCTGACTGTGCGATTGCCGACCTTTTAGACAATCTGCGCAATTAATAACGTAAACGACTACTTTTTACACAACAAAACAATAAAAACAATGATTTACGAAAACAGAATTATTGATCATCATCCTGGCTGTAACCGCCTGATGTGCCCTTTTCTGCTTGGATCCGCATGTAGATTTCTTCACGGTGTACCGATACTTCTTTTGGTGCATTCACACCGATCCGTACCTGATTGCCTTTTACGCCTAATACAGTGACAGTCACTTCATCACCGATCATTAATGTCTCGCCAACGCGACGGGTCAAAATAAGCATTCGTTTGCTCCTATCCTTTAGTCCCAGCTATTTAAACGACGCTTAGCCTTTCACCAACGCGTCCATGTTGCCAATCATAACTCAGCATTCAAATTTATGAAAATCCAGCGATTAATTATCACTGTTGAACAAAACCTGATGTAATTTTGCCGCGGCACCTTCAACCAGCTCCGGCGCCATCAATACAGAAAACCGACTTTCAGTCTGCGTCATCGCCCAAATCTGAATATTCAGCTGGTTTAACAGCTGATGGATCCGGGCGACCACATCGGGTTGCGACCTGATACCGATACCGACCACCGACAGTTTAGCAAGATTTACCTGAATGCGGTGCTGAGCGTCCCGACAATTTTTCAGCAAATTCTGTACATCGTCAGCGACTTGCAGCCAATCACTGCTGGTCAGCACCAATTGCACGGTCAGTTGATCAGGCCAGACGCCATATTGTTGCACCATATCAGTTTCTACATTGCGCTGTGCCAGCACATGCAGCAACCGGCAAAAATCTGTGTGACTCAGAGCCTGTAACTGCAGAAACGTCAGGCCATGCTGGCAGGCAATACCGGATATTAACGGCAGTTGCATTGGATCTTCCTCGTAAGTCATCAGTGTGCCGGCATCCGGCCTGAAGGTCGATAAGACGCGCAGCAGCACCCGATGACGACCGGCATATTCAACTGAGCGCGAGTGCAGCACTTTCGCACCAACACTGGCCAGCTCCAGCATGTCCGCAAACGGGATCTGAGGCAGGCGCCGGGCACCGGGGCAAATGCGTGGGTCTATCGTATATACGCCATCCACATCGGTATAGATCTGGCATTCGTCAGCCTTTACCGCGGCAGCTAAAGCGACAGCGGATGTATCAGAGCCACCGCGTCCCAGCGTCGTCAGATTGCCTTCAATATCCCGGCCCTGAAACCCAGCGACCACCACAATATGGCCTTGTTCCAGTTCCTGCGCCAGACGTTCTGTATCCACCCGTTCAATTCTGGCTTTACCAAACTTGTTGTCGGTATGAATGCAGACCTGATCGGCTAACAGAGATACCGCAGGATAGCCACGTTTAACTAAAGCAATGGCCAACAAAGCGATAGTGACCTGTTCACCGGCCGCTGCCAGCACATCCAGTTCACGTGCGCTGGCTTTCACATCGATACGCTGCGCCAGCGCGAGTAACCGGTTGGTTTCTCCGGCCATCGCCGACACCACTGCAATCACTTTATGGCCGGCCTGCACGGTGCGGATAATTAAATCCGCCACCGCTTCAATCCGTTCGGTGGTGCCGACTGAGGTACCACCAAACTTTTGCACCAGTAATGCCACCTGTTACAGCTTCGCTGCCAGATAGTCTGTCGCCGCAGCCAACACTTTGCCAAGGCCAGCGACATCAGTACCACCGGCTTGCGCCAGATCCGGTTTACCGCCGCCTTTACCACCCAGTTGTTCGGCTGCCCAGCCAACCAGCTGGCCGGCATTAACTTTGTCAGTCAGATCTTTGGTGACGCCGGCGATCAGGCTGACTTTGCCGTCGCTGGCCGTACCAAGCAGTATCACGCCAGAGCCGATGTTGTTTTTCAGCTCGTCGACCATAGTGCGGAAGCCTTTCGGATCAACACCGGCAAGCTCTGCAATCAGCACTTTAGTGCCGTTGATGGCCACTGCTTTTTCCAGTAATGATGCACCGGCGGCGCTGGCCATTTTCGCTTTTAATTGCTCCAGTTCTTTTTCCAGCAGCTTGCTGCGGTCTAAAGTCTGCACTACCCGATCCGCAATCGACAGCACATCACCTTTGAGTAATCCGGCGACTTGCTGTGCTTGCTGTTCCAGCTTGTGTAAATAAGCCAGGGCACCAACGCCGGTCACCGCTTCAATCCGGCGTACACCGGCGGCGATGCCGCTTTCCACCACGATTTTAAACAAACCGATATCACCGGTGCGGGCCACATGGGTACCACCGCAGAGTTCAATCGAGAACTCCCCCATCGATAAGACACGAACATCGTCATCGTATTTTTCGCCAAACAGCGCCATAGCGCCGGCGGCTTTGGCGGCATCCAGCTGCATCAACCGGGTCAACACTTCATGGTTGGCCTGAATTTGTGCGTTGACCAGCTGTTCGATAGTCCGCACTTCGTCAGCTTTGACCGCTTCAAAGTGGGCGAAGTCAAAGCGCAGACGGTCCGGGCCTACTTGTGAGCCTTTTTGCACCACGTGCGCGCCCAGTACCTGCTGCAGTGCAGCATGCAATAAGTGAGTGGCCGAGTGGTTTTTCCGAATGGCGCTGCGCCGTTCGGTATCAATTTGTGCATCGACGCGCTCACCGACAGCTAAAGTGCCGCTGATACTGCCGCGATGGGCAAAGGCTTTGCCAATTTTCAGCGTGTCAGCCACGGTAAACACCGCGCCGGACGCCAGCGTTAAAGTGCCGGTATCGCCCATCTGACCGCCGGATTCGGCATAAAATGGCGTCTGGTCGAGGATCACCAGCGCTTGCTGGCCATCAATAATTGAGTCCACTTTGTCGCCATCGCGGACGATTTCCAGCACCACGGCATTGCCGTGCTGCTCGGTATAACCAGTGAAATCCGTTACTTGCTCAGAAGTCACCGTTTGGTTGTAATCCTGACCAAAGCTGGACGCCGCCTGCGCGCGTTTACGCTGCGCTTCCATTGCGGCTTCAAAACCCGCCTGATCAACGGTCAAACCTTGTTCGCGCGCCACGTCGCTGGTCAAATCGACCGGGAAGCCATAGGTGTCATATAGCTTAAACACCACTTCGCCTGGAATTTCTTTGCTATCGCCAAGTGCCGCCAGCACGTCTTTAAGCAGCAACAGACCGCGTTCCAGCGTTTTGCCAAACTGCTCTTCTTCCATCCGCAGCACTTTTTCGATAATGGCTTGTTTTTCAATCAGCTCCGGATAGGCTTCGCCCATCTGCACCGCAAGCTCTGCCACTAATTTACTGAAGAACACACCTTTGGCGCCGAGCTGATTGCCATGACGTACGGCGCGGCGGATGATACGGCGCAGCACGTAACCACGACCTTCGTTCGATGGCATCACGCCATCAGCAACCAGGAATGAACAAGAACGGATATGGTCAGCAATCACCCGCAGTGATTTATTATCCAGATCAACGGTGCCGGTGATGACGGCAGCGGCTTTGATCAGGCCCTGGAAAGTGTCGATTTCGTAGTTGCTGTGCACGTGCTGCAAAATCGCCGCGATGCGCTCTAAGCCCATGCCGGTGTCAACGCTTGGTTTTGGCAGCGGTTCCATCCGGCCATCAGCATGGCGGTTGAACTGCATAAACACGTTGTTCCAGATTTCGATGAAACGGTCGCCGTCTTCTTCCGCTGAGCCCGGTGGGCCACCCCAGATATGGTCGCCGTGATCATAGAAAATCTCGGTACAAGGACCACAAGGACCGGTGTCACCCATGGCCCAGAAGTTATCAGACGCAAAAGGTGCGCCTTTGTTGTCGCCGATACGGATAGCACGTTCTTTTGGCACGCCAATTTGCTGGGTCCAAATATCAAATGCTTCATCGTCGGTGGCATACACGGTGATCCACAGTTTTTCTTTTGGCAATTTGACCACTTCGGTCAAGAATTCCCAGGCGTATTTAATCGCATCTTCTTTGAAATAATCGCCGAAGCTGAAGTTACCCAGCATTTCAAAAAAGGTGTGGTGACGGGCGGTGTAACCAACGTTTTCCAGGTCGTTGTGTTTACCACCGGCGCGCACACAACGCTGGGCGGTCACTGCGCGGCTATAGCTGCGTTTGTCCTGGCCGAGGAACACGTCTTTAAATTGCACCATACCGGCGTTAGTAAACAACAGCGTCGGGTCATTGCCCGGAATTAATGAGCTGCTGGAAACAATTTGGTGGCCTTTGCTGGCAAAAAAGTCCAGAAAGGCGCGGCGCAGTTGCGCAGAGGTCATGTACATAGGCTGTCCTAACTATCTGAATGTTGTAATGCGTAGCGGATCTGCTCCGAATTGAAGCCCCGGCGCTGTAAAAACGCCATCCGTTTTAATTTTTCTTTGTCTGAACCGGCAGCCAGCTCGCCGAATTTCTTCTGCGCACAGCTGCGCGCCAGTTCAAACCAATCGGGTTCAGCGCTGTCGAGCGCTTGTTGTAATAATTCCTGGTCCAGCCGGTGTTGCCGGCTTAATTGCCGCAGCACGGCAAGACCTTGGCCTTTACTGACGCAGTGGCGCAATAACATCTCGGCAAAGCGCTGATCTGACTGATATTGCTCCAGCTGACAACGTTCCAGCGTCGCCTGAGCCAATTCGTCATCAGCACCACGCTGGCGCAATTTGTCGAGTAGTTCATGGCTGCTGTGCTCGCGCCGGCTCAGCAGGCCAATCGCCAGTTGCCAGACTTGCTGTGCGGTCAGAACTTCAGCTTCAGACTTCAAACACTGCCGCCTCATCTGGTCGCGCCGGTGTCAGCACAAAAAATTCCCGAAATGACAGGAAAAAGCTGATGGCAAGCCAGGGCAAAATCAAAATCCACGAGATCATCATCGTAAAGGGGCCGGTCATCACCAGCAGCACGGATAAAACACCAAACACCGTCAAGGCCGGGACATTGCGCCAGCACGCCATAAAACTGGCTTGTAACACCGGCCACAGCCGCTGCTCACGCAGAAAATAAATCACCGGCACGGCATAGGCAAATAACATCGCATTGACCGATGCCATTGCGACCAGGCCAAACAATGCGATGACATTCGCTTCGCCGGTTTGCCACAGCGGCACTTGTTGCGCCAGCAGTAATTGACTCGGGATTGATAATAGAATATTCAGACCCGCCAAGCGGATAAAAGCCGCGCGATGGCTACTTTCCTGTAACGGCTGCCAAAGCAGATCCAGTGTCAGTGGTTTCTGCTGTTGCGCCCGCACAATGCCATCGTAAAAACCCGCTAATAAAAACGGGCTGAGCAGCTGTGCAATCACTGCCAACAACGGATGCACCAGTCCCAACAATGACAACAGCAACATCAACCAGAACATCGCGAGTAACAGCATATGCTGGCGCAACAGCTGCCAGCCTTGTTTTAACCAGTCCAGACCGGCTTTCGCCGGCGCCCGGCGGATCACTAATTGTAATTTCATCCGGCTATCTCCTGCCATGTCGGGCTGACGTCGCCCACGGTTGCAGCACAAAGCCACTGTTGAAAAAACGCCGCCTGTGCGGCCTGCTCAGTCGGTGCAAAGGGGGCAAACTGCCGCGGCTGCGCCGGGTCAAATGGCCCTTGTTTGACTTCAAGAAACACAGCACCCGGCGCCCGGGCTACCACGGTATGCCACTGGCCCGGGGCCAGTTCCAGGCCGGTTAAAGCCGAACCAGCACTGAGTTGCCAGCGCGCTGTGACAGTGCCGGTATCGTCGAATTGCAAAAAATCCACCTCGCCAGCCAGCATCACAAACAATTCCCACTGTTGAGATTCGGTATGTCGATGTGGCGGCACGTAACTGTCTGGCTGCATCGCAATAATCACCCGCTGCACCGGCTCGGCAAAATTCTGATGTAAATTCAAAAATGTCCGGCGCCGCGCCTGTGCGGCCGCGGTCATAAGTAATTCAGTAAATAAGGATTGATCTAATAACATGCCAGCAAAAATTCGGTTTAATTGCGCTGAATAAGGCGACCTATCATACTGCAAATGTCTGCGCTTCCCATAGTGCTAAATCAGGGCAAAACCGCAGCCTGACTGACAAAAAAGGTGCCATTGGCACCTTTTTTTGTCCTGATCGGGACATCCATCGTGTTTACTCGCGGACAATCTCCATCTCTGCCGTCAGATTGGTCGCGCCATCCACTTTTTCCATTTGCCACAGCAGGTAGCGGCTGTCGACATGGATAGAGCGGTTCAGCGCCGGATCGTAGGCATAATTACCAATAATGCCTTCAATCACGCCATCAAACAGCAACCCGACCAGTTCCGCTTTACCGTTTAACGTCGGTGAACCTGAGTTCCCGCCGGTGGTGTCAACCGTGCTTAAAAAGTTCACCGGGACAGAATTCAATACCGGATTAGTGAAGCCACTGACATCCGCTTTGGCAATGGCCGCCAGCTGCGCCGCAGGTGCATTAAACGGTGTTTGCCCGGTGTGTTTTTCAGTGATGCCTTTAAGCGTAGTAAACGGCTGATAGGCCACGCCGTCGCGCGGCTGGTATCCTTTTACTTCACCAAAGGTAACCCGCAATGTGCCGTTTGCATCAGCATACACCGGCTTCTGGCTGGCTTTGTTAAAGGCAATCACCGCCTCCATCACTTTGGGCCGTGCGACGGCCAGCTTGCCGGCGTGGATTTTACTGTCGTTTTCCAATTGCAGATCGGTATCTGCCAAAGCGACGGCGAACTGAATGGCCGGGTCCTGACTCGCCTTAAACTCTTCAACGGATTTGCCGATCCAGGCCAACCGTTCAATTTCATCACCAAGCAGGCTGGCCTGATAAATCTGCGTCAGTTTGGCGCGCACTGCGGCTTCGTCAAACCCTTCTGTGATGCCGAAATACTGATCAAATGCTGCCAGGCGCTGCGGTTTTGGCAACGTGGCGTAGTGCTTCAGAAAATGGAAGGCAATTTCTAAATCAACCGCGCCGTCAAAACTGCGCGACATCCGCTTCAAGCCGGCTTTGAACCGCTCCTGATCACGCTGCTGAAAACCGCTTTCGCGTTCTTCATCCGGTTTTTGTTGCTCCAGCGCCAAGCGGTACAATTTACGACCGGTGTTGAACAGCTGGGCATACTCAAAATAATTCAGGATCAAATCGCGTTGTTGCGTTGTCGTTTCAGCTTCCAGCAATTGCTGCAGGCTCAACAGCGCCGGTATGTATTTAGCTTTGCGTGAAGGCTCTGCCGCAATCCAACGCTGCAGGATCGCTTCAAATTCATCTTTGTGCTGTTGCGTACTGCCTTTTTGATAGGTCTGGATCATGCCGTCATAGTTTTTCGCATAGTTGGCAAGGCGAGCCAGAATAGACTCATATTTGATCCTCGCTTCAGAGCCTTCAGCAGCATGTTGTTTAATCAGTGCGATCGCTTCCTGACGGTATTGGCGCGCAGCCGGCAACACATTGGTGAACTCATTTTTGACTTCAAAAGCAGTGTTGTAGCGGTTGGTGCGGCCCGGATACCCCAGGACCATGACAAAATCGCCTTCCTGAATGCCTTTGGCTGACACCTTCAACGCACTGGGCGGTACAAAAGCAACGTTGTCAGCACTGTAATCAGCCGGTTTGCCATCTTTGCCAACATAAGCGCGGTAAAACGCATAATCACCGGTATGGCGCGGCCACATCCAATTATCAATATCACCACCAAACACACCTACCCCAGCCGGCGGCGCATGCACCAGCCGCACGTCACGGATCTCCAGTTGTTTGATCAGGTAATATTCCAACCCACCGTGAAAACTGTAGACACCGCAGCGATAACCGGCAGTCGCTTCACATTCAGCCACCAGCTCTTTACGCAGCTGGTCGATTTTGTCAAAACGGTCTTTGCCCTGCAGTTGCGGCGTCAGCTCCTGTTTAATTTGCTGCGTCACATTGCTGACCGCTTCGGTCACTAAAATTTTGCTGCCAGGAGCAGCCGGCAATTCTTCGGCTGGCGTTTTCGCCAGAAAACCCTGCTCAATCAGGTTGTTCTGCGCGGTGCTATTGTGTTGAATACTGCTGTAGGCACAGTGGTGATTGGTCAGCGCCAGGCCTTGTTTTGATACAAAAGATGCGGTGCAGCCACCGAGACTAATCACGGCATTCATTGGAAAGGCGGTCAGTTCGGCAATAGATTTAGCATCTATTTGCAGGCCTTTGGCTTTCAGTACAGCTTCCAGTTCCGGCAACTGATGCGGTTGCCACATGCCTTCATCGGCGTTTGCCACAGCGGCCGTCAATACTGAGACTACCGACAACGCCAGCACAGAATTTTTCATTCAACGATTCCTTGAGATCCACCCGCGCCAGCAAATACGCTGATCGGGTCCACGACATGGATGATTTATCTGGATTTTGCCGCATTGTGCGATAAATCGGCCGGCAAAGAACAGTCCCAGTCGCAGAAAAAAAACAGAACTTGAAAAAACCGGCAGGATCCCCCAGATCCACTGCAGATTTGATCAACGGACGCTGTAGTAAAGACGATGGAAAAACAACTCGAAAAACTCATGTACGCCAGCCGCTGGCTGATGGCGCCGATTTATCTGGGCCTGAGCCTGGTGCTGATTGCCCTCGGTATTAAATTTTTTCAGGAAATTTTTCATCTCCTGCCTAATATCATCGCCACCAAAGAGGCCGATCTGATCCTGGTGGTGTTGTCATTAATTGATATTGCGCTGGTCGGTGGTCTGATTGTGATGGTGATGTTTTCCGGTTATGAGAACTTTGTGTCGCGCCTGGATATTGATGAGTCGTCAGAGAAACTGAACTGGCTTGGGAAAAGTGGACTCGGGCTCACTGAAAAATAAAGTTGCGGCGTCAATTGTGGCGATATCGTCGATTCACCTGCTAAAAATATTTATGGACACGCAGAACATAGAAAATGACAAAATTATGTGGTACCTGTTGATCCATATCACTTTTGTGTTATCAGCCTTTGTGATGGGCTACCTCGATAAACTGACGAAAGAGAAAGTCTGAAATTGACCCGGGCGGATGGCTGAGTTAATTTAGAGATCCGCGCTATGCGCGGTCAGTCATACGCCACGAGGTTTTGCTGTGCAGGGATCCGCGCCAGTTTTTTATCGCTTCATCAAGGCCGCAGTCCGTCACACTCGCGTTGTTGTGCAGTTATCCTTCAATGCTCGTCGAATGGAAGCAGGCCTGCCGCTGTTAAAAAACTTTGTAAGCTAAAAGATTCATGATAAAGCGCGCAGGCCTTACACGTTATACGTTGGTATGCCACGGTGTTGCAGGAACAACGATGGTGTTGATGTTACGCTGGCAATTACGTGGGTGCACTCGAATTTGATGGCGTGCACTGGCGTGTCATCGCGACTACCAATCAGTCAGTGGTGCGTTCGCTGGCGCTTGGCAATGACGGCAGGATCTATGTCGGTGCCAAAGGCGACCTCGGTTATATCAATAAAGCCCGCCCGCAAGGCGCCCAGTTTGTTTCGTGGCGCGACCGCATTCCAGCCGCCTACCGCAATTTTCAGGATATTCGCCAAACCTTTGTCACCGAACAAGGCGTATTGTTTGTTGCCCGCTCCTATCTGTTTTTGATTAACGACCAGGAAGTACGCAGCTGGACCAGTGAGTCCGCTTTTATGAAAGCCTTTCAGCTGAATGACCGCATCCTGGTTAAAGAACAGGATACCGGCCTGCTTGAACTGAGAGACGGTCGGCTGGAACCTGTCACCAGTACGCAGCCTCTGGCGGATAAAGCCACTTTGCTGCAGAACAATGGAATGAAATCAGGTGCTGATTGGTACCCGCGACGCCGGATTTTTCCTGTTGGGTCCAACCGGGATGCACCCTTTTCAGATGCCCGCTAGTAAAGAACTGGACCAGGCGATGATTTATACCAGTCAGCGCCTGCGGAACGGCCTGCTGGCGATTGGCACTGTGCGGGACGGTATCTATCTGCTGGACCAGCAAGGTAACATTCACAGCCATATCAATAAGTTTTCCGGCATGCTCGATGACAATGTCCGCGTTGATGAAGATCGCCAGCAAGGCTTATGGGTGGCGATGGACCATGGTTTAGCGCGGGTAGAAGCGTCCTCTGCCATCTCCATGTTTAATCATGTGATGGGCCTCAAAGGCAACGTGTTGTCGTTACATCGCTATCAAAATCAGTTGTTTGCCGGCACCAGTCAGGGTTTGTTCCGATTACAGGCCGATGGTGTGTAAAAGCGGCGCATTTAGCGCAGGAAGGCTTCAGTAACCAAACCTGGGATTTTGCCGATTTTGCCGACAGCATGCTGATCGCCAACAATAAAGGTGTTTATCAGTATCGCGATGGCAAGTCTGAATTGATTTTCGATGCGCCGATACCGGCCAAAGTATTGCCAGTGTCGCGCCAGCAGCCGGATACGGTCTGGGTAGGCCTGCAAAATGGTTTGCTGCGCCTGCAATACAGCGCAGGCCAGTGGCGCAATCTTGGAGTCATCAGCGGCGTCGTCGGTAATCTGAACAGTCTGATTGAAGAGGCGGACGGTAGTCTTTGGATCGGGACGCTGGCGAATGGCGTATACCGGCTGCAATTCAGTGGCGACACACAAAAAACGCCATTACTAGACAATTTTACCGAAGCGGCCGGCTTACCCAGTCTGAACCGCAACTCGGTACATCGCTGGTCTGGTGGCCTGTTGTTTGCCACTGTCGCCGGTTTATACCAGTTTAATCAGAGCACCCAGACCTTTGGCATCCATCCGGTGTTCAGCGGCCTGTTTGCACAGCAACCCTGGGTACGCTCACCGACTCAGGACAGTAGTGGCCGCATCTGGATGATTAACTGGGACAACCAGACCGGCGAACGTCAGGCCGGCGCTGCGGAAAAACCGGGCCGATCATCAGCTTCCTACCACTGGTCCACCGCACTATTTCCACTGGCCGATACGCCACTGGATGTGATCTTGGCCGAAGATGCAGCCATTACCTGGTTCGGTGGCGCCGAAGGTATTTTCCGCTTTGACGCCAGCCGGGTCAGTCGCAACATTGTGGCGCATCCACCGCTGATCCGCCGGGTGATCAGTCGTGATAATCAGACGCATTTTGCCGGTGGCCAACTGGCCAAACTGCAACTGGCATCTGATCAGAATTCTTTGCGGCTTGAATATACGGTGCCCCGGTTATGACAATTGCTGATTTACCAACCTGTTTCAGGTGCAGCTGGTGGGGAATGACCCGGCCTGGTCGGATTGGCATAATGAAACCTACCGTGATTACACCAACTTAGCACCGGGCAATTATCAATTTAAATTGCGCTACAAAAAAACGCTTTTGGCAAGATCAGCGAAGCGACCCCATTACATCTGCAAATCGCCGCACCTTTGGTATCAGAGCTGGTGGGCCTATGGCGGTTGATGCTGGC
>JAXHNX010000009.1:0-4897 GCA_034519945.1 Rheinheimera sp.
GGGTTACGTATTGCTACATTCTTGTTGAATCTGCACCAGCTACCGTGACCGCTGATGCGGAAATCATTGCCCCCTCAGTCGTAGAGCACACGCCTGCGGCAGAAACTGCTGTAGAAGATGCAGCGCCGGCAAAACCTCGTCGTCAACGTCAACGTGAACCAAAAGCAGTAGAAGTTGCAGCAGAAGCTGTCTCGACTGAACATGAAGCTGCTGTTGTTATTGTGACCGAAACAGCTGCCGCGGAAGTCGTCGCACCTGTGGTTGCAGTGACTGCTGCAGTCGAAGTTGCAGCTTCACCTGTTGTTGAAACCGTAACTGAGACAGTTGCAGAGATCGTTGCTGAAATCCAGCCTGCTGCAACTGCAGTGGCGACAGCAGTAGAAACTGCAGTTGTTGAAACAGCAATTGTCACTGCACCGGCAGTAACACCAGCGCCAAAAGCCAAAGCAAACCGCTACGGCAATATGGTGGTGGCGACTATGACCAAGCCAGTGGCCGTTGTTGATGACAGCCCTGCGGCAGTGCCACAAGGCGTGCAGTATGAAGTCAAAGCAACAGTCGAAGGCACTGCAGGTTCTGCATCAGCCCGCCAGTCAGCTGTTGCGCCAATGACAAAACCACCTTCAGTGGAATAATTTGCACTGAAAGTAAAAGAGCCAGCAAATGCTGGCTCTTTTTTTGCTCAATTTATTTGGAGCACACGTATGGATCCTTACTGATTTGCCATTGCATCCTGGCTAAAAAAACTCAGAATTTTCTGCAATGCTCCATCGCGATAGTTATCCGATTCAAAAAATAATTCATGTTTGGCGCCGGCAAATTGCTGTACCTTGCCATTCTGACATAACGGCCCCAGCTCCTGACAGAATTGCTGCTGCGCGCTATTACTGACAGCCTGCTCCGCGCCAGACTGTAACATCAGCACCGGTGTATTGATCTGTCGGGCCAACGCTGGCATTTGCTCAGCAATATTACAGGCTTGTGTTAACCAGGACCAGGTTGGACCGCCCAGCTGCAGCTGTGGCTGCTGCTTGTATAGGTCGCGGAACAACTTATAACGACTGGCCGAACTGGTCAGAATATTGTCGGCGAAGTCCTGATCCTGCGGATACGGCTGGGCGACAAATCCGGCATAACAATCGGGGCAAGTCCAGTCAAAGGCCGTAGCCAGATAACAACCGTCCTGCTCGGAAAACGCCACTGTGGTGTTGGGTGCAATCATCGGGGACGTCAGCACTGCGCGCCGAAACAAAGCCGGCTGTTGCGTCAGCAGCTGCACCGCAACAGCCCCCCCCATCGAGTGCGCCAGCAGATTGAGTGGTAGGCTAGTCTGCTTCTTTACAATTTCAGCAATAAACTGGTTTTGGTCCTGACTATAAAGACGAAAATCTGTGATATGGCCTTTGTGCGGATCTTCCAGCTCCCGCGGCGACAAGCCCTGGCCACGGTGATCCAGGCTGAACACCGCGATCCCTTGGGCGGCAAGGTCATAATAAAGCTCCTGATATTTCAGATAAGCTTCAGTACGCCCTTGCACCAGCAGTAATGCATATTTTGGCTGCGCCGGGATCACATAGGCGTAGGCGAGCTGCGTACCATCCGGCGTCGTGATGTTGCCAGTTTTTACCTGTTGTTGCCAAAAACTGACAATCTCCGCTGGATACATGGTTAGCAACGAGGTTTCCGGCACTGCTGAAACCTGAAAAGCCATGACGGACCATGCCAATGCGAACAAAGACTTTTTAAACATACCGCGCCTGATTATTTTTTGCATTGCGTAACTAAGGCCTGCAATGCAATCAACTGAGCCTGAATGTTGGCGCGGATTTTTTCGTCCTGCAGCGCACCATCAGCGGCAAAGACACCACTAAAAGCATTTACGAAAACCTCGGGTTTATTGACAAAATGCAGGTCCAGAAAGACCCCGACCTGGCGTAAATGATACTGTGCCCGTGACGTCCCCATTCCACCGCCGGCGCCCATTATCGCCGCTGCTTTTTTGGCTAATAACCGATTGTCGGGTTCGCGCGAAGCCCAGTCCAGCGCGTTCTTTAGCGCCGGTGCGACAGAGTAATTGTACTCCGGGCAGGCAAACACAAAACCATCGGCTTGTTGCATCGCATCCAACAGCGCCACAACTGCGGCCGGTTTCGTCGTTAAATCGGCATTAAAAAGTGGCACTTCAGTGAGGTCAGCAATCTGCAGACTCACGCCTTGTGGCAACAACTGTTGAGCAGTTTTTAATAAAGTCATATTGTGGGAAGCTTTGCGCAGACTGCCACAAATGCCTAACAAGCGGATCTCCGTCATTCATTCTCTCCTTCTGTGGCCGTCAAAGATTGGCCAAAACGTTTTTTCAGTGCCCACCAGCAAATCAATGCGACCAGTGGGATCAGGATTAAGCTCAGCACCATCAGCCAAAGTGGGTGTGGCAACAAATAGAAATTAGACAGTGCGCCTACAAACACCAGACTGCCGATTGCCAACGCAAAGCGGCCACGGCAACGGCCTGCAAGCATCGTCGCGGCCGTCAGACCGGTAAAAATACCCAGCAACCATCCTGCAAGCACTAACAACAAAGCTCCGACCGGCAATTGCTTCAGGTAGGCCGAAACCGCAGAACTATCCTGCCAGTCCAGGCCGGCTGGCGCACGGTATAAAATGTGCCCAAGTTGTTCTATAGCGGAGATGGTAAAGAAGGTGACTACCACACCGGCAAGCAAAGCCAAAGTAGTCCGTAACAATGCTGGCATCGCTGGTCTCCTGGTCTGAGGTTGCCCGAGAAACAATAGACATGTAATCTGGCAACAGCTGAAAAATATGCCATTGCAGTATGGCGATACTGTGCAGAATTTAGCAAATTTTTGCTGTCAGTTCTGTGACTTAGCCAACTAATATCGCCGAATAACCTGCTAACGAGAATCGACCTGTCGAAAGTCATTCAGTTGAACTCGCTGAACGCCGGAGTAAATCAGCCCGCCCAGCATTGCTGCTGTCCAGCGTTGAAACGGCAGCATAAACTGCTGCAGGGCGACCGGACCCATGCCTGTCCCCTGTTGGCGCCACAACGCATCTTCCTGCTGCTGACGCCAATGGCAGACCGTTGGCCAATCGGGCGCCTGCAGATATATCATCTGTTGCAACAGCGGCCAAAGCGGCTGATAGCACTCTTGAAGTTGTTGGTTTTGGTAGCCTCGCCAAATTGCCGCATCTGGTTCCAGGTCCAGCACATTAACCGGTGACGCTAACTGTTCAGCACTCTGCGCCATAGCGCCTAAACACCAGCCTTCGACAATAAGAACGTCATAACAAGTGGCAGGTAAATCGGCACTGCTATCGTCCCGGCCTTTATCAAACCTTGGCAGCGCCAGCGCTTTCCCCTGTTGCTGCAACTGCAGATCCTGCTGGAATCGCTGGATTTGGTGAGTCCCCGGAACACCGCGCATGGCGAATAACGGATGGATTTGCCGCTCCAGTATCTGCCGGTCACGCCGGCTTAAATAATAGTCATCCAGCGACACCACACCGCAGCGCAGCCTATCTTGTTGCAGAGCCTGTTGCAGGCTCGCGGCTAACGTGGTTTTGCCGCTACCCTGAGCGCCGCTGATGGCGAAGATTTTCAGGCCATTCTGCCTTACCTGCTGTGCACAAGCACTGACCAAAGACGCGTTCATCAAAGCATCCCCCGTCGTCATGATTTATCCCGGACTCGTCATTCTTTGCAAAATCACCACATCAGGTCCGATGATTTCGACGGTAAAACCATCACGCTGCGCGAGCCAGCGAAAAGTATCCGCATGAAAGAAACTGACATGTGTCGGGTCATTTTTGTAGTGCCATTTGGCAAATTCGGCCGGAAGCTCAGGTCTTAACCGGGTCATCAGTCCCAACCAACCGTCTTCTTTAAGTAAATCCAACCATAACTTCCATTCGGTGACTGGCTGATAAAAGTGTTCGATGGCTTCGGTTGAGCAAATGAAATCGTAGTTTCGCTGCAACAGCTGTGTCTCTGGTGCAAAGTACGGGTCGTAATTGCTGACCTGATGCCCCGCAGCTTCAAGCAACAAATACAAGGTCGGCCCGGGACCTGCGCCAAAATCGAGCCCCGTCAGCGGCGTTTTGCCAAGACGGTTTAATAAGGGCGCAGCCAATTTGTTCAGAAACTGGCGATAACCAGCATCAGCCGGGTCATTCTGATGTTGTTGGTAAGTAGGCCAGTTCGGCGTCACTGGCCAATAAACTCAGACGGCTGGCATACACCAATTCACAGACCGGACAATGCCAGTACTGGCGAATTTTATCCGTATGATAATGCGCTGTGGCTGGGTTCAGACACAAAGGGCATGGGTCTGGTAAGACTGGCAGGGTACACTCTGACATGGAAAACTCCGACTTCATGTCATGATTCATGCCGGCTATCATATCAGAGCGCAGATAAACTGCCGCCACCGATTCAGTTAAAGCGCCCTTTCTGCTACACTCAGGCCCGCCTTTTTTCAGCGACAGAAGAAGTGATCATGACTCTTGCAACTCAGGTCCTGGCGGTCAACGATGACCTGCCGATCCGCACCAATTTACCTGTACATTCCGGCAAAGTCCGCAGTGTGTATTGGCTGACCGAACAGGACAGCGCCCGCTTAATCCGCGAAAAAAATTACCCGGTGCCCGCCGATACACCGCTGGCTATTATGGTGATAAGCGACCGGATCTCCGCATTCGATTGTATCTGGCAAGGTGAAAACGGCCTGAACGGCGTGCCAGGCAAAGGCGCGGCGTTAAATGCAATTTCAAACCACTGGTTCTCTTTATTTAAACAACATGGCTTAGCCGACAGCCATATTCTGGATATTCCACATCCGCTGGTATGGATTGCACAAAAAGCCAGCAATACGTAACC
>JAXHNX010000049.1:0-106301 GCA_034519945.1 Rheinheimera sp.
GCAATACTGCCCGGCAACCCAGCCCGAGCTCCAGGCCCACTGGAAGTTATACCCACCCAGCCAGCCGGTGACATCCATCACTTCGCCGACAAAATACAGACCAGGCTGTTTTTTCGCTTCCATGGTTTTAGATGACAACTCGTTGGTGTCAACGCCACCCAGTGTGACTTCTGCGGTGCGATAACCTTCAGTACCGTTGGGTTTAAATACGTAGTTGTGCAGTGACTGGCTGATGTTGGCGATCGATTTATGTTGCAGTGCCTTCAGCGGCTGATTGTTGATCACTTTGATTTCTATCAGTTTTTCTACCAGACGTTTCGGTAACACTTTACCTCAGCGCAGTTTTTAGTTCCTGTTCCGGATGTTTTTGTTGTTGTTCCTGCAGAAATGCCGGTAAATCGAGCTGAGGGAGTAAATTGATCAACAAATCATCACCCGGCTGCCAGAATGACGAGATTTGCAAAATAGCTGGGCCGCTCAGACCCCGGTGGGTAAACAGCATATCTTCCGGAAACACCACGTCGTTGGCTTCAGCAGTGACTGGCAGTGCGACGCCACTGATCTCTTCAAATACGGCTTTGTCGGCCGGCTGCCAGGTCAGCGGCACCAGTGCGGCACGCACCGGTAATACGTTCAGACCAAACTGCTCTGCCAGCTGATAACCAAAAGCGGTGGCACCTAAATTCGGCAAACTCAGGCCACCACACGCGACGACCAGACTCTGGCAAGTTCTTGTTAATTCTGGGGTTACCAGCTGAAACAGACCATCGCTGTGTGACACAGTGCTGATTTGTTGCTGCAGCGCAATCTGCACGCCGGCCTTGCGGCATTCGCTGCTTAACAGCTCGACAATGTCTTTGGCACTGTCGTCACAAAACAGCTGACCCAGTGTTTTTTCGTGGTAAGGAATTTGATATTGCTGCACCAGGCTAATGAAATCCCACTGGGTATAGCGGCTCAAAGCAGACTTACAGAAATGCGGGTTTTGCGACAAGTAATTCTGGTGGCTGGCATAGATGTTGGTGAAATTACAACGTCCACCGCCGGACATCAGAATTTTCCGACCAATCTTTTTGCCATTGTCCAGCACCAGCACTCTCCGGCCACGTTTACCGGCTTCAATCGCGCTGCAAACAAGCCAGCGGCCCCGGCGCCAATCACAATCACATCCCACTGCTGCATCTGGTTTTACCTCTGACTGGAAGGTTCAGCGCCACTACAGGCAGTATCGCGCTAAAAGCCGGCTATTGTCCGGCGGATTGCCCCGAAAGGCAAACTCCAGACAGGCTTTAACAGCCAAACATGACAAAAACGCTAGAAAAATTCGCTGTTTTTTATACCTTTTAAATCTAACTTATTACGGTTAGCTATAATTTTACAGTTGTAACTATTTGTAATAATTCGTAGCAGCCATGCCGGTTGCAGCGCGATCTGAATGCTACAACTTGCACCACCATGGTGCAGATTGATTTTTGCACAAGTCCCATTTATATAACCAAATGTTAATTTAGTTATCTTTACAGCACTAATGCATTGATGAATTATTGCTCTGCCCGCAGCACAGCCGTGTACGCTCTGTACAACAGCAAAAAACTATAGCGGGTACTGTCCAGGCAATTACAACAAGTCGTTATTGAGAACTTACAATGCAACAATTCGAACTACATAAAATCGCCCTTGGAACCCTGACAGCATTGATGCTGACCCCAGCTGTATCACAAGAACTGGTATTCAAAGAACTCGAACAGGGCTATGAAGTCAAAACCCGTTTTATTGTGACGTATAAAAACAACCAACAAACCGCATACCTGCAATCTGCCGACGAGATGAATACCAATCAGGCCGTTCAGCCTATGGATATGACAGCAACATGTCAGTGAAACTTTATCGGCACTGGCAGGTTCAGAACTGGATTATGTCCGTGCCAGTGCCGTTGGTAGCCGCCACATTGTTCGGGCCGACCGCCATCTCAGCAGTAAAGAAAAAGCCGATTTAATTGACGCGCTGCAAAATGACCCGAATGTGGCGACAGTCGAAGAAGACCGCTTAATGCACATCACTGCAACGCCAAACGATACGCAATACAATAGCCAGTGGCACTACTACGAAAATACCGGCGGCCTGCGCGCTAACACAGCCTGGGATCAGGCCAATGGCACTGGTGTTGTGGGTTGCAGTACTGGATACGGGTTATCGCCCACATGCCGACCTGAATGCCAATATTCTGCCAGGTTATGACATGATCTCTGATTCATTTATCGGTAACGATGGCAATGGCCGCGACAGCGATGCTAAAGATCCAGGTGATTGGGTAGCAGTCGGCGCCTGCGGTGGTGGACAACCCACGCAAGCCCAGGATTCGAGCTGGCACGGTACCCACGTTGCCGGCACTATTGCTGCAGTGACCAATAACAACAGCGGCGTCGCCGGTGTTGCTTACAAAGCTAAAGTGGTACCCGTTCGTGTTTTAGGTAAATGTGGTGGTTACACCTCAGATATCGCCGACGGGGTTATCTGGGCATCCGGTGGCACTGTGTCGGGCGTTCCGGCTAATGCGCAACCCTGCCAAGGTTATCAATATGAGCTTAGGCGGTTCAGGTGCCTGTGATTCTACCACACAGGCTGCGATTAACTCCGCCCGCTCACGGGGCACTGTGGTGGTGATCGCCGCAGGCAACGACAATAGCAACGCCAATAACTTTAACCCGGGTAACTGTGCTGGTGTGGTGAACGTTGCGTCAACCAACCGCAGTGGTGGCCGGGCTTATTACTCTAACTACGGCACTTCAATTGACGTCGCAGCACCCAGGCGGCGCGCATGAACTCAGCCAATGACTCTAACTGCGTGTTATCGACCCACAACACCGGTACCACAACACCGGGTTCAGACATCTACAGCTATATCGCAGGGCACCTCAATGGCAGCCCCGCATGTAGCTGGTGTTGCTGCGCTGATCATGCAGAAAAAAACCAACGGCAACACCGGATGAAATCGAATCTATCCTGAAAACCACTACCCGCGCCTTTCCGGCAACCTGCAGTAACTGCGGTACTGGTATTGTTGATGCTGCCGCTGCGGTCACTAAAGCTGCCGGCGGCGGTAGTGGCGGAACGACTCCGGTTACCACCACCACACCGAATATTTCAGTCGCAAAAAGTAGCTGGAAATATTACACAGTGACAGTGCCAGCAGGTCGCACCAATCTGACCATCAGCACTGCTGGTGGCACCGGTGATGCAGATTTATATGTGCGTTTGGATTCAAAGCCGACACTGAGCAGCTACAGTTGCCGGCCATACAAAACCGGCAAAACTGAAAGCTGCAGTTTCACCAATCCAACAGCAGGCACCTACCGTATCGGTATTTATGGTTATGCCGCAGTCACTGGCCTGACTTTAAGCACCAGTCATCAGTAACAATCTGATATATAAATGAAAAAGCCGCTTCAGCGGCTTTTTTTATTGGCTCGCCCCCGTCTGCAATCAGTGAAACACCTTTTGTACGGCTGCCAGCTGTTGGTGATGGCCGGAGCTGAATGCCTGCCGGTTATCGGCACTGAAATAAAAGTCGGCTGTTAAGTTCCGTTCTTTTTGCAGACTTCTGTGCAGCCTCGCGACCGGTTCAGGCCACCAGTGCTGGCCCTTGCGCCGCGCACATTTATCAAAATCAATCAGCCAGAACTGGCCTTCGGCATCCAGCAGAATGTTGTGGCCGTTTAAATCGGAGTGATAAACCCCCAGCCTGATGCAACTGTGCCACCAGCGCGCCCAGTTGTTGCCATTGTGTGGCGTTCAACGCCTGATGCTGCAGATAGTGAAACAAGTCCTGACTGTGCGGGATCCGTTCCAGCAGAATATCGGCACTATAACCAAAGCCACGCTGCTGATAACGCGCCGCCACCGGCGCCGGCACCGGCAGTCCGGCCTGACGCATCCACAACAATAATCGGAATTCGGCCAGACCTCGGCTCGTCGCCACCGGCACCGGTGCAAACCAATCGCGATTCAGTTTTCCAATCAAACCACCGCGGTAATAATGCCGCAGTACCCAGTCTGTCTCCAGCCCCGGCAGCGCGGACAAAATACACCGTATTGCGGCCAACCGAATGACCAGTGACGGCCTGCAGCGCTTGCCAATAAATAGGGTTAAACACCGCAGCCGTCTGCAGTTCGGCCGGCAATGCCGGCGTAGACCAGCGCAATTCGCCAGGCAATACCGCCGGCGTGGCCATCGCCAGTTGCGCAACCTGCGCCAGAATTCGCGCCGTCGCACCACCTTGTTGCTGATACAACTGCAAACCGGCTGCAGCCAGTTGCTGACGCTGTGCCGGATCTGCCAGTAACTCCAGCACCTGTGCCGCAAACGCTTCGGCGTCCGCCGCCCATCGCACCGCATCTTGTTGCGACAACAGCTGATAAGCCTGCGCAAAATTAAACACATGGGGGCCAGACAGCAGCGGTTTGGCCAGACACATGGCTTCAAGCGGATTATGCCCACCACGCGGGATCAGCGAGCCACCGATAAACACCAGATCGGCCGCCTGATACCACAGCATCAGTTCACCCATGCTGTCGCCGAGCAGCACCGCAGTGTCAGCCGTAACCTGGTGATCCCGGCTACGCCGCACATAGTTGAAGTCTGCCGCTTCAATCAACCGCGCCACGCTGTCAAACCGGTCCGGATGACGCGGCACCAGGATCAGTAACAAGTCCGGTTGTTGCTGCCGGATCCTGGCAAAAGCTTGCAGAATGAGTTCATCTTCGCCGGCATGGGTACTGCCCGCCACCAACACCGGCCGCAAGCCCCAATCAACACGAAGCGCCGCAGCTCTCTCAGCCAGATCCGCAGCGATGCGCATGTCATATTTTAAATTACCGGCCCGACTGGCGAGCGGTACCGCAGCTCTGTGACAGCCGGCCAACACATTAAAGCGGGTCGCAGTGGCATCATCCTGCGCCAGAATTGCGGTTAACTGTTGCAGCATCGGTTTGACCAACCAGGCAAAACGGCGGTAACCACGGGCAGAACGTTGCGACAAACGCGCATTGACCAGCAAGACCGGCACTTGATGGCGGCTGGCTGCGCGCAGCAAATTCGGCCACAACTCGGTTTCCAGCAACAGGATCAGTTGCGGCGCCAGTTTTTGCAGTAAGCGGCGGTTTGCGCCCGGTGTATCAAATGGCAGATAACAGTGATAAACCCGGCCAGTTTGAATATGTGCAGCAAAATGCTGGCGAATGCGTGCTGAGCCGGTCGGCGTGGTGCAGGTCACGGTCAGCGGTAACGCCGGATAATCCCGCAACAAGGCTTCAATCAGCGGAATCGCTGCCACCACCTCCCCCATCGACACCGCATGCACCAACAATCCGCCCTGAAACTGTGCCGGGATTTGCTGCAGCGCAAAACGTTCGGCAAAACGCTGGCGATAATCGGCATCGGCACGGCTGCGCCAGACAAACAGCAACAGCAGTAGCGGCCGCAGCAGATAAATCAGCAGGGTGTAACCCAGCAAAGCCAGTCGGGACAATCCAGATTCCGTTTATTCAACTTCAGAAGAGTCTGATCATACTGGCTGTGCGCTGTTGTTGCTATAGCTTCGGAGGTAGCAAGCCATGCCAGACGAGGCAGCGCTGGTGGCAAAACGGGTAACTGTATACGTAATAAGAATAGTTCGTGTTATATTACGCAGTAAAGAAATGTTCATCCGCCGGAGTTTTTTTGATGTCAGCTTTATATTCATGTCCAGTGTCGCCAATCACCAAGGCCATCCGTATTGCATTGATCGCTGCAGCGTTGCCATGCAGCGTTATCGCAGCTGAAACCCTCGACGATGAATCGAAAAAAATCGAACATATTGAAGTCAAAGGTGAAGTGCAGTCTTACAAAGTCGAAGCCATCAGCACAGCGACTAAAACCAACACACCATTGCGCGATATTCCGCAGGCCATCACAGTGCTGACCGAAGAGCAAATCGACGATCAGGCGATGCAGAATATGGCGGACGTGGTGCGTTATGTGCCGGGTGTGCAAATGGCGCAGGGCGAAGGCCACCGCGATGCACCGATCTTCCGCGGCAATACCTCCACCGCCGACTTCTACATCAACGGCATGCGTGATGACGTGCAATATCTGCGTGATTTATACAACGTACAGCGCATCGAAGTGTTAAAAGGCCCAAGCGGCATGATTTTCGGCCGCGGCAGCGCCGGTGGTCTGATCAACCGCGTGACCAAACAAGCCAATTGGTCTGATACCGGCGGCATTGATGCGTCTGTCGGTTCGTGGCAGCAAGCCCGTGTCAGTGGCGACTACAACTATGCCGTCAATGACGAGCTGGCGGTGCGCCTGACCGGCATGTACGAAGATTCAGAAGGCTATCGTGATTTCTACACACTGGAGCGTTCTGCAGTCAACCCAACACTGACCTACCGGCTGGCAGACCGCACCACGCTGGCGCTCAGCTATGAGCATTTTGATGATGAACGCATCACCGACCGCGGCATCCCGTATGACCCGGCGACTAAAAAACCACTTTCCATCAACCGCGCCACTTTTATCGGCAATCCGGACCTGAGCGATTCGACCGCGACCGTCGATGCAGTTTCCGCGATCCTGAGCCATGAATTTGTCAGCGGTGCTGTACTGGTCAACCAAACCCGTTATGCCGACTACGACAAATTTTACGCGAACGTCTTTGCCGGTGCTTATACACCAGCAAACGGTCGGGTTGCAGTGTCTGCTTATAACAGCAGCACAGCGCGGCAAAACCTGATGAATCAGACCGACCTGACCTTTGAAGCCAAAGCCGGCACTGTAACGCACAAAATGCTGGTCGGCGCTGAGCTGAATCAGCAGGACACTGACAACCAGCGCCTGACCGGCTATTTCACTGACGTTGGCGCCAATGCTACCGCCGCTTTTGTCACGCTGGCTAACCCGGTTTATCGCGGCAAGATCCAGTTCCGCGCCTCGGCGACAGACGCAAACAACAGCAGCGACGCCAAAGCCAAAGCGGTGTATGTGCAGGACCAGATTGAAATCACGCCGCAGTGGCAGGCCGTGCTGGGTCTGCGTTATGACGACTATCAGGTCGAACTGGAAAATCACCGCACTGGCAGCGTGATTAAAAGCGAAGATGATTTGTTATCGCCACGCGCCGGGCTTATCTACAAGCCGGTGGAAGATGTGTCGGTTTACCTCAATTACAGCAAAGCTTATGTGCCACGCGCCGGTGAGCAAATGGCGTCGTTAACCATCAGCAACGCCGCACTGGACCCGGAATCCTTTATCAACCACGAATTTGGTGTGAAATGGGATATCAGCGACAGTCTGTCGGTCGCAACGGCGCTGTATCAGCTCGACCGCACCAATGTAGCCGTAACTGATCCGCAAAACCCGACCTTGTCGATTCTGGTCGACGGCCAGCAGGTCAACGGCGTGGAGTTTGAAGTAAACGGCCAGCTTAGCGCGCAGTGGGATTTTGTTGCCGGCTATGCGTTCCAGGACAGCGAAATTCTGGCACCGGCCGCACAAAAAGGTAAACAGCTGAGTCAGGTGCCGGAACACAGTTTCTCCTTGTGGAATCGTTATCAAATCAATGACCAGTGGGGCGCAGGTGTTGGTCTGGTCAGTCAGTCGTCGGCATTTGTTGCCGTGGATAATCTGGTGACTTTACCGGGGTTCACCCGCGTCGATGCCGCAGTGTTTTACACGCCAATGCCAGAACTGCGGCTGCAGCTCAATCTGGAAAACCTGACCGACAAAACCTACTACGCTTCAGCGCACAGCAATAACAACATCACACCGGCCTCACCGCGTGCAGCCCGGTTGGGCGTTAGTTATAAGTTCTGATGGCTGAAGCAGGCGGCCCCTGCGTGTCAGCAAATCAGCCCGGCCCTGTCGCCGGGCTTTTTTTATGTACAGGAAATACGGTGCACCGGCAATGCAGCAGAAATTGTCGCTGATGTTGCACAGATTGGGCGATTTGGCCGGTCTGTTCGTAAGAGTTGTGATTGGATGACTTTGACCGGAGATCTGTAATGCGTAACCCTATCTTGTTGACGTTATTTGCCGCGTGTTGCGGTTTTGCCCTGTTGAGCGCCCCTGCCGCACTCGCGGCTGGATCCGTGCCGGCAGAAGCCAGCATGCAAAAAGACAGCATCGTACTGGGTGCCGGCTGTTTTTGGGGTGCAGAAAAACGTTATGCCGCCATCCCCGGTGTATTGAATGCAGTATCCGGTTATGCCGACGGCAAAGGGGTCGAACCGAATTATCGCGCCATCACCGCAACAGCGCGGCGGATGGATCCGAACAATCATGCCGAAGTGGTCAAAGTCAGTTTTGACCCGGCCAAAGTAGCGCTGCGCCAAATTTTGCAGGTCTATTTTGAGCAACACGACCCAACGCAGCTCAATCGCCAGGGCAATGATGTGGGGACTCAGTATCGTTCGATTATTCTGGTGCAAAACGCCAGTCAGCAGGCGTTGGCAGAAGCGGTAAAAGCGCAGTATCAGCAATTGTTGAGTGCTGCAGGCTTCGGCGCCATCACCACGCAGATTAAACTGCTCAGCGAGTTTTTTCCGGCTGAAGACTATCACCAGGACTACTTAGTGAAAAACCCGGATGGGTATTGCCCGGACCACAGCACCGGGGTCCGTTTTAACGCCGCGGCAATAGCGCCGGTCGACAATAGTGCGTTGCTCAAGGGTAAGCAGCTGCTGGTGTTGGAAGCCGAAGGCTATTGCCCATATTGCGAAAAATTCCGCAAAGAGGTGTTAGAGCATTACCGTGGCACTATTCCGGTCACGACCCGCACCAGCGCGCAACTGCAGGGCTTAACGCTGAACACACCAACCTTTGCTACGCCGACTTTGTATTTCCTGCAGGATGGCAAAGAAGTGTTTGGCCATCAGGGTTATTTAAATCCAAAAGAATTTTATCAGGCGCTGGGCGCTTTCCAGCTTGGTGATTCAGAAGCCTTTAATGTCGCTTTTGATAAAGGCACCGACAGTCGGTTTTGCAAACAATATGAAATTTTCAAAAACACGCCGGACGGCGTATTTATCGACAAACTGAGCGGCCTGCCGTTATTTGACACGCGCGACCGCTTTGATTCCGGCAGCGGCTGGTTGTCGTTCACCCGGCCGGTAGCCGGCAGTGTGGTGGAATTACCGGACCGCAGCTACGGCATGGAACGGGTTGAAATTCGCGCCAAAGTCAGTGGGATTCATTTAGGCCACGTGTT
The DNA here is from genome assembly GCA_034519945.1 of Rheinheimera sp. Classification (GTDB taxonomy): domain Bacteria; phylum Pseudomonadota; class Gammaproteobacteria; order Enterobacterales; family Alteromonadaceae; genus Pararheinheimera. The sequence goes on from JAXHNX010000049.1 coordinate 9,246, forward strand.
TCCGGATGGCCCCGGCGGCCAACCGCGTTATTGTATCAATGCCACTGTGCTTGATTTTGTTGCCCGCCAGCAAATCAGTAGCGCCGCTGACAAACACTGACTTTGCCGAAGCCGGAAATGCTGACTAGACTGCAGGTACGTCTCTAAAATGTGAACGGAATTCACTATGCTGCAGTACTGTGCCTGGTTTTGCTTATTGATAGCATGGACATTCCACTGCAGCGCCAGCGAAGCACCGGCGCTGCGTATAATCACCGTGGAAGAACCACCCGCCAGTTTTCTCAGCGCTGAGGGCAAACCCGACGGTTTTGTTGTTGACCTGGTTAAAGCCTTGCAACGGCAGTTGCATGACGAAAGCCCGCTCGAGCTGATGCCGGAAGGCCGTGCCATCCTAACCGCGCAGCAACACGCCAACGTCCTGTTATTTAGCTTTTCCCGCACGACTGAGCGGGAAAACCAGTTCCATTGGATCTTGCCGGTATTACAAAAACGCTGGCAAATTTATCAGTCAGCCACAAGCCGGCTGGTGCTGCGCAGTCAAACCGATTTACGCAAACTCAATGCCATTGGTGTGGTGCGCGGCGACGTTCGTGAAACTTACCTGGTGCAACAAGGCCTGACCAACCTGGTTGCGGTTACCAGCCATCAGCAGAATCTGCAAATGTTGCAGTCCGGCCGGGTCGAGGCCATTGCCGGTGATAGTCTCGAACTGGCCTATCAGATCCGGCAACTGCACAATACAGCCGCAGCACCGCAGTTGGCGCTGACGCTGCGCAGCAGCGATGTGTATCTGATCATGCCAAAAAATGCGGACGACAAACTGGTCAAACGCTGGCAACACGCGGTCACTGCGCTACAACAAACTGGCGAGCTGGAAATCATCGCCGTGTTATGGCAACAACGCATCCAGCAGGAAATGCAGATCACCGTGCAACGCGACGGGCATATGCTGCAGTTTTGAGGCTACGCATCTTCATAGGCTTTCCGTTATACTGGCGGCAATTTTGTCAAAGGTCAGACAAGTATGACAACTGCCGCTCCACGAATTTTGTTTGTGCCCGTCTCCAGCCCTAAAGGCATCGGCGAGTATATGCGATCACTGATCATTGCTGAGGCGTTAATCCAGCTCGACCCGGCGCTGGATATTCAGTTTGTGCTGAACCGGCATGCCCCTGCGGCGGCCAGCTGTCCGTTTAAAACCCATCTGCTGAATAACTCTGCCACCAAAGAAAAAGCCGCGGTTAACCAGCTGTTTGCAACGCTGAAACCCGACCTGGTGATCTTCGACTGTTCGGGCCGGGCATCACAGGCCCGCGCGGCGAAAAAAGCCGGCGCCAAAGTGGTGTTTGTGTCGCAACATAAGAAAAAACGCGCCAAAGGTTTTGCACTGCGCCGCTTAAGCGCGCTGGATGCGCACTGGATAGTGCAGTTTAAGTTTGTTGACGGCGACCTGACCGCGCTGGAGCGCTTTAAACTGCGCCTGCTGAATAAAGACGAACCTATTTTCACCGGCCCGGTATTCAGTGCCCCGCAAGCCGGATTGCCGGCTGAATTCAGTCAGTTTCACGGCAAAGCCTACAGTGTCTGGGCCGCTGGCGGTGGCGGCCATCAGGTACAGGGCCGCAGCGCCACCGAAGAGTTCTATCAGGCGGCGCTGGCTGTCGCGACCCCGGAGCAACCGGCATTGCTGGTTGCTGGCGGCAACTTCACCGGTGAATTGCCGTCGACCGACAGCGTCAGCGTGGTTAAATCCATGCAAAACCAGCAACTGATGACTTTGTTAAATCAGGCGACACTGATTGTCAGCGGTGGTGGCGATATGATGGGTCAGGCCATAGTGCTCAGGAAAAATATTGTCGCAGTGCCGGTGGCCGGTGATCAGCCTGACCGCGTGCTGGCCTGTGCTGCTGAAGGTTTGATTTATCCGTCGACTTTAGCCAAAGCCGACATCGTGGCACAATGCCACAAAGCATTAAAAACGCCGCTGCAACCGGCTCAACAGTTTGAACCTGGCCTGCAGTTGGTGCTCAAAGACATTTTCCGCCTGTTAGGCCGTTCTGAACCAATCTCTGAAGGACATATTGCATGAGTCAGACCCCAAGTTTCCTCGCTGCGCTGGCCCGTCACCGCGAAGTTTTTGCTGTGGCCGAACAATATGCCGCACAAAGCCAGCAACTGCTGGACGCAGTCGTCGCTTGTCTGCAAGCCGGCGGCAAAGTGGTGTGGATGGGCAATGGCGGCAGTGCCGCCGACAGCCAGCACCTGGCCGCCGAATTTATGGTGCGCTACAAAGCTGAACGCGGCCCGCTGGCGTCTATTGCGCTGACCACAGACACGTCCATTCTGACCGCACATGCCAACGACTATCACTTTGACAGCGTGTTTGAACGTCAGGTGCGTGGTCTGGTCCGTGCCGGTGATGTTGTGATCGGCCTGACCACTTCCGGCAAAAGCCCGAATATCAATCTGGCACTGGCTGCCGCCAATGAACTGGGTGCTTTTACCGTGGCGCTGACCGGTCGCGATGGCGGTAAAGTCAAAGACATTGCGCAGCTCCCTATCATCGTCAACTACGACGAAACCGCACGCATTCAGGAAATGCATATGTTTATTGGTCACTGGCTCTGTGAAGCGCTGGACCTGGTTCTGGCAGATTGAGTAGCATTTTATGATTGATATCAGCCGTTTAAATCATTTGTCGGCCGCACGGGTGCTGGTGGTTGGCGACGTGATGCTGGACCGTTATTATCAGGGCGATACGCAGCGAATTTCGCCGGAAGCGCCGGTACCTGTGGTTCGCGTCAGCAAAATTGAAGACAAAGCCGGTGGTGCTGCCAACGTGGCCCGCAACATCGCGCATCTGGATGCACAAGTTGGTTTACTTGGCTTGGTCGGCCGGGATGACAACGGCGACAGCCTGACGCAAATTCTGGCTGCCGACGGTATCCGCTCTGAATTACTGGCCCAGGACGAACATCCGACGATTGCCAAAATGCGGGTGATTTCTCGCCACCAGCAAGTGGTGCGGCTGGATATCGAACAAAACTTCAGCCGCAATCAGGCCGAAGCACTGGCTGACAAAGTGGCAGCCCTACTGCCGGATTATGACTTTGTGCTGGTATCCGATTACGCCAAAGGCTCTTTGGCCGCCGTCGGCCGCATCATCGCGACTGCCAAAGCGGCCGGCAAGTTTGTGCTGGTCGACCCAAAACAAGCCGATTTAGCCGTGTATCGCGGCGCCGATATCATCACGCCGAATCTGTCAGAATTCCGCTTAGCCGGTGGCGATACCAGCTCGGAAGCCGCCATGTTCAGCTCAGCCCGCGCCATGCTGGCACGCTGCGGTATCGCCGCCATGCTGCTGACCCGCTCCGAACAGGGCATGACGCTGATCACCGCAAATGAGCACCACCATTTCCCGGCGCAGGTGCTGGAAGTCAGTGACGTCACCGGTGCCGGTGATACTGTGATTGCCACGCTGGCTGTGATGCTGGGCGCTGGTATGGCGTTGCCACAAGCGGTCGAAATCGCCAATCTGGCGGCCGGTCTGGTGGTGGCGAAATTGGGCGCTGCGACAGTGTCACCACAGGAACTGGCCGCCAAGCTCAACTCGCATTTGTTCTCGCAAGGCGATGTCTATCTGACGCCTTTTGACAAAGCGCTGCAACACATTGAATTTGCCCGGCAAAATGGCGAACGCATTGTCTTCACCAATGGCTGTTTTGATATTCTGCATGCCGGCCATGTGCGGTATCTGGCGCAGGCCAAAGCGCAGGGCGACCGCTTGGTGGTGGGGTTAAATTCGGATGCCTCAATCAAACGTCTCAAAGGCGAAAGCCGGCCAGTTAATCCGCTGGATGAGCGCGCCACTGTGCTGGCAAGTTTAGCGTCGGTCGACTGGGTGCTGCCGTTTGGTGATGACCCGAGCGAACAGGACACGCCACTGCAGCTGATCCTGCAAGTGAAACCCGACGTGCTGGTCAAAGGCGGCGATTACACTATCGACACTATTGTTGGCGCGCGTGAAGTGCTGGCTGCCGGTGGTGAAGTGAAAGTGCTGCAGTTTGTCGACGGCTGTTCTACCAGCGCCATTATCAAAAAAATCAAAGGGTAAGGCCTGATGTCCGCTCCAGCATTCCCGGCACAGGCACCGCAGCAGTTGCAATCGATTTGTATTTTACGCCTGTCCGCGATTGGCGATGTCTGCCATGCCGTGTCTGCGGTGCAAGCGATCCAGCAGTATTATCCACAAGCCAAAATCAGCTGGATCATCGGCAAAGTCGAAGCGATGCTACTGAAAGACCTGCCCGGTGTTGAGCTGATTGTGTTTGATAAAAAGCTCGGTCTTGGCGCCTACAGTGATTTACGCCGCAAACTGAAAGGCCAGCAGTTTGACGTGTTATTGCATATGCAGGTGGCGCTGCGCGCCAATGTCGCGTCTTTGTTTATTCCGGCGCGGCGCAAAATTGGTTTTGACTGGTCGCGCGCCAAAGAGCTGCATGCGCTGTTTATGCGCGAACGCATTGCTCCGCAGCAACAACCGCATGTGCTGGACGGTTTTGCCGGCTTTGCCCGTCATCTGGGCGTGCCGTTTTTACAAAATCGACAGGACAAACCACAGTGGCAGATGCCGATCACAAACGAACACCGTGACTGGGCCAAAGCGCAGCTGAACCCTGCCACGACCCGTCACCTGGTCATTTGTCCGGCCGCCTCCAAAGCCGAGCGCAACTGGTTGCCGGTGCGATATGCCGCGATCGCCGACTATGCCGCCACTCAGGGGTTTAGTGTTTATCTGTGTGGTGGGCCGACCGCGATGGAACAGCAGTTAGCGCAGGAGATTAAATCGCAGGCGCAAACAAACATCATCGATCTGGTCGGCAAAACCAATCTGAAGCAACTGTTGGCGCTGCTGGAGCAAGCCTCAGTGGTGCTGGCACCAGACACCGGGCCAGCGCATATGGCGGTGACGGTCGGTACCCCAGTGATTGGTTTATATGGCCACAGCAATCCGGGCCGCACCGGGCCTTATTTGTACCGGCAATATGTAGTTGACGCTTATCATGGCGAACTGAAAGCGCAAACCGGCAAAACGGCCGCTGACTTGCCCTGGGGGATCCGGGTCAAGGGTGGTTTTATTATGGAAAAAATCAGCGTGGAACATGTACAGCAAATGCTGGATAAAGTGATCCGCCAGGAAGGACTTTGATGAACTCAGGCACTTTGACGACATTGCGCAAGGCTGCATTTCTCGACCGCGACGGCGTGATCAACATTGATCATGGCTACACCTACAAACCCGAACATTTTGATTTTATTGACGGTGTGTTTGACGCGTGCCGTCATCTGCAAAACCTCGGCTATTTATTGATTGTGGTGACCAACCAATCCGGTATCGCCCGTGGTTATTACGACGAACAGGATTTTGCCGTGCTGACCAGCTGGATGAAACAGCAATTTGCTGCGCACGGCGTCAAAATCGACGGCGTGTATTATTGCCCGCATCACGTGGAAAAAGGCCAGGAGCCATACAACATTGACTGTGATTGCCGTAAACCCAATCCAGGCATGTTGCTGCAGGCGATGCGCGAATACGGCATCGATCCGGCTTTAAGCCTGATGGTCGGTGACAAAGCTGCCGATATGCAGGCCGCTGCAGCCGCCGGTGTTGCCCGCAAGTTTTTGGTCCGTAGCGGTAATCCGCTGAGCGAAGAAGATTTGCAAAGCGCCGATCTGGTCTGGGACTCGCTGGCCGACGTATTACAAATTACTGAATAAATTCGCAATAAATCCGGAGTTGTGACTGATGTTACCTTGGTATCTGGCCAGTGCCGTTGTTGCAAAAACCTCGTTATTGGGCCTGGGATTGCTGACGCTGGGGCTCTGTATTGCCGCATTAATCGCGTTACGCTGGTTCGGCGCTGGTCTGGGTCAACCGCTGCAGCAACGGCTGGGGCAAATTTTCCGCACCGGTTTATATCTGCATCTGGCAACATACGCGATGTTACTGATCAAACTCACGCTGATTGACGGCTGGCAGGATGTGCCGGCCTTTTTCCTTGGTCATTTGCTGCTGCACCACGCGGTGTCGGCATTGATCGCCACTATCCTGATCATCATGACCATCCGGGTATATAACCACCGCAGCGCCGGCGTGCTGTGAAACCAGCTTAAAGCAAATCGTCCGCTATCGCGACAAAGCCGGCGTTGCGGCCACCTTGCTCGCCCGTTAGCGCATTCCGCAGCTACTTCTGGCTTTGTCGGGGTTTGACTCACGTCGACTTTGAACGAAATATAGTCATCGGTATGGGGTATTGTACGGCACGTGGTGGCCAGCACGCTTCGCTTGCCGCTACCCATGATCTTAATCTGTGAGTAGCTACGTGCAAGCGTCGGCGCCGCCGTACAGAACGTTTCAAAACTGTCCGCTTTTGGCACAAAGTGACGATTCAACGCCAAACACCCGCGTTTTAACGCGCAAACCTGACAAATCAGGCTGATTTCTAAACAAAACTAGGTACAATAAAGCACAATTTTGCCAATCATCAGGGATCCGATGCACGTTGTAATAGGGAACAGTACAGCAGTACAGGCATTTGCGGCCGGCGTTCAGGCCGTCACCTCCGCGTTAACCGACCTCCCCGCTCAGCTCACACCGCGGCTGGCGCTGGCATTTTGCAGCGGCGATCTTCGACGCCCATGAATTTTATGCCGGTATGCGGCATTTACTTGGCGATTGGGTGCCGATTGTTGGCGGTTCCGCCATGGGGCTGTGCTGGGCTGACCGATGTGTCACTCAGGGCCCATGTGCTGCGGTGGTGATCATGGCCGGCGACGACTGGGAATGGCAGCTGGCGACCAGCCAGGACATTTTCCGCGACCCGCATTTATCCGGCGAAGTATTGGCCGGGCAATTGCCCAGCCTGCCCGACAGCCGCTGTTTGTTGTTATTTTTTGATTCAGTGCGGTTTGCCGCGACACCACAACAACCGCCGATCTTGATCCCGGCAGGACCAATCATTGCCGGCACCCACCATCCGCGGTTAAAACATCTGCCATTGTTCGGCGCGGGTTTGTTAGGCGACGGTAATTTTAATTTAACCTGGCAATTTTGTGGCGATGGCGTCAGCCGGCATAGCGCCAGTGCGCTGCAGCTCGCCGGCCAGTTTCAGCTGTCCAGCTGCATCATGCATGGTTGTGTGCCGTTATCAGAGCGCCGGTTCACCGTGACTGATGTGTTTGGTCCCTACCTATACCAGTTGGATCAACAACCGATAGTGCCGTTGTTTGACCAACTGACCGGTGGCAAGCAATGGCGCCATTTACAACACGGTCCGACCGGCACGCCGTTGCCAGTCACCAGCCTCGCATTGGCGCGTCCATTAGGCACTGATCCGGACGAACAACAGCTAGTCACGCGATTAATGACCGGTGTGTTACCAGACGATACTGCAGTGATGTTATTTGAAGCCGATTTAAGCAAAGATCAGCAAGTCATGTTAATGCGCCGCGACCCGGTATTAATGATGCAATCGGCACAGGACAACACCAGCCGTTTACTGGCAGATATTGCCGCCGCAGGTCAAACCGGCAAGCTGGCGTTATATTTCGACTGTGGTGGCCGCATGTCGGCAATTAGTGGCAGTGACGGTGAAGAAGCCGAAATTGTCCGCGATTTGTGCACCGCCGCCGGCATCCCGTTTTTAGCTATTTATACCGGCGTAGAAGTTGCGCCGCTACAGGGCGCCAGCTATGGCCTGGACTGGAGCGGCGTGTTGGTGATCCTGACGCAGTAAATAACAAAGCGCGGTGACGAGTGGACCTCGCGCACCGCACATCCAGCTTACCCTTTGCGTTTATTCTTCACTTTTTGCTGATTTTCCTCACAAAGGCCAATCAACGGCAATTGCCGCAGGATCTGCATTTCCGGGTCGATTTGCAGCTGATCTGACACTTTGAGCAGCACCGGCCCTTTGCTGAAATCCAGCACGGTCGGCTGACCATTTAATACCACCGGCAGCGGCATCGGGAATGGTTTATTCGCCGGCACTTTCCAGCTTAAAGTCCGCACGCCGTCCGTTGTGCTGTCAATCAGTTCCGGCAACGCGGCCTGATACAAATACACATCAAATAGCCACTGATAATCCGTGCCGGTTAACCGGTTTACAATGGCGATAAAATCTTCTGTCGTACGGTATTTCGGCGTGATCGGGAAAGGGATAGTCGCAGTGTCTGCAGTGCCGTACAACAGCTCCCGGGTCGCTTGCCAGAATACCTGTTCGCCGACCAGATAACGCAAGGTATGTAAAGTCCAACCGCCTTTGCCGTAAATATCCGGGTTAAATGCTTCATCGGACGTGACAGTCCCGGTCCGCACCACCGGATCACAGTTCAGCAGGCCTAAATAGGATTTGTAAAGCTGGTAATGATAAGCCGCGATACCAAGCTTATCTTTGGCGTAAGCCGGCTGCATATACAATCCAAAACCTTCGTGCAGCCAGGCATGATTCAGCGTTTTGTGCGTGATTAAATTGCCAAACCATTCATGGGCCATTTCATGCTGCGCCAGCCAGTCATAACCATTGTCGTCGCGTTTGTAGCCTTTACCATAAGCATTGACCGTCTGGTGCTCCATGCCCAGATGCGGCGTTTCAACAAAACCCAGTTTCTGATTGCCCCATGGGTATGGCCCGAGCACGCGTTCATACCATTGCACTTGCTGTAATAAATCCTGCTGCCACAAGGTTTTGGCTTTGTCGGCATTCTCCGGCAGTGCCCAGAATTCGACCGCTACTTTGCTGCCGTTGACACTGGTGTAGCTGTCCTGAATGCGTTGATAGGGCCCGATATTCAGCGCGATGTTGTAATCGCTGGCCGGCACCGACAATAACCAGTCAAACTGCTGTTTGTCTTTGCCAACCGGCGTGATTTGCTGCAGTACACCGTTGGTGACGGCCGACAGGCCATTCGGCACGGTCAGACGAATACGCATCGAATCGGCTTTGTCAGCAAAATGATCTTTACAAGGCCAGAACAAATCACAGCCTTCGCCTTGCACGGCGGTGGCGATCCAGGGTTTGCCATCCGGCGTTTTTGCCCAAACCGTACCACCGGCCCAAGGCGCGTTTTTCGCCACATGTGGCTGGCCATGATAAAACACCGCCACGTCCACGGCGCTGCCGGCTGGTTGTTCCGCGCCTAGCGCAATCGTCAGCACACCGCCGTTACGTTGATAGGTCGCGACTTTGCCACCCACTTCAATTTTGTCAATACTAAACCGGCTGTCGAGTTTTAACTCCACCTGTGCCGATGGCTGAATCAGTACAAAACCAGTGCGGCCAACGCCATTGATACTTTGTGTCGCAGGATCAATTTCCAGCGCCAAATCATAGGTTTTGACATCCGCGGCCTGTGCCAGCGCTGACAGTGGCTGACCAGTGTCGCCAATCAGCGGGTCTAATGGTGTCACCGTCGATTGACAGGCAGTCAGGCCCGTCAGAGCAAGGCTCAGTGTGGCAACACGAAAATCAGGGCGGCGCAGCTTTTTCATTGAAATCAGTTCCTTCGGGACACTTCTAGTGAGGTTGTGATCCATAATGCCAGCTGCTGACGGAATGACCAATGCGCCCGGCTGCGGCCTGTCTCCGGTGCCGGGGCTTTGGTCGCGGCGGTCTGGTAATGCTGGCTGCTACACAGTAGTTTCGAATTCACTAAACTAACTTCAGACTTGCTCACGGAGTACACGTTGATGCGTTTAACCCCTTTATCTGTGTTGATCCCTTTGTTGTTATTGCCGGCAGCCTCCAGCCAGGCGTATGACCGGGTCACCGGCAAAGAATTTGCCAGCCGCTCTGAAGTGATTGCGACGCAGGCGATGGCCGCAACCAGTCAGCCACTGGCCACGCAAATTGCTTTGGATGTGATGAAACAAGGTGGTAATGCCATTGATGCAGCTATTGCGGCCAACGCCGCTTTAGGCCTGATGGAACCCACCGGCAATGGTATCGGCGGTGATTTGTATGCCATCGTCTGGTCCGCCAAAGACAAAAAGCTGTTTGGTCTCAATGCTTCAGGTCGCTCGCCGAAAGGACTGACACTGGAACAGTTGCAGGCCGAAGTGAAAAAGCTGGGCCGCACCGATATTCCGCCACTGGGTATGTTACCGATTAGTGTGCCCGGTGCAGTCGATGGCTGGTTCAGCCTGCATGACAAATTCGGCCAGTTGCCGATGAAAAAAGTACTGGCACCGGCTATTAGCTATGCCGAAAACGGCTTCCCGGTGACCGAGCTGATTGCCTATTACTGGCAGAATTCGGTGCCGCGTTTGTCGACTCAACCCGGTGATTTTAAAGGTACTTTCACTATTAATGGCCAAGGCCCCAAAACCGGCGATATCTTTAAAAACCCGGCACTGGCAGCAACCACTTATAAACAGCTCGCCAGCGGCGGCCGTGACGCCTTTTATAAAGGCGCTATCGCGAAAAAAATCGATGCTTTTATGCAAAAAGAAGGCGGTTATCTGCGTTATGACGATTTCGCCAGCCACAGCTCGACCTGGGTGGAGCCGGTGTCGGTGAACTATCGTGGTTATGATGTGTGGGAACTGCCACCGAATGGTCAGGGCATTGCCGCCTTACAGATGCTGCAGATCCTGAAAAACTTTGACCTCAAAAGCATGGGCTTTAACAGCCCGGAAAGTTTGCACACGTTGATCGAAGCGAAAAAACTGGCGTTTGAAGACAGAGCCAAGTTTTACGCCGATATGGATTTTGCCAAAGTGCCGGTGAAAGAACTGATCTCCGAAGCTTATGGCAAGGAGCGCGCCAAACTGATTGGGCCTAAAGCGGCACAACGGGTCGATGCCGGCAATCCGCATCTGTACACCGGCGACACCATCTACATGACCACCGCCGACAAAGACGGCAACATGGTGTCATTAATCCAGAGCAACTATCGGGGTATGGGCTCCGGTGTGGTCGTACCGGGCCTGGGTTTTGGCTTCCAGGACCGCGGCCAGATGTTCTCGCTGGATGCAAAACATCAGAATGCTTATGCTCCGGGCAAACGGCCATTTAACACCATCATTCCGGCCTTTATTACCAAAGACAATAAGCCCTACATGAGCTTTGGCGTGATGGGCGGTGCGATGCAGCCACAAGGCCATGTGCAGATTGTCGTCAATATGATCGACTACGGCATGAATCTGCAGGAAGCCGGTGATGCCGCGCGCTGGCAGCATCTTGGCAATACTGAACCGACCGACAACAGTGATATGTATCTGCAAAATGGTGGCTACACCGAAGTGGAACGCGGCATTCCGTGGCAAACAGTGCAGCAGCTGCTGCAAAAAGGTCACGATATTCGTTATGGACTGGGGGGTTATGGTGGTTATCAGGCCATCAAAAAAGACCCTGTCAGCGGTGTCTATTATGGTGCTTCTGAATCCCGTAAAGACGGCCAGGCCGCCGGTTATTAAACTGCCACGCCATGAAAAAACGCCGGCCATTGCCGGCGTTGTTGCTACTGCTGTTCAGTCATCTGTGCAAGGCAAGGTGATAGTACAACGGGTGCCAGCGCCGGGACTGCTGTGAAATTCAATCTGCCCGCCGTGCTGACGTACAATGGCATAACTAACGGTCAGTCCCAGGCCGCGACCATCGCCAACATCCCGGGTGGTAAAAAACGGATCAAAGATGCGTGGCAGCACCTCGGCTGACATGCCATATCCGTTGTCCTCAATCACTACAGCCACCCGCTCCTTCGATTGACGCTGGCAGTGCAAGCGGATGCAGCTTGGCTGTGCTTTAAGCGCATTATCAACAATATGGGTTAATGCTGTAACCATCTCGGTACAATGCACCTCTACCATCACATCACACAGCTGTTGTTGGACTTCAATCTCTGTCAGTCGAGATGGCGCAATATTCATCCAGACATTGTTCCACAACTGCGCTAATGACATTCTGGCCGCTGCGGATTGCCCCAACACACTGAAATGGTGCAGTTGGGCGACAATCTGTTGGATCCGGCCCATTCCGGCCTCCAACTGCGTGACGATGTCCGCTGAATCTGCCAGCAACCAATCAGAATTGGCCCGCTGTAGCAGAGTCGCGGTGTCCGGATATTGCTGAACTACGTCTGCTAACATCATGGACAATCGTTGCTGATATTCAGCCATAGTGCGGATATCTGCCAGGCAAAACGCCAGTGGGTTATTAATCTCATGCGCCAACCCTGCAGTCAGCTGACCGATCGCCTGCAGTTTCTGCGTTTGTAGCAGCTGTTCATGGGCCTGTTCTAACTCGTGTTTGCTGGCTTCCAGTTCCAGTACTTTGTCGTACAGGGCCCGGGTTTTGTCCTGTAACAACAGCTCAGCCTGCTGACGCGCCAGTTTTTCCCGTTGCCAGGCCCGCGAATAGTCGTAAGGTTCGCTCATTTTTGTTCCGGAAAGTGCACAATTAAAGTACAGCAGTCAGCACCCTGATGCATACAAACCGGGTGGCTCAGCTGAATGTCCGTATTAAACTGGCGGGCGGCGCCCTGAATTAAGCCTTCGGCCGCAAAACACAATTTCCGCCGGGACTGATAATACATAATCAGTTCATCAGGTTTGCTGTCGTCGTACTTAAAGCTCGGTAAATACGAATCCGGATAGACCCGTTTCACTTCTTTGTGGATCGTCGAATCAATTTTTAACAGGAATTCGCGCAAATTTTGGCAGGATTGCAGTTCTGGCGGCAACGTCGCATACAACTGACTAAACAGGTAACTGCCAAAACTACGCACTAAATCTGGCGCTGCAATGCCGGTATGTTGGCTCAGCAAAGTCACCAGCTGCAACAACTCCGAATCATCATAACGGGCGCCGGCAGTATAAGCCCCCTGACTGGGTAGTGCTGCTAAGTCCAGAATTTGTTCCCAGACCGGCAACCCGAGCTGTTCAATCACCATATCCGCCAACGCTGTGTAGACAACACCTTGCATAATGACCTCCGGCTTCTTTCATACAGACAACCATAGCAATAGCTGGAAAATTTGCTGGCGGCAATAGAGACAGAAAAGATAATAGCGACATAATTTACCGAGCACAGCTTCTGCATCTGCCATTGGCAGAGCAAATGGCGTTCATCAGGCGCAGCACTAGCAGTTTGGCGTTTCGAAATCCCTGTTGCACTATCCCGTACTTCTTGTAGATAAAAAACGCCGGCAAATGCCGGCGTGGATATTTCATGTTGGAGAACATGGGGTACTGGGACTAGTCTGCGCCGATCCGGGCCTTGATATCGTTAATCAGTGGCGACTGGCCCATCCCATTGGCATTGGCCCAGTTTTCCAGATCTTCTGCCTGCAGCGATTTTGCTGGCATCTGCTTGACAAAAAATGACCCAACTTCATAAGCGTCACTGCGCATCGCAAACTTAATCAGTGATTCTTTATTGCACTGCACGGCATCATAAATTTTACGTAAGTTGATTTTGTTGTCCGACAACAACTTACGGATGCGGTTTTTGTCGTCAGCTTTGGTGTATTCACACAGTGAGACACCCCATTGTTCCTGAGCTTGTGTCATCGGGGCGGTAAAAGCAGCCACAGATAAGAGTACAGCGGCGGTCAAAAATTTCTTCTGCATAACAACCTCTAGTCAACATCCATTCGGGGATCGAAGCATCCAACTCAATGCTTTGAGCAAAGTATTAGTGGTTTATGCATATTGGCAAGCCTGACCAGCAGATTTTCTGGATTTTCGCGTGCGATTGGCGGAAAAAACCTCACAATTCAGAAATTTACAGCAACTGGCAAACATCAGGTTAACATGGTCCAGTTGCTGTAAAAAGTCACACGGTGAACGACAGGCGACTGTCATCGGCGGACTGACCAGCAGCAGCGCCATACGTTTTCATCAGTTGCATCAGCGTCTGTTGCAACCGTAATTGACTGCTGTCAGTACTGGTTGGACTGCTGGCCGACCCGGTCGCTTTGGTATTTTGTTGCTGCAAGACCATGGCTTCCTGCATCGTCACTTTTCCGTCTTTATCAGCATCCGCACTGTCAAACTGGTCGATGATCGCCTGCAGGCCCGCCGCCGCGTTGCTGTCGCTATTGCCGATCTCTTCAGCCATCGCGGTCAGTTCATCGATAGTTTTGCCAGTGTCTTCCGGCGGCACACCATGCGGTCCGCGCGCCATGCCGGTCTGACCCTGCGCATTGTATAACTGTTGCGCAACAGACGAACTGAACTCATCGCTGGTCAGCTTGCCATCCTGATCCGCGTCCAGCTGGCTGAACCATGCCGCCTGCTGCTCGTCATCTGGCGCAGACTGTTGTACCTGGCCTTGTTGGCTCAATGTGCGCAGCGCGGCACTAAAATCAGCCTGATCTAAATACCCTTGTTGTTTACTGTCCAGTTTTTGAAAAACGGCACTGGCATCGGCTTTGATTTGGTCCTGACTGACTGGCGGCCGCTGCGCCAGCTGCCGGTTGGCCCAAAGATTCTGACTTTGAATTTGCATTTGCATTGCTCCTGTTTCAGCACGGACCCGCGGCCCGTAGCTCTGATTAGGCATGCAATAACATGTCCCCGCGGTGTTCAGATCGGTAGCCCGACAGTAAAGTTTGTGCAGGAAAACAGACTGAAAAGCAGCAAAATCAGCGCTTATTTCGCGAAAATGCAGTGTTCAGCAGATAGTTAAACAGTACAACAACGCCATGCCGGCAATTAGCTGCCAGTCCGGCATGGCAAGTGGATCTGCACCTGCAGGCCGGCCCGTCGGCTACTGTCGGCATACCACAGGTTTTCGGCACTGATACGGCCACCGCAGGTCGCCACCGCCCGCAGCGCGATGCTCAGCCCCAAGCCCACGCCGTCGGTTTGTTTGTCAGCACGGAAAAAAGGATTAAACAACAGCGGCAGCAGTTCAGGCGCCACGCCGGGGCCATTGTCCGCGATACTGATCAGCAATTCCGCCGGCAAACGGCAGCTGCTGATCCGGATCGTCGCACCACTGCCAGCGTATTTGATCGCATTACGCACCACATTTTCCAGCGCGCGGAACAACAGCTCCGCATCCGCCTGCACCCACGCCCGCGGGTTGTGCTCCAGTACCAGCTGCTGCTGGCGATTATGAGCTTCCAGCACAGCATCGTCACAAATCGACTCGAGCAATTCATGCACCGGCACTGCCACAATCTGTGGTTGTACTTCTCCACTTTCCAGCCGGGAAAAAGTCAAGATCTCGCCGACCAGTTGGTCAAGCCGCACCGCCTCGGCCTCGATTTTTTCCAGCGCCAGGTCCAGGTCCGCCGGATGCTGTCGCACCAGGCCAGTCAGCAATTGCAGGCGAGCCAGCGGTGAACGCAGTTCATGCGACACGTCGTGCAGCAGCCGGCGCTGCGACACAATGGCCTGATACACTTGCTGCGCCATTTGATTAAAACTGCGGGCTAAGGCGCCAAATTCGTCGCGCCGGCCCGTCATGTCGCTGCTGAGCTGCGTTTGCCATTGCCGCTGTGGCAGTTCGCTGAGCGCGACCTTTAGCTGACGCACCGGTGCCGCAAAATACCAGGCCAGACCTAAACTGGCCGCCATACTGGTGACTATCACCGCGACCAGCAGAAATAATGGATGAAACCAGAACGGTGGACGTGGCGGTGTCTGGCCTGGTCTCGCCAGACCAGCTCTCGACTGACCGGGAGGCGCCAGGCCAGATTCAGCTTGATCCGCCGCTTCGCGCGGATTTAACCGTTCGCGCATCGCTCCTGCGCGCTGTTGCCAGAAGTTATCTTTGTCCGTCAACACCAGCTGCAGCGGCTGACCATCGGCCTGCACCGTCAGCGTTTTTGTGCGCGGAATGGCCTGCACTTCAGCCGGCACCGGCCGTCCTAACAGATCAGTGCCCGCAGCATTCAGTACCAGTAGCTGTTCGCGGGCCATTGGATCATCCTGCCAGTTTTGCACCAGCGTCAGCAGCAATGACACGCCACCGCTATCGATCAGCTGTTGGGCATTTTGCAGGAAAAAGCGGCCTTGCGGACTGAACAGTGCCCGGTTCTGCTCAGGCGACTGACTGAGCTGATTCAGCGTAAACACCGCGCCAAAGGCCAGGATCAACGCCAGCCAGAACGCCAGCAAAAACTTCCAGAACAGTTGTCCCATGCCGCATTACCCTTGTGAACTATATTTCAGCCACTGGTAGCCTTTGCCGCGCACGGCTTCGATCCAGGGTTGATTGTCCGGGCGTGGGCCCAGTTTGGCGCGGATGTTGGAGATATGCACATCGATACTGCGGTCATATTGCGACAGGGTTTTACCAAGCCCCTGCGCGGATAAATCCGCTTTACTGACAATGCGACCCGCCTGACTGACTAACAGCCACAACAAACTGAATTCCGCACCGGTCAGCTCCAGCGCCCGGCCATAAACCGACGCACTACGGTTGGCGGGGGTCAGCAACAATGGGCCTTCATGCAATTGCAAATCCGGCTGTTGCTGCAACTGCACCCGGCGCAGAATGGCGCGGATCCGCGCCACCAGTTCACGCGGCAGGCAGGGTTTTGGCACATAATCGTCGGCACCTAATTCCAGCCCGACGACCCGATCAATATCATCGCCGCGGGCGGTCAGCATCAATACTGGTTTGGCACTGACCTGACGCAAACGTTTCAGCAGGGAAATGCCATCCAGCTGTGGCATCATCACATCCAGCACCAACAAATCATATTGTTGCGCCAGCGCCAATTGCAGGCCAGTCAGACCATCATTGGCCACAGTAACCTGAAAACTCTCGCGCTGCAGGTAAGTTGCCAACATCGCTGTCAGTGCTTTGTCATCGTCGATTAACAATAATTGCGCCACATCTTCACCCAATTTCGCAGAAAACTGTCTGCTATGACTTAGTTTAGCGAAAAGGGTGCCCGGCCCGGCATCAGCTTTACAAAACTATACCCTTCGTCCTTGCCGCTGCAGCTTTGTTGTTACTGCAGATGTGGCATGCCAAGGCTGTGCACGCGGCGCAGCCAGTTTTCCAGTTCCTCTGGCGGCAATGGTTTGCTGAGCAGATAGCCCTGCACTTCATCCACATCCATCTGCTGCAACTGCTGCAGTTGGCCGGCATCCTCCACGCCTTCTGCCACCACCCGCAGGCCCAGACTGTGACCGAGTACCACAACCGAATGCACGATGGCGCGGTCATCCGGATCGGTCAGCAAATCACGGACAAAAGACCGGTCGATTTTTAACTTATCCAGCGGAAAGCTTTTCAGGTAAGCCAGACTGGAATAACCGGTGCCAAAATCATCCAGTGCTAATGTCACGCCCAGCGCCCGGATCTGTTGCAGCAACTGCCGGCTTTGCTCGACCTGCTCGGCCAGCACCGATTCGGTCAGTTCCAGCTCCAGCTGATTGCCGGCGACACCATGTTGGGTCAGCGCTTGTTGCAGCTGGCGCAGGAAGTCCGGATGACGCAGCTGGACTGTGGAAATATTCACGGCGACCCGCAACATCACCCCTTGCGCCCGCCAACGTGCCACCTGTTTCAGCGCCTGCTGCAACACCCATTCGCCGAGCTCAACAATAAAACCGGAATGCTCTGCCAGCGGAATAAACCGCACCGGGCTGACATTACCCAGTTGCGGATGCTGCCAGCGCAATAGTGCTTCCACGCTGACGATTTGCCGATCGGCCAAGGTCTGTACCGGCTGATAATGCAAACTGAACTGACCGGCATATAAACCGCTGCGCATGCCATGTTCCAACTGCAGCCGTTCGTGCAAAATCTCTGACATCTGCGGATTGTACAAGCTATAGCGGTTACGGCCGGCAGCTTTGGCGGCATACAGCGCCACGTCTGCCATCCGCTGCAACTCAGCAAAACTGAGACCGTGCTGCGGAAACAACGCAATGCCGATACTGCAGCTGACCTGCAGCATGCGTTCTTCAACCGCAAAGGCTTCTGACATCAATAAAATCAGCTGATGCGCAGTTTGTAGCACATCATGCTCAGTGCGACAGGTGCGGATCAGGAAGAATTCGTCACCGCCGGGCCGGCTCAGCAGGTCCTGTGCTGTTGTCAGCATTTTTAAGCGCTCAGCCACCATTTTCAGCAGCATATCGCCGGTGTCGTGCCCCATCGAGTCATTGATATGCTGGAAGTGGTCCAAATCGATGTGATACACCGCCAGTTGCTGCTGTTGCTGTAATGCGCCCGCCAGCAAATCCCGCGCTTTGTCCTGCAGCGCAGCGCGGTTTGGTAAACCGGTTAACTGATCGACAAAAGCCAGTTGCAGAATTTGTTGTTCATACTGGCGCTGCTGCGTCATATCATCCACGGTGCCGATCATGCCATCAAAACTACCATCTTTGAGCAATGGCACCAGCCAGCCACTGAGGAATAACTGACGACCACCGGGCGTCTGGATCGGCAGCGTTTCAAATCGCACCGGCGTCAGACCATGCATAGCGCGGTAATAAAACGGCCGGAAATGCTGCAGCGTTTGTTCCGGGAAATCCGTCAGGATTTGTTTATTCAATAAATCGGTCTCGGCCATCGACATCAGCCGGCTCAGGCCCTGATTGACATAAATCAGCCGGTGGCGCGCATCTCCCACCCATACCCCGGTCACCACTTTACTCAGCACTGTTGCATAAAAATCTTTCAGCTGACTGACCGCTAAATCGGCCTGCTTCAGCGCGCTGATGTCGGTATTGCTGCCGACCATCCGGCTGGCACGGCCTTGCGCGTCCCGTTCCACCACCCGGCCCTGGCTCAGCACCCAAACCCAATGACCCGCTTTATGCCGCAAGCGGAACTCGATCTGGTATAGCGGTGTGATCCCTTTGAGATGTTGGGTCAGCGCCAACCGGGTCGGCGCCGCATCATCTGGGTGTAACAGGTTAGTCCAGTGCTGAAACTGCCGACCCAGTTCACCTGACTGATAGCCCAGCATCACTTCAGCCTGGCCAAAGAACTGCACCTGGTCCTGCTGCAGGTCAAGTTGCCAGATGCCAAGGCCAGATCCCTGCAAAGCGCTGTTGACGTGGTCGCGGGTCCGTTCGCCGGACTGATGTAAAAAGGCCAGCAAATAACTGAACAAACTGATCACCAGAATGTAGCTGCTGATGCTGAGTAACGATTGCAAAGGCTCCGGATCGACAAACATGCCGCGGCCCTGAATGGTGCCGATCACCGCCAGACTGGTGATCAACGCGACATTAACCGAAGACGCCCATAAGCCCTGTCGCAGAACCGTCCACAGCAACACCAGCAAAGGTACAAACAACAAGGTCGGTGACCATAAATGCGCCCCGGGGCTCCAAAACACCAGCAACGACGTGAGGCCCGACAAACTTAACACGGTCCAGAACCGCCAGCCGGATAACAACCGCCATTGCCGGCGCTGAAAACACAGCAAAGGGATACCAAACACCAGCACACCAAAACTGTCGCCAAACCACCAGGCCAGCGTCGTGGAGAACCACAAGGCATCACTGATGTAGCCGCTGATCCATAACTGACTGGCACCATTTACTGAGGTGATGAGCGTGCCCACGCCAATCGAAAAGACTAAAAACCAAATCAAATCCCGGGCGTTATCCAATTGATAACGTAACTTTTTCACGGCAAATAATCGCACCGCCAGTGCCGGTCCCAGCGCGTTGCCAAGCCCCAGCGCAATACTGCTGGCCAGTGGCAAGCCTTGAAACAGCGTCAGAAAAATCACACTGGCGGCAATCGCAATACTGTAGCTGTAGCCGAGGCGCCAGATCACCGCGATGGTGAGAGAGAGTGAGATAAATAGACCAGAGAAACTGAGATAATTAAGGGATCAAACGGGATAGAAAGGGATTAAACGAAACAAAAAAAGAAAAACAGTTTCAAAATAAGCAAAAAATTAATCGCCAAATAAATCAGGTTGTTCTTCTTTCACTGCACGCTTCTGTGCCCGGTTAATCACCTTGTAGATTCCCCGAACGGACATATTAAATTTTCGAGCAAGATCTGAAATGTTTCGTCCGTTGAATTCATCATATATGACGCGGTCGCGTTGGGCTAGTTTGTACAGGAAGTTCTTCGGGAAATTAATCAGCTGGCCGCCCCAGTGGTCAGCTAGGTGCTCAGCGATGGCTGTTGCAGCCTGCTCTGATACGTCGGTATCAACGCCGTGGTCAACCAGGACGTTTTTAGCCTGTTCCACTACGTCGTCCAATAGTTCATGGCGTAATGCCGCCATGCCAACTTTGTCTGTCTTATTTTCTGTCATCAGGTACCACCGGTCTTCCGCCTAAAGATTGAATCCGTGCATTAAATGCTGCCATGGCTTCTTCCCTCGATTCAGGGCGCTCATGTTTCAGCTCGATGGAACTACTGGTGGTTGCCACTGTGGCTGTCGCCAGCTTGGCTGCCAGTACTTTTTTCAGATAGTTGTGATTGGCCAGCTGTTTCACCTGGCCATTGATCCGGCTTGAATGAATTGAACTGACAGTGTCCTGCAGCGCTTCAGATAACACTGCATGGTTGTTGCTCAGCTCCAGTGTTTCAGTCACCAATGCCAGTGCTTTGGCATTGGTGAGGTCTTGTTTGGCTGGCCGGAACAGCGCCAGGTATGCCACCAGCGCCGGGCCCATGCGATACCCCAGTTTAGAAATAATGCCGAGCAACTGCCGGCCAGTTTCATCAGCAACCAGCTGATCAAGATGGATATTGGAATGGCAAATCGGGCAGCGGCCAAGCTTCATGCGTCAGCTCCGTGGACTTTGTTCCACTTGGCCAGCAGCTGGTTGTAACTCATTTGCGGAAAAACTGAGTGCCCGTTTTTTTGCAGCGCGCTGAACATTAATCGGCGGCACCACTTCTTTAGTGATTCCAGAACCATTAACGCGTTGCCTGGCGTCAACCATTCCACCGAACTGATACCGGCGCCATTATTCAGCTCGGCTGTCTGGCGCTGTACCCAGCGGTTTAATGCAGTTTCAGAGCCGTCTCTGATAAAGCCGGCGTTGAACATAAAAATCCAAATAGCTCTGATCACACTGCGTTCGTCTGCACCCTCAGCAGGCGTTTTAGGACTGCGCTTTTTCTCAGGTTGTTTAGGTTTGTTCGGTGTAACTTTGAAGCCGAGCTGGACCATATTATCCAGCACCGCCTGCAGTTCTAAATCGGTCAGCTTAGAGCTGCTTTCTTTGCCGCAGCCATGATAGGCCAGCAGCGCCCGATAGCTATCATCAGCCATTACCAGTTGGCTTTTGCCGATATGGATCAGTTGAATCAAACGGCTGCGATTTGAATTTTTATTGCCGCTCTTGTTCACGCCAGCATCTCCCCAATAAACGCGCTCGCAAGCGAAGGAACCAACAAGTAAAAACCACATTGCATGGTGACGTCAGAAAAAAATATCACACCAGTACCAATGATTAAGCCAGCTAATAAGCAGCCACAGATACCGATGTATTTCATGTTGATAAAAAGCGATTGCCAGTCCATCTATTACCACCCGTTCTACTATTTGGCTGCTCGTCAGTACCGGTGAACCACCACCGGCAGACGCCTTTCGGCGTTTCGCTTATGCACTTACTTCAGATAGTTCAACTGAATCAAAATCTGTGGTTTCTACTTCGCCATAAACGACTCGGATACCCAGTTCTGGCCAGCCTTCTTGCTCAGCTAACCAATCACTCCAAAGTTTTATGGCTGCGGTGCTGCTTTTTCTGAACGAAGCGCCGCCTTGGGCAAGCATTTCATTGATGACGATGTAACCGGCAAACCTGATCACAGCTTTAATGACGGAGCCCTGCTCAGCTTTGACTCTCTCTTTTCCCCCGTTCCAGAAGTTATTTATTAGCTCTGCTAGCTCAGGCGTTAATACGTCGTGGTCGACCTCCAACCACACTTCGTAGTCTTTCCAGTCTTCCTTTACGCGATATGTTTTTACGTTATTGCGCATGCCATCACCTCGCCTTCAAGTTCCATCAAGTCGTCACTTTCTTTGAGTTCTTTCAGCCTAGAGTTATAAGCATCAAGGTGTTTTTCGAATGTTCCGCTATTTTCCAAAATATCCAGAGCGACTTCTAAGCGCTGTTCCAGTGCACTCGCTTGCAAGATGCTGTTACGCCTCCAGTCAATGGTGAAACATTCGACTGAATAGCCTTGAACATTAATTTTGGCGCCAAGTCTAAAGTCGACGCCTTCCGGGATGGATATTGCGATAGTGGCGACGTTTTCGCTCATGCCATCACCTCTTCGTAAATATCCATGGCCTTTAGCGCGACGGGTTGGTTCTCGTTGTTGGCCACACTGCGCAGATAGGTCAGGCAAAGGTCGAAAAAGTCGCATTCGCCGGCGGCGCTTGCAGCTTTTGATTTAAATTCATCTGAGTTCATGATCTTTCTCCAACCAGCTCTAAGACATCTTTAAGTGCTTCGAGCGCCATTTTTTCTGTAATTCGGTTGAAGCATCTCTGCGCAGCTTTACTGCCTTTGTCAGTGTCAGAGAAGTTAATCTTGGTGCTGCAAAGACCGAAATTCTTTGGTTTGCAGGTGAATGTTATTGCGGCTCCATCTTCATCTCCGCTCATATCCAATACACACAGAACCTGACCAATCTTTGTATCAAATAGCTTTGCAAAATTGTTCATAACCGCACCGCCGCCATATCCAGTGGAATATGCATATAATTGTCGGTATCGCCGACACGCTCATAGACGCGAATGTAAGAAGTGCTGCCGACAACTTGCAGCGAATCGCTGATCGCATCCATGGCCTTCACCCAACGCTGGTCTTTGATGTCGAGCCGGCGCAGGTTTAACACTCGACCAATCGAAATTTTGCCTTGTTTGTCGACGGCAAAAGCGTTGTCGATAATGGCTTTAATCTCCGGCCGTGCCCCAACACTCCATTCAGCCACGCATTCATCAATCAGCTCTTTAGCGGCCTGAATGCGTTCGTCAAAATTGATGTTGTCTGCATTGACTCGAACAATTTTGAATTGGCCGTCAAAGGTAGCCAGACTGACATTGCCTTTTTTGCCACCCAGCCTGGTGTTGTATTCCTGCAGTGACAGGTCAACAAACGCTTCGATGTCGCCAAATGTGCTGGCTTTAAATTCCGCCATCAGTTGATTTAACTGTTTTGCTTTTTCAACAATTTCGCGCACTAACTGGTCACGCTGTTTGTCGATTGGTTTAATCAGGTCAACTGGTACCAGCGAACCGCGGGCATCTTTCCAGTATCCTTCAGGAATATTGTTTTTCATGGCTATCTCCAACGTTAGAAATGTTCGATAGGTTGATATCAATTTCGGCTCCGCCAAAATTCTGTGGTTCTTCGCCGCCGAGAACCCAGAGCAGAGCCTCAGCAATGCCATCCTCATAAGTTTTGCCAGGCTGATTGGTGCCGTACTGCTCGCGAATACTCATGGCCACCGCAATCTCAACTTGGATGCGCTCAGTCGTCGGAAACATGCTCATGCTGCCCCCTTAACGTTTGAGTACTCAGCGGCCCAGGTCACCATGCAGCCGTGAAAACGGGCGGCGTAAATGCGTTCTGGATTGCTTGAGCGGCAACGCACGCTGATCGGTTGTGCGTCTTGCAGCTGTTTATTAATCAGCGACTGAACTGGCGGCTGAATGGTGATGATTGGATGCAGGTTGCCCATGGCTACATTCAGCACCTTAAAACCGTATTCACCCAACTTCTGCACCGCCACCTGGGCAGCGCTTAACTCTTGAACAATCTGTTTATGTGTTTTCACATCACACCCCCAAAACTAATTCCGGTGTTACCAGTGGTGCGCCAATAACAGCAGCGTGGTTCATCGCTGCAGTCAGCACGTTATGAATGGCCAGCGGGTACAGCACGCTAAAGTTCTGGCCGGTCAGTTTGTGCTGCAGCGCTTCAATCGCTTTGCTGTTCATCACTTCGTTCAATGGCCGACCAACCAGGCGGAAGCGGTGGCTCAGGTAGCCTTCCAGTTCATTGTCCAGCGGCAGCAGGTTGACCACTTCGCAGCGCTGCACCACTTCACGGACTGCCGGATTGCGTTCGTCCAGTTTTTGGCCCAGTTCGCTCTGGCCAATCAGTACGATGCCCAGCAGTTTGCTGAAACCATCTTCCAGTTCGAAAAACCGCTTCAGGTGTTTCAGGGTTGGAATTGGCAGGCCGTGTGCTTCTTCGATAATTAAGATGTGCCGGTTACCAGCGCGGAACGATTCCTTCAGTGTGTTGTGCACCTGGCGAAACCGTGCCTCGGGGCTGCGCTTAGGCGTGACACCCGGCGCGACCGTGGCCATGATGGCTTCAGCGATATGGCCGGCTTTGAGTGTTTTGCCCTGGGTGTCGTTGTCTTCCATCCCCAGTACATAAGGTTCAATGACTAGAACCGGCTGGCTCTCGCTTTTAATCCACTCAATCAGGTCGCGACGCAGCGTGCTTTTACCTGAGCCAGATTCACCGACCACTGCCATAAAACCACCGTGGCGGGCTGTCATGCGCATGGCTTCCCGCACATAGCGGATCTCAGGGGTTAAAAACACTTCGTCACTACTGCGCACTTCATCAAATGGGTTGCGCGGTAAATTGAAGGTACGTTTAGCGGCTGGCGTTAACTGGTGTTTGCGTAGTAACATTAGTTGGTCCTCCAAGGACGTTTGCGTTGACTGGCCGGGGCTGTTTGCACCAGCTCCGGTCTCTTCTTCAAATGCCTGGTCAATGTTGTTCCGGGCTATTCCCAGGCTGACCAGCCATGTTGTGATACTTGTCTTAATTTCTTCTTGGTCCATGCTGCGTGGAAACTGATGATGGTTAATCAGTTGTGCCACTGCGGCCGGGCTTAAATCCAGGTGTCGGGCCAGTTCGGCCTGGCTGGCTTTGTTGGCCAGCAAAATTTGTTTCAGCTTCAGCATTATTCATTCCCCACCACCCGCAGCTTGGCCACAGGTTTAGTCAGTTGTTGGGCGATAGCATCCAGCTGATCTTCGGTGGTTCCTTCCGGATAACGTTGTTGCAGCCAGGCAAAATGCTCAGGTGTCCAGCTGGACCCCATGACTTTGTGCAGGCGCATTGCCAGCTCAACAGTGCTGAGCAGCAGATGTTCAACCTGCGGTGCCTGCAGGTTGTGTGCAGTACCGCGGCGCGGCATAAATACCGGCAGTTTGGCTTCTTCCAATGATTTGTAAGGGTTAAAACGGCCACCCAGCGGCAGTTGTTTGGCCTTGCGGGCAGCCTCTGCCTCTGTCACCGAACTGGTGCCAGTCATCAACTGTTCAATCTCCGCTTTGGTTTGCTGTGCTGGTGTCGCAGCGCGTTGGCTGTAGCCTTCGCCCCAGGTCTGCGCACCTACAGAAAAACCAAACTCGCCTTTAATGACTTGCGGGATCACGTGGTACACCTCGCGCCCGTCAATGTCCTGGCTCACCAGTTGCGCAGCGTCAGAGCGCCACGGGTTGCGGGTGACCAGCACTTGCTGGCCAACCAGCAGGCCCGGCACCTGGCTGACGTCGTATTCCTGCCCGCCAAAATTGACCCGCAGTTTGGGTGTCACTTTGCGCTCCACTGGGGCGGCGACCGCCAGTTCGCGGCAAACGTCCAGCGTTGGCGCTTTGACCAGTTGCTGTTCAGTGATGCGCAGCCACGTGGCAGTGCGGCTTTCCTTGGTTCGGCTATGTTCGGCCTTGGCGTTAAACACGCCACGCCACTGTGCTGCTAAGGCATTGAGCGCTGCTAAATCAGCCACAGGCCGAAAGCGCAGACCGCTTTCAAACTTGCGCTCAATGATGTTCCGGGCGTTCTCCACCTGGCCTGTTGCCTGTGCATTGCCGGCTTCGTGGGCGATGGCCTGAATGCCTAAAGCGCGACACAGGTTTTTGGTCATGTAACTGGTGTTGGCACTGCCTGGGTCCATGTACAAAATTTTTGGTACCCCGTGCAGCATGTCTGCGCCGCCGCGCTCCTGCATGGCGTTAATCAGCACACTACACAGGTTTTCGCCACTCTCGGCGGGGGGGGGGGGGGGGGGGGGGGGGGGGGGGGGGGGGGGGGGGGGGAGGGGGGGGGGGGGGGGGGGGCCCATCACGTATTCCACATATATCCAGCCGCTGGCATGGTCGGTGATTTCATAAGACCAAACCCGGTCAGCCATCACGCGGGCGATGTTGGCCGGCTTGTTTTTGTAAAACTCTTTTTGGTCCATCACGTGCAGGCCGTTCGGGCCTTTGCCGGGCTTGAGGTAATACAGCACGCACAAGCTGGCATCTATTTGCCACACATGGTTCGGGTGCTTACTTGCCATTTCCACGTGCGGGTTTGGTTGCGAAAGCTGCTCCGGGTGGGCGCCATAACAGCGCATGGCGCGGGCAATGGCGTCATAACTCAACTGAATAATTTCCCCGGTATTGAGATCAATCCGTTCGGCGCGGATCAAACGGTTATCACGCAAATGGTCCACTGCGTCATTGAGGCTATACAGCCGCTTGTCATGGTTTCGAACGCTGTCCATCATCACCCCGGAAATAACCAACGCCTCTTCGCGGGTCAGGGCATGCTGGCCGGCATCCGCCCGGCGCTTTCGTGTGGCAGCTTTCACAGTTAACTTGTCCAGGTGGCGATAAATAGTCTGCGTTGATAAATCCAGCTCAGCCGCAGCCGCCTGCACCAGTTGATTTTTCTGGCCGTGACCAGCCGAGCGAATGGCTCTGGCCAGTGCGGCAATGCGCTCCACTACGACCGGGCTCATGGTTATTGCTCCCGCTGGGCTTTTTGCATAGCAACCAGCGCTTCGGCATCTGCCAATGCCTCGGGCGACATCCAATCAGGCTCTGCGCCGGTGTAAACGTCGTCCAATGCGTACTGCTCTTTAAACAGCGCCAGTTGCCGCTCGATGTAGGTCACCATATTGGCTAAATAGGAACGCTGGTCAGTCACTGTTTTTTCGCCATGTTCGACCAAAGCCGCAGCTGCTGCTTGCAACTTGGTTTTAATCAGGCTGTCCAGTTCTACGACTGTGGCGGACGCTTCAGTGCGCAGTTGCTGTTCAGCTTCATCCGGCGTTTGCAACTCAATACGGCGGCGGGCTTTTTCCAAATCCAGTTTGGTGCGGTCCAGTTCAGTACGGGTTTTACTCAGCAGTTCGCCTTGGGCTTCATAGTCCGCTTTTGTCTCATCGAGGTCCGTGATCAGCTGGCGCTTTTCAAAACTATGTTTGCTGATGATTTCTTCAGCCAGTTCAACAAAGGCTTCTTTGTCACCGTCTTTAGCCACTTCAATCAGGGCTTGTTGTTGGTCGGCAGGCAGCTTGCGGTACTGGCGCATTTCGCGGTAACCAATGCTCATAGCGGTAAGGTTGTTCAGTGCTGATTCGCCAAAAATCCGCAGATTCATCAAGTCTTCGTCAACCTTGGTTCTGGAAAGCCCGAGTGCTTGGCAAAAACCATCAAAAGTGCCGACGTCGGCAATTTTCACACCATCAGGGGTAACCCCCTTTTTGCCCCGCAAGGCGCGGTATAGCTTGGTTTCTTTGATATATTGCAGTTTGGTCAAACTGACGACGTCGGCAAATTTTGCCAACGCATTGGCCATTTGCACCTGACCTAAGATTTGATTGGCTAAATCCCGATCATCTGTCTGTTGGTTCAATAATGCTGTGGTGTTTTGCAGCGCGGTTGCCTTATCAGTGTCCAGTTCGATATCCAGTTGCACTTCTTCTTTTTGTATTTTGTCGACCATGTGATTTACTCCGTCACGAAACGTAAAAATTAAAGGAACAATGTATGACTACCCGCGCACAGGCTGGTTACGACCATCTGATAGGGGCATTGCTGGCCTATGCTCAGACGTTGCCTGGCTATTCGTCAGAGCATCTGCAGCAGTTGCTGCTCCTGGCAACAGAACCAGTGCTAGAACATGATTGTGATGATCCGTTTCTTGATGTCTTTGCACGGATTGAAGCAGTTCTAAAATGCCATTCAGGCTATCCAATTGCGGAAGATGAAACACTGCCAGTGGCCCCTGGGTTTCCCATGCCTTCGTTAAAGGTGCTTCAGCAGTGGCGGCTGTACCTTGCTCAGCAAGCCCTTTCAACTGATAAACAGTCCTGATCCCAATCCGGTATTTGTCGGAAACATACCGGGCGTCTTCAGCCACCAGCAGGTCTTTGAGTGCAGCCAGCGCCACGGCCAGCGGAATGTTCTGAATGTTGTACTTAATAGGGTTCATCGCTGTCTCCCCGGCTGCCAGCGTTAATGCGCTGGGTGAGTTCATGAATGCGGTTGTTGGCCCGGCTCATTTCGTTAGCGTGGCTTTGCGCAATTTGCAGCAAGGCAATACCAGGGGCAAAGCGACCGGTGTCCAGCTTGGTAGCTAGGCCGGCTTCAATCAGGGTATTGAGGCAGCGGTTAATAGTGGCCGGGCTTTCTTTTAGTGCTTTGGCAAGCTCGCCATTACTCAGGCCAACCATGCTGTGGCCCTTTAGTGCTTTCATCACATTCAGCACCGTCAGGGCGCTGCTGATAATTCTGGTTTGGTCAGTCATGCGGGTGTCGTCTTTCATTGAATCGTCCTGTAAAGTTGGTGTTTTTACTTAATTCCTGAGAAGGTGCTTATGAGTCACGAGATTGAAAAAGTTGCCCCAGAGTTGCTTGCAGATTTGCAACAGCGCTTGACAGCTGCAAGCCGAAGGTCATATTCAAGCTTTAGCGCAAGTTGTGATGCACTTAACGGCGGCGCTTGAGGTGCATCATGGCCTTGACGCAGAGGGCCTTGCTCAGAGCTTGCAGGCGTTAACATGGCAGCCTGATCCGTGTGCGCCTGTTGCGCAGCAAATGGTGCAGCACTTAATGGCTGAGATGGCAGACGCTCGCCAGCACAGGTTGTACAAGCTGCTGCATGACAAGTACGGCTTGGATATTGACCTAGAGGCCGTACGTTAATTGGGAAGCCCAATGCATTGCGGGGCTCACATTGTTCAAACGTCAGAGCTTTGTCTGCATAACTCGGGTGTCGCCTCTCATGCTGTTGACATTGCTGGCAATTCAGGGACCCTGTCTGCTGAAATAGGCGCGTGCTGATGGTGCCGAGTAAACGAAATACAGCTGGTTCAAAAACTGCTGCACCCAAGCAGGGTTTTCTGTTCTTCTCGGATAACCATTTTCAAGCAACAACCCTGCATCATCTAAAGCCTCCAGCTGCTGCGCGGACAGCGCTGGCGTGCAAAGACCGTGCTTCTCAAACTCTTTGATCAGCGCCTCACGCGGGTTTTTCTGCGTGACAGCAAACGCAGATAGCTTCGCCAAAAGCTGCAGGGTGTCGTTTAATTGTTCAATGCTGCTCATGCTGCTGCTCCTCTCGAACGTTGCTCGGCCATTTCTGCTTTGCTACGGCGTAGTCGCACCTGATCTGGCCAGATGTCCTTCACAGGTTTGCCAATAATTTCGCTGATGCGCTTTTGGATGCGGTCACTGCGGATATAGCCGGTGATGGCCTGATGGATGGATGACGACGCTACACCCAGCTCGTCGGCTAAAACGGCTTGGGTAAAGCCTTTGATGCGCAATGCGGCTTTGATTTCTTCCGGGTGCATGTTCTGCTATCCTCCGATAATGATTGCGTTATTTAGTGCTTATTGCGGTTGGCGCTGCTTTAGGTGATAAGATAGTACTCAAATGAGTACCTTGTCAAATGGAATTTTACGGAATGCTGCTACCTTTGGTGATCGATTAAAAGAAGAAAGGGACCGTTTAGACGTGGACTTAACCAGACCGATTGGCGAAGCAGTTGGGCGGCTTTCAAAAGCAAGCTCAATTGAACTATGAGAAAGGTGAGACGGCATCCCGATTCGGCAAAGCTTTGCCGCATTTGGCAGGGATGGCGTTGACATTCTTTATCTTGTCACCGGACCTCAAAGCACAAGGTCCATCAGGCTTTAGCTGCTGCTAAAAACGGCAACATGAGGCAGGTATGGCGTGTCGAAACAATTACCGGAAATCCAGATGATGCCTTAGCTGTTCAAGAGGCTGTTGTATTCCAAAGCGTGTTAAAACCCGATGAAGCCGCATTGCTGGACAACTACCGCAATAGCCCACCAGAGGGAAAGACAGCCATCAGCACAACGAGCGCTGCGTTCGCGCAACAGGCTACCACTCAAAAAGTAAGTGGCGGCGAGTAAATTACAAGGAATTTAAAATGACTGATAAAGCAACTGAAACCGATAAACGTATTGCCGCTGATTTAATGCTGGCTATTTTAGACAAGCGGGTGGATGTGCTGAGAACCGCCCGCAATGACAAAGAAATTGTGGAACAAATGCTGAAAATCTATGCCTCGATACTTGACGGCGTAAAGGCAAGTTAGAGGCTGGCCTTTAGAATGGTTTGCTGGATCCGGTGATTGCCTTGCAATACCAGAACAGCCAAAGCCAAAACTGTAGCCAAATTGTCGGAAGACATCCATGGATGTTGCTGTCGAACGTTTTGTAAAATTGCAGCAGCACACTGCAATTGCTGTTCGTCCGTCATCTCACGGGGCGTTTCATGCTGTGTTGATTCATGTTTAGTTTCCATGATTATCTCCTAGGGAATGCTGGGGCAGGGGTTCAAATGATGCGCTCTTACCCTCGCGCGGGGGCCGGTCTGCATGCGAACTTCCGTTGTCACCAGCGGCAGCCTGAACCGCATCTTAGTAGCTTGAAGCCGCCAGATATTTTGCCCCCGTTCAAATTACTAAAAGCCAAATAAAAGGCATCTTCGGTAGTGATCTTTCTGTCACCTCTGAGGATGCAAAATGCAACTGTTACCCCGCTGTTTTACCTGGATGCTGATCAGCATCTTGCTGCTGATTTCTGTCAGCTTTACCAGCCCAACTGAGCTGCCTGTAATTCTGTATAAACTGTCTATGGTCACCACGGGTGCCGTGCTTGGCTATTGGATTGACCGCGCTTTATTCCCTTATGACCGCCCACATTCCTATGATGAATCCGGTGAAGACTTAATCCCACGCGGCATGGCCATGCTAAGGCGTGCCCTGGTTGTTATTGCCTGCGTGCTGGGCCTGACATTGGGGCTGTAGCCATGGGCAAATTCAAAACACGTAGTTTTGCCATGCCGGTTCTGGGGCTGCTGGTGGCACTGGCCTGCTGCTGGTCGTCGGCGTTCGCCTCTGAAATTCCGCGTGAAGCCAAAGTGCACCAGCGTTTGTTGGTCCGCACGGCCAACTACAGCTGGGGTTTAGATGCCCCGGTTGCACTGTTTGCCGCGCAAGTGCACCAGGAATCCCGCTGGCGCTTTGATGCCCGGTCACCAGCCGGTGCTGAAGGTTTAGCGCAGTTCATGCCGCGCACCGCCATTTGGATGACAGAGGTCAATCGTGAACTGGTACCGGCGCAGCCATTCAATCCTGCCTGGGCGCTCCGGGCCATGGTGTTGTACGACGCCTGGTTGTTTAAGCGGGTTGATGCGTCAAGCCCCTGTGAGCGCTGGGCCTTTACGCTGTCGGCTTACAACGGCGGTTTGGCATGGGTCAAACGGGACCAACAGGTCGCCGCTGCAGCAGGCGCTGATCCATCCATCTGGTTTGAGCAGGTAGAGCAATTTAACGCCGGGCGTTCCAAAGCCGCATTCAAAGAAAACCGGCATTACCCGAGCGTCATCATCAAGCGTTGGCAATCGCTCTATGCCAGTAACGGCTGGGGCTTGGGGGTTTGCTATGCCTTCTAATCAACCAAAGTGGGTGCTGGGCACCGCTGCTGGCCTGGTGTTGTTGGCTATAGCGCTTATCTGTCTGCGTGAATACAACCAGCAACTGGATAGCGCCAAATCTGATGGCGTCACTATTGCGAAAAATCAATGCGTCGCCGACACCAACGCAGCCCTTTTACTCAGCACCCAAAAAGCCCTGGCAACTGTGCAAAAGCAGCTCAAGGATGCTGACGATGCGGTGGCCAACTTGCGCCAGCAAAAATCAGCAACCGATAAGCAGTTAAAACAGCTGCAGGGAGAAATTAAAAATGTCACCAGTACTTGGATCCCACCTGGCAAAGCACAGCCTGAGCCATTGCCTCATTGTGTCTATACCAATGGTTTTGTCCGCGTGTACAACCAGTCCATTGCCCCCAGCGCCGCCAACGTACCCGCCACTGCATATCCCGGCACAGTTGCGGGAGCGGCCGAAACCGCCACCGATGCTGACACCAGCCTGCACCCAAGCAACATCCAACAATCCGACATCCTGCAGCACGTCACCCAGTACGGTGCCCGCTGCAATGACCTCGAAAGCCAGCTGAATCAGCTGCTGGATTATCTGGAAAAACAACAACCAACACAGGGAACTAATGGATGACGGTACAAGTTGATTTTTGGCAGCTGGTGCTGCTGCTAGTGGCGTTTCTGGGCGCTTGTGCGGCAACTTTTCGCTATGTAATGGGGCTGCTGCAAAACCATTTCGACACCACGCTCAAAGGGATTGATAACCGTCTGATCAGTATTGAGGCGACAAATAAAGAAGAGGTTGCACAGTGGCAACGGGTTGAACGTGACCTGATGGAGCTGAAGTCTCAACTCCCTATTAACTATGTCCGGCGAGAGGACTACATCAGGGGCCAGTCCGTGATTGAAGCCAAGTTGGACGGTCTCGCCATGAAAATCGAAAACCAGCAGCTGCGGGCGCTTAACGCCTCACAGAAATAAACCCAGACATCGGAGGTAAGAATGTCTCACATTGACACTGCAAAGATCCGCCGGGAAAGCCTGCGCTGGCTCATCCTGCTGACATTAAACAACGCCCGGCCGGTTGGCGCATACGAAGGACCGATCCTGTCCGTTGCCCAGTCTGAATATCCAGATGCAACACCATTGGAGATCCGCTTACAACTGGACTACCTCGATGACCGCAAACTCGTGGCAGTCACAAAGGAGCCGTCTGGTAAATGGTTCGCTGAACTAACCCGTTACGGCACAGACATTGCGGAATACACGGTCGATTGCGCGCCAGGCATTGCCCGGCCTGCTAAGTATTGGTGATGCTATGGGCCGCAAATCCTCATTGGACCGTCTACCAGACGTCATTAAATCGTACATTCAGGGTCAGCTTGCCAAAGGCACTATGACGCTGGATGAACTGATTGCAGACTTGCAAAAGTGTTTTCCTGACGAAGCTGCGTCTGGCGATTTACCCAGCCGCAGTGCTGTTGGGCGTTATGGTCAAAAGTTAGAAAGGCGCCTTGCGGCAATCCGGGCCAGTACTGAAGCAGCCAAAATTATTCATGAACAGGCTGGTGATAAAGATGATTTCCGATCTGGTGCACTGACGGCCATGATCCAGTCTGAGCTGTTTGAATCCATCATGCAGCTGCAGGAAGCGACGGACGAAGAAATGTCACCCGCTGAGCGTGTAGGACTGCTGGCTGACGCAGCCAAGAACATCGCCACGTTAACGCGCAGCTCGGTCACTTTGAAGAAGTACCAGGTTGAATCGGAAGAACGTGGGCGCAGGCAGTTGCTGGAAGAACAAAAGGCCCGTCTTGCATCGATGGAAACTAAAGGTGGTGTCACCGAAGAAACGCGCAATGCTATCCGCGAAGCGTTGGGGATCCGGTAATGGCCAAGCTCAGCGGGAACGCCAAATGTATACCCGATGATCGTGAAGGAATTTTTCTGCCCTTCCAGTCGAAATGGATCATGGACAACAGCCGGCTAAAACTGATGGAAAAGTCGCGCCAGATTGGTTTGTCCTGGTCAACCGCCTATGCCGCTAATGAGCGCACTGCAGCAACAGGTGCAAAGCATGATCAGTGGGTAAGTAGCCGGGATGACCTACAGGCACGCTTGTTTGTCGAAGACTGCAAAATGTGGGCTGGGATCATGAACCTCGCCGCCAAAGACCTTGGCGAAGTGGTAGTGAACGAGAAAGATAAAATCTCAGCCTATGTACTGCAGTTCGCCAGTGGCAAGCGCATTCACAGTATGTCCAGCAACCCGGATGCGCAGGCCGGTAAACGGGGTGGTCGAATTCTGGATGAGTTTGCCTTGCATCCGGATCCACGCAAACTCTGGTCTATTGCTTACCCTGGTATCACCTGGGGCGGCAACATGGAAGTGATCTCAACGCATCGGGGTAGTCACAACTTTTTTAATCAACTGGTACGGGAAGTGCGCGAGCACAAGAACCCCAAAGGCATCAGCCTGCACCGGGTGACTTTGCAGGACGCTTTAGATCAAGGCTTTTTGTTTAAGCTCCAACAAATGCTGCCGGATGATGATGAACGCCAGGCAATGGATGAAGCGGCTTACTTTGACTTTGTCCGCTCTGGTTGTGCCGACGAAGAGTCGTTTCAGCAAGAGTACATGTGCAACCCGGCCGATGATGATGTCGCCTTTCTTGAATATGATTTGATAGCGTCAGCAGAGTACCCATCTACAGCGAACTGGACGGCTTTGGAAGGTGGCCGCTTGTATGCCGGTATCGATATTGGTCGTAAACACGACTTAACCGTGCTGTGGATTGTCGAGCAGCTGGGAGACGTGCTCTACACCCGCCACATTGAGCGGATGCAGAATATGCGCAAGTCAGAGCAAGAAGCGATCATGTGGCCATGGCTGCAGCGCTGCGAACGAATTTGTATTGATGCCACCGGCTTAGGCATTGGCTGGGCCGATGATGCGCAGGACTACTTCGGCAAGTATCGGGTGGAAGCTGTCACCTTTACCCCAAAAACCAAAGAAATGCTGGCGTACCCCATTCGCGGCGCCATGGAAGACCGACGGCTGCGCATTCCGCACGATCCGAAAATTCGTGCCGACTTGCGCCAGGTCACCAAACAAGTCACTGCTGCCGGCAACATTCGCTTTGCTGCCGAGCGCACAGTCGATGGCCACGCCGACCACTTTTGGGCGCTGGGGCTTGCTGTGTATGCAGCATCCAACCCGGCTGCACCGATTGACTTTCAATCAACAGGCCAGCGCGCCACACTTGCCGCTTTGGGTGAACACTCCAGCGCCATCATTACAGAAACAGGCTTTGGCACTGTTGCTGGCCGTCAAGACTTCAGAGGTTTTTAAAACATGTTTCAAACTCCAGCAACCCAAAAAGCACCTGTGATGCAGGAAGTGGCGACTACCGCCGATGGCCGGGACATTACCATTGGCTACGTTGATCCGCTGGCCGTGCAGCCGGTGCGCGATCCGGTACTGCGTCTTCGTGGTGGTGGCGATTACCGTACTTATTCCGAAGTGCTGCGAGACGATCAGGTGGCCGCATGCTTCGGCCAGCGCCGGCTGGCTGTGATTGGCAAGACCTGGCAAGTGGATGCCGGTGGTACCAGCCGCCAGGATAAAAAGGCCGCGGAATTTATGCGCGAGCAGCTGAACAATGTCGGCTGGGACCGAGTGACCGATCGTATGTTGTTTGGTGTTTATTATGGCTTTGCCGTCAGTGAAGCCATGTACGTTCGGGACGGCGCCTACATTGCGCTTGAGGATATCAAAGTGCGTGACCGTCGCCGCTTTGGCTACGACGGCCTTGGGTTGCTTCGCATGAAAACTCCGCAACAGCCTATGGGCGAACTGATGCCAGAACGTAAGTTCTGGTCTTTTGCGACTGGTGCTGACCACGACGATGACCCCTACGGTATTGGCCTTGGCCATTGGCTGTACTGGCCAGCATTCTTTAAACGCAACGGCCTGAAATACTGGCTACTGTTTTTAGAAAAGTTTGGTCAGCCAACAGCCAAAGGCACGTATGGCCACAACGCTACTCCAGAACAGCGGCAGAAATTACTGCAGGCACTGTCGGCTATTTCAACTGACAGCGGGATCACCATTCCGGAAGGGATGGAAATTGAACTGATTGAAGCGGCGCGCAGTGGTACCGCAGATTATGTGGCGCTGTATGACCGGATGGACGCCGCGATTGCTAAGGTTATCTTAGGGCAAACAGCCAGCACCCAGGGTTCACCAGGCAAACTTGGTAATGACGAATTACAGGGTGACGTGCGGCTGGATTTGATTAAGGCTGACTCCGATCTGGTCTGTGAGTCGTTCAATCGCAGTGTGGTGAAATGGTTAGTTGAGTGGAATTTCCCTGGCGCAGAGCTACCACGGGTTTATCGCAACATTGAACCTGCAGAAGACTTAACTGCCCGCGCTGAGCGCGACACCAAAATTCATGGTCTTGGTTTTAAACCAACGCTGGAATATATCCAGCAGACCTATGGGGATGGTTGGGAAGAAAGTCAGACCGAGCCATTATTACCCCCAGCTTTACCGGTCAGCGCCAACGGCGAACCAGCCAGCTTTGCAGCAGCTGCGACAACTGGTGGCCAGCCACCTGGTCAGATGCTGGAGCAAGCCCGCGCCAACGCAGAGCAACCCATGGGCGAATGGATTAACCAGGTAAAAAATTTGGTGGATAACGCGCAAAGCCTGGAGCAGTTGCAGGATCAACTGATAGCGGTGTACCCCGACCTGAGCCTAGATAATTTTGCTTCGGCAATGGCAGAGGCCAATAGTGCTGCGCACTTAGCAGGCCGCAATGAAGTGGCGGGACAGCATGGCAAGCGTTAACTATGGCTCAGTGCCATTTAAACAACAGATTGAGTTCTTCCGGCGCAAGCTGAATGTGCCGACCAATCATTGGACGGACATTTACAGCAAAGAACACGACTGGGCTTTTGTTGTGGCCGGCGCCAACCGCGATGCGTTGCTTGGCGACTTTCGCAGTGCCATTGAAAAGGTGATAGCCCAAGGCGGTACCCTGGAGCAG
This sequence comes from Rheinheimera sp., assembly GCA_034519945.1. Classification (GTDB taxonomy): domain Bacteria; phylum Pseudomonadota; class Gammaproteobacteria; order Enterobacterales; family Alteromonadaceae; genus Pararheinheimera. The sequence goes on from JAXHNX010000049.1 coordinate 45,979, forward strand.
TTTCGCGATGACTTTGACAACATTGTGGCCAGCCACGGCTGGGACTACAAAGGCGGCCGCGAATGGCGCAGCCGTGTCATTTACGAAACCAACCTGTTTAGCAGCTACAACGCCGGCCGCCAGGCACAGTTAAGTCAGTACACAAAAGACATTCCGTACTGGCGGTATCGCCATAGTGATGCGGTGGAAAACCCACGCCATGAACATCTGTTTTGGGATGGCTTGACGCTGCCGGCATCAGATCCGTGGTGGAAAACCCACTATCCACCCAATGGCTGGGGCTGCCAGTGCTATGTCGAAGGCATCACTGAAGATGACCTGCAGGAGGAAGGTAAACAACCAGACACTGCGCCACCGATAAACCTGCAGCCACAACAGGTGGGTCTGCGCCACCCGGACGGCCCGCGCACGGTGATGGTACCGGAAGGCATTGACCCAGGCTTTGAACATGCTCCCGGCCGCAGCCGACTGGAAAGTATGGTGCCGCCGGAACGGCCAGAGCCGCCCATTAGTGGTAGTGCTGGTGGTTATGGTTTACCAAATCGGCGGGCCGCCTCGCCGTTGCCTGCGCCTCGCAAGGTATCAGCCAGTCAAATCCTAAAGCCTGGCTTGCCAGACGAGCAGTACGCCAAGGCATTTTTGCAGCCGTTCGGCGCCACCCTGACAGAGCCAGTAATCTGGCGCGATGTGATGGGTGATGCGCTGGTAGTTGGCGCTGACCTCTTTGTGACCCGTAAAACTGGAAAACTGAAAGCGGACAAAAACGGTCGTGGCCCCTATATGGCGCTGCTGGCCAAAGGCTTGATGGAACCTGACGAGATCTGGGTGCGGATGGAATACCACGAAGCCCAGAAAAAACCTGTGGTTCGCCGGCGTTATCTGGCTCGCTTTGCCGTGCCTGGTGAAGACATTCCGGCGCTGGCAGTCTTTGAATGGAGTCCGGATGGTTGGTCTGGTATTACAACGTACAAAAGCTCACAGGATATCGAGGATTTACGGGTAGGCATCAGGATTTATCGACGGGAAGAATGACCCCCCAGCCGGCACCAGGGGAACCATGGTGTTTGGCGGCTCTGTTGCCGGGAGCCTATCCACCATAGCGAAATCTGATTATAGGAGTTTCAATGGCAGGCGTAAAGGTAGACATCACTTCGGACGTAGCAGCAAAAATGGCGCAGTTACAAGACCTGGTACAACACCCGGCGCCACTGTTTGCCCGTATCAATGAGTACATGATGCGCTCAAGCAGGGCGCGCTTTAAAACACAAACCGGTCCTGATGGCGCTGCCTGGCAGCCATTGTCAGCCCGCTATCTGAAACGTAAGCACAAAAACAAAGACAAGATACTGACGCTTCGGGGGCACCTACAGGGAACCTTGCGCGGTCAGTTTGACGATGCAGGCCTCGAATTTGGTACGAATTCGAAGTACGCGGCTATTCATCAGTTCGGTGGGATCATCAAACGTTCAGGCGGTGAGCGGAACCTGTACTTCCGGCAAAACAAAGACGGCACTGTGGGCAACCGGTTTGTTAAAAAGAAGAAGTCCAACTTTGTGCAGTCCGTGTCGGTCAGCGACTATGAGTTTGATATGCCAGCCCGTCCATTTTTAGGGCTCAGCGATGAAGACAGACAGTTTATTGCCCGCCTGACCATTCGATACCTCAATAATCTCGCCTCCGTACCAAACGCGCTGTAACGCGTTTTAAGCCCCTTACTCGCCACCAGTGGACGGGTTTGGGGCTTTGCACCACTCATAAACGTTTATAAACGCCTTGTTTTCCCCTTGCCGAACATTTTGACCGAGTTCAAAAGACCTTTCCCTGATATATCGGCAATCTGAAGTCACTTTCTGATCCCAAATCAAAATCTGTGACTGAGGACACCATGCCAGCACCAGCAACCAAACCAGCCCCGAAGCCGCTGGAAATTTTCCGCACCGGCCAACAAACCGACGTCAGCGGTCGCACCTGGAATTTTACCGAGGCCGACATGCAAGCGGCGGTTGCTGCCTATGACCCGGCCTTGTTTGCAGCCCCCTTGGTTGTCGGACATCCGACATTAAACGACCCGGCGTATGGCTGGGTAAACAAGCTTGAAATCAAAGACGGCCTGATCACTGCTGAACCTAAAGATGTGGAAGCGCAATTTGCCGCACTGGTCAACGAAGGCCGATTCTCCAAAATGAGCGCTTCCTGGTTTCCCCCAGGACATTCAGCAAACCCGAAGCCGGAAGGCTGGTATCTGCGTCATGTGGGTTTTTTGGGCGCTGCTGCGCCAGCACTGCCGGGTTTAAAACCAGCCAGCTTTGCATCAGATGATAAAGACGTCGTCACCTTCGACTTTGCCGCTTCCCATGCTGACAGCGCGCTGTGGTCACTGAGCCGTCTGGCGCGCTCGATGCGGGATTGGATGATTGGCAAGTTCGGCCTGGAAGAAGCCGACCAGGTGATCCCTGATTACGTGGTGCGTGATGTCGAGACGGCAAATACCCAAGCCATGTCTGACTCTACGGTCATGCCGGGCTTTGCTGCACCAACCGAAACCGACAATAAGCCTGGTACTGACAACACCGCTGCCGCCGATTTTGCCGCCCGTGAAAATGATTTGGCAGCACGTGAAGCCGCATTGCTGGCCCGCGAACAGCAGACCGCAGTGCTTGAGCAACAAACACAGGCAGCATCCCGCACGGCTGAATTTGCCAGCTTTGCTGAGCAACTGATCACAACAGGCAAGTTACTGCCACGGGAAAAGGACGCCTTGGTTGCCTTTATGGCGCATATCCCGGCCGACAGCGTCGTCAGCTTTGCTGCTGAAGATGGCGAAACGACCACCCCAAATTCCAAAGCGTGGTTTCAAAGCTTTATGCAAAGCCTGCCCGCTCGGGTGCCTTATGGCGAATCAGGTGCTGCGGACAATACCGTATCGGCGTCTTTTGCAGCCCCTGCAGGTTACCAGGTAAATCCGGAACGTCTGGAGTTACACAACAAAGCGCTGGCCTATCAGGCCCAGCATAAATGCGATTACAGCACCGCCATTGCAGCGGTCAGCTAATAAGGAATAGTCATGCAAAGTTTTCCGATTTTGACACTGCCGCGCAAAGCTACCGCAGCCATCACTGCTGAACGCTTCGTGTCACCCACAGGCGCTGTGGCCACTGCAGCAGGCAACACTGCCGGTGTGGCCCGCTCCAATGCTGCGGTTGGCGAAACATTTCCAGTCGACGTGTTAGGCACTGCCATCGTGGTTGCTGCCGCCGCGATTGCCGACGGCGCCGAAATTGAAGTGGGTGCAGCCGGTCAGGCCGTCACCAAGTCAGCCGGTAAAGTTGTCGCCAGAGCGCTGCAAGCAGCAGCGGGTGCAGGCAGCCGTATCGAAGTTCTGTTAATTCCAAACTAAGGATCCATCATGTCTCAGATGAGTAATGCAGCTGTCCGGGTAATTGACCCGGTCTTATCGACCCACGCCCAGGGTTATAGCCAACAAAAACTGGTTGGTCATTTGCTGTTCCCACGTGTCGGCGTACCACAACGCGGCGGCCAGGTAATTGAGTTTGGCAAAGAGTCTTTCATTTTATACAACAGTCAGCGCGCCCCTGGGACGAATACCAAGCGTATCCAATTCGGTTACCTGGGTAAGCCATACGCGCTGGCCAATCACAGTTTGGAAGGCGTTGTGCCTCGTGAACATGTTGGTGAAGCTGCCGTTCCGGGGATCAAACTCGGCCAGCGCGCTGTTAACAACGTGATGAGTTCCATGCTGTTAACCGTTGAGTTTGAACAAGCTCAGTTGGCGCGCAACCCAGCACTTTATCCTGCCGGTCAAAAAGTCGATTTGTCTGCAGCGAAATGGAGCAATCCGGCCAATAACCCAACGACGGATATCGAAACCGGTAAAGAAGCTGTACGTGCCAGCATCGGCATGTATCCAAACCGGATCGTGTTATCAGCCAAAGCTTTTGCGGCCGCCAAAAACAACCCAAACGTCAAAGACAACTTTAAGTACACCAGCTCGCAATCAATTACTGCCGAAATGCTGGCTGCGCTTTGGGACGTTGAAACAGTGGAAGTGGGTAAAGCCGTTGTTGCTGACGCGCAGGGTGTCTTTAGCGATGTCTGGGGCACTGACGTGGTAATGGCATATGCCGCCGACGTTAGTGGCGATGTCAACGCTGAGCAACCTTCGTTCGGTTACACCTACACCCTCGATGGTAACCCGCTGGTTGAAGAGTCTTATTACGACAATTCAGCTAAAAGCTGGGTTTATCCAGTGACCTACGAACGCGCCCCGGTCTTAAGCGGCATTACTGCCGGCTACCTGCTGCAGAACGTCGCTTAACCCACGGCTCAACATGACACCCGGCTGCGGCCGGGTGACTGGAGGACGAAGTGCCAGAATTTTTAATTGCCAATCCGTTCAAGTTGAACGGCGAAATCAAGCGCCGGGGCTTAATCACCCTGACGGCACAAGAGGCTGAACCCTTGGTTATCTCGGGCAGCTTGGTGCCATTAGTCGATGGCATTGAACTGGATGATAACGACCAACTGTTCACCATGGACGAATTAACCGGAGATTTAACGCCGGTTACAGCCAGTGAACTGCAGGGCTTGGTTGTTGATTCAGTCGCGGCAGGTAAGCGCGTTTTTATTGTCGCAGATGGTCGTTCCGTAGAGCGCCTCGGCAAGAGCTTTACCGAACGTCAGTTTATATTGCTGGCCCCCGATGAAGCTGCACCGTTACTCGAAAGTGGTGACCTCACCACCTTCGAACAGTTAGCGGAAATCCTGCAGCAGGAAGAGCTTGCCGAAGAAGCCCGTCTGGCCGAAGAGCAGCGCAAATCTGAAGAAGCCCGTTTGGCTGAAGAGCAGCGCAAAGCCGAAGAAGCCCGTCTGGCTGAAGAGCAACGCCAGGCTGAAGCAGCCCGTTTGGCCGCAGAACAAAAGGACAATAAGAAAAAAGCCAAAGGGGACGCAGCTCAAAGCTGAGTCATTGGCCGGGAAGGATTCCCTTGCCTGTGAAGTTGCCGGTTGATAGCGGGCGTCAACCTTTCTAACCGGACCAAATTTTACCAGGAGCGTGTATGTACTTATCACTTTGGACCAAATGGCGGTAAATCCGGGCGCCAAAGAGCTGGCTGAAGTTGCCACGCCTGAACGTTTGCCAATTGTTGATGCTGCATTGATGCACGCAAGGCTAACGGGCGCCAGTCGTGCGGCATGGCAGCCGGAAGAATTAGATGCCTGTGAGCAGGCAGTCAGCCGAATTAATGCAGCCATTACCGACGCTGCAGGATTGATTGACGGGTTCCTGGCTGTGCGTGGTTATCTGCCGCTGCAGCAGATACCAGACATCCTGGTGGTTTGGTGCCGGGCCATCGTGCGTTACAAGCTGCATATCAATCGGCTAAACGCGGATGACAAAGACCCAATCACCCGCGATTACAACGACGCTTTAAAACTGCTGCGGTTAACCGCGGACGGCAAGTTCTCCCTGGGAGCAACTGATCCGGTATCAACCAGCAGCAACGCCCCCGAGTGGAGCGCAGGCCAATCAACTCTCCGCAATGCGCTGGCGGATTACTGATGACCGGGAATCTGCCATTAAACACAGACCTGGTGATCAGCCGGCTTACACATGCTGTGCCGGCACTGCGTGGAGTCAGTGACGCCATCGGGTTTGATGCGATTAAAGAGCTGCGGCTCATCACTGACAGCCGGGCCTTTGTGGTGCTGGACAATGAAAAAAACAGTGCCGATATGTCGCGCCATACCAACCAGACCTTTGCGCGCTTTGGGGTTGTTGTTGCCACCCGCTGCGCCAGGCCTGCGGACTTGATGCGGGAAGCGCGGGCGCTCATTGGCCAAACCCGCGATGCCTTGATTGGGTGGCGGCCAGAAAACCGCGAGTTTCAAAGCTGCGTGTGGTTAGGCGGCGAAGTACTCGACTACGACCAGAACGTCCTGCTTTGGGTGGACATGTATCAGACCAATTATTTTACCAACGGAGTTTAGCCATGACGGATAAAACAACTCAGGCACCAGGCAAAGCGTCTGCAGTGCCTGAACAGGCCAAGCCTACTGCCCAGCCTGATGCGGAAGTTGTTGTCAGTACAGACAACAGCAAAAACGGTTACCTGGCAGCGCAACGCGCCGCCCGCAGAAATGAGGTGAAACAATAATGGGTGAGCGCATTTTAGAGCAGGATACCTGTGTACTGGCCGCTGTAGAAACTGTCTATGGCACTGACAAGGCGCCAACCGCTGCCGCAAATGCTATGCGGGTGAAAGCCGATATGACACTGCTCGACGGTGATCAGGAAGCGATTGAATTCGATGCTGGCCGTGGCGGCAGTAAAGGCTCCATCCAGCGCAACAAGAAAATCTCCGGGACGTTAACCGGTTATGTGGCGGGTGTGTCTGCTGCAGGCACCGCGCCGGCCATTGCCCCGCTGCTGCAAGCCGCGGGCTTGAAGTCGACTGTCATGGCCGCGGCAACTAAGGTCGCCTGCAAGCTTCGGTTTCAGCTAACCGTAACAGTGTCACGCCTGCATAATGTTTCGCGATAAAGCTGAAGCATCCCTGTGTGGGCGCACGCTGCAACCTGGAAATTAGTCTGGGCACCGACGCATTACCAAAATTCACGTTCAACAACTTGATGGGTTTGTATGTCAACCCGGCACAGGTTGCTGATTTCCAAAACTGTGACTTTACCCAGTTCAAAAATCCGATGGTCACTGATCCCGTCAGTATCACCAAAATGCAGCTGTTCGGTCAGGAAGTGAACATGGCTCAGCTGACGTTCCGCCTCGGTAACACAGTGACCTACCGGTCTGTGACCAACGACGAAAGCGTGCAAATCACCAGCCGGCGGCCGCAAGTAGAAATCGTGTTTGAAGAGCCGTTACTGAACGACTTCAACTGGTGGAACAAGATCAGCACCTTTGGCGCCATGGCTTACCAGTTGGGTGAAGACGTGACAGATGTCGGTCGCATCTTCGAGCTGCTGGTGCCAGCTTACTGCCAGCTTCGATAACGCGCGTATGCGCAATAATATCGACGGTATCAGCCATCTGCGCTGTGTACTTGATGTGGTACCGACGGCGCGGGACAACGATTTTGAAATGATTTTCCGGTAACCGAATAAACCCCAAGCAGCGCCAGGGATGAAAGTAAGGCAAGGATGCCTCCCTTTTAATTCAGGTGAGTAAGACCGTGTTTCAAATTAACGCCTTAGCAAAAAACGTATTCAAAGCCGCCGTCATGGCAGTTCTGCCAACCGATAAATACGACGAACAGGGTCAGACCATTAACGCTGAAGCCCACTTTATTGCCACTTTTCAATCCGTCTCTGAAGACGAAACTGAAGCGCTTGTCAGTCAGCTCAATGGCGTCAATGAGTCCGATTTATCCCGTGTCAGTAAATTGCTCAAAGAACAAACCCGTGCGGTTTTTATCGGTTTTGAGAAGCACCCGAAGCATCCGTTCCCGTTCAAAAATGGTGATGCAGATGTGCAGTCATCGCCAGAAACCATTGCCCTGTTGCTGAACAGCAAAGAAGTCGCTGATGCAGTGCGCAAGGCATACAACGAAGCCCGCGCCGGTGGGGTAACTGACAAAAATTTGAAGAAATAGCCCATTGGTGGGTTTCGGGAGGCAGCGCCAGCCCTAAGCGTCTGGCTGAATCGCTGGAAGCGGCAGGCGCAACTCCCGAAGTTGTGCAGATGTATGCAGCACAAAAAGCCCAGGCACCGGACATTCAACCCTGCAATCAATACATCGTAGAGTTGTTTTTTCGGGTGCAAACCCAGTGGGTGTATGCCGGCATGGCAGGTGCCAGAGTTGGCCTGAACTACCCGGCAATTGAAGTAAGAGCGAATCAGATGCCCGGTTATCAGGGCTTGGCGGTCGAACTAAAAGACCGGATCTGGAACGGCCTGCAGGTTATCGAAAAGACAGTACTGAATTACCAGGCAGAGCAAAACAGGAGTTAATGCCATTTATGAATAACAACGATATGAACATTGCCATCCGCTTTGCCGTTGCCGGTGGTCAGGTCGTTGTCAAAGACATCAATGGCATTACTCAAAGCACTACAACGGCAACCAAGTCGTTAAAGCAGCTCGATACCGCCGGCAGTGAATCAGCCAAAGGACTAAGCAAAGCTGCCAATAGCAGCAAACAGCTCAGCACCGCTCTGCAGGAAAACAGAAAATTACTGGCGGTTAGTCTTGCCGGTAGCTTGCGTTCAATGGTTGGAGTGACTGCAGGCCTATATGCCGCATTTCAGTCTTTGACAGGAATAAAGGCTCTGATTGAACGGGCAGATGATTTTAATGTGCTGCAGCAGCGCATCCGTACTGCAACCGCCGAAACCAACGATTACAACACAGTCAGTGCCGAGATGTACGCCATTGCACAGCGCAATGGTGCCGCTCTGGCGCCTACGGTTGAACTATTTCAGCGCTTATCGACCAGCCGCAAAGACCTCAAAGCTACCAATGCCCAAATGCTGGATTTCACCGATGCCGTGCAGAAACTTGGCGTAATTGGTGGTTCCAGTACCACGGCATTAGAAGCGGGCCTGATGCAATTAAGTCAGGGCTTATCTGGTGGCGTACTGCGGGCCGAGGAATTCAATTCACTGCTTGGAAAACATTCCTGAAGTGGCCAGCCGCATTGGCAAAGGTATGGATGACATTGGCAAATCTGAAAATGAACTGGGCCTTGGCGATCTGCGCAAGCTGGTGCTGGAAGGCAAGCTGTTATCAGATGATGTACTCAAATCAATCCTGGTGCAGTTGCCTGAAATTGAAAAGCAGTTTGGCAAAATGCCGATCAGTGTCGGCCGTGCTGGCACCATGCTCGACAATAGCTTCAGCGCTGCCCTAAGCCGGGTTGATGAAGTCACAGGTGCGACACAGGCCTGGGCAGATGTGTTGGTGTCTATTTCCAAAACATTGGACGGCATGAGTGCATCTGAGCTGCAGAGCGCGTCTGCAACTTTGCTGGCCATCGCCGGCGGAGCGAGCGCGCTGCTCATTTTGTCACGCTACAACATTGGTCTTAAAGCGATCGGTGCAACTTCGGTAGGCCTGACGCTGACTTTACTGCAGAAAACTGCGGCACTTCTGGGTGTCTCAACAGCTGCGAGTGTTGCAACCGGAAAAATTACGGCGCTTGGTATCGCCAGTGCTGCTGCAGGCAGAGCGATGGCCTTGTTGGGCGGGCCGATTGGTCTGGCGGTACTGGCTGGATTCGCCATTTATGAATTTGCCAAAAACAGTGATTTAGGCGCTGAAAAAGCCGACTTGCTAACTGAGCGCTTGAACAAGCTGTCCGGCGCCTATGGTGAAGTCTCAAAATCGAACATCCAGAAAGCGGTTGCCAGCAATACCCAAGAGCTGGCCACCAATGCTGATCGCATTGCCGAAATCACTAAAAAGATGGCTGAGAACCGCAAAGCCATTGACTTTAATCCCGCCAGTAATGCTGCAAAAGCGGCATACCGTGAAATGGGGGAGCTGAAAAAAGAGCTGGCTGAGCTGAATGCCACTCAAAAAGTCTTGATGGATGACAGCGAAAAGTTAGGCAAGCTGTTCTTTGATTTTAGTGCAGCAACAGATCCTTTTGCTGAAAGCGCCGCAAAAGCATCGGACGAACTACTGAAACTCTATAACGCACAGATGCTCAACGCCCAAGCGGTGGACACGACCGGTCGGGCACTTTCAGGTATTGATTTAGAGTTGTTTAAAGCGAGTTTTAAAGAAGTTACAACGCTGCCAAAAGACGCTGAAACCGCCATTAAACAGTTTTTCAAAACGGCGGAAGCCTCCCAGCAATTGGCGGCCAACGACAAGTACCTGACCGGCCTGAAAGAAGAAGTCCGCCTGCAGCAGGTTCGCCTGACTCAAGGCGAAGCCGAGTATGAGCTGCAAAAAGCCATCAGCGGCCAGAAAGTGACTGATCCGAAGCAGCTGAAACTGCTGCAGGACACACTGGCGCTGCAGCGGCAAATCAATCAGACCAAAACCCAGGGTGACGCCCTTAAAGCACTGAAGGCCGAAAACGACCTGCTGCAAATTCGTCTGACAAAAGGCGAAAAAGAGTATGAAGTACAAAAAGCTCTGTATCAGCTCAAAGGGGGTGATCCGGCCGTTATTGCCGAGATTGAAAACCAGATCCGCGCCCAGCAAAAACTGAAAGACCAGATCGCGATGACTGAGCAAGTATCTGACCGATGGCAGCTTATGACAAAGTGCTGGATGGCCTGACCAATATGAACGGTGATGGCCGGCAAGCTAGTTGGCAATGTACTAGTGCGATAGCGTTCGGCTCTGTGGCGCGACCAGCTGGACGCGATTAATGGCGGAGCAGTCAGGACGTATCAACGAAAAAGTTTATAACTCTGAGCTGAAGCCCGTGAAAAAGCCAAGCTGAACGCGTTGGACCAAAACAGCGCGGTATATGCCAAACGTGCAAAGCGTCGTTGGAAGCCAAGCGATGCCAAACTGAAAGCCAGCTAGTAGAAGACCAGACCCGGCTGCAAATGGGCAACTATGCCACACTGACCGGCGCGGCCAGCAAGATGTTCTCCGAGCAGAGCAAAGGCCGCCAGGTACTGCACAAGCTGGAAGTGACTTTTGCGGCTATTGAAACAGCGTTGGCACTCAAAAAAGCAGCCGCTAATGCGTTGACGGCGATCACTAACCAGGGCGGCGGAGACCCATATTCGGCCTTTGCCCGGATTGCGGCTATGGCGGCCATTATGGCCGGTCTCGGCATTTTCAGCGGTTCTGCACCGGTGGAGGCGTGAGCGCCGAAGACCGGCAGAAATCCCAGGGCACCGGCACTGTGCTGGGCGATGACAGCGCCAAATCTGAATCTATCGCCAATGCCCTCGGCCGCATTGAAGACTTAGAGCTGGACCAATATGCAGAGCTACGCTCGATTAACGGCAGTATCCGCGAACTTTCTGCCGGCATTAAAAACTTAGCGGTTAACTTGGTGGCCAGTTACGGCAAATTCAACGAATCCAGTTATCCAGGTGAACTGGGCAAAGAATACAACTTGCAGCTCGGCAGTGGCTTGGCCTCTGTCGTTGGCGGCGGTGTCATTGGTTTAGTGGCTGATAAGTTGCTGGGCGGCTTGGTCGGCGGCCTCACCAATAAGCTGCTGGGCGGGTTGTTTGGCAGCAAAAAGACAGAGCTGGTCGACAGTGGTCTGAGCTTTGTGGCGCAGGAACTGGGCGACATTATCAGTTCGGGCCTGATGAATGCGACCGTTTATGACGTGATCAAGACCACGAAAAAGAAACTGTTTGGCCTCAGTAAATCTACTTCGGAAAGCACCGAATATCGCGCCATTGATAACGCACTGCGGGCTGAGTTCAGCCGCATTTTCAGCCACATGGGTAAATCCGTGACTGAAGCAGTCAACCTGTTGGGTTTAGAAACTAACAAAACGCTCGAATCCTTTGTCATCAACCTACCGGCGCTGTCGTTTAAAGACTTGAAGGGCGACGAGATTGAAAAAGAGCTGCAGGCCATGTTCAGCCAACAGGGTGACCTGATGGTGCAGTACTTAGTGCCAGGCATCGCTGAGTTCCAGCAAATCGGCGAAGGCCTGTATGACACGCTCATTCGGGTTGCCCAGGAGCAGGCGGTATTTAACTCAGCGCTGGATAATTTGGGCCTGCAACTTGGCCGGTTCGCTGGTGTCACGAAGGCGATTGAACTAGAAGTCGCGCAATCCATCATTGAACTGATGGGCGGCATTGAACAGTTCCAGAGTGCGACTGCAGACTATTTTGCTGAGTTCTACTCTGAGCAAGAGCAGCTGGCCGCCATCACTAAATCTGCAACCGCGCAGTTTGCCAGCCTTGGCGTGGCGATGCCCACCAGCCGCGATGGTTTTAAATCCCTTGTCGATAGTTTGGATTTAACGACCGACGCTGGACAGCGTATGTTTGCTGCATTGATGGCGTTGGTGCCGGCGATGGACCAGTTCTATGACGCAGCCGAGCGGGCCAGACGCGAAGCTGAGGAAGCGGCAGAAAAAGCCCGAAAAGAAGCAGAAGCCAAAGCCGAAGCGGCCCGAAAACAGGCTGAAGACCGCGCAGCCTATACCAGCGATTTACAAAGTCAGCTGGCGCGCCTTGATATGTCGAGCCTTGAAATCGCGCTCGATGACATCAAAAAATGGTATGACGCCCAGATTAAAGAAGCCCGCGAGCTTGGCGCCAGCACTGCCCTGTTAGAGCAGTTGTATACCCGGAAACGCCAGCAAATCATTGATAGCGAACTGGATAAAATCAATCAGGACACCGCACGCCAGCTGGAGCAGTTAACCGGCGAGCATGAACGCGCCGTGTCAGAACTCACATCACACTATGACCAGCTGTTTAGCGCGATTAAAACCGCAGGGGACGCCATTGGCAGCGCGATTTTAGAGATTAAACGCGGCATGGCCGGCTGGGACGAGTCGGGTTATCAGTCTGGCCGTATTGGCGATTTACGCAGTCAGCTGGGTGCTGGCGATATTACCGCCCAGGTTAAAACCATTGAGCAGCTGCAGGCGGCGATTGTTGCGCGGTTCCAGAGCGAGATGGCCGGTACCACGGCAGCGATGGATGCTGCAAATAGCCGTTTGGAGTCGTTAACCGCCAACTTCTCAGAGCTGCAATCCGCCCTTGGCAGTGCCCGCGATGGCATCACGGCGGCCATTCTGGACATCCGTCGCAGCATGGCCGGCTTTGATGAAAGCGGTTATCAAACTGGCCGAATTGGTGCGCTCAGAAACCAGCTGGGCGCAGGCTCAGTGCTGGAACAAATCAACACCATCGAGCAGTTGCAGTCAGCTATTGTCAGCCGTTATCAGGCTGAGCTGAACGCCAATACTGCGCTGCAAAGTGCAGCCAACGAGCGTTATCAAGCCGAGCTTAGCGCACACAAAGCACTTGCTGACGCGGCACGTGCGCTACTGTCGGCGGCAGATGCGCTGCGCATCTCAGACTTATCCCCAGCGCTGATGGGCGAGCAATTAAACACGGCACAAAGCCAGTTTAATACGCTGTTAAACGCCGCACGGGGCGGTGATGCCGATGCGATGCGCCAGCTGCAGTCGGCGGGTACCAGCTATCTGGGACTCGCCAAAAATTATTACGCCAGCGGCAGCAGCGAATATGCGGCGATATTCGCCCAAGTCGAACAGGCATACCGCAGTTTTGCCGGCATGGCCGGAAGTGCGGAGCCTGTGGTACCGCGTGCGGTGCTGGACTATCAATCCGCGAGCAATGCACTGCAGCAATCGACTATCAACGAGCTGGAGGCGCTGCAAACCCTGTTGACGGCGCTGGACAGCAAAGCCAAAGCAGAGCAATCGGCGGCCGAAGCTGCTGCGCGGGCGGAGATCGCAGCACAACAAGCGCGCCAGCTTGGCCTGCAGCAAGCAGCGATTGATGAATTATCCGCGCTGCAAACGCTATTGGATGGGCTGGCCGTGCAAGCCGACACTGCGCGCCAGGCGGAAATGGCGGCATTACTGAGCAAGGTGGATGAACAAAAAGCGGCGCTGCTCGATGCCGCCGAGCGTCAAATTGCGGCGATTAAAGCGCTGGCGCCGGTAACCTCTGGCCCGGTGCTGACCAATCCGCAGCCCGTCACCCCTATCGTTATACCGCCATGGGAAACACCGCCGATTATTATTCAGCCGCCTAAAGATGATCGGATTTGGCTGCCCGAGCAGCCGGGCGATCCGCGTGGCACAACGCAGATGGTCACACTGTTGCAGCAGCAACTGGCTGAGCAGCAAAAAGCCAATGCGCAGCAGCAGCGCCAGATGGCCCGCATGACGGAAGACTTGCAACGCACCCAGACCATGCTTTTCGAAGTCCGGAGGCAGGCATGACCTTTAGCGAATGGATTAAAACGCCAGGCGTCGACCGCTGCTATGTAGTGGAATTTCAGGCGCGGGTTGCGGGGCAGCTGCAGACGGTACGCCGGGCAACGCACCCGTACCGGTCTGGCCCTGCTGACGTGCCGGCTTTTACTCCATATCCGGACACCGTCCTGTCAGTGGGCAGTTGGGGCCGCGAACTGACCGAGCTGTTTACCGGCTATAGCACCACAGCCAGTGTCAGCATCGAGCTGTTCCTGGACGACGAGCTGCTGAGTCTGCTGGAAACGGCTAACGTCGGTGGTCTGCCGGTCACTATCCGCTGTGGCGATGCCAGCTGGCCGTTGGCGCAATTTGGCATTGTGATTGTTGCCAGCGCCGAATCATTGTCGGCCACGAGCTACGACACAGCCCAGCTGACAATGCGTGACAGCAGCGAACTGCTGCGCCGGCAATTACAAACCACATTAATTAGTGTGGGCCCCAATGCGGGCCAGCCAGTGCCAATTTGTTTGGGACGCTGTTTTAACGTCAGTCCGGCGCTGATTAATGAAGCGACCCGGACGTACCAGGTGCACGACGGCGCTATTCACGCCATCACCGCAGTACGTGAAAACGGCGTGGCCATTCCGTACACGCCAAATCTAAGCAACGGCACCTTTACGCTGACCAATAACGCCAAAGGCCGGGTGACCGCAGACGTCGACGGCGCCAAGGTATCCGGCGTCTGGCTGCAAAGTGCTGCACAGATGATCACTCACCTGGTGGGCCGGTTTGGTATTGCCGCGCCGGCTGGTCTGTCTGCGCTGCCGGCTTATCAGCTTGGCCTATATATCGTGGGCGACAAATCCCTGGCGGCGTTGCTGGACGACATTAGTGCATCAGTAGGTGCAGCCTGGTATTACAGCCGAACCGGGCAACTGCAATGGCTGTTTTTTAATGGCCCTGGTGCATCGGTACAAGCGATTGTCGCCGACGGTATTGAAGAAGACACGCTGTGGCCGCGCCGGCGCATCGCACCTGCCAAAACCGTCAAAGTCGGGTATCGGCGCAACTGGACGCCGCAGGCCGATGGGCTGGCCGGCAGCAGTGCGCGAAACCACGCCGGCATTGGCCAGCACCTATGAACAGGCTGAGTCAGTTACCAGCGCAATGAATGCTGGCGTCAGTATTGACTATCCGGATGCGGTTGATGTGTCTGTCAGCACGCTGATTGCCAGCCTAGCAGATGCCACCACCGAAGCGACCCGGCGCGCTGCATGGTCGGCCGTTCCTCGCACCGTGTTTGAGTTATCCGCATTCGCGGCCCCGTTTAACCTCGATTTAGGCCAAACCGTGACTATTACTCATCCGCGCTATTTTACGGCTGGCAGCACTGCCGTTATTACCCGGCTGTCAGACGATTTGTTAGCAGACACCTGCACGCTGGAGGTGATCCGGTGAGCAATATCCGAATGCTGATGAAAAACCTGTGGGATGACGCGGCCGTGTCAGTGACGACGGGCGCGCTAGTTCCGACATTGCCCCTGACAAGTAGTCAGGTGTATGGCCGCAGTCTCACCGCCGGCATCACGCCGGACGGCACAGGTAAGTCTGCCGTGCAGTTTAATTTGGACGGTTTTTTCCTGGTCGATGGCCTGGTGATTTACCGCCATTGGCTTAGCAGTGGTGCGCTGTGGCGGTTGGAGCTATTTGACGGCATCAACTGTGCCGGCAATAAAGTGTACGACTCGGGCGAGATTGAAGCCGTGCAAACCAAAAACCTTGGCGAATTAATGTGGCTGGCCGACCCATTGGTTGCAACCATTTTTGAGACCTGGCCGTTTAAATTCAGCCAGCTGTGGCTGGCCGAACCGCTATACGCCCACAGTGGCCGTATCACGCTGATTGATACGCTCAGCCGCGACGGCATCCACGAATTTGACCGCGTTTATCTCGGCCACAGCATCCAACCGGGCGTCAATTTTAACTGGGGTGCTGAACATGCCTGGCAGTCGAACGAACAGCCAAAACGCTCTGCCGGCGGCAGCGTGTTTGCCGCTGAAAAACAGCGCCTGCGCCAGTTTTCATTTGAGTTGGCTTACTTGGTGGAAGAAGAACGTCCGCACGTATCCGAAGGCATTAAACACGTTGGTTTAAGCCGGGATTGGTTTATCAGTCTGTATCCAGGCAATGGCGGCCAAAAAGAAATCGAATACGCCATGGCCTGCAAATTCCAGAGCCTGCCGCCCTTAGCCGGCAGCGCTTTTAACAACTATCAAACCCGCATTAGCGTACAGGAGGCATAACAGTGCCCTATACCCCAATTCCAGTGCCTGCCGTGCAGTTTGCTACCTCAGATCGGGGTGGCGTTTACATGGCCAAACTCAATGCTATTGCCGCCGGTGTGGATGCCGCTATCAATGGCGCCAACAGTCAGATGGCCGCTGCCAACGATGCATCGATTTTCGCAGGCAATGCGCAAACATCAGCAACAACAGCCACTAACCAGGCGACAAAAGCCGGCGACTGGGCAGAAAAATCCGTTGATGTCATTGTCGAGACTGGCAAGTACTCGGCAAAGCACCATGCCACAAAAGCCGCCTTGTCGGCGACTACTGCTGGAGGTCATGTAACCACCGCCTCCGGGCACGTGACAACAGCCGCAAGCCATGCAAACAAAGCGGGTGACTGGGCAGAAAGAGCCGAAGACGTGCTGGTCGAAGCCGGCAAATATTCGGCAAAACACCACGCGGCGAAGGCAGCCGCATCAGCGACCACAGCCGGTGGTCATGTGGGCACTGCTGCAGGTCACGTGACTACAGCATCCAACCACGCCACGAAAGCAGGCGACTGGGCTGAGAAAGCTGAAGACAGCCTGGTGGAAGCCGGCAAATACAGCGCCAAGCATCACGCGGCCAAAGCGGCTGCGTCTGCGAGCACCGCCGGTGGCCATGTAACAACAGCTGCAGGTCATGTCAGTGCTGCACAGCAATGGGCTTCAGCAAACGAAAACGTGGTGGTGGCCAGCGGGAAATACTCGGCCAATCACTATGCACTCAAAGCCGAGTACTGGGCACAGCAGGCCGCTGCTGCCACAACAGGCGCAATGGTGTTTATCGGTGCCTATAACGCTTCGTCAAACACCTGGCCGGCCGGCGCTGTTGCCGGTTACACCTATCGAATTTCAACGGCCGGCACCCTGGGGCCATTTGCTGACAGCGTGACGCGGCCTGTGATGCCGGGTGACATCATCATCAAGCGCAGTGATGGCCAGTGGGACCATGTTGACGCTCAGGACAGCGATGTGGTGAAAACGTCGCGCACGGTCAACGGCTATGCGCTGTCCGCCAATATTACGCTGGGTTTTACCGACTTTGCTGGCACCGCAGCTGTTGCGCAAATCCCCAACTTACCAGCCAGCAAAATTACCAGCGGTACGCTACCCATCACATACGGTGGCACCGGCCGCAGCGACGGCAAAGCGGTGGCGCTCGCCACGGCGCGCACTATAAATGGTGTGTCATTTGATGGCTCCGCCAATATCACGCTGACCCCAGGGAACGTGGGCGCCATGCCTCTGGCTGGCACACAAGTGACAGACTGGAACACCGCCGTCGAAAACGGCCCCTATTACAGCGTTTCTGGCGCGACCAACGTGCCCAAAGCTGCCGCAGGTTGGCAAGGGTTTGTATCAAAACTAAATAGCGAGAACATCCGGCAGTTGATTTGGTCTGCCGATGGCCCTGCCGTTGAGTTGTATAGCCGCTGCGGTGACGGCACCACATTAACGTGGGGGCCGTGGAGCTGCCTGCGTCATAGCGAAGATGGCGTCGATGCAACACAGTTGCTGACTGCAGCGGGCACTATCAATCGCAAGGGGGTTGTCACTCGCGCTGCTATCGCATCAGCCAGCAGTTTCTCAGTGGCACTGGCAGCCAGCGGCTATGTCGCCAGCGACCGGGTGGAACTGTCAATTGCCGCAGCTACTGGCGCCGTTGTTACGCTCACAGCCACCCAATCAATGGGTGTGACCGGCGGCACAGCCGGCACCTCACACACCGTTACAGGTCCAGTGCATATCAGCGTGGTTGCCGTGTTTAACGGCACCACCTGGCAGCTATTTGTCAGTTAAGGGGCACACGATGGAATTACCAAGCTTATTGGGCGGCGGGATTAAATCCCAGCAAACGGGGTGGATAGAAACGAGCACACCAACAATGGTCGCGGCAGTCGACTTTGAGTGCTGCGCGCAATGCCACCGGTGAGGATCAGGTTTACGTTGACATTACGATCTCTGCTGTCGACACAACAAAATGTGTTCTGAATGTGGTGGGCGGTTTTGGCTATACCACGAACGTTCTGGCATCAGACACTGCGTCGTATAAAGCGCGATTGCTGGCAGTATCGGGTACCGGCGGTTCGACTGGCTGCTGCTACTCATCAAATCACTGCACGTCTAATTAATTCAACAACCTTACGCCTGTCTAGTGACCGTCCGAGCATTCAGGATGCGTATGTTGTTGCGAAGCTTTTCGCATGCCGCTGGACCGTGTTGGAGGGCAAATAATGCTGAAATATGCCGTGTTAAACGCAGCTGATATCGTCATTGGCGTCAGTACATTATCTGGGCCAGTTGAGCTGCAGAACCACATTCTGTTGTCGCTGGAATCTGAAATTCAGGCCGGTGATTTATATGACCGGGTGTCAGCCGAATTTAGCCGGCCTGCGCCAGCATCGTCGCAACCCACCCAATATGACTTCGGCTGGTGCATCACGACGTCTGCCTTTCGTCAGCGCTTTACATTTGCAGAGCGCGTGGACTTCAAAACAAAAGCCTTGGTCAAATACCTGCACTGGCTGTGCTGGAAGAAGATTTATCGGGCGCAACATATGCCGATTTGACCCGCTCGGACTACGCCGAAGCCATGGGGCTACTGGTGTACACCGGCGTGCTGACGGTCGAACGTGTCGCCGCAATCATGACCACGCCGCCGGCCTGGCACGAGCTACCACTGCACATCCAAAACCGCCTGCTCAATCAGGGCTATCAAATCGACGTTTAAACGGGATTTAAACCATGGAAAAAATACAGTTAATTTTTGCGCGTGGGCACTCGGTTGGCAGTTATGCCATCCGACTGCGCTACCAGTCCCGTTGGTCCCATGTCGCAGTCATCATTGGCGATATGGTGCACGAAGCCATGCATCCGGCCGGCGTCGTCAAAACGCCGCTGCAGGAATTTAAAGACCGCTATGGCGATGGTAATTGGGAAATTGCGACCGCCTACGCAGAGCCTGGCTGGCAATTGCGGGCAAACTGGTTTACTGGGTCTTCGGTACGATTGGTGGGGCGCTGTGGGTATCGGGTTTGGGACGCGCAAATTGGATAACCCGGATGCGCTGTGGTGCAGCCATCATACGGGCATCATCCTTGGTTCGTTACGGCCAGAACGGCTGAATCGTTTGGCGCCTGAACACCTGTGGATAGTGTCACAGCCGTTAGCCTGGGAGCTTTGATATGAGTTTATCGGCAGCAATGGAGGCCATGCGTGGCCAAACTTATCCGGCAATTTTAAGTGCGTTACGCCAGCAAACTGAGCCTGCTATTGGCAAAATCCAAGGCAGTCAGCTGAAGTTGTTGCAGTCGTTTATTGGCGGTACCGGGTTACGAAATCGATTGGCCAATGCAACACCTGAACAATCAGCTGCAGCGGCAGCAGTGACCGAAGCCATTCAGCCAGCTTATCTAGCCAGAGAGGATTCCTACAGTATTAATCTGGCAGATCCACAAGTCGCACAGCTACTGACCGATGCAGTCAGTGCTGGAGTTCTGACCGCGGGTGAGCGAGCTTACCTGGTACAACTGGCTACTTATCAAAAGCCGCTCTGGCCAAACGTTACGTTACGTGATGTCGTCGGTTATTTCGAACCAAGTCTTGTTGATGTCGGCGACTGGATAGAACTGGATCCGGGTCACTCTCGCCAGTTGCGCCTGAAGCTGACCACTGCCACGCCAGAACCCACTTATATAGTGGTGCAGATGGCGGAAAACGACGGCGAGTGGTCTGAGTGGTTTCATGCAACAGCGGTGCACGGCATTCAGCAGTTGCGGCCTTACACCTTTGCGGTACCAAATAACGGTCTGCAACGCCGGATGCGCTGGCGTGGCGGTGAGTACCGGATTAACGGCATTGTGACGGCGGTCTGATATGCCCAATGCAATGACTACAGTCGGCCAGGGCGGCGCGGTATCCCTGACGATGCCGGCATGCTCGATTAACGCTGGTACCAACCCGGATGTCAGCGGTATCGAATACGACATCAAGCCGATAGCCGGAAACGCTGCTGGTTTTTTTAATATTGCAGGGATCAGTGGTAATAACACCACGGCGTTACGAATTGAAGTCGCCACTGGCATTTTGCAATGGCGATATAGCGGAACTGTCTATTTAGCCAGCGCCGCTGGCGTAGCGCTAATGTCCGAACGGGCGACATACGGCGCCGAATATGAAGAGTCGACAACATCACTATATTTGACAAAAAACGGTGCAAGGATCGCTGGGCCATATACTGCGTCAGCGAACTCACTAACCACAAATATTGCCTGGAATCAGATTGGTAAGGTCGGCACGTCATCACCATCGACGCACAGCGTTTGAGCTGTTATGGTTAGTTCGCACGTATCGGCGCCAC
Organism: Rheinheimera sp.; assembly: GCA_034519945.1. Classification (GTDB taxonomy): domain Bacteria; phylum Pseudomonadota; class Gammaproteobacteria; order Enterobacterales; family Alteromonadaceae; genus Pararheinheimera. Next base: position 66,542 of record JAXHNX010000049.1, read on the forward strand.
ATGCGATTGCTACCAGGCCACGTGGGACGATACTGGTGCCAGCGGCGGCGGGGTGAGTTGGGCGGATGATTCCGCCACCCGCAATATCACTATTTCGGGTCACACCGGTGCTGCAAACAGCTGGTGGCAGTTTTACAGCAACTTCTATGTTGGTGAGGGCACAATTAGTGTTAGCGCGACAGCATTAGCAGAGTTGGCCAGCTCCAAAGTCGGCAATGCATCGGTGTCGGCTGTTGCTGCAGCTGTGGCCGCTAGCCAGGGAAGCAAAATTGGCTCTGCCGTACTGAACCTGCCCATAACTACCGGTATTATTTTATCCGCCAGTAAAAACGCTTCAGCCAGTATCACAGTGCCAATTAATGCGGTGCTGGGTGTAGCCGCCAACAAAGTTGGTGTATCCCACCTTTATATAGAGGCAGTCGCAGATATCAGCCTTTACGCAGGCAATATCGTTATTGGCGAAGGGACGTTCTCTATCACAGCAATGGCGCAGGCTTCAGTCCAAGGCGAGAAAGTTGGCCAAAGCCAGGTGCAATTTGCTGCGGCCGCTGCTGTTTACTGTTCAGCTACTAAACAAGGTTCTACAGGTGTGTCAGCAAGCGCCAACATCACTGCGCAGCTTCAGGCCAGCAAAACCGGCCAGGCATCGCCACAACTTGCAGCAGCTGTAACATTGTCTGCCGATGGCTACAAAGTAGGCCTCGGCTCATTCGCCGTTTTAGCGTCAGCAACCATATCCGTTTCCGGCAGCAACCCTGCTGCAGTGCCTGCTCCAGTTGCATTGTTGTTTGTGCGCAGCAGCAGCCGTTACACCCACAATATGCGGACCTCTGGCCGCTACAGCTACAACTTAAAGACATTCAGCGGAGGTGCACGTGTCTGAGTTATTAACCCTCCGCCAGGGCACTGGCGGCGTTATCAATGTAGAGCATGACGTCGATGGCGTGCCCATTAGCGGCATTCAGGCTGCGAAGTATCAATTGTTCAATCGGGATGGCTCAGCTGTGCTGACCTTATCACTTGGCAACGGCATCAGTTGGAATGGCGGAGCTATCGTCATCACAATCACAGCAGCGATGGCTAACCAATTGAATGAATTTTATACCCACGAATGCGCGGCCATCGACACCAACGGCCGCGACCTCATTGTCCTTGAAGGACCACTTCAGTTCAAACCACGTAAAGTAAGGAATTAGCAATGTTAACTGCAGCAGCTAAAAATCAGGCAGCGAATGCCATTACCGTAGATACCATTTCACTGCACTCTGGCGCGCCTGGTGCAGATGGATTGGCCAATGAGTTACCAACCGCTGGCGCTATTTACTCGCGTAGGCCTATCGCGTTTGATGCGGCCGACGATGGCGTTCGCGAGCAATCAGCGGATGTATTGCAGGACGTACCGCCTGCATCAACGGTATCGCACTATGTCTTGTGGCATGGGACAACAGCGAAGAAGGTTGGCGCATATCCTCAAGCAGAGACATATGCAGCGCAAGGACAGCATAAGACAAAAGCCGGCACGATAACCATCACCGGCTAACGCTAAATCTGAAAAGATGTTTCATGATGCGAAAAAAGGAATTTTCGCATTTATCGCAGATCCAACCGCCAATTTTTCGCGCGCGGCTTCACGATGGTAAACCCGGTGGCGGGCCAAATCAGACTGATATGTTCATTAAAAAACGGCACCTGCAAACCAATCCAGCTCAGCAACAGATGAAACAGACATACCAACACCATAGTCAGCAACCGGTGTTGATTAAACCAGGATAAGGCAGGAATGGGCGGCAACAACGGCACTGAATATGATCCCGGCAGGAAATAGTTGAATATTCAGTATAGCTAAAAGGCCAATCGGGACAATGCTGTCAATTGGCTTTGTCCCTGAATCGTCTCTAAAAAAACAGTTCAGCGTTGGCGGATTTGCGCCAGTAGCACTTCCGCTTTACTGACTTCAAAAGTCTTCGGCAAATCCAGATTCAGCAGCTGCACCACGCCGTCTTCCAGCAACATGCTGTAACGCAGCGATCGGACGCCGCCAAAATCACCGCTGTCTGTGGCCATGCCGATAGCTTTGGCAAATGTACCGGCACCGTCCGCGATAAACTGCACATCACCAGCCTGCTGTTGCTGGCCCCAGGCATCCAGCACATAGGCATCATTGACAGCGGTACACAGGATCCGATCGACACCTGCCTGGAAAAACTGTTCGGCGAGGCTGATAAAACCCGGCAAATGTGCCGCGCTGCAGGTCGGGGTAAAAGCACCCGGTAAAGCAAACAGCACCACGCGTTCACCGGCGAACAGCTGCTCAGTGGTTAAAGTCACCACACCATTGTCGGTCAGGCGCTGAAAGCTGACTGCAGGTAAGGCTTGCCCAACGGCGATACGATTGTCACTCATATTTCTTGCTCCAGGGCCGGATTCAGAATCCGGCATTCACATACACATCAAATCTATTATTTTTGCCTTCGATACTGGTGGTGGGTTTTTGCCCGGCCAGATATCCGGCGTAGCCCGGACGTTTCACCACGACCCGGTGTTTAGCCAGCGCCAGCGCCGGTGCCAACAGGGCGTCGGCGTCGTCATCGGCGCCCACGACATCATGAAAAGCGCGCATTTCCTTTTTCACCAGCGCAGATTTCTCGCGCGGCGGGAACATCGGATCAAGAAATACCACATCAGGCGCGGGCAGACTACGCAGTGCGTCCAGCGCGGGTAAATGCACCAGTTGCATGCGCTGTGGCAGCCAGTCAGCCGTCTGCGGATCCAGCGCTCCGCGGCGTAAACCATCCGCCAGTAAAGCCGCAACCAGCGGATTTCGTTCCACCAGCGTCAGCTGAGCGCCCAGACTTGCCAGCACAAAGGCGTCGCGGCCAAGGCCGGCAGTGGCATCAATCACACTCAATCCCGGCTTTTTATTTAAGCCAACCGCTTTGGCGATGCCTTCTGCTTTGCCGCCGCCAAATTTACGCCGGTGCGTCGCTGCGCCGCTGGCAAAATCGACCAGAATGTCCCCTTGTTTGGGTAAATCCGCATTACGCAGCACCAAAGCACTGTCCTGCAGCGTCAGATACCAGCCTTGTGCAGTGTCCGTTTCACCGAGCGCAAATGGTGCCAGCAACGCCAACAGTTCTGCTTCCAGCGGGCCGGCGAGGCCAGCGCGATACAATAAAGCCTGCTGCTGCATCAATCCGTTGTTCCTGTGGCAAAACCGACTCTATTATCGCCGACACTCATCGAGACTATCTGACTGATTTGCTGTAACGACCGGCCTGATTGTTGTTGCCAGTCATTAAACTGCGCCTGAATTTTTTTCAGACTGCTTTGGCTGGTCAGCCCGCCGTCAATCACCTGATAGGCACGCAGATAAGCTTCGACATCCTGACTGAGTAAAAAAGTATCTTTGCCCATGGCGCGTAAGCTGTACGCACCGGTGTTGCCACCAAGCCTTGCACCGCGTTTTTTCAGCAATGCCCACAATTCAATGATGCGTTCACCCGGCCAGTCGGCGATCAGCGTACTGAACGAACCATATTCCAGTTCAAGCTCATAAATCATCTGGGCATTGGCCTGAATACTCAGCACTTTGCCGGCGTTGCGGATAATGCGGGGATCTGTAGCCTTCTCGGCCAGCATTTCGTCAGACAACAACAGGATTTTTTCCGGCGCAAAATCAAAAAACACTTCCCGAAAACCCGGCCATTTTTGCTCGACCACCCGCCAGACAAAACCGCTCTGAAATACTTTTTTGCTAAAAGCACTAAGCCAGTCTGCATTGCTGTAATTCTTGAGCTGCGTCGGGCTCAGTGGCTGTCGCGTCAAGGCTTCTAATGCCGCGCTGCCGCCTTTGCGCTCGGCAGCCCGCTGATAAATACTGCTGAATGGTTCACCCATGTAAATCCTCTGTTCCCCGCTGCGCGGCATCAACGCCGGGCCGGTTAAAAAGTATCACCCTGGCCGCTGGCGACACAAAAGCCGCCGACCAGCGCGACGCCGGGTTCCGGCACTATCGCACAATCCGACACCAGCCCGAGCCGCTGCTGCTCCGCCCGCACCAATTGGTTATAACGCGACACTTTTTGCAGCAGCAGTGCCTCATCAAGACCCTGGGTCGAATAGATCAGGTACGACGCGGGTCCGCCGCACGGTTTATGGCCAAGGCCGGTTTTTTTGCACTGCTGCGGCTCGCTTGCCGCTGCAGTGCCCACCATCGCTTTAATCTCGGCATACAAAGCCGCCGGATCAGCAGCCCCCGGTTTTGCCGGCACGCTGCTATCGATCGCTGTTGCTGCCGCCGTTTCTGCTGGAGGTTGGCTCATGTTCAGCTCCTTCGTTGCGATTTGCTCTGTGGGCGCTGGCCCGCAGCCCGATAGCAACAACGCCACAACTGCGGCGGTGACTGCTACGAACACGCGATTAGTCATCATGCGGCAATGCCCATATGCCGTAATAAAGCGGCATTGGACGGCTCGCGGCCACGGAACGCTTTAAACAGTTCCATCGGCTCGGCGCTGCCACCGCGTTCCAGAATACAATGCAGGAAATCGCGACCGGTGACGGCGTTAAAAATACCTTCTTCTTCAAAGCGGCTGAAGGCATCGGCTGACAGCACTTCCGCCCACAGGTAACTGTAATAACCGGCACCATAACCACCGGCAAAAATGTGGCTGAAACTATGCTGGAAGCGGTTAAACCGCGGCGGCACTATCACCGAGACCTGACTGCGCACATCATCCAGCAATTGCTGCACGCGGCCGCCCTCTGCCGGGTCATATTCGGCATGTAAGCGGAAATCAAACAACGCGAACTCCAGCTGACGCACTAAAAACATCGCACTCTGGAAGTTCTTCGCCGCCAGCATTTTATCCAACAGCGCCTGGGGCAACGGCTCACCGGTTTCATAATGGCCGGAAATAATGCTCAGCGCTTCCGGCGACCAGCACCAGTTTTCCAGGAACTGGCTCGGTAATTCCACCGCATCCCAAGGCACTCCGCTGATGCCCGCCACCGCACTGGCGTCAACCTGCGTCAGCATATGGTGCAGACCATGGCCAAATTCGTGGAACAAGGTCACCACTTCGTCATGGGTAAACAACGCCGGTTTGCCGCCAATCGGTTTATTGAAGTTACAGGTCAGATAGGCGATAGGGTGTTGTAAGGTGCCGTCGGCACGATGACGGCGGCCCTGACAGTCGTCCATCCAGGCGCCGCCGCGTTTTTTCGCCCGCGCATATACATCGAGGTAAAAACTGCCGCGTAGCGCGCCCGTTTCATCATGAATATCAAAGAACTGCACGTCCGGATGCCAGACATCGACGCCGGCGCGCTCTGTCACTGTGACGCCAAATAATTTATTCAGCACGGTAAATAAACCGGCCAGCACTTTGGGCTGCGGGAAATACGGCCGCAGCAGTTCGTCATTGATGGCGTATTTGGCCATCTTCAGCTTTTCCGCGTAGTAGGTTACATCCCAGGCGTTCAGCTGGTCGACCTCAAACTCGGCTTTGGCAAACGCCGTCAGTTCAGCCAGATCCTGCTGCGCCTGTGGCCGGGCGCGACGGGCTAAATCGGCAAGGAAATCCAGTACTTGCTGTGGGTGCTCGGCCATTTTAGTAGCGAGCGACTCTTCTGCGGCGTTATTAAAATCGAGCAGCTGCGCCAGTTCATGCCGAAGCGCTAATGTTTCTTCAATCAGCGGGCTGTTATCAAACTGGCCGGCGGTCGGGCCCTGATCGGACGCCCGGGTGCAATAAGCGCTGTACATCTCTTCACGCAGCGCGGCGTTGTCGGCATAAGTCAGCACCGCGATATAGCTCGGGAACTCCAGCGTAAAGACATAACCATCCACCTCACGCGCGGCCGCCGCTTCTTGCGCCGCCAGCAGCGCATCTTCCGGCAAGCCAGTTAATTCGACGACATCCGTCACTTGCTTAAACCAGGCCTGGGTGGCATCGAGACAATGATTGGAAAAGGTTGAAGCCAGATCTGAACTGCGGCTCTGAATTTCGCCGTAACGCTGTTTTTTATCATCGGCTAAACCAATACCGGATAATTTAAAGTCCCGCAGCGCATTTTGAATGACCTTCTGCTGCGCCGCGCTGAGCGTGGCATATTCACTGCTTTGCGACAGCTGTAAATAAGCCTGATACAGCCCTTCATGCTGACCGACCCAGGTGCTGAAATCTGATAACAGCGGCAGACAACTTTCGTAGGCGTCACGCAGTTCCGGCGAAGACAACACTGAATTTAAATGCGACACCGGCGACCAGAGTCGGCTTAAATGGTCGGCGCTGTCTTCGGTCACTGTAATCAGACTGTGCCAGCTGACCGGCGTGGTGGCTACCGCTTGTTCAATCGCGCTGCGGCAACGGGCCAAGGCCTGCTCTACAGCGGGTTTCACCGCCTCGGCTGTGATCTGGCTAAATGGCGGTAAGCCGGTAAATTCTAAAAGGATATTGTTCATAACGGACCTGCAGAGTCGAAGCGCCCGTCAAGCGGGCCGAGGATAGGCATATAATGGGGCAGACCCGCGACCTTCTCAAGGTCTGAGGCTGAATCTGCTGCGGGTCATTGCTGGTCTCAGGCGGGTTGTGACAAGGCGGAGGTCGTTGCTGACGTTTGATGCTTTGTCAGCCAGCGCGGCAGTTCAGCTGCAGGCATCGGCCTGGCAATGAGATAACCCTGCACGGCGTCAATACCATTTAAGATCAGGAAATCCAGCTGATGCTGGTGCTCAACGCCTTCACAAATCACCGTCATATCGAGCGCTTTACCCAGTTTGATTGCGCCGGCCAGCAACTGTTCGCGATGCGTATCCAGCATGGTCAACAACGCCATATCAATTTTCAGTTCTGACACCGGTAGATTGCCCAGCTTGGTCAGCATCGACTGCCCAGCGCCGAAATCGTCCATCACCAGCGTGCTCCCCGCCTGTTTCAGCAGTTGCAGGGATTTTTGTACAGCCGGCAAGTCCGGTGCCAGCGCGCTTTCTGCCAGCTCGAACTTAATCCGCTGCGCCGATGCGTACTTCTGTTCATGCTGCAGGATGCTGTTGATTAAAGCCGGATTCTCCAAATCCTGCGCCGACAGATTCATCGAAATTGGCAGCTGGATCTGCTGCTCCAACAGCTGGTTTTGCACTTTCCGCACTTCTTTGTACACCCAGGCGGTGATTGTGCTCATCAGACCGGCTTCTTCCGCCAGCGGAATAAATACCGCCGGCGATACCGGTCCCAGTTGTGGATGTTGCCAGCGGATAAATGCCTCTGCACCACAGGGTTGCTGCGTACTGATTTGCAATAAAGGCTGGAATAGCAGACTGAATTGCCCGGCATTTGCCGCATGCGCCAGACCGGCAACCATCGCCAGGCGTTGCCGGCTGTCCGCACCTAACTGATGCTGATAGCTCAGGTGGCCCGCCGTTTTTTGTACATAGGTGATGGCAAGCGCGGCATGTGCAATCAGCTCTTCTGCATCCTGACCAAATTCGCTGCTCACGGTCACCGAGGCATAATGTGGTTTTAAATCCGGCGTAAAGCCGTCCACCGTGAATTTTTGATGCAACAACTTGCGGATACCGGTTAACACCGGCACAAAATCACTTTGTTGTACCAACAAGGCAAACCGGTCCGTCGCCAGTGAAAACAGTGTCTGATGCCGCTCAACGCCTAAACTCACCACTGCAGTGCCATGGCGCTGACATAACACCAGTAACGAATCGACGTAAGCATTGACGATGGCCGTACTCTGCCGACGGCCCAATACCGCCTCGATGCGGCTATATTGCTGAAACTCCAGCAATAACAAGCGATAGCGGGATCTGTGTTGTTGCAGCTCATACCTGAGCAATTCGACCAATGCCAGGCGCGAACCAAGGCCATAAAAAGGCGCGATTTTCGAGCGGTTCAGTTCTTGCTGTTGCAACTTACTCAGCTGCTCGTTGCGTTCCAGTAACGCTTGTTGCACTTGCGCCTGCCGGGCTTTTTCCAGATAGATCCCCAGCACCAGACTGCTGGTCATCAACACAGCCGCCAGCGTGGTCCCCAGTTCCAGCACTGAACGCGAAAACGCGGATTCAGCAATGAGACCCATCACACGCAGGGCAGCCAGCACAATACTCAGCATCAGCACCGACATCGGCAGCAAAAACAACACCGCCTTGTGGCGCTGACTGCGCAGCATCCAACCACCGGTTCCCAGCGTCGCCAGCACACAGGCTTGCATCAGATATACCGCATATTGTTTCAACTGGCTTTGCCAGACATAAGACTGCAATAAGGTGCTAATCAGAGTGGCCAGCAACAGCAGGACACTCAACGCGATCAGCCCCTGAAACAACCGCCGCAGGCCACCGGGCGGCAACACAAAATAGCGGCTGACAAAACCACAGCAGCAAATCACCGCCAGCGGCAAGCCCCACTCCACCAGCTGGTTCCACTGCGGCGCCTGCGGCCACAGCCACTGAAACGGCAAACCGTTCAGTTCAGCCTGCACAGCGGCAATACAGAGCAACAAACCACTGAACAGATGCAGACTATGCTGTCGCGTCACGACAGCGAGCAAGATCGCCAGCAAAGCAGCAAAGGCCAGAATACCGAGGAAAAAACTTTGCAGCATTTGCTGACGGGCAGCCTGCTGTATCGCCGGCGCTTGCTCAACATATCGCACCGGTAAATAACTCAACCCGGCATTGCGTAGCCGCACCAGCAGCTGTACCGGCTGGGTGACGCCGTCGATCGGAAACACAAAACTGCTGACCGGCACCTGACGCTGGGCAAAAGGCCGTTGATCGCCGGTTTGGATTTGCCGCAGCAGCTGGCCATCGGGTGCCAGCAGGTAAAAATCCACTTCATCAAGGAATGGTGCATCCAGCGCTATGGCGTAACCGGCCCGCGGTTCCAGCACCAGCCGGAACCATAAAGTACCGAGGCCATAACCCAATTGATTTGCAGGATCAGCCAGCAATTGCCATTGTGCCGGACTGGCTTGTTGTGCCTGTTGCGGCGTTTGTACCGCGCTGTCCTGTAACAGCCAGACCTGCAATGGCAATTGTTGGGGTGCCTGCCGATTGCCACCCAGCGCCAGATACAGACAAAGCCCGACAACAACGACCAGCACCGCGCTACAGATCAGCAGTGCTTTGGGCAAGGCAAATAAAGATTTCAACCGTCAGATCCTCTGACAGCAGGTTAAGCCAGTGGCTTCTCCATGCTGATGGTTTGCGAACTGTAGCGATATTTGCCATAAGAGGGACATTTTTTAAAGCCTTTGTGCAGATAAAAATTCAGCGCTTTGCTGTTAATGATACGTGCTGTCGCCAGCACTGACGAGAAGCCGCTGCTGCGGGCTTTTTGTTCCAGATATTGTAAGACTGCGGAACCAACACCGGGCTGATTCGAATACATCCGTTTCACTTCCGCCCGGCTCGCGTCTTCGCGGCGTAACAAACCACAACCGACCGCCTTGCCGTCATGCCAGGCCACCACAGCCAGCAACAGATCGGAACCATCAAAACTCAGTTTTTGTGGCTCCTCGCCCTGACTTTGGCCTAACGCGTCCGCCAGCCGGCCAAATAACGCTAACAGCGCCGGATCAGTCAATTCCACTTCGGTCATTCGATACATAAAGCGCTCCGCTTATTGATGTCCGGCGGCCTGGACCGGTGCCATGATTTTTTCAAACTGCGCAGTCAGCGGACCAACCAGCGCCTGATGCTTCTGATGAATGTAGTGATACATCGGCAATTGTTCCAGTGCCGGCTGCACCGCTTGCACCTTTAAACCCGCCATTTGCCGCAGCACATAGTCTGCTTCTGCTTTGGGTAAGACCGCCACATCGGCGCGGCCTCTGGCAACATATTGCAGCGCTTGTTCCAGCGTCAGCGTTGCAGTCAGCAATTTCACATCATGTTGTTTTAAGCGCGTTTCTACCGCCAGCATGCCAGCCATGTAGACAACACGCAGCGGTTGCAAATCTGTCCATTGCGCAGGCTGCAGTTCAGGCCGGCTGACAAATGCCGTTAAATCCAGCTGATAAATCTGCACGGGAATACGGACCAATTGTGGCACCACTTGCGACAATGTGGCCGATGCGGCCAGATTACCATCCAGCAACTCGCCACGGGCGGCTTCGACACGCAGACGCTCAAGCGGCATCGTATCCAATTGCATCGGCAGACCGAGGTTTTGATAAGCCTGCCGTACCTGCATCACCACCGGATGTTGCGGTGAGATCTGCATCAGGGTACCGATGTGCATCACCTTGTCATCCGCCCCCACCCAAACCGGACACACCATCAAAGCTAACAGACTCATACGCTGCAACACTGTCAATATTCACCCGCCCTGGCTACAAAGTTCCACATATCAGACATCTGCCCCCATTCGGCGCACAAAGCCGGCGATTGGCTGCAAAATATTCGTGATATTGTCACAGTGTTTGGCATACTCGAATGACTAATCCCAGTGATAACCATAGTCAAACTTCTGTGCCAAAGGACTCCACGATGAAAAAAACTCTTGTTGCGACCACAGTCGCCACCGTATTGGCGTTAAGCGCTTGTACCGACAATAAACCAGCAGCGCCTGAGCAAAAAGCCGCAGCACCGGCCGAAGCCACAGCAGCAACAACTGAACCGGCGCCAGCCGCAGTGACGGCAGAAAATCCGTTACTGAAACGCAGTTCGCTGCAATATCAGGCGCCGGAATTCGACAAAATCAAAACTGAGCACTTCCTGCCTGCCATGCTGCAGGGCATCGAAGAGCACGCCAAAGAAATCGACGCCATCGCCAACAACGCGGAACCGGCGACTTTTGACAATACGATTGTCGCAATGGAAAAAACCGGCGATTTACTCGGCCGTGCCAGCGGTATTTTCTTTAACCTGTCCGGCTCGAACAGCAATGCTGAGATCCTGAAAATCCAGGCTGAGATTTCGCCAAAACTGGCCGCCCACAGCGACAACATTAACCTGAATCCAACGCTGTTCGCGCGGGTCAAAGCCGTGTACGACAACCGCGCCAGCCTGAATCTGGACCCGGAATCACTGCGTTTAACTGAAGTAACCTACGAGCGTTTTGTCCGCGCCGGTGCTTTGCTTGATGACGCGCAGAAAACCCAAATTCGCGCCCTGAACGAAGAAAGCTCAAAGCTGACCACCAAGTTCAGCCAGAACCTGCTGCAAATCACCAAAGACATCGCGATTTTTGTTGATGACAAAGCCAAGCTGGCCGGTTTCTCTGATGCAGAAATTGCTGCTGCGGCTGAAGGCGCTAAGGCCAAAGGTCAGGACGGCAAGTACATCATTGAAATCACCAACACCACGCGTCAGCCGGCGTTAGCCCAGCTGGAAAACCGCGAACTGCGCCAGCAAATCTGGGAAGCTTCGGCGTACCGCGGCACCAAAGGTGAAACCGACAACCGGCCGCTGGTTGCCCGTTTAGCGCAAATCCGTGCTGAACGCGCCAAGTTACTCGGCTTTGACACCCACGCGCATTTCTCGCTGGACCAAAGCATGGCGAAAAATCCAAAAGCGGTGATGGACATGCTGGGCAGCATGGCGCCGACTGTGGTGGAAAACACCAAAAAAGAAGCGGCCGCCATTCAGGACATGATCAAACAGAGCGGCGGCACTTTTGAACTGCAGCCATGGGACTGGGAGTTCTACGCCGAGAAAGTGCGTAAAGCCAAATACGACTTAGACGAAAACGAAGTGAAACCATACTTCGAATTCAACCGCGTATTACACGACGGCGTGTTCTACACCATGAACAAACTGTTTGGTGTCAGCTTCAAAAAACGGCCAGACTTGCCGGTCTACCACCCGGATGTGGAAGCCTACGAAGTGTTTGATGCCGACGGCAGCAGCCTGGCAATTTTCTACGCCGATTACTTCGCCCGCGAAGGTAAACGCGGTGGCGCCTGGATGAGTTCGTTTGTTGAACAAAGTGAATTGCTGAACGACAAGCCAGTCGTCGTTAACGTGATGAACATTCCAAAAGGCCCGGCCGGCGAACCGACGCTGGTCAGCTATGACAATGTCACCACCATTTTCCACGAACTCGGCCACGGTTTACACGGTATTTTCTCCAAAGTGAAATACCCGACTTTAGCCGGTACTTCAGTGTCGCGTGACTTTGTTGAATTCCCATCCACCTTCCAGGAAGACTGGGCGGCGCACCCGGATGTGATTGGCAACTACGCCAAACACTACAAAACCGGCGAACCAATCCCGGCTGAACTGCTGGCAAAAATCATGAAATCGCGCAGCTTTAACCAGGGTTTCGATACGCTGGAATATATGGCAGCGGCCTTAGTGGACATGGAATGGCACTCGATCCCGGCCGGCACCAAAATTGACGACGTGGAAAAATTTGAAGCCGATGCGCTGAAAAAACACGGCGTGGATTTAGCCGTGGTACCACCACGCTACAAATCGACTTACTTCAGCCATTCAATGGGCGGCGGCTATTCAGCCGGTTATTACGCTTATATGTGGTCGGAAATTCTGGCCGCAGACGCCTTTGCTTTTGTGCAGCAACAAGGTGGTCTGAAACTGGAAAACGGCGCGAATTTCCGTAAAAACATCCTGTCGGTTGGTAACACCAAAGACCCGATGGAAGCGTACAAAGCCTTCCGCGGCAAAGAGCCAACCACCGATGGTCTGCTGATCCGCCGTGGTCTGAAAGCTGCGGTGAACTAAGCTGCAAAGTTTGCTGAATAAACACAAAGGGGACTGCGGTCCCCTTTTTTATTGTCTGCACGAAAAGCGCCTGGTTTGATCTGCCGCAAATCACACTACCCGATACTGGCCTAGGCTTAGCCCGAACATTTGGTTTTTCCGTGTGCACAGCACACGCCATCAGCCTGTTCGTTTTCCTGTGAGTCACTTCGCCCGGTCTCTGTCCCGGGCTTTTTTCTGCCTGTTCTGCGCGATCAAGCCAAAGCCGGAGCATCCGGCTGGCCGCGTACGACCGCATGTAAGCAGATCTGTTCCGCGCTATGTGCGGCCACGATAAAAAAGCCGCCAGCCGTGGATAGTTGCTGCACCTGCAGTTGTTGGGCGCCAAAACGTTGCAGCCAATAAGGTGCCAAAGAACATTGGGCAGAGCCGGTCGCCATATCTTCGTTAATGCCGATGTTGGGCGCAAAATAACGCAGCACATAACCGCTTTGATGCAATTCATCCGAACTATCGAGGGGCGCAGTCAGGATCAGCGCGTGGTAGGGCCCGAGCTGCTTTAACAAAGCAAAATCCGGCACAAAGGCCTGTACCTGGGCGGCGCTCGCCAACACTAAAACCAAGTCGCGCGTGGCAAAGCAGTCTGTCAGTACCAAACCCTGCGCCGGTAATTGCAAGGACCGTATCAACTGCTGAAGTTCTGCCGGCCGTTGCGCCGGCCACGCCGGCAAACCCATGACAAAACTATCGCGACCGGCTGACAACGCCGTCAATGCCTGTAGGCTACGCGCGACGCTGAGATCACCAAACTGGCTGGTCAGCCGGACCTGCTGACGTTGTGGCTGGCGGGCAAACAGCAACGCAGCGGCCGCCAGACTGCCGTGACCACATAAGTTAATTTCCTGACGACCGGCAAACCAACGCACAGCGATAGCCACGTCGTTGCCTGCACCGGCAGGCACACAGATAAAGGCTGTGACCGGTGCCAGTTGCCCGGCGGCCATAGCTTGCAAGCTGTCATCGTCCGGCCAGCGTTGCAGCCAAAAAACCGCCGCCGGATTACCACGCGCGGTGTCACTACAAAACACATCAAAAACAATTGCTTGCATATTCTTCATTGCACCATGGCCGACGATTCGGCACTATTTCAACTAAGCAGACACCGTAATTTAACTGAAAAGCATTCGCCCAGTCGCGGATCTTTCTGTGTATGCAGACACCTCAGTATTCAGGACCCGCCTTATGACCTATCAGCTCGAAATCCAGACTCCCACAGTGGACGATTATTGTCACTTACGCGTCGCAACTGGTCTCAGTGCGAAAACGCCGGAAGCCGCCGCAATTGGCCTGGCCGCGACATTATTTGCCGTGCAAATCCGTTTCGAAAGCCAGGTCATCGGCATGGGCCGGCTGATTGGCGATGGTGGTTGTCATTGCCAAATTTGTGATATTGCTGTGTTACCGCAGCATCAGGGCAAGGGCCTCGGCAAACAGATCATGCAAGCGTTGATGCATCATGTGACAACACAACTGCCCGACAGCTGTTATGTCAATTTAATCGCCGACGGCGATGCAAAATTTCTGTATCAGCAATTTGGTTTTGCCGACGTCGCACCGGAATCGATTGGCATGGGACTGATATTGCCGCTGACCCGCTGATCGCAAGGCACTCAATCCGCCTGTCCGCTCAGCTCGCGTAAAATGCTGCAGTCCGGTGTATCGTCGCCGGCACAGTGCGCCACCAGATTCTGTAGTTGTTGCTGCAGTTGTTGTAACTGGCGGATTTTTTCAGTGACCAGCGCCAGCTGCTGCTGTGCCAGAGCCTGTACATCGCGGCTGGCACGGTCTGGTTGTTGCCACAGTGCCAGCAGGGCTTCCACTTGTGCCAGCGAAAAACCAAGCTGCCGCGCCTGATAAATCAGCTGCAACTGCGCCAGCTGGCCTGGCGGATACAAGCGGTACCCGCTTGGGCTTCGACCCGGCTGTAACAAACCACGGCTTTCATAATGCCGCAGCATTTTGGCGCTGAGGCCAGTCAGGCTGCTTGCCTGACCAATGGTCAGCCAGTCCTTCTGCATGATTGCGTCTCCTGTGCCCGCGCCAACTGCGGCGACCAACGCTTTAACCGCAGCGCATTACTGACCACCAATACACTGGACAACGCCATAGCAGCGCCCGCAATCACCGGCGTTAAATAGCCCAGAGCCGCCGCCGGAATGGCCAGCAGATTAAAACCAAATGCCCAGCCGAGGTTTTGCCAAATGACCCGGCGCGTCGCGCGGGCAATATCCAGCGCCGCCGCGACTTTACGTAAATCGCCATCGAGCAGCTGAATACCCGCCACTGCGGCAGCGACTGCAGTACCGCTTTGCAGCGCGATGCCCAAATCGGCCTGCGCCAAAGCCGGAGCATCATTGATGCCGTCACCGGTCATCGCCACTTTTAAACCGCGTTGCTGCGCCTGTTGCAGGTACGCCAGCTTTGCCGCCGGCGTCATCGCGCTGTGATAGTCGGCGATCCCTAAAGCATCAGCGACTTGCGCTACCGTGCGATCATTGTCGCCGCTGAGCAATGCCAGCTGATAACCTTGTGCCTGCAGCATTTGCACTGCCGCAGCGCTGTCGGGCCGGATTTGGTCTTGCAACCAAAATACCGCGACCAGCTGCGGTTGCGGGTCCAGCTGCAGTAAAAACACCTGACTGCCGTCATGCGATTGCAGATCGACCGGTAGTGCCAGCCCGGCAGTCTGCAGCAGCTGTGCACTGCCAAGCTGCCAGCGCTGACCATGGGTTGTGAGCAGCGCTTCGACGCCAACACCGGCCAGTACCTGAAAACCGCTAATCGCCGGCAATGCCGTGCCGGCGTCCAGCCGAAACGCTTTCGCCAGCGGATGTTCACTGTGTTGCTGCAGTGCACAGGCGATGCTGAACAAATCTGCTTCTGCTTGTGTGGTAAAGATCTGACGGGCATTGATCTGGGGCAGACCTTGGGTCAGCGTGCCGGTTTTATCAAAAGCCAGCAGCTGTAACTGACTGGCTTGATCGAGTACGGCGGCGTTTTTCAGCAAAATGCCGTGGCGCGCCGCCTGGCCTAAACCCACCACCAACGCCGCGGGTGTGGCAAGACCGAGTGCACAGGGACAAGCAATCACCAGCACTGCGACGGCGTTTAAAATCGCCACAGACCAGTCGCCGCTGAAAACGCCGTGAGCCAGCAGCGTCAGCAGCGCAATCAGCAGCACCACCGGCACAAATACAGCGGCGATGCGGTCGACCCATTGTTGTACCGGCGCTTTTTGTAACTGTGCCTGCTCCACTTGCCGGATCAACTGCTGTAACTGCGAATCCTGTGCGCTGCTGCTGGCCTGATACTCCAGCACGCCATCCAGATTCAGTGCACCACTGCGCAGCAAAGCGCCCGTGTCTTTTGACAGCGGCAGACTTTCGCCGCTGATCAGCGCTTCATCAACCTGACTGCGCCCGCTTAACACCACCCCATCCAGCGCGATCCGCTCACCGGGCTTCACCTGCAGGCGCATGCCGGGCCGGACTTGCGCCAGCGCCAGCAGTTGCCAGCCCGTATCGTCGCCCTGCCAGACGCGGGCCTGCGCCGGTTGTAATTCTGCCAGAGCCTGCAGTGCCGAGCGGGTCTGCGTTTTGGCGCGCTGTTCCAGGTATTTACCCAGCAACACAAAACTCAGCACCAGCGCGGCAGACTCAAAATAGAGCCCGACGTGCACACTGTGCGCCGCCGGCGCGCTCAGCCAATGCCACAGCGACAAGCCATAAGCCGCACTGGTACCCAGCGCCACCAGCAAATCCATATTGCCGCTGCGGTTTTTCAGCGCATAAAAAGCACCGCGGTAAAAGCGCGCGCCCAACCAGAATTGCACCGGCGTCGCCAGCAACCATTGCCAGAACGGGCTTAACATCCAGTCAAGGCCAAATGGTATCAGCAGCATCGGCAACAGCAGCGGCAGGCTTAACAGCAGGGCCAGCAACACCGGCCAGAACGGTTCTTCGTCGACCGGCACTGCGGCCTGATTGACTTTTAATTGCATAGCTGTGGGCTGAATAATAGCTGCGGGCTGAATAGTTGTTGCCTGGCTGGACCTGGTTTGAGGCGTTGCAGCCGGCGATTCAGTTCCAGCCAGCGGTTCGGTTGCAGCCTGCGGCTGCACCACCTGAAAACCAGCCGCTTCGACGGCAGCGATGACCGCACTCAGCGCTTCGGCGTTTTCCAGCGCCAGATGCATTTGTTTCGCCATCAAGTCCACTTGTGCAGCTGCTACATCCGGCTGTTGATGCAACACTTTTTCTAAGCGCGCCACACAGGACATACAACGTAAACCGTTGACAGGTAAAACATATTCAACATTAGCCATAGTCGCAGGCTCCAAATAATCAAAGAACTCAGCCCCAGTCTGAACCTTACCACGAGGGTAAGGTCAAGTGGCAATTTGCATTTGCCCGCAGATCTACCACGCTTGAAGCCTGCTTCTTTCCCATGCGACGGCATTGCCATGAACCAACCAGGGACTATCACGATTCAGTCTGGCCAGTTAAACCTGCGTCAGGCGCCCGACAGCCAAAGCCCTATTCTGGCCAGACTCAGCAAAGACCGGCCGGTGCAGGTGCTGGCTGAAGCCGGCGACTGGTTTCGGGTGCGGGCCGGCAATCAGGAAGGTTATGCCGCTAAGGCCTATATAACTTTATCCTCGCCACTGCCGGCAGTTGCTGCAGTGCCGGTGCTGCCCCAGTCAGCGCAAAGCAGTCAGGATGATTTTCTGGTCGACGCCGGCCAGCTGACCTTTGATGCCGAAGGTATGGAACAACGTGGCCGTTATTTCAGTCGCAATCCGCATGTACCAACCGACAGCTCCGGCGTCACGCTTGGCCGTGGTTACGATATGCGCGATAAAACTCCGGCCGGGATCAGTGCCGACTTAACTGCCTGCGGCCTCGACGCTGCGGCGGCCGCTCAGTTTGCTAAAGCCGCAGGTTTAAGTGGAGCCGCCGGCAAATCTTTTATTGTGCAGAACCAGCTGAGCCAGTTTGAAATCACGCCCGGCCAGCAAAAACTGCTGTTTGCACTGACCTATCAACAGATGGTCAGCGACGTGCTGCGTATTTGCCAAAAGCCGGATCTGGTGGCGCGGTATGGCAGCACAGACTGGGCAGCACTGCCAGCTAAAGTGCGGGATTTGGTGGTCGATTTGCGATATCGCGGTGATTACACCCCATCCAGCCGCGAACGTTTACAGCCATTGCTGGTGGCTAACAATGCCACGGCCATCGCCACTTTGATGGCCGATGAAGCGTATTGGTGTGGGCCGGAAAAAGTGCCGCAAGACCGCTTTCGCCGGCGTCGCGATTATCTGGCCTGAAGCCCTGACGGTAACCGCTACTCTGCCTGTTTTAACGCATACAGCTGCTGGTCGTGCTCCTGCAGCAGTTGCATAAAACGGGCGGCCACCGTCGACACCGTTCTGGCCTGCAACCAGGCACAGCCAAAGCGCGCCTTCAGGCCTAACGCTAAACCGGGTACACTGACCAACGAGCCTGCGGCCAGGTCTGCAGCGACCATAAAACCCGGCATCAGCGACACAGCATCACATTGACGCAACACGTCTTTCAGCATGCTGGCCAGGTCACATTGCACCGCCAGCAGCGGTCGTTTCTGCGGTATGGCAGCGGATCGCAGTTGTTCCAGCTTTTGTTGCATCCCAGGCAATAAGCTTGGGCCCGCCAGTGGGTAGCTGAAGATGTCTGTGGCGGAAGGATGTGCCAGCTGTGTTAATGGATGCTGCGGACGGCACACCGGGATCACCGCATGTTCCTGTAAAGCACTGAAAGCAAAATCTTCCATTTGTTGAACCTGACTGAGTTCAACCACAATCAGGTCGACTTCACGGGCCCGCGCGCGTTCGGGCAATTCCTGCCACGGCGCCAGTACCGTTTTTAATTGCAGTCCCGGATGCAACTGGTGCAGCCGTCCAATGACCGGGCCAACCAGAGCTGAACCGCCATAAGGCCCAACGCCAATGCGCAATTCCCCCAACTCCAGACCTTTGCTCAACGCGATATCCCGCTCTAAATCGCGGGTAGCGGAATCCAGCGCCCGTGCATGCCGCAACAACAGCTCACCAATCTGGGTTGGCAGCAGCGCGCCCCGATTTCGCTCCAGCACCGGCGACCCAATACTGGCCTCCAGCGCCTGAATACTGCGCGACAACGCAGGTTGAGTCAGGTGAACCACTTCAGCGGCACGGCTAAAACTGCCGTGCTCTATCACCGCCATCAGATGACGCAGTTGGCGTAGTTCCATATATGAGTCTCAGTAATATTATTGATACTTTAAATGCATTGGACAAATAGTAGCCAAGGTCTGATGATTCGGCAACCGCGCCTTAGCGCAGGCTTTGCCCGGCCGGAGACTTGATGAACCCACAGTTGTTTGACTATGTCATTGTCGGTGCCGGCTCTGCCGGTTCTGTGTTGGCGGCACGCCTCAGTGAGAACCCTGCAGTCAGCGTTTGCCTGCTGGAGGCTGGCGGGCCAGACGATAGCGTGTTGATCCATGCACCAGCCGGCGTCGTGGCCATGGTGCCGACCAAAATCAATAACTATGCATTCGAGACTGTGCCACAGCCTGGTTTAAATGGTCGGCGCGGCTATCAGCCCAGGGGGAAAACTCTGGGCGGATCCAGTTCCATCAATGCGATGCTGTATGTGCGGGGCAATCGCTGGGACTATGATCACTGGGCCGCGCTCGGCAACCCGGGTTGGAGTTATGACGAACTGCTGCCGCTGTTTAAACGCTCCGAGCATAACGAACAGTTCAGCGATAGCTTCCACGGACAGGGGGGCGGTCTGAATGTGACCTACCAGGCGTTTCAAAGTCCGCTAAATGATTTGTTTCTGCAGGCCGCCGTGGATAACGGTCTCGCACTGACCCCAGACTACAATGGTGCGGTGCAGGAAGGCGCTTTTGAGTATCAGGTGACCCATAAAAACGGCGAACGCTGCAGCGCTGCCAAAGCCTTTCTCACCCCCAATCTGAGCCGGCCCAATCTGCACATCATCACCGCAGCAGTTGCCGCAAAAGTGCTACTGGATGGCCGGCAAGCGACCGGCGTCGCCTATTATCAACATGGCACACTACAGACAGTACTGGCCCGGCGTGAAGTCATTATCTCGGCCGGCGCCTTTGGCTCGCCGCAATTGCTGCAACTATCCGGCATAGGTCCGGCCGGCGAATTGCAAAGACTGGGGATCCCAGTCGTCTGTGATTTGCCGGGTGTTGGCCAGAATTTGCAGGATCATATCGACTACGTACAGACCTGGCGGGTGCCCGGCAATACCGCTACTTTTGGTCTGTCATGGCGCGGTGCGGCAAAACTT
This sequence comes from Rheinheimera sp., assembly GCA_034519945.1. GTDB lineage: Bacteria > Pseudomonadota > Gammaproteobacteria > Enterobacterales > Alteromonadaceae > Pararheinheimera. The sequence goes on from JAXHNX010000049.1 coordinate 86,627, forward strand.
GCCGCCGCCATGCTGGAATGGCAAAAGCACCGGACCGGCATGATCAGCAGCGCTATCGCAACTTGTGGTGCTTTTCTGCGGTCTTCCGCCGAGGTCACAGTGCCGGATTTACAACTGGTGTTTGTGCTCGGCATTGTCGACGACCATGCGCGCAAAATGCATCTGGGCCATGGCATTTCCTGTCATGTCGATTTACTGCGGCCATTCAGCCGCGGCACTGTGCGGCTGGCCAGCACAGATCCGCATGATGCGCCGCGCATCGACCCGAACTTTTTATCAGATCCACGCGACCTGCCGCTACTGGTCAAAGGGGCGCAGTTCCAGCAACGACTGATTGAATCTGCTGCTTTTGATGCCATCCGCGGCGACATGCTGTATCCGGTCCCGGCCCATGACCCGGCCGCCATCGCAACAGACATTCGCAACCGGGCAGATACGCAATACCACCCGGTCGGAACTTGCAAAATGGGGCCCGACCACGACCCGCTGGCCGTAGTGGATGCGCAGTTGCGGGTGCGCGGTATAAAGCGGTTACGGGTCGCCGACGCCTCCATCATGCCCACTCTGATCGGTGGGAATACCAATGCACCCTGCATCATGATCGGCGAAAAGATCGCCGATTTACTGCGCCAGGATTGCTGAACTTTCCCATCTGAAAATAGGACTTCCTGATGCGCAATACTCACCTATGCAGCGTACTATTCTCTGTGCTGAGCCTGTCGGCTTGTGACCAGCATACCGCGCCATCTCAAGCGGTAAACAGCGATATCAGTCCGGCAGTACTGCTGCACAACAGCAACATGGCCAAAAACCTGAACCTGGCTGATCCACTTGACATGGCAGAAGCGACGCGTGGTTTTATAGCGAAACCCAGCGGCCAGATCATGAATGCTGATGGTGTGGTGCTGAAAGATTTTGCTGCATATGATTTCTTGCACGGCGATACTCCCGCAAGCGTCAATCCTGGATTATGGCGCCATGCTCAACTGAATGCGCAGGTCGGCTTATTCAAAGTCACTGATGGTGTTTATCAGCTGCGTGGTTTTGATATTGCCAACATGACCCTGATTGAAGGAAAAACCGGCTTTATCCTGATTGACCCGCTGACGGCGACAGAGTCCGCCGCTTTTGCTCTGGCTTTTGCCCGTCAGCATCTGGGTGACAAACCGGTGGTGGGCGTGATTTTTACTCACGCCCACGCTGATCACTTTGGCGGCGCGCTTGGCGTGATCAGCAGCGAAGCAGTGCAGCAGCGCCAGGTGCCGGTAGTTGCCTCTTTGGGGTTTATGGCAGAAGCCACCAGTGAAAACATCATGGTCGGCAACGCAATGGCGCGTCGCTCTATGTACCAGTTCGGTAAGAACCTGCCTCGCAGCGCCACCGGCAATATCGATACCGGACTTGGCAAGGAGGTGGTGTACGGTTCGATGGGGATTTTGCCGCCGAATATCGTGATCGACCAACCTGTGCAACCGATGCAAATCGACGGCGTGAATTTCGTGTTCTACAACCAGCCGGGTGCCGAATCACCGGCAGAAATGACTTTCAGCCTGCCGGATAAAAAACTATTTAATGGCGCGGAGAACCTGAGCCGGACCATGCACAACCTGTTGCCGATCCGCGGCGCCAAAGTGCGTGATGCGCTGCTGTGGTCGAGTTACCTGCAACAATCGCTTGATATGCTCGCTGACACCGAGATTTTTATCGCCCAGCACCATCATCCGATCTGGGGCAATGCCCGCATCCGCCAATTCATCACGGTGCAGCGCGACGTCTACAAATATACCCACGACCAGACGGTCCGGCTGATCAACCAGGGCCTGACAGCCAATGAGATTGCTGATCGCATCAGCTTGCCTGCATCGCTGGCGCAGCAGCTGCATTCGCGCGGCTACTACGGTGATTTACGCCACAACGTCAAAGCGGTGTACCAGTTCTATCTGGGTTTTTACGACGGGAATCCGGCCCATCTGGACCCGTTACCGCCGACTGAAGCAGGCAAACGCTATCTGGCACTGATTGGTGCCGACAAGGCATTAAGTGCCGCCCAGGCCGCTTTTGACCAGGGCGATTTTCGCTGGGCCGCTGAGTTGCTGAACCATCTGGTGATGGCTGACGCCAGTCATCAACCGGCCAAACTATTACTGGCAAAAACCTTCGACCAACTCGGCTATCAAAGCGAAGCGGCGACCTGGCGCAACGCCTATCTGACCGCAGCTCAGGAACTACGCCAGGGCCCTCCCGAGCAGGGTATTTCAAAAGCGCAGATGCTAGAGATGTTACAGCGGGTGCCGACTGAACGGTTTTTGGAAGCCATGGCCGCTGGACTCAACGGGCCTGCCGCCGAGGGAAAAGACTACAAAATCAATCTGGTGCTGACCGATAGCGGCGAGCAATATGTGCTGTGGCTGGAGAATTCGGTGCTGCATTTTAAACGCGCAGCGCCGGAGACGGACGCCAACGCAACTTTGTCGCTGACCAGCCAAATCTTTGTGAAGATGATTGCTGGTGTGGCCGGCGTCAAAGATACGATCTTCAGCGACGATTTAACCATTAGCGGCAGTAAAATCGATCTGGTGCGTTTCTTCGGCTTGATTGATAAAGCACCGGCCACCTTTCCGATCGTGACACGGGCAGAATAAACCACAGGTTATGTTTAAGAATATTGGGGGTAACCTGCTGCAGGGTTCCCCACCATCTTACCCAACCGGGATTTACCAGACATTTACCTCGCGCTGACTGTGCCCTGCAAGCCTGTCGTGCCAGACTGATATGGCTCAGGGCAATCCAGGGAAGTAAAACTATGCCAATCCGTCGCCAGATTATCAGTGCGTTATTCACCTCAGTTTGCCTGACTGCTTGTGGTGGTGGCAGCGACAGCAGCCCGATCCCCCCCACACAACCGCAGGCCAGCTGCGATCTGACCTCACTGGAACAAAGCCTGCGCCAGCAGGCCACTGCGCTGAAAACCGATACTGATTTTACCTTGTTGCTGGAGCGCTTTGACGGCCGGGCTTTTAGCTATTCACGCGGGGCGTCGAGCGCCGTGACATCTTACGAATCAGCTTCCACCTCCAAATGGGTCAGTGCTGTGATCATTCTGCGTCTGGTCGACAGCGGCGTATTGAATCTCAGCGACACGGCCGCCAGCCGGCTGACTGACTGGCCGTTGAGCACCAGCCATCCGCTGGCGCAAATGACCTTGCAGCAGCTGCTCAGCTTTACTTCTGGCCTGACTGAAGAACCTTTGTGTCTGAATTTGCCCGGCGTCGATTTTGCCCAGTGTGTGCGCCAAGGGCTCAGCAATAACACCGCCAACGGCCGGCAACCCGGCACCGTGTTTGATTACAACGGCCTGCATTTACAGGTCGCAGGGCTGATGGCCATTCGCGCCGCCGGCGCTGCTGACTGGCAAGCACTGTTCCGTCAATTCACTCAGCAAACCGGTTTGTTCAGTACGGCGCGTTATGATCTGCCGTCAACTGGCAACCCCCGCCTGGCCGGCGGTATGCACTGGACAGCGCAGCAGTATCTGGATTTTTTACGTGCTCTGCAGCAGGGCAAATTATTATCCGCCGCGCTGCAGCAACAAATGCTGGCGAATCAACGCGCCAATGCCACAGTGCTGAATTCCCCCGCCGTCAGCGGTTTTGGCACAGACTGGCCTTATGGCCTGGGGCATTGGCTGGAATGCAATAATGGCCAACCCAATAGCAGCCAGTGTGCCAGTGCGCAGCGCCATTCCAGCCCCGGTGCCTATGGCGCTTATCCGCTGATCGACTATCAGCATCAATATCTGGCGATGCTGGCGCGCGAAGGCCTACTCGGCAGTTTTGTCGAAGGCAAAGCCGTGATCGATGCGCTGACGCCTGCCATCAAGGCCTGGGCAGACTGTAAACCCTGACTGGCGTAGCTGTTGGGCCAGCCAGTACCAAATCCTAAACCAATTGCAAAAACCCGCTATGCAGCAGCTTTTCTACCAGCACTACACGCACATCGTCGCCGATAGGCCCTGGAATGTCTTTGACTGCAAACTGCGGTGTCTGGCGAACAAATTCCATACTCTCGGCCACCGCCGGATGGACCAGCAACTGGTCACCGGGGAAACGAAAATCAAGGATATGCGCCAACACATTGACCTGCCCCATCGCCAGCGGCGAGTGTTGCACCTGGGTGTCGCGGCTCAGTGGCGGTATGCCTGCTGTGGGTTTATGTAGCTTCGGCAGTTCCAGCAACATGCGGGCCTGGCGGTGTGCCAGTGCCGCTTCGACAAAACCAGGTTGCTGACACAGCTGCAGCAAGCGCTCCAACCCTGCCCGCATCTGTGCACCGGCTAAATCCAGCTCCTGTCCATGGGCCAGTGCATCGGCACGACCAGCCGCATTGGCGCGCAGCGGCTTTTCGAAATCGGCCATATAGTCCAGCGCGCTGCTGATCGCTTCACGGATCGTCACAGGCACAAAGCCGATGGAGATATGCAGCGATTCGCCGGTCGACTGCACCGTGTGCGTGCTGCCACGCGGCAGATACAATAAATCACCGGGTTTGACGTCATAAACACTATGCGCGCCGAGCGGCGGCACACCGGCGCCCAGTGCTTTCCATTTATTTGGCAGTTTGGGCGGCTCGTCGGAGATAAACCAGCGTTTGGTGCCGACCAGCTGAATCGCAATCACGTCGACTTCATCATCATGCACCGGCGCTTCGGCGCCGGTCAGGCTCCAGAACAATACAGTACTGGCCGGATTACCAAACAGCAGCGTCAGTGCACGGTTCAGTTGCGCCAGCGCTGGCGTAACATTAGTCACATCCGGAAAACGTACGGTGTAATCATTCGAGTGATATTCGGTCAGCAAAGCCGCAAATGCCGCGGCGTCGGCCACAGCGTGGGGTTTAGGTGCCGGCACCTGCGCCTGGCGGATATGGCAGGTCAACGTGGCAGCGTATTCAGCGAAGTGACTGAGCAGCAGCGCTTTGGGGTCCGCCCCCAATAACTGCCGCGCCGGCAGCGCCGTATCAGCCGGCAATAACAGCGGGCGGCGGCTGACCACTTCCTGAAAAAACTGCTCGTAACTTAAAGGATGCAGCACCTCTGCGAGCAGATGGCGGGCTTGGGCAAGGATCATAGTTTTACTCTTTCACTGACTCAGTCGCTCAGACAGGGCATCAAGCACTGCAAATAAGGTTCGCTCTATTCTTTAGTGCTTCAGCAGATTAATCAACCGCAAACAACAACGCCGGCAAAAGCCGGCGTTGGATTTTCTGCAAAGCAGCGTTAAAAAACCGCAGTTATTGTTTGACCACCTTCAGCACCGGGGCTGTCGGTGTGGCGGCATCAACCGTAAACAGGTAAGTGCCGCCCTCTGCGATATTGATTTTCAGGTTGTCGTTACTGGCTGCCAAAGTTTTGTTCTGGCCCACAGTCACGGCCTGACCATCACTGCCGGCGCCGTAGTTCACGGTCGACCAGTCGGCGGAGGCAAACTTAAACTCGTAGTCGCCGGCGGTCAGCGGAATGCTGAACTGATACAAACCACCGCTGTAGACAAACTGACTGGCTTCGCCCCAGCCGTTCATGCTGCCGCGCAGGAACACTTTAGTGGCACCGTAAGGCACAAACTCAGACACTGTCAGCACCGGCGCTGTGGGTACTGCTGCATTCAGTGTGAACACATAAGTGCCGGCACTGAAGTTGGCTTTCATATTGGCGCCTGAGCGCTGCAACGTTTGCGCGATGCCAAACACGACATCCGCTTCACCGCTTTTCGCGCCAAAATCTACCGTCGACCAATCGGCAGAAGCCACTTTAAATTCCTGACTGCCGCTGCTGCCAATGTTTATTTTCGCCTGATAAACCCCGGCCCCAACATATTCAAAGGCATCCACTTCACCCCAGCCATTCATACCACCACGGACAAAGACTTTGGTCAGGCCATATGGCGCGATATCCGGTGCGCCCATGGTTGCATCGGCTTTGAGGCCTGTACCTTGCGCACCAGCCTGGTTTTTCACAAACACTGCCATGGTATAAGCCGGCACCACGAAGCTACCGTCGGCACCTTGCGTGATAAAACGCGAGTCACTGACGTGGCTGTCGGCAGAACCCTGCTGCACTTCATGCAGTATAAAGCCTTGGGCTGTCGGCACTTTATGCGTTTTTTCGCTGCTGGTGCCGTTGATCACCACCACCACAGCATCAACCGCCGGGTCTAAATCGGTCAGGCCAACGCCGTCGTCAATGCTCATTACAATCAGGCCTTGGGTCAGGTTTTTACCGATGTTGTGGAAGCCAACCCGGTCCATGACATCCTGGCCAGACGTTAAGCGGAACAGTTTGCTGGAGTGGCGGATCTTCAGGAAGTCCTGGAACACAGCAGCGGCGAGGTCAATATGCTCCGGATACGCCGTGGCATTTGGATTGTTCGCAATGGTTTTGATGCTGTCCCAGGCACTTTGGTTGTCTTGCGACAAAGGCAGACCGACATTCCAGTTATTGCTTTGTTTACTGAAATCGACAAAGTTAAACCAGTCGCCAGCGTCGTAACTGTTGCGATCCATCGATTTAGAGCGCAGTAAATCATCACCCATCTGCAGGAACGGAATACCCTGTGACAACAGCGGAATACCGAGCGCGATGTTATGAATGCGCACGCGATCGTCGATGCTGACGGAGGCTTTTAAACCAAACTGCAGTTTGTCCCACAGCGATTCGTTATCGTGTTTGGACACATAGTTGATGATATCCGCCGGATCTGTGGCGTAACCAGCCGGCTGACCATTCCAGTTCACACCCGAGGCTTTACCGGTATTGCCCTGATAATCTTTAAACACAAAGTCTTTTAAAGTACCGGCCAGACCAATTTCAATCAGGTTCTGATCTTTCAGCTTACCGACATCGCTGTCGCCGCTAAACAGCGCCACATTACGCACCGCGTCACGCTCACGGTCGTTAAAGGTGCCTACTTCAGTGCCAGCCATATTGGCCTGGCGCGCCTGAACAAAACGGGCATCGTTCGACACTTCACCGAAATTCCAGCCTTCACCGTAGAAATAAGTGTCGGCATCCACTTTACGCACCGCATCACGTGCCGCCAGAATTGACGCTTTTGGATGGTGGCCCATGATGTCAAACCGGAAGCCGTCAAACTTGTATTCTTTGGCCAAAATCACCAGCGAATCGGCGACAAACTTGTCAAACATCGCATGTTCAGTCGCGGTGTTTTCACAGCAGGTCGAGCGTTCGATATTACCGGTGGTTGGGTTATAGCGGTGGTAATAACCCGGCACGATTTTGTCGAACACAGAGTTATCAAACAGGCCAGACGAAGAGGTATGGTTGTACACCACATCCAGCACCACACGCAGACCAATCGTATGCAGCGCCTGGTTCATCGCGCGCATTTCTTTGATACGCGCCACACCTTCCGGTGTTGAGGCATAAGAGCCTTCCGGCACATTAAAGTGCTGCGGGTCATAACCCCAGTTGAAGCTGTCAGTGCCACGCATTTCACCAGCCAGTGTTTGGGCATTTTCACCAGAGTTCTGGAAGCCTTTCATCACGTCTTCCAGCTTGGCCGTTGCGCTTTGGTTACAGACTGAAGCTTTACTATTGACCTTACACAGATCTGCCACGGTATTGGTTAAATCCACCCGTTTGCTGGCATCTTCATTGACGGTGGCCATATCGGTCGCCGGCAGCAGATGGAAATGGGTCAAACCGGCATCGGCTAAGGCTTTTAAGTGCTTGACCGGCTGCGATTCCATTTCAGTAAACGCCAGATACTTGCCGCGGTTGGCCGCCGTCACTGTCGTGTCGCGCACCGAGAAATCACGGATATGGCCTTCATAAATCACCGTATCTTCGGCATTGGCCACCACCGGTACTTCATGGCTGTCCCAGTTCGCTGGTTTAGTGTCGGCATCAGAGAGATTCACGAACTGGCTATAACGGCCATTGGTGGCGGTATTCAGTGAATACGGATCTGTGGCTTCGATGGTCTCGACTTTTTTGCTCAAAGGGTGATAGACCTGCACTTCGAAACGGTAGAACTGGCGGTCCAGTGTGGCTTTGGCGCCGCTGTAACTCCAGATGCCGGTATTGGCGTCCAGCGTCATTGGATTGGTGGCCGTCATCGCTTTAGCGGCGTTAAACACTTTCAGTTTGACGCTGCGAGCCGTTGGTGCCCACACCGACGCTTTGATGTTACTGCCGTCATACACCAGACCCAGCGTCGCTTCATTGGCATCGTTGGCGCCTGTGGTATACAGGTCATCCAGCACTTTGCCGGCCTGGACATGCGAGGCGGCCATCAGCTTGTTGGCAGAGTCATAAGACGCCAGCACCAGCTGATTCTTCGCCATGGTTTTGGCTTGTTCAGCAGTCAGGTTCAGCTTGTAAGCCGGCCAGTTGGCCTGATGCGGCACTTTGGCTTTTTGCGCGTCGGTTAAAGCAGTTGGGGTGGCTTCCACCGCTTCGCCGTTGATGGTCAGCGTATCGGAATCAATCGCCAGATCGGCTGCGGCTGAATGATGTAATTTCCACTTGGCGACGCCACCCGCCGCTGCATTCCACAGCAGGGTATTGCGGTCCAGCCAATGCGCAGCGCTGTCACTGATTTGCACGCCGAGTGATACCACAGGGTAGGCAAATACTGAAGCAACCCCAGAGAAAGTCCAGCCCATCCGCGAGAACCTGGCCACGTCTTTTGGGCCCAGTGGCTGTTGCATATCGCTGCCGCCTAACTCTTTGCCCGCATCATCGGTGCCGATGTGAATGAGGAAGTTGCCACAATCGGTGGCTTTATTGCCAACACCGTCTTTGAGATTTAACAGCCAATAAGCACCGTAGTTTGTATCTACGCCGGTGATTTGCAGGCCATTGTCCCAGCTGGCCGCCAGTGAGCTGTCCTGATAGGCATTACAGGTTTCGTTATTCCAGGTATGCAGGCGGTAACCGTCATAGTTACCGTCGGCTTTTTTGAAATAAAGTACAGCCTGACCTGCGCCAGCCATGACGCCAGGCGTTGGCGCCGTTGGATCCACCCCAATCACACAACTTTCATTACGCGCATCCGGCACTGTCGGCGCCGGGCATTTGATTGGTTTTGGCGCCACACAAGCGGTACCGGCTTCGTTTGGTACTTGCGGCACATTACACGTCAACAGGGTTTTGCCCGCTGACACTGAATCACCGCCGCTGCCGCCACAGGCGGACAGTGTCAGCAGCAGCGCGGCAGTTGCCACCGTCTGCAGCATCGTTTTAATATTCAACATAAATTTATTCTCCATAGAAGCTGCAGCGCCTTACATTGAGTAAGTCACACCGAGGAAATACTGCCGGCCAAAAAACTGAATAGTGCCGGTCTGCGTTTCATCGCCGAAATAGCTTTTGGTCGGCTCGTCGGTGACGTTGTTGACCTGAAACAGCACACTCCACTGGTCGCTGATTTGATACGACGTCTGCATATCGACCACGGTCTCGCCATCGAAGTTGACGATTTGCTCGTTTACCGCCACTTGTTCCGACACAAACGGGTCGCGATAACGGGCACTAACCCGCGCTTCAAACCCTTCGTATTCCCAGAACACAGTGCCGGTAAAGACGTTTTCTGACAGGCCCGGCAGGCTGATATCCACCGTCGAACCACCGAGGCTGGTTTGCTGCTGAATTTCACTTTCGGTGATGGAATAGCTGGTGCTGACACCTAAGCCTTGCCAAATGCCCGGCAGGAACTTAAACACCTGGGTATACGCCAGTTCAGCGCCGCGGATATAACCGCCTTTGCTGTTGTTGACAGCCGTGGTGTAGTTGCCGTTAGTCACCGGGACCGGCACGCCACTTTCCGCATTGATAATCACATCCGGTACAAAGAAACCAGCGCCTTTAAAATCAAACTCGGCAATGGTGAAGGTACTGATAAAGGATTTGATGTCTTTGTAAAACAACGCAGCGACAAAAGCGCCTTCGGTTTCACTGAAATAACGCTCCCAGGAAATATCATACTGGTCGGCGTAAAACGGCCGTAAATACGGGTTATTCGAGCTGGAACCGGAAATGATGCCGTCGTTGTTGATATTGGTGCTGGTGTCAGACGCCAGCCGGTTGATCGGCGGCCGCGACATCACACGCGCAGCAGCAAACCGCAGCTGGTCGTCGTCGGTGACGCGGAAGTTCAGGTTCATTTGTGGCAGGTAATCGCGGTAGGTTTCACCCAGCACGGCAGGCGCATACTGGTTGTTCACCAAACCAGCATCATCAACGATATTCTGCGCGCCAAGTTTCGGATCGCCACCGACGTTTTGCAGCGAGGTCGCCGATTGATCGGTTTCCACCATCCGCACACCAAAGTTACCGGACAGCGGAATGTTCCAAAGGTCGGTATCGATATTCGCCATCAGATAAGCCGACAGCACTTTTTCGTATACTTCACCGCTTTGCAGCATCGACCAGCCGGTGTCAGGCCCGCCGGTGACGCGTTGACTGGCCAGCACACCACTGTTGCCGGTGCCCCAGGTTTTCACTGGCTGCGGAATGCCATTCGGGAACCAGGCCGCCAGCGCTTTTTGCTGATCAATCGCCAGGTAGCTGGGGAAGTAACTGAAATCGCCTTTAAAATCGACGACTTTGACCATGTCGGCGGTCAGTTTCAATGGTTTTTGCGCGGCCGAAAAAGCGCCGTCGTTGCCGTATTCGTAGACAGAGCGGTCATTGCTGTATTCCCGGTCGGAATAACGTACACCGGCTTCGACGGACGCTATCACCGGATTATCCAGCCGCCAGGTTGCGTCTAAACGCACCGCATCGACGCGGTCTTTGTTTTCAAACGGATAAATGCCGTATTTGCTCAGCATCACGCGGTTGATATCCGAAAACGCGGCCGCCTGATTAAAGCCTAAATCCGGCAGGTTCAGGCCATTGAGTTTGTAAGACAACGACACATTGTCGTCAAACACCGGTGTCGCAGCATTGGCGTCTTTGGCCACTAAAGACCAGAGTAAACCGTTGCGGAAATCACTTTGCGCAGCAGAATGTGACAAGTCCAGATTCAGCTTAAAGTTCTCGGTCACATCCCAGTCGGCGTTGACGCCAAAACTTTGTACTTCGTCAAAATCCTGGTTGTCGTCATTGACGATCTCCACCCGGGTAAAACTTTTTGACGTGCGGTTAAAAGTCCCGCCAATCACTGAGTTGTCATTTAAGATTGGATTAGCCACGGCGGCACTGGCACCGCCGAGTTTCACCCGAAACCCGCGGGCAAAGGCTTCAGAATCAAACTTCGAGACAAAAGCATCCGCTTTTAACGTGAAGGCATCATGTGGCACCCACTCCAGCGCGGCCATATAGCCGTTACGAACTTCTTCGCCGCCTTTGTGCTGCATTTCAAAACCTTCGCTGACATATTCGTTTGGCGCGGTTTCTTTGATGCCGTCGACATCCATACTGGTGTTGTAGGCCAGGCCAATAAACTGCGTCGCCACAGAAGGCTGATACAGCCGGGCATAACCAAAGGCCACACCCAGTTTGTCGTCGGCGAATTTCCCCTGATAAGACAAACTTAAGCGGTCGCCCATTTCCTGGCCGTCCGGCACTTCATTGGCGCGGTCGTTAAACATGCCACGGGCATTCACGGTAAAAGTATGTTGTTCGTTGTTGCGCAGTGGGCTCGCGGTTTGTAATTCCACAGTACCGGCCACGCCGCCTTCAATCAGCGAGGCTTTGGGGGATTTGTACACCGCAGCGGAAGAAATCAGCTCGGAAGGATACTGGTCAAACTCAATACTGCGGCTGCCGCTGGTACTGACCTGCTCGCGGCCATTTAAGGTTGAAAAGACAAAACCACCAGACATGCCGCGGATATTAATCTCCGCCGCCTGACCACCAGTCCGCACCGCCGAAATACCCGGCAGGCGTGTCAGCGCGTCCGCCATCGACACATCCGGCAACGCGCCTAAATCGTCGGCCGAAATGGTTTCGGAGACGGTGTCATTAAAACGTTTGAGGTTCAGTGATTTAATCAAAGAGCCAGAATAGCTTTTGACTTCAATCACTTCGATATCTTCTTTGGTTTGTTTTTTACTACTGGTTTTGGCGTCTGCGGCAGTGCCGACAGCTTGTGGCGTGTTTTGTGCGGTCTGTTGTGCAGCCCATACAGGCATTACCGAACAGCCGGCCGCCGCCAACGCCAGCGTGATCGCGCTGAGTTTGCTTCTGAACATGTTGTCTTCCCGGTCAGTGAACATGGTCCGGGATCAACTGCGCATCCTTGGCCATGTATGTTGTTATGCAACGAACATTAATTGACCAGTACTGGTGCAAGAACAACATGAATACGTATTCAATGCACTGCTAATTTATTATGCCTCGATATAACCGGCATTTTTGCACCTGCGTGGTGCAGCACGGCCCAAATCAATGCTGAAAAATCAGTCTGCGGCTGCGACAACAATGACATGCCAGCGCCTTGCAGCATCACAAGCATAAAATCTGCCAGCCATGAGGAATTGCCTGAATCGTTTTAGAAAAAATCGAAAAAGAGCCTGTTTCACCATGAAACAGGCATTGAGGTTTTATCAGGTCAGCAAACAGAACAGGATCAGAACTGCACTGGGACTTTGGAGTTTATACGAATAGACACCTTTAATTTAGGCGTTTTATAGTCGCATTGCTGTATTAAGTCCAAGGCTAATACATCGAGCACGGCTTGTGATTCATTTCCCCGAAAAGCAATCTCATGAATCAGGAATTCCCCTTGCGTTCCACTACAACCACGACCATTACCATAAAAAGTTAACCTGGGTTTATCCGCAGGTTGGGAAGGCGTGTCGACAGCGCCGGTGTAATGTCCGGGGACTAAAGTTTCACCGTTAACAGCTGCAACACCGAGGCTCCAGTTATAAGTCCAATTATTTTCAGTATGTGCAAAATTGATATGGATGGCATTCCCGTTATTATTCATCGCAAATGAAGTGAGCATGTTTTCTTTGGTCTGGACCATCATCGTCTGCCCCATCCCAATAAATTCATCTTTGTCGCTTTTAATGTAAAAAGTGTTCATTCCCACAGTGTAAGGCTGCAAGCGCACAGTCTCTGCTGCGGAGTTCCCTTGGCTGTCGGTCACGGTCAGTTTGATGCGTGGTTTTTCTAAAGGAAAAGTACCCGGATAGTAGAAACTGGTTTCCGGGCTTTCTGGCGCAGTAAACACCAAGCCGGTATTAGTGACTTCTGACCATTGGTATTTAAGCGCCAGATTGTTTTTTGACACTGATCCAGCCGCAGAGAGGATCGGATACTTGCTTGAAGAAAATATTTCCGCATCTGCCGTCAACACTGCTTTTACAGCAACATTTGCTTTATAGATTTTCTCGTCGTAAAACTGCAGGGTGTAGCCTTTAGCAGAAGTAAGACTAAAGGTGCCAAGCCGATATTCCACATTGTGTTTCATACCACCCGGCACATACAGAATCAGCTGAGATCCTTTTATCTGGTAATTCAACGCCAGGCCCTGCCCTATATCTTGATTACCCATATAGATATTCAAATTTTGTGACGGAGCTAATTCACGCGAAAACTGTAAAACTATCGGGTCATTTGGATTCAAACTGGCAAATTTGTGCTGCAAATAAGAACCACTGAATGCAAAATTATCAGCGCGGAATTCTCTGGTATTTGGTGCGCCTAAGCCTGGCCAAGACCACAATGTGCCTTCAGTTAAAAGGGACCATGAACGATAAATTGAACTAGTCAGACCGCTAAAGGCGACAGTAGCTAAAGCGGAGTTTTCTACATAATTGGCTTTGGCTTCTATTTTATTACCCTTTGTATCTGTCAGCTGAATGATGCCTTCATGCGGATACTCCCCAAGATAACCGGCAAAACTCTTGTTAGTAACAATACTCAGGCCAGAGTTAAACCCTTCAACAGCGAGATCCGTCTGGAACGAGTTGGTATACATGGCAGTTCTGGTATCCAGCTGATGATTCAACTGCATATTACTCAGAGTGTAGATACCATCACCTTCAAAATTTAATCTGAGTTTATTGCTCACTAAACCCGGTTTGATGCTGATGATCTCGCTTTTTTGCTGCACTTTGACGTCAAATGAATCAAGTACAACAATCTTCTGAACAGCTTTAATTTTTAGTCCACTAAAATCGAGCCTTAACTGCAGATCAGTGTCCGTTGAATCTGCCTTGACACTGATTGAAGCTATACCGTCGACGACTTCGTTCAGTTCGTCAATCTTACAGTCTTTGAAGGTTTCGGTGACCACTGCGTTTGCGGTCGCCTGGCCCTGCAAATTCGCGACGCCCGTCCAATCAACGGTGCGAACCCCGCCATTACTGCAGACCTGCTCTTGTTTTCGGTAAACAGGATCCAGCGTTCTGACTCTGTTATAGCTGTAATAGCTCAACTGGAGCAGAGCTTCATTGAAGGCAAAGGCGATGGGAGTTACATCCTGATAATTGTCCGTAGTCAACAACAAATCGGGTGCAACTGCTACAGGAGGAACTGACGGAGTTTCAGCAGAACTGCCACCGCCACCACAGGCTGACAGGCCAAGCAAACAAAACAATGTTAAAACAGGCTTAGTCATAAGTTCATACATCCATGTTAGAAAAATCAGGTACAACAGCTTAATATATGGATGTTGTGATGATGAAGTAATTTTTAAGTTGATCTTGTGATTAAAATGGGAAAACCCGATACATATCAGCCGCTGCTCGTAGTACACGGACTAGTCAATAACTAAATCGCCGGAATGACACCGTTTTTGCTCCGTAACAGTGCAACGCTTTGTTGCACGCGCAAAAAAAAGCCTTCGCACTGCGAAGGCTCAGACTGCTGACAAAGGCCTGGACGTAGATCCAGGCCTTTGATCTAATAGAGGGAGTCCCAACAGGAGCTACCCTCATGCTCAAAGACGTTTCCCCGCAACAACATCAACTTGAAATGGTCACACTGGAACAGCTGGTTCCTAAAAACCATTTGGTTCGTAAAGTAGATGCCACCATCGATTTTGAGTTTATCCGCGCTGAAGTCGCTGATTTGTATAGCAAAGACAATGGCCGACCGGCGATTGACCCGGTGATGTTGTTCAAAATCATGCTGCTTGGTTATCTGTTTGGCGTGCCTAGTGAGCGCCGGCTGATGCAGGAGATTGAGGTCAATGTGGCTTACCGCTGGTTTTTGCGTTTGGCGCTGACCGATAAAGTGCCAGACGCTTCAACGCTCAGTCAGAACCGTATCCGCCGCTTTAACGGCACCGATGTGTTCCAGCGGGTCTTTGACCGGATTGTCGAGCAGGCCATGGCCAAAAAGCTGATTGGTGGTCGCGTGCTTTACACCGACAGCACCCACTTAAAAGCCAGTGCCAATAAGAATAAATCCATCAATAAGTTAGTGGCTGCCAGTACCTCGGCCTACGTCGACCAGCTCAACGCAGCGATTGAGGAGGAGCGCAAAACCGCCGGAAAAAAGCCACTGCCGCCCAAGGATGACGTCTGTGAGCTCAGCGAAATAAAAGCCAGCACCACCGACCCGGACAGTGGTTTTATGACGCGCGAAGGCAAACCGCAGGGCTTTTTTTACCTCGACCACCGCACGGTCGATGGGCGACATGGCATTATCACTGACACGCACGTCACCCCCGGCAATCATCATGACAGCCAACCTTACATCGCCAGGCTTGACCGGCAACTGCAGCGTTTTAAATTCGAGCCAGTCGCGGTTGGGCTGGACGCCGGTTATAACACCGCGATGCTGTGCCACCTGATTAAAGAGCGACAAATTGAACCGGTGATGGGCTACCGGCGGCCCAACAAAGGCAAAGACTTATTACGCAAAAGCGCGTTTGACTACGATAAAGACAACGATTGTTACCGCTGCCCGCAAGGCGAGCTGCTGCAGTACAGCACCACCAATCGTGCGGGGTATCGGGAGTACAAATCCGACCGCAACAAGTGTAAGGATTGCCCCATCAGAACCCGCTGCACGAAAAGTGAAAACCACACCAAAGTGGTGACCCGCCATGTGTTTGAAGCCGCCAAAGAGGCAGCCAATGAAACCCGCTTAAGCACATGGGGCAAGAAAGTCTACAAAAGGCGCAAAGAAACCGTGGAACGCAGCTTCGCGGACGCTAAACAACACCACGGCCACCGCTATGCTCGCTTCAGAGGACTGGAGAAAGTCCAGATGCAATGTCTGTTAGCGGGTGCTGCGCAAAACATCAAGAAAATGGCACTGCTGCTGGCAGCCTGAGCCAAACTCAGCCTCAAACCTCATATCACAGGCACAATCCCGTCGTTAAAACCCATCGTCTGTACACATTCAACACTCTCAAAACTCAGCATCAAAACTGGTAGCCAACAGCATTTACAAAGAAATCACAGCTCCTGAAAAGCACAAACCCCAGAAAACTGGGGTTTGTCATTAATCTGAGCCTTCGTACAACGAAGGCTTTTTCTGTTCAACTAAAACCCAGTACTTAGCTGCGACGTCTGCGGACAAACGCCAACAATGCCAACAAGCCAAAACCAACAGCACCACCGCCTTTTTTGTCCTCTGGTGCAATTTGCAGATTCAGACTGAGCTGATTGCGCGCTCCCAGTTCATCGATTGCCGTGATGCTGACAGTGGCAGAACCAGCAGCTGTTGGCGTGCCGCTGATCACGGCGCCATTCAGACTTAAGCCGGCCGGCAAGCCTTGTGCAGTCAGTGTGATCCGGTGTTTTTCGGTATCGGTGATAACAGTGTTTAAATCCAGCGCAAAACTTTGATTTACTTTACCGCTGGCAGTGCTGCTGCCCGTCAGCGCCGGTGCAGCATTCACCTTGATGGTCGCCGTTGTTTTCAGAACGGCCCCCGCTTTGTCGGTGACTTGCAGCGGTAAACTGACATCGGCCAGCGCAGTTGCGGTACCCGATAACAGACCGGATTTACTTAAGCTAAAGCCTTGTTGGTTTTGCGGCGCGAAACTGATGGCACTGCCTTCCGGATCTTCGATGTAATCGTTGAAATCAAATTGCAGAAGGCCGTTCTGATTGGCGGTAATAACCGGCAGTGGCCGCAACCACTTTTGGCGCTGCGTTGATCTGATACGGCAGTTTCAAATCAGACTGCAACTCGCCATCGTCAACCGACAGCTGAAGGTTACCGCTGCCCGTTGCAGCTCCTTTAAATGTCAGCTTTGCACCATCTACTAAACTAAATGCGTCGTTGCTAAGTCCGCGGTAAATCAGGTTCTGCTGTTCATCGTCGCGGACGAATCCAGACAGCGGTATCTCTGACTCCACTCCCTCATTCAGTTGCAATGGGCTCATCTTCACTGGCATATAAGGCGCTGTATTTAGTGCATAAACCGTGACATTTTGTCGCTGACTACTGTCGAAAGTGATCATGTGCCCCGACAACACTTGGGTCATACTGTAATTCTGACAACAATCCCCACTGCTGCTAACTGATTGCCAGACGCCTGTGATGTCATCATTCAGTAGCATAAAATCCCCTTGCGGGTAGAGGTTGCGGGCAATTTTCAGTCGTTTCCGGTAGAGATAACCGTCCATATACACGTAAGAGATTGCACTGACACGCAGATTATTATCTGCATCTGGCATTAAAACGGTGGATGGAGATTCCTCTACAAAGACCCGATCCACACCTTCAATAAGTTTACCTTGTACCCATTGAGGCATAGTCCCGGTTTTTACCACGCTTAATTGGCCATCTTTGTAGCTCAATTGAGCAGTTTTACCTTCCGAAGGTATCAAGGCATACAGCTGGCCTTTTAATTCAACAACACTGCGAATCCCATTCAGCTCACTCTGATTCAGTGCGGAATCTTTTAACGTTGTTGCAACGATCAACTCGTCATTTTTCCAATTCAATACTTGGAGGCCACCAAAGACTAAAAAGACCGCTTCATCTTTGATTTTCAGCACCGAATTGTCATAAAGAACATTGACCGATTGCGGCCAATTTTTTGGCTCTGTAACCGAGAAGTTCCCTGAAGCGTCTTCGGTTAAGACACGATAATTATAATAGGTGGCAATCAGGTACTTACCGTTCTTCACTTTAAGAAATCTGGTGTTATTAGGGAGTACCTGCTGATAACTTGGCTGCGATGATGAATATTCGAAAACCATCTGCGGCTGCTTGTTTTTATCGAGCGCAATGATGGCAACTTCTGAGCCCTCCGAGTACGCTAAAAACCGCTGATCGTCGCTGCTGACTCCACTGTACTCTACCTTGGGTAAACCGCGCTCTTTACCACCACGAGTTTCCTGCAGTTGCCAATTTTCATTCGTCACCTCAAAACGTTTCAGAGACCATTTTGTGTTCTGCCACACTTCATCTTTACCAGCAGCATTTTTAAAGTGACTGATAGCACGTCCAGAACTATTGCCATCTGGTGTTGCATTGCGGAATCTATCGCCGTCGCGCTGTATCAGCTGGTCTTGACTATACGCTTGATTGACAAAGAAATTACCACTAACGACTGCAGCGAAGTCTCCACCAGATTGCCCATCAATGACTGAAGAATTTATTTCGTTGACTGCATCAATAGCACCAGTCTGCGCATTCACTTTCACTTCGAGACTGTTACCGTAGTAACTGCTGAGCAGTAATCTGCCCGTATCAATGTCGTAAACACCACTTTGGGAATACCAGTAATTGGTGTCATCCTGATAGCGGCCTGTTTCGGTAAATAAACCATTTTGTGCTTTAAACACAATAAACTTGCGGATGTCTCCGCCGGTGTAACTGCTGACCAGGATTTTATCTCTACTGTTGTAATAAAGCCGGCCATTGCTTATTTCATTGGTACGCGCCAACTCTGCAAGAGTCACAAGCCCATTTTCAGTTACTTGCAGTACCTTGTACTTACTTGTCGAGCTGTCATAACAAACAAACTCATCTGACTTTTCAGATGGAGAAACATCGTAACAAGAGCCGCTGGTTGATTGGGTTTTCACGCTGGCGGTAAAATCCGCGTTGACCGTGAGCTGCACCAGCGTACTCCCGTAAAACCACACCAGATTCTTACCATCGGCCGAGGCAAATATCTGCGATGCACCACGGAATTTGTTTAAATCAAATTCCAGTACGTGGCGTCTTTCCAAGCCCTGTGCTGTGCGTTCCAGAATGGTCGCGCCCATATCAGCAATCATCACCACATGATTGTCACGAACAATCATTTTATTGGTCATGGATTCAAGCGGTTGTTTGATTTCTGTGGTTTTTGTAAATCTAACCGGATCCCGAGTTTGGATCTGGCTTTGCTCAGCGGTCAATACAGAAGTGTACAAAGGCTTTGGCAGCTCAACAGCCATGGCCTGAAACACTGCGAGACTAAGAAGCGAACAGGAAATAACCTTCCTTGTTTTCATGAAAAACTCCAATGTGGATTTGTTTTGGGGATTTTTATGGCAAAGCGCAGAATGATGAACAAACCAACTCAGAATGTAAACTAATTATTAATAAAAAATAACCACACTTTGCAGATGCGTGTGAATTTACAACATTATCAGGTCACAAAGTGTGAGAAAAAGCAGTTAAAAAAGCCTCCGTTGAACGAAGGCTTTTGTATATTCCAAGTTTCCATTATCTTAACGGCGGCGCAAACCCAACGTCGCGAGCAGAGCGAGGAAACCTAATCCAACAGCTCCACCGCCTTTT
>JAXHNX010000046.1:0-210439 GCA_034519945.1 Rheinheimera sp.
GCAGAGCTCAGGGCGTTCAATCGCCGTGTGACGGCCAGAGGAGCAAAACTATTTGCTGTCCTCATTCCCGTTCCTTTGAGAATTCTAGTGAACTCACCATCGCGGTTTCTTGATAGTCTGCACCCTCGCGGAGCTTCGGGTGTGCTCCCCCGGAATGATGCCAAACTGTTGGCATCATTAATTCCCGGTGTCGCTGTACTACTCTGCGCTCAGTAAACCGCCAGAATTCCATAAAGCAAAAGGCCCACTCGAATGAGTGGGCCCTTTGGCTTTATTGGGAGCCTGGCGGTGTACTACTCTCGCATGGCAACTGCCACACTACCATCGTCGCAGCTGCGTTTCACTTCTGAGTTCGGAATGGATTCAGGTGGTTCCACAGCGCTATTGCCACCAGGCAAAAACTGTTTGTCTGTCTTTAACTAAGTAAGCTGATAATTCGTTTCACAACACACGCGCAAAACAACTTGGGCGTTGTATGGTTAAGCCTCTCGGGCAATTAGTATGAGTTAGCTTAACGTGTCACCACGCTTCCACACCTCACCTATCAACGTTGTGGTCTCCAACGACCCTTATGTGTGCTCAAGGCACAAGGGATGACTCATCTCTTGGCCGGCTTCCCGCTTAGATGCTTTCAGCGGTTATCCGTTCCGAACGTAGCTACCGGGCAGTGCCATTGGCATGACAACCCGAACACCAGCGGTTCGTTCACTCCGGTCCTCTCGTACTAGGAGCAACTCCAATCAATCATCCAACGCCCACGGCAGATAGGGACCGAACTGTCTCACGACGTTCTAAACCCAGCTCGCGTACCACTTTAAATGGCGAACAGCCATACCCTTGGGACCGACTTCAGCCCCAGGATGTGATGAGCCGACATCGAGGTGCCAAACACCGCCGTCGATATGAACTCTTGGGCGGTATCAGCCTGTTATCCCCGGAGTACCTTTTATCCGTTGAGCGATGGCCCTTCCATACAGAACCACCGGATCACTAAGACCTACTTTCGTACCTGCTCGACGTGTCTGTCTCGCAGTTAAGCTGGCTTCTGCCTTTGCACTAACCGTACGATGTCCGACCGTACTTAGCCAACCTTCGTGCTCCTCCGTTACTCTTTAGGAGGAGACCGCCCCAGTCAAACTACCCACCAGACACTGTCCGCAGTCCCGATAAGGGACCTACGTTAGAACATCAAACATACAAGGGTGGTATTTCAAGGACGACTCCATCAGAACTGGCGTTCCAACTTCATAGTCTCCCACCTATCCTACACATGTAGGGTCAATGTTCAGTGCCAAGCTATAGTAAAGGTTCACGGGGTCTTTCCGTCTAGCCGCGGGTATACGGCATCTTCACCGCAATTTCAATTTCACTGAGTCTCTGGTGGAGACAGCCTGGCCATCATTACACCATTCGTGCAGGTCGGAACTTACCCGACAAGGAATTTCGCTACCTTAGGACCGTTATAGTTACGGCCGCCGTTTACCGGGGCTTCGATCAAGAGCTTCGCTTGCGCTAACCCCATCAATTAACCTTCCGGCACCGGGCAGGTGTCACACCCTATACGTCCTCTCTCGAGTTTGCAGAGTGCTGTGTTTTTAATAAACAGTTGCAGCCAGCTGGTCACTGCGACTCTCCGATGCTTACAGAGCAAGTCTTTCACATTAGAGAGCGTACCTTCTCCCGAAGTTACGGTACTATTTTGCCTAGTTCCTTCACCAGAGTTCTCTCAAGCGCCTTGGTATTCTCTACCTGACCACCTGTGTCGGTTTCGAGTACGGTCAACAGTACCTGAAGCTTAGAGGCTTTTCCTGGAAGCGTAGCATCAGCAACTTCACCACCGTAGTGGCTCGTCTCGTATCTCAGCATTAGGGAACCGGATTTGCCTAATCCCCCTGCCTACGTACTTTCACATGGACTACCAACGCCATGCTTGCCTAGCTTTCTCCGTCCCCCCATCGCAGTACTGTCGGTACGGGAATATTAACCCGTTTCCCATCGACTACGGCTTTCGCCCTCGCCTTAGGGGCCGACTTACCCTACCCTGATTAGCATGGGATAGGAACCCTTGGTCTTCCGGCGGGGGAGTTTTTCACTCCCCTTATCGTTACTTATGTCAGCATTCGCACTTCTGATACCTCCAGCAGACTTCACAATCTACCTTCGCAGGCTTACAGAACGCTCCTCTACCACTTGCACATAATGCAAGTCCACAGCTTCGGTGCATGGTTTGAGCCCCGTTACATCTTCCGCGCAGACCGACTCGACTAGTGAGCTATTACGCTTTCTTTAAAGGGTGGCTGCTTCTAAGCCAACCTCCTAGCTGTCTATGCCTTTCCACATCGTTTTCCACTTAACCATGACTTTGGGACCTTAGCTGGTGGTCTGGGTTGTTTCCCTTTTCACGGCGGACGTTAGCACCCGTCGTGTGTCTCCCGAGTAGTACTCATTGGTATTCGGAGTTTGCAAAGGGTTGGTAAGTCGGGATGACCCCCTAGCCTTAACAGTGCTCTACCCCCAATGGTATTCGCTCGAGGCGCTACCTAAATAGCTTTCGAGGAGAACCAGATATCTCCCGGCTTGATTAGCCTTTCACCCCTATCCACACGTCATCCCCTAATTTTTCAACATTAGTGGGTTCGGTCCTCCAGTTAGTGTTACCCAACCTTCAACCTGCACATGGATAGATCGCCGGGTTTCGGGTCTACGCCTTGCAACTATTCGCCCAGTTAAGACTCGGTTTCCCTACGGCTCCCCTATTCGGTTAACCTCGCTACAAAACGTAAGTCGCTGACCCATTATACAAAAGGTACGCAGTCACCCCACTAGGAGGCTCCCACTGCTTGTACGTACACGGTTTCAGGTTCTATTTCACTCCCCTAACAGGGGTTCTTTTCGCCTTTCCCTCACGGTACTGGTTCACTATCGGTCAGTCAGGAGTATTTAGCCTTGGAGGATGGTCCCCCCATGTTCAAACAGGATGTCTCGTGTCCCGTCCTACTCGTTTTCATTCATAACAACGCTTCGTGTACGGGGCTATCACCCTGTATCGCTCATATTTCCAGATGATTCCACTGCATTGCTATCAACTTAAGGGCTAGCCCCCTTTCGCTCGCCGCTACTAAGGGGATCTCGGTTGATTTCTTTTCCTCGGGGTACTTAGATGTTTCAGTTCTCCCGGTTCGCCTCGTATGACTATGTATTCATCATACGATACCTGATAAATCAGGTGGGTTTCCCCATTCGGACATCTGTGAGTCTAACGTCTCTTACCGACTTCTCACAGCTTTTCGCAGGTTAGCACGTCCTTCATCGCCTCTGACTGCCAAGGCATCCACCGTGTACGCTTAGTCACTTAACCATACAACCCCAAATTGTCTTTGACGTCGTACGTTGTTGTGAGTAAGGTTCACAATAAAATTGTTGACCTTATTTATTACTTTCTATCAGCTTACCTAATTGTTAAAGAGCAGTATGAGCGTAAAGCTCAAATCACAACACACCGCAGTGCATTCTGATTTGAACTCAAACAGTTTTGTTTCTTCGCTTATGATTTCGCTTTATTTCACAAGGAATGGTGGAGTTAAACGGGATCGAACCGTTGACCTCCTGCGTGCAAGGCAGGCGCTCTCCCAGCTGAGCTATAACCCTTCAGGGCCCATCGAGTATAGTCACCCCTAGTGGTGGGGAGAAAAATTGCAATAAGTTTTGTAGGTAATTTGTTTAGGCAAGGCACTTGGGCCGAAGCATACTCAAGTATGCGAGGGTGCAAGTAACGAAGCATAAAGCGAAATTTGGTTGGTCTGAGTAGACTCGAACTACCGACCTCACCCTTATCAGGGGTGCGCTCTAACCACCTGAGCTACAGACCAGCCGTAACCGCAATGGGTCTTACTGTTTGCTCTACATGACAATCAATCATCTGTGTGGACACTTCGTTAAATCTGTTCGCTTTTGGTAAGGAGGTGATCCAACCCCAGGTTCCCCTAGGGTTACCTTGTTACGACTTCACCCCAGTCATGAATCACAAAGTGGTAAGCGCCCTCCCGAAGGTTAAGCTACCTACTTCTTTTGCAACCCACTCCCATGGTGTGACGGGCGGTGTGTACAAGGCCCGGGAACGTATTCACCGCAACATTCTGATTTGCGATTACTAGCGATTCCGACTTCACGGAGTCGAGTTGCAGACTCCGATCCGGACTACGACGCGCTTTTTGGGATCCGCTCACTGTCGCCGGCTTGCCTCCCTCTGTACATACCATTGTAGCACGTGTGTAGCCCTACTCGTAAGGGCCATGATGACTTGACGTCGTCCCCACCTTCCTCCGGTTTATCACCGGCAGTCTCCCTAGAGTTCCCGACATAACTCGCTGGCAACTAAGGATAAGGGTTGCGCTCGTTGCGGGACTTAACCCAACATTTCACAACACGAGCTGACGACAGCCATGCAGCACCTGTCTCACAGTTCCCGAAGGCACAACCGCATCTCTGCAATCTTCTGTGGATGTCAAGAGTAGGTAAGGTTCTTCGCGTTGCGTCGAATTAAACCACATGCTCCACCGCTTGTGCGGGCCCCCGTCAATTCATTTGAGTTTTAATCTTGCGACCGTACTCCCCAGGCGGTCTACTTAATGCGTTAGCTGCGCTACTCACGGTACAAGACCACGAACAGCTAGTAGACATCGTTTACGGCGTGGACTACCAGGGTATCTAATCCTGTTTGCTCCCCACGCTTTCGCACCTGAGCGTCAGTGTTGTGCCAGGGGGCCGCCTTCGCCACTGGTATTCCTCCAAATCTCTACGCATTTCACCGCTACACTTGGAATTCTACCCCCCTCTCACACACTCTAGTTTTCCAGTTTCAAATGCAATTCCCAGGTTGAGCCCGGGGCTTTCACATCTGACTTAAAAAACCGCCTACGTGCGCTTTACGCCCAGTAATTCCGATTAACGCTTGCACCCTCTGTATTACCGCGGCTGCTGGCACAGAGTTAGCCGGTGCTTCTTCTGCGAGTAACGTCAAAATTAGCAGCTATTAACTACTAACCCTTCCTCCTCGCTGAAAGTGCTTTACAACCCGAAGGCCTTCTTCACACACGCGGCATGGCTGGATCAGGCTTGCGCCCATTGTCCAATATTCCCCACTGCTGCCTCCCGTAGGAGTCTGGACCGTGTCTCAGTTCCAGTGTGGCTGATCATCCTCTCAAACCAGCTAGGGATCGTCGCCTTGGTGAGCCTTTACCCCACCAACTAGCTAATCCCACGTAGGCGCATCCGATAGCATGTGGCCCGAAGGTCCCACACTTTGGTCCGTAGACATTATGCGGTATTAACAGTCGTTTCCAACTGGTATCCCCCTCTATCGGGTAGCTTCCTACGCATTACTCACCCGTCCGCCGCTAGGTCCGAAAACCCCGCTCGACTTGCATGTGTTAGGCCTGCCGCCAGCGTTCAATCTGAGCCATGATCAAACTCTTCAATTAAAAGTTTTTTGCTGCCGAAACAGCTGCTCAGTTTACTGACTAAATAAATTGACTATATAGTCACTCAACTGAAGATTTTATTCGTATCATGCGATACATCTTCAACGAGTGCCCACACAGATGATTGATTGCTAATTGTTAAAGAGCGTGCTTCGACTTCGAAGCGGGAGGCGTATCTTACACTTCCCAGATTTTAAGTCAAGCAGAGAAATTTACTATTTAAATAAACTACGCTGCTCAACCTACTTACTTACCTTGCTTGCGATTTCGAGGCTTTCACCCCAACCTCGCTGCGAGGCGGCCATTTTAGTCAGTTTTTAATTCGTGTCAAGCGTCTTTTTATCGACTATTTTTTCACTTTTCAAACTCACCCGGCGTTCTGCATTTCGCTTCACCCCGTCGGCATGGCGCGCATTATAGGCCCTCAGAAAAGTTACGCAAGTGCAAATTTGAGAAAACCGGCGATAACCGCATCGTTCGGCGATTTTATGCACAAACTGCTGGTTAGTTCAGCAAAGCCGGGCTGTTTCTGTCGAAACAGCCCGTACATTTATCAGAAATCATACTTCGCAGAGAACTGGATCCGGTTTAAATCCCCGTCCAGGTCAGATTCCAGTACCCGGGTTGCATGACGGAACTCAACCCCTACTGACACTTTACTCGCCAACTGGTAAATCAGGTTCGCACTGTAGCTTGACGTGCTTTCAGTTTGTGCCAGACCGGTGAGGTCTGTTGGATTATCGATCTGCTGCGCAGAATAGAAGACGCTTGAACGCAATTTATCATTCCAGGCATGCTTATAAGCCAGGGTGTAGCCGATACTACTAATGGCTTCTAAAGCGCCCGCTTTGGTAAGAACAGCATCATTGCCGGTATTCAGGCTGAGATAACGACCAAGGCCATCACCGTAAGTGACAGCAAAACGGATGTCGTCGGTTTTAGATACGTTGATCTTGCCACTGAATGATAACCCATACCCCTGCACGGAATCGTCAACCAAGCCTTGCTGCATCGAAAGTTGCCGGCTTAAAGCTGATACCGTTAAACCGCCCCAGTCGGCAGTGTGGTTATAACGCACCACCAGATCCGGTAAAGAATTGTCATCGGTCACTATGCGGCTGCCACCGCCATTTGGTGTAACAGTCGTTTCAGGATTCTCTACCGCAAACTGCCAACCGCCAGTCGTGTAGCGAACCTGTGCCTGGCGCACGAATACAGTACCATCGGTGGTACCAACAAAGTCCAGACTATCAGGTAAAGCATTGGTATCCATAAAAGTGGTCCAGGTCTGCCCGAACAACCAGCCGTCATAACTTAAGAATGCATGACGGATCTCGGGCGAATAGCCGTTGCTGACACGCTGGTCACCCGTCCCCGTCGTTGCCATCATGTCAAACTCAAAACGCCCGGTAACCTTTTTACCATTTTCCAGCATGGTTTCACTGGCGATAAAAAAGCGGGATTGCCGTGCATGCATATCCCAGGTCGCTGACTCACCGACGCCACCGACGGGTGTCAGACTTGGCACATAAAAATCGCGACCTATCCCGGTGGCGATTTGGCCATCTGATGTATCAGTCCACAGCGCATCGAGTTTGACATACCCACCAATATTGATTTCGGTCGTATCACCGACTTTAAAACCGGCACTGGCGCTTTGGCTGTATGCCGCGCAGCATAATGCGACCGCAAGTGCAGTGCTTTTTACTGAAAAACGGCTGGTGTGACCTTGTGTTGGCAGAAATTGTTGCATAGTTGTACTCCGCTACCTTGTCTGTTGATCTGTTGTGGTTTTAGTTGCCTGTCAAATCTGGTAGACGAAGTCCAATAGCTCAATTAGCCATTAGTCGAACAAAGCAGCAGTTCTAGACTAATGTCTAATTTGCCATGGCGGCTGCATTCGGTAGAACATCGACATCAAAGAACATCAGGCGCTTGACGCCATATGGGGAAGACGATTCATGACACATCCAACTTTATATCCGGTCCCGGCGTCGGCCGCAGCACGCACCTATGTAGATAACGAAACCTATCTGCAAATGTATAGTGCATCACTCGAAGCACCTGAGACGTTCTGGGCAGAGCATGGCAAACGCATAGATTGGATCAAACCCTTTAGCCAGGTCAAAGACACCAGCTTTGCGCTCGGCAATGTGCATGTGAATTGGTTCAGCGACGGCACGCTCAACGCAAGTTATAACTGTCTGGACCGCCACCTGCCGGAAAAAGCACAGCAAATTGCTTACTACTGGGAAGGCGATGAACCCGGTGTACAAAAAGCAGTGACCTATCAAGAGCTCTATGACGAGGTCTGCCAGCTCGCAAACGGTATGCGTTCACTGGGCGTTGGCAAAGGCGATCGCGTCACCGTTTATTTACCGATGATCCCTCAGGCCGCCGTTGCACTGCTGGCATGCGCCCGGATTGGCGCCGTGCATTCAGTCGTGTTTGCCGGCTTCTCTCCGGATGCACTTGGCAGCCGGATTGTCGACTGTGACTCCAAACTGGTGATCACCGCAGATCAAGCGCTGCGCGGCGCTCGACTCACTGCCCTGAAAGATAATACTGACCAGGCCTTGGCTCATTTAGGCAAAGCTAACCCGGTAAAACATGTCATTGTGGTCAAGCATGTGGGCCAGAACATTGACGAACATCCGGGGCGGGATGTCTGGTATCACGAATTACTGGCCGCGCAAGCAAAACACTGCGAGCCTGAAGTAATGAATGCGGAAGACCCGCTGTTTATCCTATATACCTCTGGCTCCACCGGTAAACCAAAAGGTGTCCTGCATACGACTGGCGGCTACATGGTTTGGGCATCGATGACTCACCAATATGTATTTGATTATCATCCTGGCGACGTGTACTGGTGTGCCGCTGACGTCGGTTGGGTCACCGGACACACATATATAGTGTATGGGCCTTTGGCCAACGGTGCGACCAGTGTGATGTTTGAAGGCGTACCGACTTACCCGAACGTAAAACGTATTGCGCAAATCGTTGATAAATATCAGGTCAACATTTTATATACTGCACCCACTGCGATCCGGGCATTAATGGCGCATGGCACAGCACCTGTTGCAGGCGCTGACTTAGCATCGCTAAAAGTTCTGGGCAGCGTAGGTGAGCCTATCAACCCGGAAGCCTGGAACTGGTACCACGAACAAGTTGGCAAAGGGCGTTGCCCGATTGTCGATACCTGGTGGCAGACAGAAACCGGCGGCATCCTGATCACTCCGTTACCTGGCGCGACTGAACTCAAACCAGGCTCAGCCACCCGGCCATTTTTTGGTGTACAACCAGCAATCGTCGATAACGAAGGCAATTTGCTGCACGGCGCCTGTGAGGGCAACCTGGTATTGTTGGACAGCTGGCCAGGTCAGATGCGCTCTTTATACGGTGATCATGACCGGTTTGAACAAACCTATTTTTCTACCTACAAAGAGATGTATTTCACCGGTGATGGTGCCAAGCGCGACGAAGATGGCTATTACTGGCTGACGGGCCGTGTTGACGATGTGCTGAACGTGTCAGGACACCGGTTGGGAACTGCAGAAATCGAAAGCTGTCTGGTGGCGCATGAAGCTATCGCCGAAGCTGCAGTCGTTGGCTATCCGCATGACATGAAAGGTCAGGGTATTTATGTGTTTATCGCACCGCGCGTTGGTGTTGAACCGAGTGAAGAGCTGACCAAAGCAGTACGTGACTGGGTTCGCCGTGAAATTTCTCCGATAGCCTCGCCGGATCTGATCCAATGGGCGCCGGGTTTACCCAAAACCCGCTCGGGAAAAATTATGCGCCGTATTCTGCGAAAAATTGCTGCCAATGAACATGATTCGCTGGGGGATATCTCGACGCTGGCCGATCCGTCTGTGGTTGAGCATCTGATTAATAATCGCCTCAACAAATAAGAAAAGCATAAGGCCATAATCTGTAAGGGATTATGGCCTCTGTTTGCCATGGACAGACCTGCACAGACTGGTTAAGCTGGAACTGGATACTTATTCTTCGCTGTCCGAGGGCACCTGATGACTAAATTAATTGTCGCTGACGACCACCCACTGTTTCGCAATGCGCTGATTAACGCGATTGGTAATATCATCGCGCTTGAAGCGACTATCGAAACCGATTGTTTTGATGCGACCGTTCAGGCATTAGAACAACATCCGGACGCCGATCTGCTGTTACTGGATTTACATATGCCAGGGAACTGTGGTTTTCTTGGCTTAATCCAATTGCGGAAAACCTTTCCTACCATGCCGATTGTGGTGATATCTGCCAGTGATGACCTTGATGTGATCCGTCGGGTGATGAACTTCGGTGCATCAGCTTATATCCCAAAATCAGCCCATCCTGTGGAAATTGGCAATGCACTGAATGCAGTACTGAACGGTGAGTTATGGTTACCGGAAAAATACCAGCATTTATTCAAAGCAGATCCGCAAAGGCATGAGGATTCGGATTTGGCTTCCAGAATCGCTCAACTGACCCAACAACAATATAAAGTATTGTATTACCTGACCGAAGGCTGGCTGAATAAACAAATCGCTTATGATTTACATATCTCTGAAGCAACGGTCAAAGCGCATATGACGGCAATTTTCCGCAAACTAGGCGTCACCAACCGGACCCAGGTCGTTATTCAGGCGCAGCGCCTGCAACTGGAAACTCCGGCGGATCGTGATTTGTCGCGACAGCCTGGCTAAGACAAACCAGGGATCGCACTGTGGTCGACCTCGTCAATTTGCTCAGCGGCGAGAAACTCGTGGGCAAACGTCAGATAGACCTTTTGTTCAACAAAAATGCGGAATAAATCCGCGTCAATATGCTGCTCTTTTGCCATAAAACCAAGGATCCGCAAAGACTCTGACAGCGTTTTCGCCTTTTTGTAAGGACGGTCAGATGCCGTCAGTGCCTCAAAAATATCGGCGATTGCCATAATTCTGGCTTGTACCGACATTTGTGCTTTTTTAAGTCCGCGCGGGTAACCGGTCCCATCCATTTTTTCATGGTGGCCACCAGCATATTCCGGCACGTTGCGCAGATGTTTTGGGAAAGGCAACGATTCCAACATTTCGATGGTGATGTCAATGTGTCGATTAATGACGCGTCGTTCTTCCGGATTCAACGTGCCACGCTCGATACATAAGTTGCTGACTTCCGCCGGCGTCAGCACCGACTGCTCAACTCCTGCAATGACAATATGGTACCGGGCAGCGATATCACGCACCCGCTTTTGCAGTTCCCACGACATAAACTCACCGCCAATATTGCTGTGTTGCAGAAATTTCAGATCAACCCGTAGTTGATCCAGCATCTCTTCACGGCTGGTTTGATCCAGCGACTGATCCAGTAATATATCGCGTTTGGCAATTTCAAAGCGGGTTTCCACTAAAGCAATGTTGTCATGTAAACCATGTAACTTAGTGGCTTTATCCATCACATATTCCGGCGTCGCTATTTTGCCGCAATCATGTAACCAGGCTGCCACCGATAATTCATGTACATCCGCTTCGCTCATTACAAAATCAGCCAGCGGGCCTTCGCGGGTTTCAGTACATGCCTGCGCCAACAGCATGGTGATCGCCGGCACCCGCCGGCAATGACCACCGGTGTAAGGTGATTTTTCATCAATGGCTTTCGCGAGCAATCTGCTGAGGGCGCCAAACAGCTCTTCCAGATCCAGCACCAGCTGCTTATTCGTCAATACCATCGCCGCCATCGACGACAATGCAATCACCAGCCGCTGTGTCCGCGCTGAAAACGCCTGCACCTGGCCGGCACTATTCAGACAATTGATTAATTGCAGGACTCCAGTGACATCCCCCTGATGGTCCAGTAGTGGCACTGTCAGCATTGATTGCGTGCGGTAGCCCAGCTGCTGGTCAAACTCCCGCGCTTTTTGCTGGTTGACCAGTGGGCTCAGATACACATCATCAATAACGATTGGTTGTTTTTGTACCGCGGCGAGCGCCACAACTGCGCTGTCATTTGGTTTGCCTGCTATATATAGCGGGATTGGCGCCAGTGCCGGACTTTGCCCCGAACTTCCGCCCTGATGCAGCCCTAAACTTCGATTAAATAAAGTGGCGAACTCAAGACTGTTATCACTGGTCAGGCGATAAATCGTGCCGCCATCAGCTTGACTGATATGTTGCGCACTTTGCAGGATTTGTTCGAGCAGAACGGTACGGTCTGTTTGCCGGGCTAACGCCAGGCCTATGTTGACAAAGTGTTCTAACTGCTCAAGATTTTCCACTGACTTCGTCCTTGCACTTGATTTTCAGCTATGGTTACCGCTGAGTATAGTCAGAGAATTTTTGTTCAACGCAAGTGGAGAATGACAAAATTGCAATTGTCGGCAACACAGTCGGTTCGCCCCCAACAGCCACCGGCTAGCACAACAGCAACATTAGCTGAACCGATTGCCGGTCTCAGCACAAGCTCAGCGTGACGGAGCGGTTTCTGGCCGAACTCCGGCACTAATGTTGGTACTCAGCATGATGACCGATGGTTAAATTCGGCCATAAAAATTTGCCAGAACACCATAAACAGGGCTGCGACCAGCGGCCCTAAGACAAAACCGTTAATGCCAAACAGACTGATGCCGCCGATGGTGGAAAACAACACGACATAATCCGGCAACTTGGTGTCGCGTCCGACTAACAGAGGCCGCAGCAGATTATCCGCCAGGCCGATCACCGTGGCGCCATAAACCACCAATACAGTAGCCTGCTGCCATTGTCCGGTGGCATACAGATACAGCGCGACCGGCAACCAGACCAACGCTGCACCAATCGCCGGCAACAAACTTAAAAAGGTCATCACCACGCCCCACAACACCGGCGCCGGAATGTCTAACAGATAAAAAATGATGCCGCCAAGAGTGCCCTGCACCAGCGCCACCACCAGATTGCCTTTCACAGTGGCGCGGGTGACTTCAGCAAATTTGGCCAATAACAGATGTTCACGTTCGTCACCAAGCGGCAGAGCTTCAACCAGTAAATGCAGTAATTTAGGGCCGTCCCGCAACAGAAAAAAAGCCAGATACAACATCAGCGCAATGTTCAGAAACAAGCCTGCAGCGTTCTGGCCGATAGCCAACATTTCGCCAGCCAGTACTTTGCTGGTGCTCATCGCAAAATCGCTTAGTTTTTGTCGCAGACTATCGGTGTTAATACCAAAATCCTGCAGTGTCGAAACCACCGCCGGAAATGCTGATTTCACCGCATCAATCATTTTTGCCGGATCTACTTCGCCACTTTGCAAACGCCCATAAAAACTGATGCCTTCCTGCACAAATGACGCTCCAATGGCCAACAGTGGTAATACTACGACCAGCACTGAGCACAGCAGTGTCAGCAACGCCATACGACCACGCCGGGCCGATACCCGCAGCAATAACCACTGTTGCAACGGATAAAAAATTACACTGAGCGCACAGGCCCAGAATACCGCGCCCCACAACGGTTCCAGTACCCAGCCGAAGGCTAATGTCACAACAACCAGCATCAACAGAAAAAACCGGCTTTCCAGTTCGGCACGCATGTAAATCTCCTTGTTATATCTCCCTGTGTCAGTCAGGGCTGTGCAGTTTCAGTGAATTTAATGCCGCACGCAAGGCTGCCGCTTTGATTGGTTTGGCCAGAAACACCATGCCGGCCGCCTTAGCCCGCGCTGGCAGTGTCGGATCGGGCGCTGCCGACACTAATACACCGCGCAGTGCTGGCCAGCGTTGTTTTAACATGATGAACAGCTGCAGCCCATCTGGTGGTTCGCCTAATTGATAGTCGGCGATCAAAATATCTAGCGGCTCATCGCGCTGCAGCGCCGTTTGACCATGGTCTTCACAGGCAATAGAACCGAGTTGCCATTGTGTCAGCAACACTTTGAGTGCGGCAAGATTGCTGTGGTCATCATCAACACACAGGATCTGCAGACCAGCGCTCGCCGGATCAGTCGCTGGTGTACTACTTTCCGCAGGATTGGTCTGCACAGCGGGCAACTGACTGGTCAGCAGCGGCACCGCAATCCGAAAACAACTGCCGCGACCGGGAACAGAGTGCACCTGCAGCGGATGGCCAAGGCTTTTGGCCATCCGTTGAACGACGCCGAGGCCAAGTCCGACCCCTTGTTGGCCACGCGCGGTCGCCTGCACGCGGAAAAAATCAACAAAAATTTGTTGCTGGTCCATTTCAGATAACCCAGGCCCGGTATCCCAGATTTCGATCCAGACCTGTGCACCACGCCGGCGACAGCCCATCAACACTTTGCCATTTTGGGTATATTTGATTGCATTACTCAAGATGTTCTGAATGATCCGCCGCAAATAGGTTGGATGACTGTTGACCTGGAAATGGCCGGGCCGGACATGCAACTGCAAATGTTTCTGCGCCGCGACCAATTGGCTTTCGTCGGCCAACTGCAGCAGCATCGCACGCAAATCCACCGGTCCAACCGGAAACTCCAGTTTGCCTTCGTCCAGCCTGGCGATATCCAGCAAGGTCGACATTAGCTCTTCCGTTGCCTTTAATGAATTATCCAACTGCCCCAGCATTTGCCGGCCTTTGTCATTTAATGCCTGATCAATCAATGCGGCTGAAAACAATCGCGCTGCGTTGAGCGGCTGCAGAATGTCATGACTGGCCAGTGCCAGAAAACGCGTTTTTGAGGCATTGGCGGCTTCAGCCTCCGCTTTCGCCTGCAGCAATTGCAACTCGGTGGTGCGCCGCAGGTCGACCTCCGCCAGCAGGTCCGCATTCATTTGGCTGATTTGCGCGGTACGCTCTGACACGCGCAGTTCCAGGTGATCCTTGGCGGCAGCGAGCGCCTGCACCGCTTGGACGTGCTCGGTGATATCTGTAAAGCTGGTAACAAAACCACCGCCGGGTATTGGATTGCCGCGAATTTCGATGACGGATCCGTCCGGTCGTACCCGCTGGAACACATGAGCGGTGCCGTTTTGCAAGTGGCTGATCCGTTTAGCAACATGTTCATCGGCAGCTCCGGCGCCGCATAAACCTCGCTCAGCGTTAAAGCGCACAATATCAGCCACAGCCCGGCCAACCCGGATCATCCCGGCTGGATATTCAAACATTTCCAGATATTTTTTGTTCCAGGCGACTAACTGCAGATCCCGATCCACCACGCTGACACCCTGACTGAGGTTTTCCAGCGTCGAAAACAGGATCTTGCGCGAAAACTGGATGGCCTCACGCGTGTCATCAAACATAGTAACGACGTCTTCAAAGGCAAAAGAGCGGCCTTCTAACACAGCATTCACCATCGCAGCGGCACTGGATGAACCAATCACCCCGGCAAGCTCACGTTCGACATGGCGCACCAATTGCGGTTGCAACACATCATCTGCGGAGGGCCGATAGCCATTGCGCTCGGCAAATTCATCCAACGCTTCCTGCACCCGGTTGCTGCCGACAAAACGTTCCAGCAGCGTCAGCATGTCGGCACAGCGCAACGTGGTTCGTTTTAATGATTTGCCATCGTCCGGCAATGGCAGATTCGGTTTAACAAAAGCCACGGCTTGCAGCCGGTCATTTAAATCGGCTTTGTGTAGCAATGATACGACTACATATGCCAGCGTATTAAGCCCTAGTGACCAATACACGCCATGGCTGAGCGGGTCCAGTTGCACGCCAAATAAAGCGGTGGGCCTGAGCCAGTGCAAACCAAAAGCCCCCTGCTGCAGCAATGGTTCTGCCAAAACACCGGCATTAACGAGCTGCGGCATCATCAGGCAATAAAACCACAATACAAAGCCAACCGACACGCCGGCATACACGCCCCAGGCATGACCACGCCGCCAGTACAACCCCCCCAGCACAGCCGGTGCCAGCTGAATGATTAGCGCAAATGCCAATAAACCGGTTTCTGCCAGCTCGTAGTTGCGGGCAAACCAGCGATAATAACCCCAGGAGAGTGCCATCACGACCAGGATCATCAGTCGGCGTACCCGAAGAATCAACCTGCTGTAGTCGCCGGTATGCGGTTGCATATGCTGACGCCGCAAAATAGCCGGCATCACTACGTCATTACTGATCATCGTGCCAAGTGCCAGCGTGGCTATCACAATCATTGAGGTTGCGGCCGAGAAACCGCCGATAAACACCAATGCACTGAGGATATCCCAGCCCTGACTGGCCGGAATTAACAACACAAAGCTGTCGGCATGCGCCAATTGCGTCGGAAATAAAACTACTCCGGCCATGGCGATCGGTACGACAACCAGCGTCACCATCACTAAATACAGCACAAACCAACGTCTGGCCTGGTGCAGATGGGCCGCCGCAGTATTTTCGACAAAAGTGACATGGAACTGGCGTGGTAATAAAAATACCGCACAGACCGCAAGTAAGGTTTTAGTGAAAAAACTCAGCGCGCTAAAAGCTGCAGTAGAGGTTTGACTGGCGCTGTGTTGCTGGAACTGTTGTAGCAGCAATGTCGGAGTTGGGATCAGCCAGTACAAGACTGCACCAGCCAGCAACAGCAGAGCCGCCAGTTTGACCAGCGATTCGAAGGCAATGGCCGCCATCACACCACGATTTTGCTCAGTCAGATGAAGCTTACGGGTGCCAAATAAAATGGCAAACAATGCCATTGTTGCCGCACTCCACAGCGCCGAATCCTGCCACACCGGTCCTGTGGTGTCAGCCGCCCGTCCGACCAATACCTGATACGAGCTGGTGACCGCTTTGAGCTGCAACGCGATATAGGGCACCACCACCACCAGACACAATAAAGCGGTCAGCGCCGCAATCGCCTGCCGTTTGCCATAACGGGCACTGATAAAGTCGGTTAACGAGGTGACATTGTGTTTTTTCGCAACATAAAGCAGCTTGCGCAGTAAACGGTGCCCGAATAAATACAACAGCATCGGTCCCAGATAAATCGGCAGATAATCCCAGCCGGAACTGACCGCAGACCCCACCGCACCATAATAAGTCCAGGAAGTACAATAAACCGCCAGTGCCAGGCTGTAGATCGCCCCCCCATACTTTTGTAGCAGTGAATCATGCCGTGACTGGTCAGCCCAATTCGCGATAGAAAATAGTCCGCCGATATATGCCACTGCCAGCAAGATGATCCAGCCTGTTGCCACCCGACACTCCTCTTTTTATTTCAATTAGTTACAACCATAACAGGTCGTAAATATCCGCCAGCCGTTGCTGTGCAGTCTTTGATAAATCGGCCGTGCTGTCAATCTCAACCGCAGACAAAACCTGATGAGTGTCAACCACTTCGACTAAAGTCGGGCTAGGCGTTTTTTCAGCACCGGCTATTGTGTGAAGAGCGGCATTTGCCAGCTCACAACAGGTTATAACAATAAACAAAACACAACGAGGAGAGACTTTATGGCGTTTCACAGCTCTGAACAAGCCAGTGCCTATTGGCGTGAAAATGTCAGTCTGATGCTGAAACTGCTGGCGATCTGGTTTGCAGTTTCATTCGGTGCCGGCATTTTATTTGTTGACGCGCTAAATGCAGTCCAGTTTTTCGGCTTTAAGCTCGGATTCTGGTTCGCGCAACAAGGTTCAATTTACGTTTTTGTGCTGCTGATTTTCGTCTATGTGGTGAAGATGAATCAGTTAGACCAGAAATACAACGTCCAAGAAGATTAAGGGGCGCGCCATGGATTTACAGACTCTCACTTATATTATCGTCGGCGCGACCTTCTTGCTGTACATCGGTATCGCAATCTGGGCACGGGCCGGCTCCACTCACGAGTTTTATGTCGCTGGCGGCGGGGTATCACCACTCGCCAACGGCATGGCGACGGCAGCCGACTGGATGTCCGCTGCTTCTTTTATCTCAATGGCGGGCCTGATTTCATTTATGGGCTACGACGGCTCGGTCTATCTGATGGGCTGGACCGGTGGTTATGTGCTGCTGGCATTATGCCTGGCACCGTACTTACGTAAATTCGGCAAATTCACCGTGCCGGATTTTATCGGTGACCGCTATTACTCACAAACTGCGCGCACAGTTGCTGTGATTTGCGCGATCCTGGTGTCTTTTGTCTATGTCGCCGGCCAGATGCGCGGTGTTGGCGTAGTGTTCAGCCGCTTCCTCGAAGTTGATATTGAAACCGGCGTGGTCGTTGGCATGGCAGTAGTATTTTTCTATGCCGTACTCGGTGGCATGAAAGGCATTACTTACACCCAGGTTGCCCAATATTGTGTGCTGATTTTTGCCTATCTGGTCCCGGCGATCTTCATTTCGCTGATGATCACCGGCAACCCTATCCCACAGTTTGGCTTTGGCAGCACTATTGAAGGTACCGATACTTATCTGCTGGACAAGCTGGATGGTTTGTCGACCGAGCTGGGTTTTGCCCTCTATACCGATGGCACCAAGTCAATGATCGACATATTCGCCATCACAGCTGCGTTGATGGTTGGGACTGCCGGTTTACCGCATGTGATCGTACGGTTCTTCACAGTACCACGGGTCAAAGATGCACGGATCTCTGCAGGCTGGGCATTAATCTTTATCATGATCCTGTACACCACTGCCCCATCAATTGGCGCATTTGCCCGCTACAACATGATCAACACGTTAAATGGTCCGGATCATCAGGGCACACTGATCAGCGAAGCCCCACAATGGGTGAAAAACTGGGAAAAAACCGGTCTGATCAAACATGAAGACAAAAACGGTGACGGCCGGATGTTTTACGCTGGTGATGCGCGCAATGAAATGACCATTGACCGCGACATCATGGTGTTAGCGAATCCGGAAATTGCACAGTTACCAAACTGGGTGATTGCACTGGTCGCTGCCGGCGCTGTTGCGGCGGCATTGTCCACCGCTGCCGGTCTGTTATTGGTGATTTCGACGTCGATTTCACATGATTTACTGAAGCGAAATCTGATGCCGAACATTTCCGACAAAATGGAGCTGCGTTATGCACGGGGCGCTGCAGCACTGGCCATCCTGGTGGCTGGTTATCTAGGCATCAACCCGCCTGGATTTGTGGCAGAAGTAGTGGCATTTGCCTTCGGTCTGGCCGCTGCCAGCTTCTTCCCGGCGATCATCCTTGGCATCTTCTACAAGAAGATGAACAAAGAGGGTGCGATCGCCGGGATGTTAGCGGGCATGGTATTCACCATCGGCTATATCGTCTACTTCAAAGGTATTTTTATCACCCCAATGGCAGCCAATATTCCTGCTAACTGGTTCCTCGGTATTTCACCGGAAGGGATTGGTACCGTGGGTATGCTGGTGAATTTCATTGTGGCCTTTGTGGTCAGTAAATTCACCAAAGAAGTCCCGGTCGAAGTGCAGGAAATCGTTGAATCTATCCGGTTCCCGAAAGGTGCTGGTGCGGCATCCTCCCACTAGTCCCGGTTAAAACTGGCGCAACAATCGGAAATATCAGGTCAGCGTTTCAGCGCTGACCTTTTTCATGCAGGAGCTTGTGATGCAAATTCAGCAAGTGGTGCAGTTTTTAACGCAAGTTCCCCCTTTTGCCGAACTACCGGCGGCCGATCTTGCGGCTTTAAGTCAGCAAATCAAGATTTATTACGCCGTACAATCCGAACAACTGCCGTTCAGCCATCAGCTGGTACTGGTGCATACCGGCCTGTTTCTGATGCAACAACAACAGCAACTGTATCCACTGCAAAGCGGTGATTGCTGGGGTTATCACCAGTTATTGACGCAACAGGATACGGCGGCACAGCTACATTGTCAGGAAGATGGCTTGGTCTATTTGATCCCGCAGGCGGTGTTCGAACAATATCAACATCAGTTTAAAAATTTTGCTTTGTATTTTCAGCGCTTGCTTGGCAGAGCTCTGCATTTACATCAGCAAAGTGCAACCGACCACCAGCGAGTTGGTGATCTGTGTGCCCGTCAGGTTTACAGCATACAAGGCGAGGCCACGATCCAGCAGGCTGCGATATTGATGACGCAGCAGCGCATATCGTCGGTCTTAGTCATGGCAGATAACCAGCTTTGCGGCATTGTGACCGATCGCGACTTACGCAGTAAAGTGCTGGCCGCCGGTCTGCCTGTGCACACCCCTGTTGAGCAGGTGATGACGAGAAATCCTTACCGCATTGCCGCCGACGCTTTTAGTTTTGAAGCCCTGCAGCTGATGAGCCAGCATAATATTCATCACTTGCCGGTCGAACAGGCGGGCAGCATCACCGGTGTGCTGACAACCAGCGATTTGGTACGCAGTACGCAGGAACACCCGCTGTTTTTAATCAGCCATATCCACCGCCAGCACGATAGTGCCGGCCTCAGCGCCTGCCAGGCAGCTATCACACAACTGTGTAGGCAATTGGGACAACAACAATTGCCGTCCCGCGAAATCAGTCAAATTCTGACCACTTTGTATGACGCGCTGGCGCAAAGCTGGCTGAAGCTGGCGCTACAACATCTGGGCCCTGCCCCATGTGCGTTCAGCTGGTTATGCTTTGGCTCACAAGCCCGCCAGGACATGTTACTCAGTGCCGATCAGGACAATGCCCTATTGCTGGAGAAAGAACCGGTCGGTGATGTGGAACGCTACTTCAGTGCGCTGGCCAACTTTGTCTGTGACGGCCTGGCCAGCTCAGGTCAGGTGCTTTGTCCGGGACTGGTGATGGCCACCAATCCGAAGTTGCGGCTCAGTCTCTCTGGCTGGTCAGGCCGATTTGCCGGCATGATCCAGACACCCACGCCACAGGCGTTGCTTGACAGCAGTATTTATTTTGATGCCCGTGTGGTTGTTGGTAGCCAGGCCCTGTTTAACGCACTGCAATCAGATATTCTGGCGATCAGTAACCAGCAGCTGTTTATCTGGCAACTGGCTAAAAATGCGCTGAGCCATCAACCGCCACTGGGTTTTTTTAAGCACTTTATTCTGGAGCAGGACGGCGCCAAACGCCGGGGGCTGGACCTAAAGAAACGCGGCATCGCGCTGATCCATGATGTCGTGCGAGTCCATGCGCTGGCACATGGTGTTTCCGCCGTTCAGACGCCGGCACGACTCGACGCCCTGGTCAAATTGCAGGTGCTCAGCGCCAGCGAAGCCCGGGACTTAACCGCTGCATTTGAATTGTTACATCAGCTGCGTTGGCAACTGCAATTTAGCGCACTGCAACAAGGCGGCTCCATGACAAATTTACAGGACCCGGCTCAATTGAATGTGCTGCAACGTCATCAGCTCAAAGACGCCTTTGCCGTGATCAGTCAGCACCAGCAAATCGTCGCACTGCGTTATTGCCGGGAGCTTTAACGATGACTTTTAATACCTGGTTTCAACAGCTGCGCGCGCTACGCCGCAGTCCGGCATTTCCCGGGCTACAAACCGTTTCGGGCCAGCTACTGGCGCGGCAGGCGCAATATCTGGTGCTCGACCTGGAAACCAGCGGTCTGGACGCTAAACAGCATCATATTGTCAGTGCGGGATGGGTCTGTATTAATCAGTTGCAGCTTGATTTGTCTGACAGCTTTTACAGCACGCTGCGACCTGCAACTGACGAGCCCAGAACACTTGGCCAGAGTGCCGTGATCCATGGCTTACATCAGGCCGATTTGGCTGGTGGTATGATCGAAAGCGAATTTTTACGCGAATTTTTACAGGCCGCTGCCGGCCGGGTGCTGGTCTGTCATCACAGCGCTATGGAAAGCCGTTTTCTGCAGCAGGCGTTTAAACGTCAGTATCAACAAAGTCCGGCACTGCGATTTGCAGATACTCTGGCTCTGGAGCAACAACGCCTGCAGCGCCAGGGCCAGGTGGTGAATAACAGCGCGCTAAGCCTGAACCAATGTCTGCTGCGCCATGGCATGCCGCAGATCCAGGCGCACAATGCACTGGAAGATGCGTACGGCTGCGCGTTATTACTGCTCAGTCTAATCCGGGCCCGCGGCAATGATTTAACCATCAAAGCTTTGTTCAACCCGCATTCGGCCTGACGGGTGAATGCCATGGATGGCCAAAAACAAAAAAACCGCCCAGAGGCGGTTTTTTTCAGCAGAAACCAATTACTTGGCGCGGCTGCGGTACTCGTCAGTACGGGTATCGATTTCGATTTTGTCACCGATCTCAACAAAAGCAGGAACCTGAATTTCAAAACCAGTTTCCAGTTTTGCCAGCTTCATGACTTTGCCTGAAGTGTCGCCACGGGCAGCTGGTTCAGTGTAAGTGACTTCACGGACTACGATAGTCGGCAGGTCAACAGAGATAGCGAGTTCGCCGTAGAATACCACTGAACAGGCCATTTCTGGCATCAGATACTTCAGTGCATCTGTCATGTTGTCGGCTTCGATTTCGTATTGATTGTATTCAGCATCCATGAACACGTACATTGGATCAGCGAAGTAAGAATAAGTTACTTCTTTGGTTTCCAGCAGGACTTGTTCAAATTTGTCGTCCGCGCGGTATACAGTTTCTGTACCCTGGCCAGACAGCAGACCTTTCAGCTTCATTTTTACAACAGCGGAGTTACGGCCTGATTTGTTGAATTCAGCTTTCTGAACAACCATCGGCTCGTTGTCGACCATAATGACCTGGCCGGCGCGTACTTCTTGAGCAGTCTTCATCATAATTGAAATATCTTCTTGTTAGGAAAAATTGCGCGACATTATAAGTCGGTTTTGTGCAAAACGCACGAGGTTGCTGGCAAGATCTTGCTGAGCCAATAATTTATGCTGCCAGCGCAGTATAAGGCCCTGTATTTCATCGAAATTATCTACGAGTCGCGGCCAAAAAGCAGCAAAACCCTGCTCTTGTTCCCAGGCCAGATGCAGCTGGCGCCATAAGGCTGCCAGCGCTGGCGGCTCATCAGCCAACATCAAGGTCAGAAATGCGTCGAGTTTTTGCAGATGTGCCTGCTCTGCCTGCCGGTAAATCTGCCAGATAAATGGCTGGCCAGCCCAATGCGCCCGGATCACTGAATCTTCACCACGGACAAAATTCAGATCACAAAGCGCCAGCAGCAAATCATAATCCGGCTGTGGCACAAATGGCAGGATCTGCAGCGTCAGTGTCCCCCACTGCAAAACGCCCTGCTGTAATGCCGGATAGCAGGCACGCAAATAATGCGCCAGCGCACCTTCGGCCACCAGTAACCAGTTTGGTCTGTGATCTGAACTCAGTAGTTCCAGCCAGGACTGGATGCCGGCCTGACTGTATGCAAACAGCGAG
Organism: Rheinheimera sp.; assembly: GCA_034519945.1. Classification (GTDB taxonomy): domain Bacteria; phylum Pseudomonadota; class Gammaproteobacteria; order Enterobacterales; family Alteromonadaceae; genus Pararheinheimera. The sequence continues at coordinate 22,636 of JAXHNX010000046.1, forward strand.
ATCACCCGGCAATCCGGCGCAGGCAATGTCAAACCGAGCTGGCGCCACGCAGCAATTCTGGCAGTCGCATGTTGCTGCAGATCCCGGGCGGAAACGACGACGTCAGACTCACGCAGCAGCCCACCGACATCCGCAGTAAAACCGGGGAAAAAGAAGTATTTTTTTAAACGGATCCCCGCCTGAGGCGACGGCAGGCCATGACAGCCACTGGCCCAGTCTTCGGCCGTCAGATACTCCAGATTCAACCACAGCGCCTGTGGGTTGACGTCGCCAAGTGCATTGAGGAAACCGGGCGGAACTGTGCAGGCCAATGCTTCGATACACAGCTGGACCGCACGGAGTTCATCCGTTTCCAGCAACGTCTGTGCTGGTATTGCCATCTGCCAATGCAGAATATCCACACCCGCGATGTGCTGGCGCATTGCCGTGGGGACAACTTGTGGGCAAATCCGGCGAAAGCTGGCCAGATCATCGACAAACAACCGCACCTGACAGCCGTGCTCTGCCACCAACTGACGCGAGAGCCGCCAGCAGATGCCGATATCACCAAAATTATCAACGACGGAGCAAAAAATCACCACCGACAGGCCAGATACTGGCGCAGGCACCGCCGCAACAGATTCAGACAAGGTTAACTCCACGCTGATCATCAGATTAAGCCAATATGGCGCGCAGTATAACACCGGCAAGTTTCAGACTGAACGCCAGACAAATCAGGCACAGCAGCAGGAATAGCAACAACATCAGCTGATACCAGCCAAAACGCAGCCAGTACCCTAATCGTGCCAGCAGGCCTGCCACCGGCTTTGCTGCCGGCACCTGCTGAAACATTTGTCTCGCCAGCAACAGCAGCAGACACCACAGCAATAATAACAACGGCAACAACAACCATTCACTGCGCTGCGGTAACAAAAAAAGTACGACACTGCCAAGCAACAACAGCACTGCACATAGCTGTAAAAACTGCGGTGAAAACCAATGGCAGCTGCGTTGTAGCAGCTGCTGATAACGCTGCCAGAACCTGCCCATCAAAGCGGCTCCTGCCGAAACAAATCCGGCGGATACAGAGCGGCAATGCCGTCATCACCGCGATAATCGGCCACCAACCAGATTTGTTCAAAGGGCTGCGCTTTTGGCAGCTGCATCGACTGACGATAGTGCTGCAATTGTTCGGCACGCCAATACGGATTGGTATTGCGGATCACCAGCCAGACACGCTGACTGTCATAACTTTTATTGGCTTTTTGCCGGATCAACCGATCTAGTGCCGCCAGCATTCGCTGTGGTGTAGGCACCTCAGCAAGCGCAGCCAACGCATCGCGGGTCAGTGGGCTTAAGTCACGACCAAGCAGTTGCATGGCTTCAGCTTCACTGCCGTACAAATGCGCGATCTCGAGGTCCAGCCGTTGTTGATTTAAATAACAGGACACATCAGGTTTCGCCGGCTCGTTGTGCCAGATATGCCGCATTGACACACCATAACGGCGTTGATACAGGCGCATAAACAAACGGGCGGCTTCATGTTCCAGCCGGACCTTCTCTGACACTTCCTGCATGCACATGGCCCAAAGACGAAGAAACGAACCTGATTCTACTGCAGTTTTCCGCATGGCAGCTATATTAATCAACACTGCGTTGTTTCGTGTTTCAGGGGGCTTTCGTGCCTGTAAAACCCTCATCTGGCCGGCCTTTGTCATTGGTCAGCCGGTTAACCAGACTGAATTTATTGATTTTGGCCGGCACGATTTTTATCACCGTGCTGTTACTGGCAGCTGTCACATGGCATTCGGCGCGGGAGCGCCATCTGGCGGAAGCCGCCGTCAATACTGAGCAACTGGCGCTGAACCTTGCCGCCAGTGTGGTGTTTCTCGATCAGGCTGCAGCCGTCGCCGAACTGCAAACTTATGCACAGCGCCAGGATGTAATGGATCTGGTGGTTTATCAGCGTGATATGCAAGTATTTGCCAGCCAACCGGACAAAGTCAGTCGGTTGTGGCAGCAGACAGACAGCTATCAACAGCTGGACTGGCTGCAATTGCAGGTGCGCCGCCCGATCCGCTTTAAAGCCGAAACCGTGGGCAGTGTGGTGGTGACCGAAAGTCTGGCCGGCCTGCAACAGGCATTATTATCTCTGCTATTGCTGTTTATGCTGATTGTTGTTCTGGCGTTATTCGCCGCCAGCCGGGTGCTGCGGCTGGTCCAGCGCAAAGCTCTGGCGCCGGTGATTGAACTGGCAGAACTGGCTGATTATGCCGCCCGCCAACAGGATTACAGCATCAGAGGCACAGTGCGCCGGCGTGACGAAGTCGGCCGCCTGACTGAACGGCTGAATGAATTGTTCAAACGCATTGAGATTTGGCAACAGGATCTGCAACAACAATTACACCAGCACCAACAGGCGCGGATGCAATTGGACAAACTGGCACATTCTGATCACCTGACCGGCCTTGCCAACCGCTTATATTTTGAGACCGAATTACCGCGTGCGGTCGCCTGTGCTATCACTCAGCAACAAACCCTGGCGTTGTTATTTATCGATCTGGATAACTTCAAAACCGTCAATGACCGCTGGGGCCATGATGCCGGCGACGAAGTGTTGCAAATAGTCGCCAAACGCATGCAATCCCAGCTGCGGCAGACTGACATGCTATTTCGCCTTGGCGGTGATGAATTTGCAGTGCTGTTAACGGATATTGCACAACCGGAATGGGCGATGCAGCTGGCGACTCGGTTAATCCACAGCGTACGGGAGCCGATGTGGTTGAAAAATTCATTAATGCCAGTGGGCGCTACCGTCGGACTGGCATTTTGCCCGCAAGACAGCAGCGAAGCCGTGCTGTTGCTACAGCAAGCCGATCAGGCAATGTATCAGGCCAAACGGGCCGGTAAAAACACCTGCCGGAGGTTCTGCGACGATGAAAGTTAGCCGGTTCTCTGTGATAGCCTTGCTGCTGTTGGGCTGGCCTGTAATAGCACAAACGACCGAAGCAGAAACGGCCGGTCAAACCGCGGTGCAAACTTCTTCACCAACCAAGCCACCGGCTGCGCCGAGTCTGGAACAACTGCTCAGCACGCCACTGAGTGATGTGCCGCGGCAAATCGAAGTCAGCACTGCCGCCCGTTATGCGCAATCGAGTAGCCAGAGTGTCAACGTCACCTATGTTGTGACCGCAGCTGATATCGAACTGTTTCAGTGGCACACGCTGGCACAGATTTTACAGAGCCTGCCCGGCATTTATATCAGTAGCGATAGCGCTTTTTTATATGTCGGTGTGCGCGGTTTAGGCCAACCCGGAGATTTTAATTCGCGTCTGCTGTTTATGCTCGATGGCGTGCGGATCAATGAAAATGTCTACGATGCTGGACTTCTTGGCAGCGACGCCATCATTGACGTCGAAAATATTGACCGGGTTGAGTTTGCTGCGGGGCCTGGTTCGGCTGTGTACGGCAACAATGCTTTTTTTGGTGTGGTGAATATTCTGACCAAAACAGCACAACAATTGCGGGGTGGCGCCCTGCGGCTGACGTTGCAGGACAATGGCAGTAACCGCTACTTTTTTAATACCGCCAGTCGGTTGGAACAGGGCACAGAATGGTGGTTCAGCGCCAGCCATCAGCAACATCCTGAGCTGCCACTGCCATTTGCACCGCCTCCCGGCGAAGCAGCAGCCTATCTGGCAGAAAATCATGAGCATCTGAGCCGTTTGCGCTTTGGCGTCAAACAACAGGGCCTGCGGCTGCAGGCCTTATGGTCTGGCCAGACGCGGCACAGTCCCACTTCACTGCAAACCCCTGCCGGCTGGCAAACACTTGCAGTTGAAGATCACAATGATAACTTTTTAGTGTCTTTGGCACACCAACAAACGCTTGCCGACGATCTGACGCTCAGCGGGCATCTGAATCAAAGCGGCAGCCGCTATCAACGCGACATCCCGATCTACCACCCGGACTTCGCTCAGACCATGTTGCACAGCGACCAGCTGGGGCGTTGGTTCAGTGGTGATTTGTTGCTGCAATATCAGGGACTGACCGCACATGATCTGTTATTTGGTCTGGAGTACCAGGATGATGTGCGCCAGCAAATTGAAGTGTCGCTGGCCGCCAACAACGAGTTATATGAGGGTTATTATGGCCATAATCAGCGCAAATCGATGTTTGTGCAGGATCAATGGCAACTATTGCCCCAACACAGTGTTTTACTGGGTGTGCGCTACGATGACTCCCGTGTCAGTCCGGTCCGCTGGAGCCCCCGTGTTGGCTGGATCTGGCAAATCAATGATGACCGGACGATGAAACTGCTGTATGGCAGCGCCTACCGGGCGGCAAATTTGTATGAATTTGCCACGAATTACAGTTTTTTTGCGCCGACGCCTGACGTGGAAACTGTGACCTCAACCGAACTGACCTTTGAGCAGCAGCTGTCCCGTCAATTCAGTTATCGCCTGAGCTGGTACTATGCCGACATCCATGATCTGATTGCGCAGGATCCGGCCGAAGCCGTCTTTACTAACCGCGCACAGGTGCACAATTATGGCACCGAGCTGACACTGGACTGGCGGCTGCAGAGCGGTGCCATGCTCAGTGCGGCCTGGTCGTGGCAGCGCGGTCAGGATGATGCGGGGCAGCGCTTACAAAACTCGCCGCAACATCTGGTCAAACTGCAATATCAGCAGCCAATAAGCTGGTTACATGCACAATTCAGCGCCACGGCGCTGGGTATGAGTCAACGTTGGGTTGGCGACAGTCCATTGGCAGCTTATGTTATGGTGGATTTGGGTTTGACCTGGCAGCTGAGCGCCCAGCATCTGCTGACTATCCAGCTGCAGAATGCCGGCGATCGGATGATATTTGACCGACCGATCCAACACAATCCACCAGCGCTGCAACCTGGCCGGATCTTGTCGGTGACCTGGCGGTGGCAACTATGGTGAAGTTCCGCGCCTTGTGGTTATGCACCTGTCTGTTACTGACATCTGTCCCGTCGGTACAGGCGACTGGCTTTGCCGCTGATGAATTTAGTCTCAAAGCGACGTTTTTATACCGCTTTGCCCAATACACTCAGTGGCCGCCGCCACCGCGCAGTCCAATGCGTTTTTGTATTGTGCAGTATCCGCAGCTGCTGCAGGCATTACAGGCGCTGCCAGTTCCGGTAGCAGCCAAAGCCATCGAAGATGAACCCGCGCTGGGCCAGTGTGATGTGGTGATGATCGGTCTGACCGAACGCGCTGCACTACAACAGTGGCAGCCATTGCTGGCTGGTCGGCAGCTGCTGGTTGTCACCGACAATGCCGAAGCTTACCGGCAGCTGGGGATGATCCAGTTGTTGACCTCGCCGGACGGCATCAGTTTTCAGGTCAATTTACAGCGTACGCAATTGCACCAGCTCAAACTTGGCTCTCAGCTGCTGAAGCTGGCGCAACAGGTCGATTGATAACCCGTCAGCGGGCAACAGCTTGATGCCATAAATCAAATACTACCGGCAGCACAGACAACAACAGCAACAGCGCCATACTGTAGTTGAACCACTGCCGATAACGCGGCTGATTCAGCACCCGGCGTAACAGAGCACCAAACGTCAGCCAGGCGCCGACACAAGGAAAACTAACCAGTAAAAACGCCGCAGTGATCTGTAGCACTTCCGGTAAAACGGCACCGCCAACTGTGGTGAAGGCCGCAATAGCGCCGGATGCCATCACCCAGGCTTTCGCATTCACCCATTGAAAAGCGGCTGCCTGCCAAAAATTCAGTGGTTTATCTTGCACCGTGTTGATTTGACCGGCGCCACTGCCCGCAATTTTCCACGCCAGCCACAACAGATATACCACCCCAACGACTTTGATCAGCGTATGTAACCACGGCAAGGCAGTAAAGATCAGACCAAAACCGAGACCTACCAGCAGTACCATCGCCGGAAAGCCCAAACAGATACCACACAGATGGGCCAGGCTGGCGCGGACGCCATAGTTCACACCAGACGACATCATCATAATATTGTTCGGACCCGGCGTGATGGTGCTCGATAAGGCAAAAAAGAATACCGCAAAAAATACGTCCATCAATACTCCGGATCAATGTGGGTTTGGCAAGTACAACAATCAGTTATGTCCGGCAGTAAGGCTGGTTGCGGTGATAGCAGGACGGGTTGGCAGATATGGATTTTGTATCTTTAAAACCCGGCGTTGGTCAAGCCCTAACGCTTTTAACTTCGTGGCGAAATGCTGGTCAAACAAACGCTGCAAACTGCCATCCTGCTGCATTTGCCGGAGCCCCTGCTCTAGCGCTGCCGCTAACAGCGGATTTTGCTGGCTGACAAAAAAGTACTCGGCGGACGGATATTTGATTAACCAATGCGGTTCAATCATCAGGCCCTGTGATTGCCATTGCGCCGCTTCGTCACTAATCTCCAGTACACCGCGTGGCACGGCATCAACACGTTGCTTCAGTAATAACGGAAACAAATTGGCATACTGCGACACCCCCTGCACTTGCCAGCCGTGTTGACGCAGCAACTTGGTATCGATCCAATCATGGACCTGGGCAAACTGTAATTCACGCCACTGCGCACCTGTGCGCACTGCCGCAAACCGGGCCTGCTGTTGCTGATGGATCAAAAGCAGCCGGTAACCGCCATAACCAAAATAAATCGGCATCCGCACCGGCAGATATTTTTGCTCACGCTCAACCGACGTTAAAGTCCAGACCACATCAACCGCACCGCCAGGCGTTAATTCCTCCAGCGCACGACTGCGGGAAAACAAATGCCGGGCCGGCACCACTTTTAACTGAGGCGCACTGCGACGCAATGCTTCGGTCAGCAAACTGATGGCATAATCGGAACGCCGATCCTGCTGATGCTGTGGTGGCGGATAACGCACCTGATCATGAGGCGTAGCCGCAAAAGCCGGCAACACGCTGCAAATCCAGTAGCAAAACCCCTGTAGACAGACGTTCATCCGTGACATTTGCATTGACCTCCTTGTCGTGCTGGCGTTGGCTCGATGGATGAGCGCCATGGATGGCAGCGAATAAAAAACTGCAGGAGCAGTTTTTAACAACGCCACGCGTTGGCCCAGCGGGTGAGCGCCATGGATGGCAGCGAATAAAAAACCAGCCCGCAGGCTGGTTTTTCTAATTACGCTTCAGCGGCAAAGCTGTCCCGCAAGCCAACAGTGCGGTTAAACACCAGATGGTCCGCGCTGGCATCGCGATTATCCAGGCAATAATACCCTTCGCGTTCAAACTGATAAGCCTGCTCCGCCTTGGCACTGGCCAAGCTTGGTTCGACATAACCCTGTTTCACCGTTAACGATGCCGGATGAATAACCTGAACAAAGTCGTCTTCCGCTGCCGGGTTGGCGACGCTGAATAAGCGGTCATAGACACGGAATTCTGCCGTTTTGGCTTGTGATGCTTCAACCCAGTGGATCACGCCACGTACTTTACGACCATCTGCCGGGTTTTTCCCCAGCGTTTCCGGGTCGTAGCTACAAACCAGCTCGAGAATATTGCCGTCGCCGTCTTTGATCACTTCATCCGCCCGGATCACATAAGCACCGCGCAGCCGCACTTCTCCACCGGTCACCATCCGTTTGTAATGCTTGTTGGCTTCTTCGCGGAAATCGGCCCGGTCGATATACAGTACTTTGCCAAATGGCACTTTGCGGCTGCCCATCGTTTCATCTTTTGGATGATTCGCTACATCCAGCCATTCGACGTCCGCTGCAATAAAGTTGCTGATAGTAACTTTGATTGGGTCCAGCACCGCCATGGCACGCGGCGCATGCGCATCCAGATCTTCGCGGATACAGGCTTCCAGCGCGCTCATTTCAATCACGTTGTCTTGTTTGGTGATACCGATGCGTTTGGCAAACTCACGCAACGACGCCGGTGTGTAACCACGACGGCGCAAGCCGGCAATGGTTGGCATCCGTGGGTCATCCCAGCCAGACACATGCTTGCCTTCAACCAGCTGGTGCAATTTGCGTTTACTCATCACCTGATATTCCAGGTTCAGCCGCGAAAACTCGATTTGCTGCGGGTGGCAAGGAATGGTGATGTTGTCGAGGATCCAATCGTACAACCGGCGGTTGTCCTGGAATTCCAATGTACAAAGGGAATGCGTGATGCCTTCGAGCGCATCAGAAATACAGTGGGTAAAATCGTACATCGGGTAGATGCACCATTTGTCACCGGTCTGATGGTGATGGGCGAACTTCACCCGGTAGATCACCGGGTCACGCATACAAATAAACGACGACGACATGTCGATTTTGGCGCGCAGTGAACACTCACCTTCTTTAAAACCGCCGGCACGCATTTTTTCAAACAACGCCAGGTTTTCTGCCGGCGTGGTATCCCGCGTAGGGCTTGGTTTGCCAGGCTGGGTCAGACTGCCGCGATATTCACGCATTTCTTCAGCATTTAAGAAACAGACATAGGCCAGGCCTTTGTTGATCAGTTCAACGGCATAACCATAGAGCGCGTCGAAATAATCAGAGGAATAACGCACATTGCCAGTCCACTGGAAACCCAGCCACTGCACGTCGCGTTGAATGGAATTAACGAAATCGATGTTTTCTTTTTCCGGATTGGTGTCATCAAACCGCAGGTTACAAGCGCCCTGATAATCTTGGGCAATACCAAAGTTCAGGCAAATAGACTTGGCGTGGCCAATATGCAGATAACCATTGGGTTCCGGCGGGAAACGGGTTTGTACTGAGTTGTGCTTACCGGAAGCTAAATCGGCATCAATAATCTGCCGGATAAAATTGGTGGGGCGAGTCTCGATGTCCGCCATAAAAATCAGATCCTTGTAGAAAAAGACATATCGTCAATGGCTGGCATTATAACAGCAAGATCGGCGCTGACCAGAGCACAGTATAGATCTGCACTCCAATGCCAGCGTTAGATTTTGCGTCACTCAAACCGTGATCCAGAACCTGTTCAGTAATTGAACTGGCCCAGTGTTCATTGCCTGGATGGAGCCAGATGGCGCTGTAAAAACTGATCCAGCGCCTGAAAGGTCTGTAACCGGTGTTGATTGGTACTGAGATAATGATCGCCCTGTTCTAATTCCAGATATTCGACGTCTTTACCGGATTTTTTCAGCAACTCGGCCATTTGCCGGCTGTGCTTCACTCGCACCGTTCGATCTTTTGTGCCATGAACTAACAACACCGGCACTTGAATATCCGACACAAAATTGACTGGAGAGCGTAATTCCAGATCTACGTCGTCGTCACCAAGTTGCTTTTGTACCACCTTGTAATTGGTAAACGACTTACTATCTCTGACCAGTTGCTGCAAATCGGTCACCGGGGCAAAACTTGCAACACAGCGATACAACTCAGGTGTTTTGATCGCACCCATTAAAGCGGCATAACCACCATAACTGGCGCCGACAAGACAAATGCGCTTGGGATCACTAACCCCTTGCCCGATTAACCAGCGGGTGCCATCTTCGACATCATCCTGCATTTGCAGACCCCAATTTTTTAGTCCTGCCTGCATAAAATCAAAGCCATAACCAGAAGAGCCGCGGAAATTCATTTGCAGCACCGCATAACCCCGATTAGCAAAAAACTGCGTCCAATAGTCAAATCCACCATCGTCGAAGCTGATCGGTCCACCATGCGGAAAAACAATCGTTGGCAGATTTTTACCTGTACTTGCCTGCGGCAATGTCAGCCAGCCTTCAATCGCCAATCCGTCCCGCGCCTGATAAGTCACTTTGGTTTTTTCCGCCATTAAATCCGGTGGCAGTTGGCTGTACCGCTCCAGTAATGGCGACATGCTTTTCTCTTTGCGATCCCACAGCAAATACTGCCCAGGGTTCGAGTCACTGGACGATAACAGCAGAATACGATTCTCATCCTGGCTGGAACTGATAATTTCGTTGTTATAGTCGGGCAATGCCGTATCTAATGATCGCTGCAGTTTCTGGTATTCTTCGTCAATGTAACGACCACCAAGGCTAACTACTTTTTGCTTTGCCGCCGAATATTGCATACTGGCCGGGACATCATAATTTTCATCTGACATCACCAATTCGAGTTTTAACTTTGGATCGTTCAGGTCCACCAGAAAAATAGCACGCCGTCCCTGATGATAAGCCGACACATAAAGCTGGTTTGAGGCTTTGCCAAAACCAATCGGCCAAATCTCATCAGCCGACAAAGCTTCAAATTCCCACAAAAGCCGATAGTCGTTGGTCGCGGCATCACGCTCTTTAATTTGATAGCTGGTGCGTTCATGGAATATCGCAATCCGCGGCTGATGCTGTCGATCCGCCACCCAATCAATCAGATTTTCCCGCCCCGTAACCAACAGCTGGGTTAATTCACCATCGAGATTGATTTTCACCACGGCCGTCGACAGTTTATCGGTCAAGCCATCAACAGCCAGTAAAATATGCTTGGGATCGTCTGGTAAGTCATCGACGATATTGGACTGAAATTGTGGTACCCGAACTAATTTACCCAAGAATTGCCTGGGAATGACGTTTTCTGATTTGCCGGAATGAATATCTATTTTCAGCAACCGGGTTTCAACCACGGGCGTGCCATGACGGCTCGATGCATAGGCGCCGCGCATCAGCAATTGATCGTTGTTCGGCCAGCTTAATGACAAAATGTTTAAATCACGACTATCCGCTTTGACCAAAAAACGCGATTTACCGTCCGCCAGATTATATAGTTTCACCAAAACCAGCTGCTCTTTGTCGGTGTTAAATCGTTGCACCATCGATAACAAGGTTCCATCAGGCGATAGTGTGATGTGGTCAATGCTGGGAATACTGGCAAATGCCTCCGCGGGTAACAAAACAGCAGACTGTGTGACTGCAGGCTCCTTGGCAACAGCCGCAAAAGTAAACAAACATAACAAGTGACAAAGTAGTATAAATTTCATGAAAGGTCCGTAAGTCCGCAGAGGGTAGATGAAATGAACAGCACCAAAAAACGCCCCATTATGCAACATTGGACACATAATAAAAACAAAAACCAGCCTGACAAACAGGCCGGTTTTTCTGGCCGAACTTAACACTCACATCAGAACTGGTAGCGCACCACCAGCGAGACTACCCGCGATGCCTGCAGACCCTGCGCAACGTCCCAGTCCGGGTTCGCAGCAAAACTACCATCGGTTTTGGTGATTTGTGCGATTTCATTGACCCGCGTTGATGTGTCCAGGTTGAGCAGGTTGTAGGCTGTGCCTTTTACCGTTAAATCTCCGCCTGCGACGGTGGTCTGATAGGTCAGCGACAAATCCATTTCATACAGCCAATCGAGGCGACCCGCGCTGCCACGTGGCGCCGGCGTGCCGTCCCAGTTATAAAAAGACGCCTGATCGTACCATTGGCTGGCACACCAGTCGGCCCACAACGACGGTGCTTTACAAGTGTCCACGCCGGCCGGGTGGATACTGAAGCGGTTTTTCGGCGCGCCTGAAGTGGCACGGGCGACTAAACCCAGACTCCAGTCGTCACTGAGCTGATAAATCCCGCTGAATTTCAGCGCATGGCGGTGATCATTCGGTAAATTGCCATAACCGTGGTCCATCAGATCGGCATAGTCATAAGACGTGGTCCAGCCCGGATCGGCCTGACCGTTGTCGGTGCGCACCAGACCTTCGGTCATGCCCCAGCTGTGCGACCAGACGTACGAAGCAAACACCTGTAAATCTTCCAGCGGCTTGCCTTCGAGGGTAAACTCAGCCGCCAGGTAACGCCGTTTCGGATCCGGTAATTGCAGATCGGCCGCGCTTAATTCAACCCGCTCTTTTTTGCCATCCTGATCAAAGTCATACAGAAAGGTCACGTCCTGACCCGGATTGATTAGTGTGTAGAAATAACTTTCATTCGATTTATTCTGCACTTTATTTTGCTTCAGCCACTGCGCCACAACCGGGCCTAAGTCTGAATCTTCAATCGACTGTTTCAGGTCGCGATATACCAAGCGCGCACCGCCTTTGTAACGCTCACCCAGCTGCTGTTCGATGCCCAATGTCCATTCATCGGAATACATCGGACCCAGATCCTGGGCGGCGATCCGCTCGACATCAACAGCACCACTTTGCACGGTATTGGTGGCGACCAGCGCGCCAATATCCGGCGAACCGTCCGCTTTTAACAACGGGCTGCCATTGGCGGCAAGCTGGCCTGGTTTGTAATAAAAATGCAGATCTTTCTGACCGCTGGCCTGTTTGATATTCATGTTGGCGGCGATCGGCTGGAAATAGCGACCGGCGGTGGCAAACACTTTCTGACTGCCGTCGCCATTGCGGTCCCAAATCAGCTGCAGGCGCGGCGCGATTTGGCTTTCCAGTTTGGCGTAGGTCTGACCGGTGGTGGCGGTGTTTTCAAAATTACTGTGGCGGATGCCGGCATTCAGCACCAGTGCGTCGGTCATTTGCCAGCTGTCCTGCAGATAAAATGCCGCCGAATTCACTTCAGTGGCACCACCGGTATCGCGCTGGCGTTTACGGATATAAGTGCCTGCCGGCAGATTGATGCGCGAAATAGCAGTATAAGTGCGGTATTCCCACCAGCCGCGCGCGTCACCGACACCATTCTGATATTCCAGATAATCCACACTGAGGTTTTCACTGTCATAACCAAACTGCAGCGTGTGATCTGCCAGCTGCCAGGTAAAGTCTAACCGGAACTGATCACGCTGATACGACTCGCCGGTCAGATTACTGGTGGTCCAGTCGCCGATTTGCTCACCGTTCAAATTGACATAGTCCCACACGCCTGGCAGGTCGTTGGTCGGCACCGTATCACTGCTGTCTTCGACCCGACCGACCGTTGCCGACACCGAGAAATCATCGGTGAAAAAGCCTTGGTACCGCGCCGAATACATAGTGCCGCCGCTGGTGGATAACGTCGTGCCGGAGTGAGCACCGACCCCGCTTTGTTGGTTCCATTTGTAGTTCTGATAAGTCAGATCTGCGCTGTTATCCAATGCGGTCAGTGTCAGTGAATGATCTTCGGTGATATACCAGTCCAGATTAACAAACCAGCGGTTATCGTCTTTCTGATGTTCGGTAAAGGCGGTGCCAGCCGAATTGGCATAGTCTTCCTGATACCGGCGTGGATTAAACAGCGCATAAAAAAATGCTTTGTCTTCCAGCAGCGGCCCACTGAGCCAGACACTGGCTTCGCGGAACTGTTTTTCACTGGCCTCATAGTTCAGCGCCATGCTGCCATTGGGGTTGTAGACTGTGTCGTGGGATGATGCCAGCGCTGCCGGGTCATAACGTAATTCGGCGCCATAGCGAAACTCGTTTGTCCCCGATTGTGACACTGCGTTCACTACCCCACCGATAAAACGATCGTACTCGGCCGAAATGCCGCCGGTCTTGACTTGCGTCTGCGAAATCGCTTCCCAGGGTAAATCAATAGAACCAATACCAGTACGCAAAGCACTGATATTCATGCCGTTTAAGAAATAGCCGTTTTCTGCAGATGAAGCGCCGCCAAAGCTTGAGGCTTTAAACTGTGAACTACGCGCCACACCAGGCGTTAACAACGCAATATTTTCGAAACCAGTATTAACCGGCATCAGATCCAGCGTAGCCGCATCCAGCGTCAGACCGGCAGTTGAATCGCTGGTGTCTATTTGACGCATCTGTGCGCCTTTCACTTCAATCCGCTCGATATCACCAGCCTGTGGCAACACCGGCGCGAATGTCTGCGCTTGCCCCAGGCTGATACTCAGTTGCTGTAATTCAACCGGCGCCTGCCCGTCACGACTGACCAACACCTGATAGCGGCCAACCGGCAAGGCACGCAGCACATATTCACCTTTAGCGTTGGTCTGGGCAGAACGGCTGAAGCCCTGTTCCAGGTGTTTCACTGTGATGGTGACATGTTCCAGCTGATCTCCACTGCTGGAACTGACCACGCCGCGCAGCAGGCCCGAAGTATTGTCTTGTGCCATTGCCGGGCTGGTATGTAGCGCCAGGCAAAGCGCACTGGCTAGCAAAGATAAACGTAAGGTGTTGATTTGATGTTTAATTTGATGACTGTGTTTCACTGTCCAATCCTTTTTATGGATATTATATATTGTATACCATTTCTGGCAGGCGCTATCCTAGATGAAAATTTCGCCAACTGTAAAGGGGAGTTTTTGCACTTTCGTCACAAAAATAGCGCCGCACTGCGGCATGGCTGGCAGCAATAAAATCAGGGTTTTAGCGGTGCTACTTTGGTCTGCACCACTTTTTGCTGGGCAACACTGGCCAGCCACTGCTTAAAACCGGCGTCCAGCGATGTTCCCCAGCTTTTCACCAACGCCTGATACCGCGGGTAATCGCCGGCGCGCCAGAATTGCAGCAGCTGGCTGGTTTTAGCGGGATGTTGTTCAATCAGGTAACGGCTGGCCAGATAACCCCAGCGATACACACGCTCGCTGCCGCCGTTTTGTTCATAGCCGGTGTTAAACAGCGCACTGAGGGTGAATTGTGGCGTGGCGGCCAGCGCCAGTGCTGCCGGGTTGTCTGCACCATGGGCGATATATTCGGCCAGCCCCTCGGTCCACCACACCAAATAAGGCGTTTGTGGCGCGGGCTTCGGGCAATTTTCCGGTGCGGCATGGGAGTCGTGTAAGTTGGCGCAAAAATCGCCATAAAGGTTAAAGCGGCCATCGAGGTAATGAATAAACTCATGCTGTAAGTTCCACACCTCGCCGTTTTCGCGCTGATAAGCGACAAATTCGGCCTGGTTGCCGGGCCGGTCCGGGATGCCTTCCAGATACATGCCACCGTTATCGGTTGGCATCGAAAAATGCGGACCGGCAAAACGTTGATAGTCGGCTTTGGAGGCAAAGATGTTGGCGCGCAGACTTGTGTTGCCATCATGCGCAACAGGTTTGTGTCCGGTCTGCAGCAACTGATGAAAGCGTTGCTCGAGCGCGGCCAGATCAGTGCAAATCTGCGTCAGTTGCGCGCTCTGCAAACGGGCGTGCCTCAGTATCAGGCTGCTGCTGCAATGATGTTGCTGGTGCAACACTTCCGACACAACCGGCTCCCCCGCCAGAGCTGCTGCATTCGCGTCCGCTGGTAACGACAATGGCGCTGTGCAGAGTGCCAGGCCGCCAGTCAGCACCGTCAGCGTTTTTAATCTCAGCACTTTCAATTTGACTGCCCACTTCGGTGCCGGCCGGTTAAGTCGTGTCTGTGGCTGTGTTTCAACTACAAAAGATCCCCGCATCACATTCTCCTGTTTCGGTGGAAAATCCACCGGGTGGCTTTACTTTGTCATTGGATATATTGTATACAATAGTCAATAACTGAAAAGCAACGCCTGGATGAAAGTCACGACCTTATGTTGAATCCACCTGTTTTTAGCGCGGCCCCGCAGTCGGCCGACGCCATGTCCCAGCTAAGCCAATGGACGCCGGCCCAGTCTACCTTGTGTATCCAGACGCTGGATTGCCACACTGCCGGGGAGCCGCTGCGCATTGTCACGGCTGGTTTTCCGCCGCTGCGCGGCACCACTGTACTGGCGCAGCGACAGGATTGTCTGCAGCACCATGACGCACTGCGCCAGCTGCTGATGTTTGAGCCGCGCGGTCATGCCGATATGTACGGCTGCATCATCACGCCGGCGCAGCGGCCTGACAGCGCTTTTGGCGTGATTTTTATCCATAACGAGGGCTACAGCACCATGTGCGGCCACGCGATGATCGCGCTGGCAAAAGTGGCGGTGGAAAGTGGCGCTGTCGCGGTGACATTACCTGTCAGCAGTTTTTGCGTGGACGCCCCCTGTGGTCAGGTGCGGCTTTATGCCGAAGTCACCGCCCTTGGCAGCGGCTATCAGGTCAGCGACAGCTGGTTTGACAATGTGCCGTCTTTTGTCGACGGGCCAGTGCGGGTGACCCATGTGCCCGGTCTCGGCGCTGTGTCTTATCAGCTGGCGTATGGCGGCGCCTATTATGCGTATGTGGAAGCGGCCACTATTGGTCTGTCGCTGGCGGCAACCAATCACCGCGCCATCATTGCCGCGGGACAGCAAATTAAGCAGCAGATCAGTACCGAACTTGAAATCAGCCACCCGTTTGCGGCTGATTTGAGTTTTTTATACGGCGTGATCTTCACCGGCCCCGCTCATGCCGCCCCAACCGGCGCGCCCCCGGCCACAACACCTGCCACAACACCCGCCACAACAATGGCCGATCTGCGAAACGTCTGTGTGTTTGCCGACGGCGAACTGGACCGCAGCCCGACCGGCAGCGGCGTCAGTGGCCTCGCGGCCATTTTGCACCAGCGCGGCCAGCTGCAGCCGGGGCAACTGCTACGCGTTGAAAGCATCACCGGCTCGGTGTTTCAGCTATGCGTGCTGCAATCCTGCAGCTTTGGGCCGCACCGGGCGGTGATCCCGCGGGTGCGAGGCCAGGCCTTTGTCACCGGCCGCCATCAATTTTTCTTAGACCTTCATGATCAATTTCCACAAGGATTTATCTTCCGATGAATACAGGGATCCCAATGCGCGCCGATCTGCCGGCGTTACCGCAATATGCAAGGCGTTTGCGCCAGTTTCGCCAGGCGATGCAACAGGCAGGTCAGGACGCCGCACTGATTTTTGCACCACAGCACCTGCGTTATTTACTGAATTACGCCGGTGAAGCTGCGACAGCCCTCATCAGCAACGACCAGTGTTACCTCATCACCGACTATCGGTTTGAAGCGCAGGCACGCCAGGAAACCGTACAGGCACAACCACAATGTCAGGTGTTATGTCGCGACCGCGACCGGTTAAGCCTCGGCGCTTTGCTCGGCCAGCTGCTGGCTGATCTGCACTGCCACAACCTGTGGTTTGAAGCTGACCAAATCACGGTACAGTTGTGGCAACAACTGCTGGCGGATCTGCAATCGGCCGGCAATGGCCATCTGCTGCGGGCCTCCGCCTGCCCGCCGGTCCTCGCCGGCATGCGGATGATTAAAGATGAGTATGAAGTCAGCCAAATTCAGCAGGCTGCGGCCATTGCCGACAGTGCATTGGCCCAGGTACTCGGTTTATTAAAGCCGGGGATCCGTGAGCATGAATTTGCCACTGAACTGGAATACCAGCTGAAAAAACTCGGTGCCGACGAGTTGTCGTTCGCCACCATCGTCGGTTTTGGTGCGCGCTCGGCGTTGCCCCATGCCTTACCCGGCGACAAACGTCTGCACAAAGGCGATTTGGTCCTGGTGGATTTTGGCGCTGCGGTGAATGGCTATCGCTCCGATATGACCCGCAGTTATGTCGCTGGCAAACCAGACGTGATGCAGCAGGCACTTTTCGAGACCGTACGACAGGCCCAGCAGGCGGTACTGGCCAAGGTCAAGGCCGGCGTGTCAGCCAGCAGTCTGTTTCAGATCTCCGATCAACTGCTGCAACAGTCCGAATTTGGCCGTTTCGCCGGGCCTGGCCTTGGTCATGGCGTCGGTCTGCAGCTACACGAGCAACCCTTTTTAAGTCCGAACTGCCACACGCCGCTGCAAAGCGGCATGGTGGTGACGATAGAGCCGGGCTTGTATCTGCCCAATTATGGCGGCGTGCGGCTGGAAGACGATGTGCTGGTGACCGAGCGTGGTTACTCTGTGCTGACCAAAGCACCAACGCCGCTTCGAATTAGCGCTCTGATCTAGATAATAGAGTGCGAACACCGATGCAGTTTATCAGTGCACAACAAGTCGATCAGGTTCTGGAATTTCCATTGCTGATCAATGCTTTACAACATGGTTTTGCCAGTGAATTCTCGATGCCGGCACGGCAGGTTTGTCCACTGTCGGCTACAGGCCAGCGACGCCTTTGCGCTGTTGCCAGCCTGGACCGACGACCTGATTGCGCGTCAAAGCCTTTTGTTATTTTCCGGCACAATGCGCAGTCAGATCTACCGAGCGTTACATTCCAGTATTTTATTGTACCGGCGCCATAACGGCACGCCGCTGGCGATGGGTCGAAGGCACGCCGCGTGACCTGTTGGCGCACGGCGGCGGTGTCGGCGCTGGCGGCCCGTTATCTGGCGCGCCACGACGCCACGACCTTGCTATTGCTCGGTACCGGCGCCCTCGCCTTGCCGCTGATCCAGGCGCATTTGTCGGAACGGCCACTGCGCCGGTTGCTGTTGTGGGGCCGCTCAGCGGCAAAAGTGGCGCTTCTGCAACAACAGGTGCAGCAACGTTTTCCAGCCATTGAGATTGAAATCTGCACCGACATCAAAGCCGGTTGCCGCGAAGCCGACATTATTGTCGCGGCCACCGGCTGCGCGACACCACTGCTGTTTGGCGCCGACATCCGCCCGGGTTGCCATGTCGATATGCTCGGCAATCACAGCCCAGCACAGCGGGAATGCGACAGTGCCTTGCTGCAACGGGCGTCAGTTTATGTCGATGACCGGCAACAATGTGCTGAATGAAGCGGGCGAACTGTTGATCCCAATCAGCCGAAAGGCGTGTTTGCCGCCAGTGATATTCGCGCTGAACTGGCGGAACTGTGCCGGCCCAATCCACTTCGCGCGCCAACATCGCGGCATGAAATCACTTTGTTTAAGTCGGTCGGCACCGCGCTGGCCGATTTGCTTTGTGCCGCGCTGGTATTGCAGCAGCCGTATTTCAGTTAAGCCATCACAGTCGCCATATCAGCGCATCTCATGACCGGAGTTTTCATGAGCTCGACTCACGAGCAGAGCCCGTGCCGCCAAGCCCTTTGGCCGCGCTTTTTATCTTGCCAACGGCATGGAGATTTTCGAACGGCTGGCCTGGTACGGTTTTTTCAGTCTGTCGTCGTTGTACCTGACCAGCCCGCGCAGCCAGGGTGGCCTGGGTTTTAGCGACCAGGAACGCGGTTTTTTGCAGGGCATGATCCCGTTTCTGCTGTACTTGTTGCCGGTGCTGACCGGTGCGCTGGCCGATCGTTATGGCTATCGCCGGATGTTTTTATTGTCGTTTTGCCTGATGGCACCAGGCTATTTTTTGCTCGGGCAAGTCCACAGTTTCTGGCCGTTTTTTTTGGTGTTTTTGCTGGTTGCCGTCGGCGCCGCTTGTTTTAAACCGGTGGTGGTCGGCACTGTCGGCCGTTGTAGTGACGACAGTAACCGCGGCCTGGCATTTGGCGTGTTTTACACCATGGTCAACATCGGGGGCTTTTTAGGCCCGCTGGTCGCGGGTTATTTACGCGCCATCAGCTGGGATTTGGTGTTTCTGATGTCGTCGTTCTGGATCCTGCTGAATTTTATTCCAGCCCTGCTCTGGTACCGCGAACCCCAGCCCGTCAGCGCCCAAACCGCTGGGCTGCGACAGATCAGCGCAGCCTGCAACAGGTGCTGCTCGATATGCAAAGTGTGCTCGGCAATGGCCGGCTTGCGCTGTTGGTGCTGCCGCTGTTGTTACTCTTGATGTTCAGCCCGCGCTTGCCGCTAAGCCCGTCGCTGTTGCTGGCGACTGGCCTGAGCTGGCTGGTGCTTAACCTGCTGTGGAGTGCCTGGCAACGTTTTCGGGCGACTTCGCTGACATACCAGATGACACCAGCTACCACGTCACAGCCGCAGCCCTGGTATCGCCAGCCGATCCGGCTCGGCCATCGACCTTTCGTGGTTGTATTTGCTGATCCTGACCGGCTTTTTTACCGCCTATATGCAGTTATTTATCACCTTGCCGCTTTATCTGCGGGACTTTGTCGACACCGCCGATTTGGTCCGAAGCTTAAGCACGATAGCACCGGGCACGCTGGATTATCTGGCCGCGGTGAATGTACCACAGATCGCCAACGCCTTACCCTTGATGGCGCAGCAATATCTGGCAGATCCGACGCAGCTGCCAGACATCGCCCGTCAGCTCGCCCATCATAAAATCCAGTTGCCGCTGGCCGACCTTGCCACCGGTTTACAGCAGCTCAGTCAAGCCAGTCGCGATGCAATGCAGCTCGCCCAGCAGTGGGCGCAGGTTTACCGGCAGATTAATCCGGAATACATCGTCAATCTGGGCTTTCTCAGTATTGTGCTTTGCCAGATCGCCATCAGCCAGGCTGATCCAGCGCTGGCCGGCACTGCCGGTGCTGGTCGGCGGTACTATGCTGCTCAGTCTGGGTTTATTGCTGTGTGGTCTGTCGGCGCACGTGAGTATCGCTGGAGCCATGCTGGGGGCGGCATGCTGGTGATCGCCGGTGTGTTGTTATTTTCGGTTGGTGAAATGATCGCATCGCCGAAAAGTCAGGAATATGTCGCAGCCATAGCACCGCCTCGTCAGACCGCGATGTACATGGGTTATTATTTTGTCGCGATGGCATTGGGTAACTTATTCGCCGGCTTATTGTCGGGCTGGTCCTATAGTTATTTTGGCCAAACGCTGCAACAACCGCTGCTGATGTGGGGACTGTATGCGCTGATCGCTGGGCCTGCACCGCCGTCGCATTATTGTGGTTTCATTATTGGCTAGGTCGCGGCGCTGTTAACGACACGATGACTGCCCCGGCAACTGTGGCTGAAGGCCGCTGATATATCGCAATGCCAGAAAAACTAAGGCGGCACCTGGCCGCCTTGGTTATTATTTCGAGACTATTGGCTTCGAAGCTAGTTGTTTCGAGGCTAGTCGCTACGAGAGATCAGTACTTCGCCGCCTGCCCTTCTTTTGGTAAAGATGCTTTGATAAACGCGCGCAGGTCATCGTTAGATGATTTTAAATCTTCGTAGCGCAGGTACATCATGTGACCACTGCGATAGCCTTTAAAATCGAGGCGTGACTTCATTTTGCCGCTTGGATCCAGCTGCCACATGCTGTACTTGGCATCAAAGTAGTTGGTCGCACCATCATAATAACCCGACTGGACCATCACATGCAGGTACGGGTTTTGTGCCATCGCCTGACGCAGGTTTTCACCGGTCTGATCGCCCTCGCGGTTCCATGGGTGCACCGGGCCAAACATGTTGTATTTGACGTCAGTTTTGTAATTGAGGCTAGTGCGCAGGTAATCATTGATCGCCGGCGTAAATGAATGTAACCAGGACGTCAGTTCGGCATTGTAATCAGGCTCAGCCCCCGCTTCTTTACGGTCGATGCCGAGGTAACGTGAATCGAGTCGGCCCACAGTCTGGCCTCGGTCACGCAGCAACTCTTTCCAGAAATAATCAGTTGGAATATCCAGGTTATTCGCTAGCACCGCCTGCACTGACAAACCGGAGAACTTCGCCACTTGTTCTGCCACCTGCTGTCTGTCGGCCACTTCGACATAAGAGCCTTTCGCCAGATGTGGTAAGTAGGTGTTCAGCGTAAACTGTTCAGATTGCGCGAGCACGTCCATCAGGTCCAGTTGCTGCAGCTCCGCTGGCAACTTTTTGTGGTACCAGGCCGTGGCGGTGTAATACGGCAAACGGTTCGCTACATCAACCGGGGCCATCACGTTTAATGCCAAGCTCAGTCGGTGACACCAGGATCACGCCATTTAAATACATCCATTCTTTGTTTTGCAGCGCGAGCGCCAAACCGGAGACGCGTGTCGTGCCATAGCTTTCACCGATCAGATACTTCGGCGACGGCCAGCGTTGATGCCGGCTGACAAAGGTTTCAATCCACGAGGACAAGTAGTTCACGTCTTCATTGACGCCAAAAAACATCTTTTGCTGGGCGTCGCGTGATGGCATTTTGCCGTCTTTGCCCGGTAATACGCGCGAGTAGGCAGTATTCACCGGGTTCACAAACACGATATCAGCGGTATCCAGTACCGAATATGGATTGTCTTTAGTACCGTAAGGCTGCAGTGGATAACCTTCACTGTCGACATTCAGCGCACGTGGACCTGTATAGGCAATTTGCATCCAGACCGACGCCGAACCCGGCCCGCCATTAAACGAAATTAATAAAGGCCGCTTCGACCTGTCTTTGATATCCGAGCGTTCGTAATAGGTATAAAACAACGTCGCCGTTGGATTGCCCTCTTCGTCCCACACCGGCTGCGTGCCAGTCTCGGCGGTATAAGGGAAACTGACATTGTTTACTTCCGCCTGATGTTTGGTCACTACTACTTTGTCGATATCAATCTGGCGGTTATGGCTCTCTGGTGCAGCATCTGCTGCCTGTACCGGTAACAGCGGCATGCTCAGCAACAGAGCTGACAGCAAAAACACTTTATTTTTCATGTGAAGACTCTTGGTTAGATAAAGAAAAACAGCTGGTCCTGATTAAACTGCGGGAACGCCAAAGAAATATAGTCAGACTGAGACCAATAACCAAAATACAGGTTAAGTGCGGAGATTTTAGTCCTGCTGTACTGAATAGTACTGATGACGCCAATGAACAAAACATTGCGTATTGAGCGTTAAGCGCACCAGTAGATAGGCGACGCCAGACGCCAGCATCACTTGTAGCAGATAACTCAGGCTGGTATCACTAAACAAAAAACCAAACAAGGGCGCAATTTGCCAACCCAAGAAAAAGGCGATGCGTTGACTTAAAACCTTACGATCGACTGGCAATAAAACCCATGACCATATTAGTGTGTAACCCAACAACCCAATCCAGAAGATATCCATAGCTTCGTCTCCACGTCCCTCTTTTAACATCAGCATAATCAATTACTTTGTTGAGCGTCAATCGCCCAGCTGCGACACCACTTTTCTTTAAAAACAAAAACCCGTCACGAGGACGGGTTTTTCAACACTGAAAAACTAAACCAGCTATTACCAGCCAGTCAGTTCACGCAGTGCTTTACCGATGTCTGCCAGAGAACGCACGGTTTTAACACCAGCATCTTCCAGAGCACGGAATTTGTCATCAGCAGTACCTTTACCACCAGAGATGATGGCGCCAGCGTGGCCCATGCGCTTACCAGCTGGTGCAGTCACACCGGCGATGTAAGACACAACAGGTTTAGTCACGTTAGCTTTGATATAAGCAGCCGCTTCTTCTTCAGCAGTACCACCGATTTCACCGATCATGATGATCGCTTCAGTCTGTGGATCTTCCTGGAATAATTTCAGGATGTCGATGAAGTTAGAACCTGGGATTGGGTCGCCACCGATACCAACACAAGTAGACTGACCAAAACCTTCGTCTGTGGTTTGTTTCACAGCTTCATAAGTCAGTGTACCTGAACGCGAAACGATACCAACTTTACCTGGCTTGTGGATATGGCCTGGCATGATACCGATTTTGCATTCACCTGGCGTGATCACGCCTGGGCAGTTAGGGCCGATCATGCGAACGCCTTTACGATCAACGTATTCTTTGGCGAACAGCATGTCGATAGTCGGGATACCTTCAGTGATACAAACGATCAGTTCCAGACCTGCATCAGCCGCTTCGATGATTGCGTCTTTACAGAATGGAGCCGGAACGTAAATCACAGTAGCAGTGGCGCCAGTGGCAGCAACAGCTTCTTTCACTGTGTTGAACACTGGTAAACCAATGTGCGTCGTGCCGCCTTTACCTGGGCTTACACCACCAACCATTTTAGTGCCGTATTCCAGCGCCTGAGTTGAGTGGAAAGTCCCTTGGCTACCGGTGAAACCCTGGCAGATGACCTTAGTGTCTTTGTTGATGATAATAGACATTATTTGCCCTCCGCGGCTTTCACTACAGCTTTAGCAGCTTCAGATAATGAGTTCGCAGCGATGATGTTCAGGCCAGAACTTTGCAGTTTCTGTGCGCCTAATTCAGCGTTGTTACCTTCTAAACGCACCACTACTGGTACGCTTACACCAACTTCTTCAACCGCACCGATGATACCTTCAGCGATCATGTCGCAACGAACGATACCACCGAAGATGTTGACGAATACTGCTTTCACAGCTGAGTCAGACAGGATGATTTTGAATGCTTCGGTCACGCGCTCTTTGGTCGCACCACCGCCAACGTCCAGGAAGTTTGCTGGCTGGCCACCGCTTAATTTCACGATGTCCATAGTACCCATGGCTAAACCGGCACCGTTAACCATACAACCGATGTTACCTTCTAAAGCAACATAGTTCAGTTCCCACTGAGCAGCACGGGCTTCACGCTCGTCTTCTTGTGATGGGTCATGGAAAGCGCGCAGTTTTGGCTGACGGTACAGTGCATTGCTGTCAGCGACCAGTTTGGCGTCTAAGCAGTGCAGGTTGCCGGCAGAAGTGATCACCAGTGGGTTCACTTCGATCATTGCAATGTCCAGATCAACAAACATCTTGGCGAGGCCTAAGTAGATGTTAGTGAACTGTTTGATTTGCGTGGCATTTAAGCCCAGCTGGAACGCGATTTCACGCGCTTGGAACGGCTGAGCGCCAACCAGCGGATCGATCGCCATCTTGATGATTTTTTCCGGGCTTTCTTCAGCGACTTTCTCGATGTCAACGCCACCTTCAGTCGACGCCATGAAAATAATGCGACGGCTTGAACGATCTACCACGGCACCTAAATACAGTTCTTTTTCAATATCTGTACAGGTTTCAACCAGGATCTTGCTGACAGGCTGACCTTTTTCGTCAGTTTGATACGTAACCAGATTTTTGCCCAACCAATTTTGCGCAAAGTTACGGATCTCTTCTTTAGAAGTCACTAACTTCACACCGCCCGCTTTACCGCGACCACCAGCGTGAACCTGAGCTTTCACTACCCACTTGTTACCACCAATGCGGTCTGCTGCTTCTGCTGCGGCTTGTGGAGTTTCTTCCGCATAGCCTTCAGATACAGGTAAACCGTATTCGCGAAACAGCTGTTTTGCCTGATACTCGTGCAAATTCATGGCTTATTTCCGTTTTTCTTTAGTTTGTGACCGGGACAACCGGCCTGACCCATTGAGCAAAGTATAAGACTTGCCCAGATGATTTAGAGTTAGCGGCTTACTGGCCGCTACCTCCGGTTTTCGTCTTCCCTTCATCCTTGGCGCTGTGGGGTTGTTGGCGGCCTTCGCTCGACCCAGTCACATAGACTACTATGTTCCTGGGTACTCTTTCAGTTGCCGCCTAACCACATCACCAATGATTTTGGGTATCTATCAGATATCCAACAGAATACGCGTTGGATCTTCTAACAATTCTTTAATCGTCACCAGGAAACCAACTGACTCTTTACCGTCGATGATGCGGTGATCGTAAGACAGTGCCAGATACATCATTGGCAGAATTTCCATCTTGCCGTCGACAACCATCACGCGGTCCTGGATCTTATGCATACCCAGAATGGCTGATTGTGGCGGGTTGATGATTGGCGTTGACATCAGTGAACCAAACACACCACCGTTGGTGATGGTGAAGTTACCGCCAGTCAGGTCATCCATTGACAGTTTGCCGTCGCGGCCTTTGAGCGCCAATACTTTGATCGCTTTTTCGATTTCAGCCAGGTTCATTTTGTCGCAATCACGCAGCACTGGTGTCACCAGACCACGTGGTGTAGACACCGCAATGCTGACGTCGAAATAGTTGTGATAAACGATATCATCGCCATCAATCGCTGCGTTCACTTCCGGGAAACGCTTCAGCGCTTCAGTCACGGCTTTGACATAGAACGACATAAAGCCTAAACGGATACCATGTTTCTTCTCAAACACGTCAGCATATTGCTTACGCAGGTCCATGATTGGCTTCATGTTCACTTCGTTGAACGTCGTCAGCATCGCTGTAGAGTTTTTCGCTTCCAGCAAACGGTTGGCGATAGTTTTACGCAGACGGGTCATCGGCACGCGTTTTTGTGAACGGTCACCTGAAACGACTGGTGCAGCAGCCACAGGCGCTGCAGCAGCTTTAGCCGGTGCAGCAGGTGCGCCAGCCAGGAATTTTTCTACGTCTTCTTTGGTCACACGGCCATTTTTACCAGAACCCTGGATTTTGGCAGCATCTAAGCCTTTTTCCGCAATCAGGCGACGCACTGACGGCGTTAACACGTCATCAGCATCGGCATCAGCAGCCGGTGCGGCTACTGGTGCCGCGGCAGCAGCAGGTGCGGCAGCGGCAGTCGCGCCCGCATTCATCTGACCAATCACTTGCTCAGCCAGTACTGTAGCGCCTTCGGCATGGACGATTTCGCCCATCACGCCGTCAGCTTGCGCCACGACTTCTAATACCACTTTGTCAGTTTCAATATCGACCAGCACCTGGTCGCGGCTGACGGCTTCACCTGTTTTTACATGCCAGGTGGCGATTGTTGCATCTGCAACGGATTCTGGGAGTACCGGGACTTTAATTTCCACTTTGTCACCTTTTTACAGATTGGTTTATGTCTGTCTTATCTTGGAAAACCAAAGTCAGTGCAGACAACTGCACTGACCCGAAAAATTGACCCGCAACCGAAGCTGCGGGTGATGTTTTATGCCAGCGTTAACGCAGCGTTGACTAAAGCCTGCTGCTGTTTGTTATGCACTGACAGGTAACCGACCGCCGGTGATGACGAAGCATCCCGTCCGGCATAAGTCAGTTTGGCACCAGTCGGGATCGCAGCCCAGAAGTTATGCTGGCTGCAATACCAGGCGCCCTGATTCTGTGGTTCTTCCTGACACCAGACAAAATCTTTCACATGCTGGTACTGCGCCAGCACTGCGGCCATTTCGTCCTGCGGGAACGGATACAACTGTTCCACCCGCACGATGGCAATCGATTTGATATCGCGTTTGCGGCGCTCTTCCAGCAGGTCGTAATAAACTTTGCCGCTACAGAACACCACGCGGCTGACTTCGGCCGGGTTCAGCGCATCCACTTCACCGATCACGTTGTGGAACTGACCTGAGGCCAGCTCTTCCAGCGTCGAGGTTGCCAGCGGATGACGCAGCAACGATTTCGGCGACATAACAATTAACGGACGACGCACCGGACGCACCATCTGCCGACGGATCATCGCATATACCTGCGCCGGCGTCGTTGGCACCACCACTTGCATGTTGTGATCAGCACACAGTTGTAAGAAACGTTCCAGCCGGGCTGAAGAGTGCTCCGGGCCCTGACCTTCATAACCGTGTGGCAACAGCAGCGTCAGACCACAGAGACGGCCCCACTTCTGCTCACCAGAACTTAAAAACTGATCAATCACCACCTGCGCACCGTTGGCGAAGTCACCAAACTGGCCTTCCCAAATCACTAAGGCGCGTGGCTCAGTGGTGGCGTAACCGTATTCAAATGCCAGTACGGCTTCTTCTGATAACGCAGAGTCATACACCTGGAATGGGCCTTGCGTCGGGCTCATATTTTCCAGCGGTGTGTACACCGATGCATCGTTTTGATTGTGCAGCACAGCATGACGATGGAAGAAAGTACCGCGGCCAGAATCCTGACCGACGATGCGGATGCGTGAACCGCCGCCGACAATCGAAGCGTACGCGAGGATCTCCGCAAAACCCCAGTCGATTTTCTTCTCACCTTTGAGCATCAGCGCGCGGTCTTCGTAGACTTTACCCACCTGACGCTGCAGCACGTGATCTGCAGGCACTTTGATCGCCTGCTCACCCATGGCAACTAAATCCGCAACAGACATCGACGCGTCGTACGATTTTGTCCATTCATGGCCAATGTAAGGGGTCCAGTCGACGGCAACTTCAGTCATCTGGCGCCATTCTTCCACCACACATTCGCCTTTATCCAGCGCGTTGCGGTAGCCGTCAATCATCGTCTGCACTTCGTCAGCACTGAACTGACCGGCTTTGATCAGCTTGTCAGCATACAGCTCACGTGGTGTCGGGTGTTTTTTGATTTTCTGGTACATCAGCGGCTGCGTGGCATTCGGCTCATCCGCTTCGTTGTGACCATTGCGGCGGTAACAAACCAGATCAATCACCACATCGCGTTTAAAGGTGTTGCGGTAATCCACCGCCAACTGGGCAACAAACACCACCGCTTCCGGATCATCACCATTGACGTGGAAAATCGGCGCCTGCACCATTTTGGCGATATCAGTACAGTATTCAGTAGAACGGGTATCTTCCGGGTTTGAGGTAGTGAAACCAACCTGGTTGTTAATCACCAGCCGGATGGTGCCACCGACTTTAAAGGCGCGGGTCTGAGAAATGTTGAATGTTTCCGCGACCACACCCTGACCGGCAAAGGCCGAGTCACCGTGAATAGTGATAGGCAGTGCCTGAGAACCATCGGTACAGCCACGACGATCCAAACGAGCACGTACTGAGCCCATTACCACCGGATTAACGATTTCGAGGTGCGACGGGTTAAACGCCAGCGCCAGGTGGACATTGCCGCCTTTGGTGACGAAATCAGACGAGAAACCCATATGGTATTTCACGTCACCGGCACCAACGACTTCATATTTGCCTGCGAACTCGTCAAACAATTTACCCGGGTTTTTACCCAGCACGTTAACTAAAGTATTCAGACGACCACGGTGCGCCATACCAATGACGCAATCTTTCGCGCCTTGCTCGCCGGCGCGATGGATCATCGCCTTCAGCATCGGCACCATGGCATCACCGCCTTCCAGACCAAAACGTTTAGCGCCTGGGAATTTGGCGGATAAATAACGTTCCAGACCATCAGCAGCAACCAGACCATTGAGGATTTGTGCTTTGGTGGCTTTGTCATAATTCGGGGTAGAACGCACGCTTTCCAGCCGTTGCTGGATCCAGCGTTTTTCGTCAGTCGAGACGATGTGCATATATTCAGCACCGACCGAACCACAGTAAGTGGTTTCCAGCGCCTGCACTAAATCACCGAGTTTCATTTGTTCACTGCCGGCAACAAAAGAGCCAACATTAAACTCGGTATCAAAATCTGCCTGGCTTAAATCATGATAGGACAATTCGAGATCCCGAACCCGTGGTCGTTTCCACAGTTCGAGCGGGTCAAGTTTGGCATGCTGATGGCCGCGGAAACGATACGCGTTGATCAGCTGCAGGACTTTGACCTGACGGCTGTCACCGCTGCCTTGGACGGCAACGACTTCGCGATGTTTGTTTTTGGCAAGTTCAGCAAACTGCTGACGGATTTCAGAGTGACGGGATTCCAGATCAACGCCGTCGATTTTAGGTAACTTCGCGAAAAACTCACGCCATTCGTCACCAACGCTGGTCGGTTCAGCTAAGTAGGATTCATAGAGCTCATCTACGTAGGCCATGTTGCCACCGCCAAGATGAGAAGACTCTAACCACGCCTTCATTACACCTTCGTGCATTTACGTTCCCTTATCTCGAAGCACCTGGAAAAAGTAGCAAAAAAATAATCAGGTTACAGGCTTTATGACTATTTTTTCCTGGGCACAGCCAGTCGCCAAAGCGGGCTGTATTTTATACGCACAGAAACAGCCCGCAAGCGGGCTGTCCGTATATTTTCTGCTTTTCCGTTATTTTGCTGAAAAAATCAACCAAAGTGCCGGATAACAGACGGGCGCTTACAGCGCCCGGTTTAACAGCATAGACTTGATCTGACCGATTGCTTTGGTCGGATTCAGGCCTTTTGGACAAACGTTGACACAGTTCATGATACCGTGGCAGCGGAATACGCTGAATGCATCGTCCAGGTCGTTCAGACGTTGCTCAGTTGCCGTATCACGGCTGTCCGCCAGGAAACGGTATGCATGCAGCAGACCAGCCGGGCCGATGAACTTGTCCGGATTCCACCAGAATGATGGGCAAGACGTTGAACAACAGGCACACAGAATACATTCGTACAGACCGTCCAGCTTCTCGCGCTGTTCCGGCGACTGCAGATATTCCCCTGCTGGCGGCAGACCATCATTGATCAGGTAAGGTTTCACCTTCTCATATTGGGTATAGAACTGCGACATATCAACCACGAGGTCACGTACAACCGGTAAACCGGGTAATGGACGGACCACAATTTTGCCGCCTTTGCCTTTGCCTAAGGCAGACAGTGGTGTGATACAGGCCAAACCGTTTTTGCCGTTCATGTTCAGACCATCAGAACCGCACACGCCTTCACGGCAGCTGCGACGGAATGACAGACTTGGATCCTGCTCTTTTAACTTCAGCAGCGCATCCAGCACCATCATGTCACGGCCTTCCGGATTATCCAGCGTGTAATCCTGCATCCGCGGCGCCTGATCAACATCAGGATTGTAACGATAGACAGAGAATTCTAACTTCTTCATTCTGCAGCCCTCTTAGTACGTACGTGCTTTAGGCGGGAAAGCGTCACGGAACTTCGGTTCCATGTTCACTTTGCGCTTAAACATTGATTCAGTATCAGGCGTGTAGACGCTGTGGCATAACCAGTTTTCGTCATCACGGTCCGGGAAGTCGAAACGGGCGTGAGCACCACGGCTTTCTGTGCGGTAGTTTGCCGCAACAGCCGTAGAGAACGCAGTTTCCATCAGGTTGTCCAGTTCCAGACATTCAATCCGCATGGTATTGAAGTCTGAGCTCTTGTCATCCAGACGGGCATATTTCAGCCGCTCACGGATCACTTTGAGCTGTTCCAGACCTTCAGCCATCGCAGCGCCTTCACGGAAAACCGAGAAGTTCAGCTGCATGCATTGTTGCAGGTCTTTTTTGATTTGGACCGGATCTTCACCCTGGCCTGGTTTCGTTGTCTTCCCAGCGCTGCGTCCGGGCAAGTGCTGCCTGCAGATCTGAGTCAGACGCCACACGGTATTCTGTCGTCGCTGCTAATGCTTCGCCGAGGTGTAAACCAGTGGCACGACCAAATACCACTAAGTCTAACAGTGAGTTACCACCTAAGCGGTTGGCACCGTGTACCGACACACAAGCGATTTCGCCACAGGCAAACAAGCCTGGAACGATCACTTCAGAACCATCGGCTTTCGGATGAATGACCTGACCATGCACGTTGGTTGGGATACCACCCATCATATAGTGACAAGTTGGGATCACCGGAATTGGCTCTTTTACCGGATCAACGTGTGCAAAAGTTTTCGACAGTTCACAAACGCCCGGTAAACGGCTTTCTAAAACTTCGGCGCCTAAGTGGTCCAGTTTCAGTTTGATATGCGGGCCCCATGGACCATCACAGCCACGGCCTTCACGGATCTCAGTCATCATCGAACGGGCCACCACGTCACGACCGGCAAGGTCTTTGGCGTTTGGCGCGTAACGTTCCATGAAACGTTCACCGTCTTTATTTAATAAGTAACCACCTTCACCGCGGCAACCTTCGGTCACCAGCGTACCGGCACCTGCGATGCCTGTTGGGTGGAACTGCCACATTTCCATATCCTGCAGTGGTACACCGGCACGTAACGCCATACCAACACCGTCACCGGTATTGATGTGCGCGTTAGTGGTTGAGGCGAAAATACGGCCTGCACCACCGGTCGCCAGTACTACAGCGCGGGATTTGAAGTACACAATTTCACCGGTTTCGATCTCAATGGCGGTACAACCAACCACAGCACCGTCCTGGTTTTTCACCAGATCCAGCGCATACCACTCAGAGAAAACCTGTGTTTTGTTTTTAACGTTTTGCTGGTACAGCAAGTGCAATAAAGCGTGACCGGTACGGTCCGCTGCAGCTGCTGTACGGGCGGCTTGTTCGCCACCAAAATTTTTCGACTGACCACCAAATGGACGCTGATAAACACGACCGTTCTCAAAACGAGAGAAAGGTAAACCCATGTTTTCCAGTTCAGTAATGGCTTCAGGACCGGTTTTACACATGTATTCGATAGCGTCCTGGTCACCGATATAATCGGAACCTTTGACGGTGTCAAACATGTGCCATTCCCAGTTGTCCGGGTGCGAGTTACCCAGTGCAACAGTGATACCGCCTTGCGCAGACACCGTGTGAGAACGGGTTGGGAATACTTTTGATAACAAGGCACAAGTCAGGCCTGATTCAGTGATTTGCAGAGCAGCGCGCATACCTGCACCACCTGCGCCGATCACGACGGCATCAAATTCGCGAACTGGAATATTCAATTAAGCACCCCACAGAACAAACAGGCCAACAGCCACATAACCAAATGCCAGCGTGTACAGGAAAAACTGCAGAACAGCACGCAGTGCAGCAGATTTGACATAGTCAGTCAGCACCTGCCACAGACCTATTTTGGTGTGAACTGCGATACAAACCAGCGCCAGTAATGTGAATGCTTTGACTAACAGATTGGAAAACAATGCTTTCCAAACATCGTAAGTCACTTCAGGCGTGCAGAGGAAAAAGCCAAGAATGAAAAACGTATATAACGTCAGGATAATCGCTGTTGCGCGCAGAGAGACATAATCCTGCACACCGTCGCGTTTTAAAGATGCTTGATTCAGAACCATAACCAGACTCCAGCTAATACTGCAACAACCAGCCACAGGCCCATGGCCGCTTTGGCGCTGGCGTTACCAGACTCTAATTCTTCCCAGTGGCCCATATCCATAATCAGATGACGGATACCGCCAATGATGTGGTAGGACAACACCGTCAGTGTGCCCCAGGCGATGAATTTAGCGATGAATGAGGTCATCACTTCTTTCACTGCGGCAAACCCTTCAGGTGAAGATAACGAGGCCGCCCAGGCCCAGATCACGAACACTAAAGCGAAGAACATGGCAACGCCGGTGACACGATGCAGGATAGAGGCTTTTGCCGTAGGAGGCATGGATATAGTGGATAGATCGAGATTTACAGGTCTTTGCTTTTTCACAGTTTCTTGCCTATGAATGCCCTTTGCGGGCTTTGTTGTCATTATCGTTGCTGCATAAACAGTCAACACCCAATGGATATACAGGCCTTCGCACAAAGTGGTTCAGCCCTTTATTTATCTATCAATCGGTGAACTGATTTCGAACCCGCGACAGTATATATTTCACAACCCCGGATTACAATTTATGTTTATTTTTACTAAAGAATTTCTGCGTTCGTTACAGTAACCATTCGCACAGTGAACACAATACGACTAGAGTCGAATACTTATTAATCGCCAGCGCATTAAAATTGACTTTGGTGCCCTGATTACGGGTAGAATAAGAATTCGCAGCAGATTTAAACCAATAACAACACAGGAGAAATCCAATGGCCGATAAAAAAGCTGTCGTGCACATCGAAGGTCTGGCGCCGTTTGAGTTGCCTATCTACGCCGGCACTGCGGGTACCGATGTGATCGACGTTCGTGCTTTGGGTCAACAAGGTTATTTCACATTTGACCCCGGTTTTATGTCGACTGGCTCTTGTGAATCAAAAATCACTTATATCGATGGCGACAATGGGGTGTTACTGCACCGCGGTTACCCGATTGAACAGTTGGCCGTTGAATCTGATTACCTCGAAACCTGTTATCTGTTACTCGAAGGCGAACTGCCTTCAGCGGAACAATACAATCACTTCCGTCACGTCATCACCCGTCACACCATGGTGCATGAGAAGCTGGCGTCATTCTTCCAGGGTTTCCGCGTTGACGCGCACCCAATGGCGATGCTGTGTGGTGTCGTTGGTGCCATGTCGTCGTTCTACCACTCAGACTTAAACGTCAACGACCCGGAGCAACGTAAACGCTCTGCGCACCGCCTGATCGCCAAGCTGCCAACTATTGCAGCCATGGCTTACAAATACACTATCGGCCAGCCATTCGTGTATCCACGTAACGAACTGAGTTATGCCGAAAACTTCCTGCATATGATGTTCTCTGTGCCGGCAGAAGAATACAAAGTCAGCCCAATCGTCGCCAAAGCGATGGACCGTATTTTCATGCTGCATGCAGACCATGAGCAAAACGCATCGACGTCAACAGTGCGTCTGGCCGGTTCTTCCGGTGCAAACCCTTATGCTTGTATCGCAGCTGGTATTGCCTCACTGTGGGGCCCGGCACACGGCGGCGCCAACGAAGCTTGTCTGGTGATGCTGCAGGAAATCGGCTCAGTTGCCCGTATTCCTGAGTTTGTGGCCCGTGCCAAAGACAAAAATGACAGCTTCCGTCTGATGGGTTTTGGTCACCGCGTTTATAAAAACTTCGACCCACGGGCCAAAGTGATGCGCGATACCTGCCATGAAGTGTTAAAAGAGCTGAACATCAAGGATCCACTGCTGGACGTGGCGATGGAACTGGAGCGTATCGCGCTGTCAGACCCGTACTTCATCGAGAAGAAACTGTACCCGAACGTCGATTTCTACTCAGGCATCATCCTGAAAGCCATTGGTATTCCAACCAGCATGTTCACGGTGATTTTCGCCATGTCACGCACTGTTGGCTGGATCTCGCACTGGGACGAAATGCTGTCCGACAAAGGCCACAAAATCGGCCGTCCACGTCAGCTGTACACCGGTTATACCAAGCGCGATTACACCACTAAATCAACGCGTAGCTGAGTTCAAAGCTGTGAAAAAAGCGCCTGATGGCGCTTTTTTTATTTGCACAGACCTCATCTGGGAGCACTTGGGTTGATAGCCCACTAAAAACACGGCAAAATCGCGCGCTCGCAGTGCAGGTAATGCGACGTTTCTCAAACTATAAGGTGCTTCGGATGTTCACAGCTGCTGATTTTCGCGCACAATTCCCGTTTTTTTCCGCACATCCGGACTGGGTCTACCTGGATAATGCCGCCACCGCACATAAACCACAGGCCGTGATCGCCCGCGAACTGGCGTTTTATCAGCATGAAAACAGCAATGTACATCGCGCTGCACACGGATTGGCGCATCAGGCCACCAGCGCTTTTGAACAGGCCCGCACTACAGTTCATCAATTTTTAAATCCGGCCGCCGACAGTCAGTTGATCTGGACAGCCGGTACTACCGCAGGCATGAACCAACTGGCATTTGGCCTGATGGGTACTGTGCTGCAGCCTGGAGATCGGATCTTACTGACGGCGCTCGAACATCACGCCAATATCGTACCCTGGCAATTTCATTGCGAGCGTTTGGGTGTACAAATTGACGTGGTGCCGTTAAATGACGAGCACCGGCTTGACCTCAATGCCTTTGCGCAATTGCTGGAAAAAAAGCCCAAAGTCGTCAGCCTGAGCCATGTCAGCAATGGCCTGGGTCACATTCAGCCGATCCGGCAACTGGTCGCTGCCGCCAAAGCAGCCGGCGCCCTGACTATCATTGACGGCGCTCAGGGGATTAGCGCCGGACCACTTGATTTGGCGGCGATTGATTGTGATTTTTACCTCTTTTCCGGCCATAAACTGTATGGCCCCACCGGTATTGGTGCGTTGTATGGTAAAACTGCGGCACTGGAACTGTTACGGCCATTGTTGTATGGCGGCGAGATGATTAAGCAGGTCAGCTTCAGCGGTACTGTGCTGAATGATTTGCCATACCGGTTAGAAGCCGGCACGCCGAATATTGCCGGCGCTTTGGGCCTTGCCGCGGCAGTAGAATTTTTGCAGCGCTTTGACCAGAACTTGCTGCAACAACACAAGCAACAACTGCTGCAGCGTTTGTATCAGGGCTGCGCGCAGATCCCGGGCCTGCATTTGTTATCCGGCCTTGCAGACAATGCGGGCATTCTGAGCTTGGTGCTGCCGGGTGAACATCCGTCCGATCTGGCCACTTTACTGGACCAGCAAAAAATCGCCGTGCGCGCCGGCACCCATTGCGCTATGCCGCTTTATACAGCCTTGCACCAACCCGGCGCAGTACGGCTGTCGTTGGCGCCCTACAACAATATTGCCGACGTCGATGCGGCGATCGCTGCACTGGCGCAAGCTGTGGAGTTATTTTAATGCAGCAGCAAGTGGAATTTGTTTCTGATCAACATGCTATTTTTGCCGAAGTGGCGCAGCAGCGCGACTGGCAGCAAAAATACCGGCTGTTAATGCAACTGGGTAAAGCCCTGCCGCCGCTATCGGATGCACTCAAACGTGACGAATTACTGGTTGCCGGCTGTGAATCCGCCGCCTGGCTGTGTCATCAGCAACTGGATGGCCGGCATTATTGGGGCTTTGACAGCGAAGCGCGCATTATCAAAGGCGTGATCACTGCCCTGCTCAGCCAGTTAAACGGCCTGCCAACCGAAGAACTAAAAGCTATTGATCTCCATGCACTTTATCAGCAACTTGGGCTGGCACAAGGCCTGTCACCATCGCGCAGCAACGGCGTTGCTGCGGTGATCAGACGGATACAACAGGCTTTATGAAGCCGCTTGCGGCTGAATTTCTGGCTGTTGTTGTGCTTTGATGGCCTGGTCAGCGAGTTTTTTCAGCACCCGACCGGCGGCAACAAAAGCAAAAGTGCCGGTCACGACAGTCACGGCGCCAAAACCACCACTGCAATCAAGCCGCATCGCGCCGTCTGACGCTTGTTTCGCCTGGCAAACCGAGCCATCCGGTTTGGGATAACGCAGTTGCTCGGTGGAGTAAACCGCATCAATGCCAAAACGGCGTTTCGGCGTACGGCTGTAGTTGTGATCACGGCGCAGATTACTGCGCACTTTGGCCAATAACGGGTCGTTAATGGTTTGGCTTAAATCGGTCAGTTGTACTTGCGTCGGGTCCAGCTGTCCACCCGCGCCGCCAATGGTGACCAGCGGGATTTTGTTGCGTTTGCAATGGGCAATCAGGCTGGTTTTGGCTTTGATCGAATCAATACAATCCACCACATAACTAAATTCCGGCCGCATCAGCTGAAACAAATTATCGGCGGCGACAAAATCCTCAACCTGATGCACCACACAATCCGGATTAATATCGCGGATGCGCGCGGCCATCACCGCGACTTTGTCCTGCCCGACCGTGCTTTTCAGTGCATGAATTTGCCGGTTGGTGTTACTGATACAGACATCGTCTAAATCAATCAGTGTCAGCGTGCCAATGCCGGAACGCGCCAGCGCTTCTGCCACCCAACTGCCGACACCACCAATACCGACGACACAGACATGGGCGCCGGCAAAAGCGTCCAGGGCCGCAGCACCATACAGCCGGCCAATACCGGCAAATCTCAATTGATAATCAGACATCGTATATCTCGTCAACAGGAGGCTCTTCGACAAGCGCCGCCTCATTCTTTTGCAGTAGCGGGCGTGACTGTTGTGTTAACTGCGGAAATGCCAAAGTCCATGGCGCCGCCCAGTCCGCCGTAATTTTTTGTTGCAGACTGGGCGCCAGAAACCAGTCACCTTGTGCAGGTGGACAGACAAACTGGTGCAGCTCACCCTGCCAGTCAAACGCCAGCGCATAGGCATGCAAATAAACCCGATCGGCCGGTGCGCCCTGATACAGCAGATCGCCGGCAATAGCAGCACTTTGCGATTTCAGTGCCACACGCAACTGATGGGTTTTGCCGCTGTAGGGTTTGAGCAAAAACAATCTTGCACCTTCCGGCAGTCCAGTTGCCGGGCCATCAAAACCGGCAGACAGAAAATAGGTCAACGCCGGATTGTGCTGTGTATTCGTCAGTTTATAGGCGCCACGCCGCGCTGGTTGCATATCGCCTTTGACCCAGCCTTGTTTTTGCTTCGGTTTACCAAGCGACAACGCCAGATAAAACTTATTGATCAAACGCGCGCTAAACATAGCGGTAAAACGGGCTGCCGCCTGCGAAGACGTTGCCAGCAACAGCAAACCTGAGGTCACTTTATCCAACCGGTGCACGGCATAGAGTTTTTGCCCAAGCGCCGCTTCAACGGCAACAACAAGGCCAGCACCATCATCAGAATGAAAACTGACGCCGGCAGCTTTATCCACTACGACAAAATCGGCATGGCGATACAGCAAACGAAAGGACGCCTGAGTATTAACAGCACCAGTCGGCATCAGATCCGTCATGCGCCGGTCGCAAACGCCACGGCGCGCGCCTTTTCTAAGTCTGCCGGGGTATCAACCCCCAGTGCCGGCACTTCCAGCGCGGTATCGACATGAATGGCTTCGCCCTGCCACAACACCCGCAGCTGCTCTAAACATTCGATTTGTTCCAGTTCGGATACCGGCCAGCTGACGTAATCGCGGATAAAACCGGCGCGGTAAGCATAAATGCCGATGTGACGGCGATAGATCCGGCTAAATTCAGCAGTAAAAGCCGCATCGCGGTCAAATGGCACCGTCGCGCGGCTGAAATACAGCGCATAACCGGCCTGGTCGCAGACCACTTTGACCACATTGGGATTATTAACATCGTCCTGATGCGTCAGGGGCACTGCTAAAGTCGCCATCCGCGCTTTGTGCTGGCCAGCCAGATTTTGCGCCACCTGCGCGATAATTGCCGGCGGAATAAATGGTTCGTCGCCCTGCACATTGACTACCACCTGATCAGCGGTCAGTCCGAGATGCTTTACCACTTCGGCCAGCCGTTCCGTGCCGGAATTGTGTGTGGCAGATGTCATCACGACTTCAGCGCCAAAGGCTTGTGCGGCAGCTTCAACCCGCTCGTCATCCGTTGCGATCACGACACGGCTGGCGCCGCTTAAACGGGCCTGGCGCCAGACCCGTTCAATCATCGATTGACCGGCGATATCTGCCAGCGGCTTGCCAGGCAAACGACTACTGGCGTAACGCGCCGGGATCACCACTACGAACGCCATTGTTCTGCCTCATCCGCACTCAGTTCAGTCGATTCAGTCGCCAGCAGCACCGGAATGTCTTGTTTAACCGGATATGACAGCCGGTCAAAGGTACAGATCAGCCGCTGCTGTTCTTTGTCCAGCTTTAAGCGGCCTTTACACAATGGACAGGCGATGATGTCCAGTAACGCAATATTAAATGCCATCAGAACTCCCTGCGACAGCCCTAGGCTGCCAGATTATTTCAGCGTGTTCACACGCTCGATGATAAATGTTTCTACTTCGGCCGGCAGTACTGCCTGCACCGGTAAACAGTACCAACCCGGTTTAGCAAAAGATCGGCACTTCACCGCATCTTTTTCGGTCATCAGCAGCGGTGTTGGGATCTGCGTCAGGTCGTCGGCTGTAAAAGGATGATGATCGGCAAACCAATGTGTCCCGCCGATTCGATATCCCAACTGCTGAACGGTCTGCAAAAAACGTTGTGGATTGCCAATGCCGCTGACCAGCTCTACTGCCATATCCGGCGAAAGCTTTGGGCTATTGCTGAGCAGCGGCTCGGGCGCCGCCGCCCGCAGCATAAAACTGCCCTGACTGCATGTCGTCAGCTGCCGATCGGTCAACTCGCCATTGCTCAGCACGACATCGGCCTGTGCCAACCGCCAATGCCCTTCCCTTAACGGACCGGCGGGCAACAAAAAGCCATTACCAAGACCACGGCTGGCGTCAATCAGGATGATTTCCAAATCGCGCTTGAGCGCATAATGCTGCAAACCATCATCACAAATAATGATGTCGCAATTGCTATTGGCCAACAGAAACTGCCCGCCTTTGACGCGGTCGGGGAAAATCACCACCGGGCAACCGGACCGCTGCGCCAATAACACCGGCTCGTCGCCACTTTCTGCCGGTGCGTCATCAGGTTGTACCAGACGCGGCGCTGTTAACTTCACCCCATAACCACGGCTGATGATGCCAGGTTTCCAGCCTTCGGCTTGTAACATCTGACATAAACGCAGTGTCACCGGCGTTTTACCGGTACCACCCACACTGATATTGCCAACCACAATGACAGGCACCGCCAGGCGCTGACAGGCTTTGACGCCACAACGAAATGCCAGCCGCCGTAACGCACTGAATCCGGCAAACAGCGCGCTGAGTGGCAACAATAGCCAGCTCCAGCCAAATTTCTGATACCAGCTGCGCTCCAGTGCGTTCACGCCGGATCGCCAAATTGCATTTTGTACAGACTGGCGTAATAACCGTCCTGCGCCAACAGACTCTGGTGCGTGCCACGCTCGACGATACGGCCTTGATCCATCACCAGAATTAAATCGGCATTTTCAATCGTTGATAACCGATGCGCGATGACAATATTGGTGCGGTTTTTCAGCAGCTCATCCAATGCGCCCTGAATTTTGCGCTCAGACTCGGTGTCCAGTGCCGAAGTGGCTTCATCCAGCACCAATAACGGTGATTGACGCAACAACGCGCGGGCGATGGCGATCCGCTGGCGCTGCCCGCCGGATAAAGTCACACCGTTTTCGCCGATTTCGGTATCCAGGCCCTGCGGCAACTGACTGGCAAACTCGAGGACATGGGCTTTTTCCGCCACTAACTCCAGCTGAGCCCGGCTTAATTCGCCTTCAAAACCATAAGCGATGTTGTTGGCGATACTGTCGTTAAACAGCACTACTTGCTGTGACACCACGGCAATTTGTTTACGCAGGCTGGCCAATGTGCAGTCGCGGATATTGTGGCCGTCGATCAATATTTCGCCGTCTTCGACTTCATAAAAACGCGGTAACAGACTGGAAATCGTGGTTTTGCCACTGCCGGAGCGACCAACCAGCGCAACCGTCTGACCGGATTTGATGCTGAAATTGATATCCTGCAGCACCTGTTTGTCATGACCCGGATAACGGAAATTCAGGCCTTTGACGTCAATATTGCCCTGTACGCGATTCAGCTCAGTGCTGCCGGTATCTTGTTCTGGTTTTTCATCCAGCACTTTAAACACTGCTGCCGCGGCCGCCATGCCTTTTTGGAAATCACTGTTCACTGTTGTCAGTTGCTTCAGTGGTTTTAACAGCAGCATCATCGAGGTCAGAATGGCGGTGAATTTACCCGGTGTCAGCGTTTCCAGCATTTCCGGGAAACTGGCCAGATAAATCACAAAGGCTAATGCACAGGAAGCGATGGTCTGGATCAGTGACACGCTGATCGCGCGTGTCGATTCAAGCTTCACATCTAAATGCCGGTTGCGGTTATTGATGTCGCTAAAACGCTGGTCTTCAATTGCCTGACCGCCAAAGGATAAAATCACTTTGTGG
The DNA here is from genome assembly GCA_034519945.1 of Rheinheimera sp. Taxonomy (GTDB): domain Bacteria; phylum Pseudomonadota; class Gammaproteobacteria; order Enterobacterales; family Alteromonadaceae; genus Pararheinheimera. The sequence continues at coordinate 63,255 of JAXHNX010000046.1, forward strand.
CCGTTGAGCATCTGTTCAGCGCTCGAGGTCACATCACCCATCGCACCTTGCATGCGGTTGCTGATTAGGCGAAAGCGTTTGGAAACCAATGACACAATCACTGCAATCAATGGGGCGATCAGCAGGAAAATCGCCGATAACTGCCAGCTTTTGCTGAACATCACAATGAGCAGGCCAAAGACAAAGGCACCTTCGTGGATAAGCACCACTAAGGCTTTACTGGAGGCTTGTTTGATTTGTTCGGCGTCATAGGTAATTTTTGAGATCAGTTCGCCGGTGGAGTGTTTGTCATGAAAGCTGACCGGCAGCCGCATCATCTGGCGAAACAGTTGCTGGCGCAGGTCTTTAACAATATGCGTGCCCGCCCAGCTCAGGCAGTAACTGGAGATAAAGTTAAACACGCCGCGTATTGCAAACAGCAGCACCACCACAATAGGTGCCCAGAAGAAGTAGTTTTGATCTTTTTCGGTAATGCCGCGGTCAATAAAGGTTTCAAATTCATTGATAAAAAACACGTCGATCGCTGCGTAGCCAATCATGCCAAAGATGGCCAGGATAAAACCGCTACGATACGGTTTGGAGTAGCGCATCAGCCGACGAAAGGTCGACACTGAGCCCTGTTGCTGAACTGTCAAAATTGCTTTCCTGTCAAAGACAAAACCGGTGCATTCTACTCGTTTGCCACGACAGTTTCAGCATCAGTCACGGAATTTTCCAGCCAACGCGCAAAACGGCGTGGCCGATACAGCTGATAACGCAAGGTGGTGGCACTCAAATCAAGCCGGATATAGCCACTGTCGGCGGTATTTAACAGCGGAATTTGCAATAAACTTAAGCGCGCCCGTGTCTCTGGCGCCGGATGACCAAATTGATTCTGATAACCGCTGCTGACCAACGCAAGCTTGGGTTGTAACGCCTGTAAAAACCGCAGACTGCTGGCGGTTTTACTACCGTGATGACCCAGCACCAGCACATCCACTGGCCCCATGTTGGCAGCAACCGCGTCTTCGCGCGCGCCGATATCTCCCGGCAGCAACACGCGGTAATGACCGGTATCGAGCAATAACGCGCAGGAATCTTCGTTGGCCGGCTCTGGCCGGTAACTGCCAGCGCGAAGCGCTTGCAACCGCACGCCACGCCATTGCTGTGGCAGGTCGGTACAAAAAAAACGCGGCGCCAGCCGGCGAATATCGCTGACCAGCTGCGTCGTTGGATACTGCGCTCGCAAGCTTGGCCAGTCGCCGCTGTGATCGCTGTCGTCGTGACTGATCAGTACATAATCAAGCTGGCGGATGCCCTGATAACGCAAAAACGGCATCAGCACCTGGCGCGTTGCGCTGACCGGACCATAAGCCGGTCCTAAATCAATTACCAGCGCGGCGTCGCCCTGTTGCAGCACCGCTGCACTGCCTTGCCCAACATCCAACACATGCAGCCACAGCGCAGCTTCGGACTTTTTGTGCTCGGTACCGGACAACGACACAGTCACCACAGTCGGTAACAATATCGGCAACCACAGGGCCAGTGCCGCCAGCTGCCAGCGCCCGCGGCAACACCACAACAGCAACAGCGCGGGTAACAGCAACAATGACGATTGCCACGGCAGCGCCGGCAAACTCCACCAGCCATCTGCCTGGCTGGCCCGGTCTAACAGCCACAACAGCGGCCAATACAACGCATCGAGCAGTTGCCAACACCAGGGAGCAATATTAAAGCCAACACAGATCAAGCCGAATAGCAGCAAAAGCAATGGAATGCCCAGTAGTGTCATCAGTGGCAGTATCAGCAAATTGACCCAAAGCGCAAAAGGCGCGATGCCCTGAAATAACAACAAACCAACAGGCAATAACAACAGGCTGAAGCCGCACTGGAACAGCACAAAACGCCACAACAGCGCACGAATTCCGGCTTGTTGCGGGTGTTGCCATTCCAGCAATGCCAGCAAGGCAAGTGCCGACGCCGATAACCAGAAACTGTAACTCAGCAATAAAAACGGCCACAGTAATAACAACGAGGCACTAACCAGCCAGCTGAATTGCCAGATTGACGCGCGATGCCAGATAAAGCGCAGCAACACCACCACAGACAATGTCAGCACGGCCCGCAATGTTGGCACGGCAAACCCGGCTAAAGCGGCATAAAACCAGGCCGCAGCGAGTGCGAAACCCCACAGCCAGACGCTGCGCCACGGCTCGCGAAAACCGAACTGTGCCAGCAGCGGTTTGAACATTAAACATAACGCAAATAATAGCGCGATATGCATGCCAGAAATGGACAACAGATGTGCCAGACCCGCATGTTGCACGCCTTGCCATAGCTCGGCCGAAAACGGCCGCTCGCCGATCGTCAGTGCCAGCCACAGCGGGTAAGCGGCATATTGCTGACAACAGCGGGCAAACTGGTCGGCCAATTGCTGGCGAACGGAGTGAGTATCAATCAGCAACTGAGCGCCGGTTGCAGACGACACCGTCGCCACCGCGACAATACCGTCGACCAGCGCATTGGCTTCACGCCATGGGCTGCCGGGATTGGCGAGTCCCCGCACCGCTTTGATCCGTACCGGTAAATGCCAGTGCTGACCGGCTTTGATGGTGGGCAATGTTGCACCTGCGTCAGCATACCAGCGCAGCTCCAGCCTGCCGCCGGCACCAATTTGCGGTTTTTCTGCACAGTCGTCACTCAACTGCAAGATAAAACGGCTACTTTCGACATATTGGCGCGGCAGACTGACCACTTGTCCGCAAACTTCTGTGCTATGCTCGGCCACAATCTGCTGTACCGATTGCATCTGCCAGGCAAATTGCAGCGACAAACTCAGCAGATAAGCGAGTGCACCGCAATACAATGCCGTGTGCCGCCAGCACAAAAGTGCCGCACAGAATAAAATGGCCAGCGGGATCACCGGCGGTAAATGCTCCAGCCACAACGCCAACATCGCCGCGGCCAGTACACCAAAGCTAAAACGTTCCATGTTTCAATTTGGTTAATGAGTTGTAATGGCTAAGAACTTTATAAAAAAATACCTGCCAGATCCAGATCTGATCAGAAATCATAAATCGATGCAGATCTTCGGTAAATTTCTGCATGATGGCAACTTATGGCATCTGCACCGCCGCTCGGCCCGCGGCGCTTTTGCAGCAGGTTTATTCGCAGCATTGATGCCAATGCCCGGCCAGACAGTGCTTGCCGCTGCGCTCGCCATTATTTTCCGCTGTAATATCCCCATTGCGGTCGCTTTATGCTGGTTGACCAACCCTTTCACCATGGCACCAATTTTTTACATTTGCTACAACATTGGTACCTGGGTATTAGGCATGCCACCGCTAAATGTCGAATTTCACGCCACTTTTGAATGGTTGATCGCCAGTATCGATTCGGTTGGCAAACCCTTTTTGGTTGGCAGCATTATTTTTGCAGCTTTTGTCTCAACGGCCGCCTGGTTTTTGATTGACTGGTGCTGGATCATTGCTGTACGCCGGGCCTGGCGTAAACGTGCTGAACGCCACAATAAAGCCGACTGATGCCAGCTTCCCCCCGGCGTTTTTGGCAGCTGCCGGACGCACAGAACCTGCAACAACAAGCCTGGTTACAAAAATTTGGTCCAGGACTGCATGCGCCTGCATTGTGGCGGCTGCGGCGTCGCTCGTTGCAACGCGCTTGTGCCGTCGGGATATTTTGCGCCTGGTTGCCATTGCCAATTCAAATGCTGCTGGCCGGCGCTTTGGCGGTGCGGTTGCAGGCACATTTGCCGCTGACGCTGGGTCTGGTCTGGCTGAACAATCCGCTGACGTTACCGCTGTTAATTGTCGCCGGTTATCAGGCGGGAGTGGTGTTACTGCAACAGAACGCGCAACCTTTTGTGTTTGAAGCGAGTTGGCAATGGTTTGCCAGTTCGCTGCAGCAGGTCGGAGTGCCGCTGTTGCTCGGTTCTGTGGTGCTGGGGATAATCAGCGCTTTGCTGAGCTGGCCATTGTCCGCGTGGATTTGGCGCTACCGCTTAAAACGCCGCCGCGCCGCACAGCAGCTTGAACGGCGCGCTCGCCCAAATATCTGATACGGTCGGACTAATACTGTCCCAGCACTTGTGCCGGCTCTACTTTTGCAGCACGCCGCGCCGGGTAAATGGTGGCCAGCAAGCTCAACAGCAACGCCACTGTGACGGTTAACACCACATCCGGCCACTGAATTTGCGACGGCAACGTATCGATAAAATAAATAGTCGGATCAAGCAGACTGCGGCCCAGCAGGCCAGACACCAGGCTAAACAAATTCTCAATTTGCCAGGCCAGTAACAAACCCACCGCCGCGCCCCACAGGGTGCCTTTGATGCCGTTTAACCAGCCAAGCCAGACAAATGCCTTCACCAAAACGTCAGGCGCCGTGCCCATCGTCAACATAATCGCGATATCAGCTTCTTTTTCCCGCACCGCCATCACCAGCGTCGCGACAATATTAAAACAAGCGACGCTAATCACCAGCGCCAGCACCAGATACAAAATACTGCGAACCATCTGAATATCCTGATACAGGTGGCCCTGCGTGCGGAACCAATCCAGCATGTAGACATAATCAGTGGCCTGATTACCCAGCTCCCGCGCCACATTACCCGCCTGAAAAATATCCTGAATTTTAAAGGCAAAACCCTGTACCGTGCCGGGCGGCATTTTCAGCCAGTCGGCTAAAGCATCCAGCTGCACCCAGATTTGCTGGTAATCGAGCTGGCCACCAATACCGATGATGGCAATGACTTCCAGCATGACGTTTTTCTGCCCGGCTAAATCACCTTGTTCGGTCAGCTCCGGCAACATTAGCTGGACTTGATCACCCACTTTGACGCCAAGCTCCTGCGCCACGCCCTGGCCCAAAATCACTTGCTGCGCGCTAGGTTCAGCTAAGGCACCGCTTTGCACAAAGTGGTCGAGTTGGCTGATGCCGCTTTCATAGGCCAGGTCGATACCGCGCACCGCAATGGCTTTGACTTTGCCCTGCGAGCGCAATAAACCGTCTGTGCGGATATAAGGCGCTGCGGCCACTACACAGGGTTGCATACTGAGTTGCTGTAACTTCGCCGGCCAGTTGGCAATGGGCTTATCCACCGCTTGTAATTCAACATGCGGGATCACGTTTAATAGTTTTTGTTCCAGCGCCTGCTCAAAACCGTTCATCACCGACAATGCCAGGATCAGGATTGCGACGCCCAGCCCAATGCCCCAGGTCGACGATGCCGCGATAAAACGGATAAAGGCGCTGCTGGATCGGGTATGGCGATAGCGCTGTGCCAGCTGCCATGACAGGCTAGCCATGCAGCTCTCCTAATTTGCCATCGCGCATGTACAGCTGACGGTCGAGCTTGGCGGCGAGATCCGGATCATGCGTCACGACGATAAAACTGGTACCTAAATCGCGGTTGAGTTCGCGCATCAACTGATAAATGCTTTCCGCTGTGTGGTGATCCAGATTTCCGGTCGGCTCATCGGCCAGGATCAACGACGGTTCACCAACCACAGCACGGGCAATGGCCACTCGTTGGCGTTCACCACCACTGAGCTCAGACGGCCGGTGGGTCAGCCGATGAGCAAGCCCGACCCGTTCTAACATCTGGCGGGCTTTGTGCAGCGCATCGCCTTGCGCCATGCCACGGATCAACAACGGCATCGCGACGTTTTCTTCGGCAGTAAAATCCATCAGCAAATGATGAAACTGATAAATAAATCCCAGCTGTTGATTGCGTAACTGCGATTTTTGCGTCGGGTTTAACGTAGAAATTTTCTGACCGGCAAGGATAAGTTCGCCACTATCGGCCTGGTCCAGCGTGCCAAGAATGTGTAATAAGGTACTTTTGCCCGAGCCGGAACTGCCGACAATTGCCACCATCTGGCCAGCCGGCACCTGCAAATTGATATGATGCAGCACCGGTGTGACATGGGCGCCATCGCGGAAGCTTTTACAAATATTCTCACAGCGTAACATCATGATTTTGCCTGTTTTATATTATGCGTCGCGCAGCACTGCTGCCGGCTCGACCTGGACTGCGCGCCAGGCCGGATAAATCACCGCCAAGGCAGTCAACAACACGGCTGACAGCATGATCAGCAGCACGTCAGTCCACTTCAGGATCACTGGTAAGGCCATACCCGGCACCAGATGCAGGCCCAGTAGCGCCAGCAGATCATTTAAACCCAGCGTCAGCACCACACCCGCGATCGCTCCGGTGACGGCACCGGTGATGCCATGGCTCATGCCCTGCGCGGCGAACACATAAAACAGCTGCTGATTGGTCATGCCCTGGGTTTTTAGAATCGCCACTTCACGTTGTTTTTCCGTCACCATCATCACCAGCGCCGAGACGATGTTAAATGCGGCCACAGCGACAATCAGCAATAACATCAGCCACATCATGGCTTTTTCCATCGCCACTGCCGAAAACAGTTTGCCATGGCTTTGCCGCCAGTCAGTGACCTGACTGACTCCTGCCAGCTGGCTGATGTCGCTTTGTAATTGTGGTGCTAAAAATGCGTCGTTTAAGCCGATACGCCAGGCGGTGTCTTTGTTGCCGGTGAGTTTCTGTAAGTCTTGCAGGCGGAGTAACACCACGACTTTATCTACTTCAGAGCCGGTATCAAAAATACCGGCCACGGTAAAATTGCGCTGCCGTGGCATCCAGCCGATCGGGGTGTAGCTGCCGCCCGTGGGTAAAATCAGCCGGATCTGTTGACCTAACTGCACCCGCAGTTTGTCAGCGAGCGCACTGCCAAGCACCACCTGATAACGGCTGGCGGCGAATTCCTGCCAATCGCCCTGCTGTAGCGACTGCTGTAAAAACTGGGGCAACGCACTGACATCAACGCCCTGTAACATAGCGCCGGTCAGGTCTTTACTGGATTGGATCAGCGCTTCGCTTTGTAAAAACGGACTGATTTGGGCAATGGCCGGAAACTGTTGTTGCAACCGCGCCGGCACTGTCGTGTCGCTACTTTGCACAATTAAATGCGGGATCACACCCAAAATGCGTTTTTTCAGTTCACCTTCAAAACCATTCATCACCGAACTGACCACTGTCAATGCCAGCACACCGAGAAAAATCCCGGCCACTGAAAACAAGGTGATAAATGACAAGAAGGCATTACCTTTACGGCTCTGGCTGTAACGTAACCCTATGAATAACGAAACCGGTACTTGCATCCTTTTCTCAGGACTTCAGCTATGCAAAGTGATAAAGTAGCGGAATCATAGAGATAAACGGGGGCGCTTACAAGCGCGGTGCAGCATGGACCTAACACAACTGAACCTGTTGAAAGACCAATACAACGATTATTTCATCATCGAACATGATATCCGCATCAACGTAAAACCATTCAGTGGCGACGAGCCTGATGACATTGGTTTTGAACGCCTGATCCCAGAACCTTTCCTGATGGCCGGTGAGCAGGTGATGCTGGAGCAGTCTGCGTTAAAGTCGCTGAACCGGCTCGGTGAGCTGGCGGAAGAGCTGGCGGTTTATCTACGCATACAGGCGCGCAAAATTGACAGCATGATGCGCTACATTTTGCTGCAGCAGGATGATCCTGAATGTCGCACTTTTAGTCACAGCTATGGTGGTTCAGCATTATGTTTTGACAGTGACTCGGCTTATGAAGAAGGCGCGCTGCTCGAAATAAAGATGTTTCTCGAGCACAACGACGGTGCCGTCTATACCCTGGCGCGTGTCATCAATGTCGAACCCGTGTCCGATAAATTCCGCATTCGTGTGACCTACACCCGCATTCGCGAGCAGGACCGCGAGTTAATTGTGCGCGCCAGTCTGCACCAGCAATCACGCCAGTTAAAACGCAAAGCAGAACAGCGCATGAGCCAGGGTTCGTCATAGTGTTGTCCGGGTATCGTTTACCACCGGAATGGGCGCCACAGGATGCGGTGCTGCTGACGTGGCCGCACGCAGGCACCGACTGGGCTGATGATCTTGATGTGGTCGAAACGGTATTTTTTCAGCTTGCCGGCACTATCCTGCGTTTTCAGGCGCTGGTAATACTGTGCCACGACGCAGCGCTGCGGGACCGGCTGAAAACGCTATTTGCCAACCCGACAGCACAATTACACCCACTATATTTGGCGCTGATCCCCAATAACGATAGCTGGGCGCGCGACCATGGCCCCATCACAGTGCTGGATAACACCGGCGCACCGGTCTGGCTGAACTTCTGTTTTACCGGTTGGGGCGATAAATATGCCGCGGCGCTCGATAATCAAATCAATGACCGCTTGTTTGGTGCACCATTTATTGCGGTCAGAACAATTGAACGGCTGGATCTGGTACTTGAAGGTGGTGCCATTGACACCGACGGCCGCGGTACTTTATTGGTCACCAAACGCTGTCTGCTGCACCCCAACCGCAATCCGGGCCTGAGCCAGCACGAGCTGACGGCACGATTAAGCGAATTATTTGGCCTGCAGCAAATTCTCTGGCTGGATCACGGCCAGCTTGCCGGCGATGATACTGATGGCCATATCGACATGCTGGCGCGCTTTACCCCTGGTGGCGCCATTGTGTATCAGGGCTGTGATGATAAAAATGACACTCATTTTGCTGAGTTACAGGCGATGGCGCAGCAATTAGCCACGTTTTGCGATGCACAAGGTCAAGCTTATCCATTGTTCGCCTTGCCCTGGCCGGCCGCCATTTTTGACCACCCCGGCCGAACCGACGATGCTGAAGGCACCCGACTTCCGGCCAGTTACGCCAATTTTCTGATCATCAATGGCGCGGTTCTCGTACCGCAATACGCAGACGAGGCCGATGCCCGTGCGCTTGCAGTCATCGGTCAGGCCTTTGCCGGCTATGACATCATCGGCATTCCTTGTCTGCCGCTCATCCGCCAGCGCGGCAGTTTGCATTGTGTCACCATGCAGCTGCCCCGTGGCGTTCTTCAGACTTTTGCCCAAGGGATCACGCATTAATGGCTTTGTTAACACTGCCGCAGCTCAAACATGACACTGACCAGCTTGGCTGGGGCAATTTAGCCGGCGCCGCGCTGCCACTGGCGCTCAGTGAACTGGTACGGACTGAACCGGCATTATATTTGTTGATCGTGCCAGATACCCCAACAGCGCTGCGGTTAGAACAGGAACTGGCGGTATTTCTCGGCGACACTGGTCCGGGTAATACGGTGCCACTGTATAGTTTCCCGGACTGGGAAACGCTGCCTTATGACCAGTTCTCGCCGCATCAGGATATTATCTCGCAGCGCTTGCGCACTTTATATCAGTTGCCGGCAGTGACACACGGCCTGGTGCTGGTGCCGGTCAGCACGTTAATGCTGCGCTTAAGTGCGCCTGAGCACCTGCAGCAACAAAGCCTGTTGCTGGAAAAAGGCCAGCAGCTGGATCCCGGCACGCTGCGGCAGCAACTGGTACAGGCCGGTTATCGCGCCGTTGAGCAGGTGATGCAGCACGGCGAGTTTTCGGTACGTGGCTCTTTATTAGATTTGTATCCGATGGGCAGTGCGTTGCCGTACCGGATTGATTTTTTTGATGATGAAATCGACGGCTTACGGACTTTTGACCCGGATAATCAGCGCACAGTGGCGCAGGTCAACCAAATAGAGTTGTTGCCGGCGCACGAATTTCCGCTGGATAAAACTGCGATAGAACGGTTTCGCAGCCGTTACCGTGAGCGTTTTCAGCAGCGCAACGAAAAAGAATCGTTGTATCAGCAAGTTAGCAGCGGCGCGTTGCCTGCCGGTATTGAATACTACCTGCCACTGTTTGCCGAAAGTACCGGTTCATTGTTTTCCTATCTGCCGGCGGCAACCCGGCTATTGGCTTTAGGCGAGCTGGAAGCCAGTGCCCAGCGCTTCTGGCAAGACGTGCAGAACCGCTATCAGGACCGTGCCATTGATTTCCTGCGGCCGATTTTGCCGCCGCAAGAGTTGTATTTCACCGTTGATGAATTATTTGGCCTGCAGAAAAAATATAGCCGCATTCGCTTATCCCGCGCCGAATTGCCGACCAAAGCCGGCGTACACAATGCCCCGGCGCTACCCCTGCCCGACTTAACCGTCAACCATCAGCTGGCGGAGCCGTTAACCGCACTGCGGCAATATCTGACGGTGATTAAACAGCAGCAAGGCCGGGTGATTTTTCTGGTGGAATCGGAAGGCCGGCGTGAAAGTTTGCTGCAACTGCTGCATAAAAGTGGCATCCGGCTCAGTCAGTACAGCGATGTTCACACCGTGCTCAGCGCCGATGTGGATGTGGCGATCGCGGTCGGCGCACTGGAACAAGGTGTACAGCTTAATCTGCCGGCACCGTTGGCACTCATCAGTGAAAACGAGTTATTTGGCCAAAAAGTCAGCCAGCGCCGGCGGCGTAAACATAGCCAGCAAATCTCCAGCGAAACCATCATTCGCAGCCTGGCGGAATTGTCGATTGGCCAGCCGATTGTGCATCTGCAACATGGTGTTGGCCGTTATCTTGGGCTGCAGGTGTTGGAAGCGGCCGGCATCGTCGCCGAATTTGTCGCCATTGAATATGCCGGCGGCAGTAAGTTGTATGTCCCGGTGTCGGCACTGCATTTACTCAGCCGTTATTCCGGCACAGAACCTGAACACGCGCCACTGCATAAGCTTGGCCATGACGCCTGGGATAAAGCGCGGCGCAAAGCAGCAGAAAAAGTGCGCGACGTCGCCGCCGAGCTGCTCGATGTCTACGCATTGCGCGCCAGTCAGACAGGCTATGGATTTAAAATTAATGCTGAATCTTATCAGCGCTTTGCCGACGGTTTTCCGTTTGAGGAAACTGCCGATCAGCTTGATGCTATTAACGCCGTGCTAAGCGATATGCAAACGCCGCGCGCGATGGACCGGCTGGTCTGTGGTGATGTTGGTTTTGGTAAAACTGAAGTGGCGATGCGTGCTGCTTTTGTCGCGGTCGATGATGGCCATCAGGTTGCCATTCTGGTGCCAACCACTTTGCTGGCGCAGCAACATTTTGAAAATTTCCGTGACCGTTTTGCCAACTGGCCAATTCGGGTTGAAGTGTTGTCACGATTTATCAGCGCCAAAGAGCAAAAAGCCATTCTGGCCGATGCCGAGGCCGGCAAGGTCGATGTGCTGATTGGCACGCATAAACTGCTGCAGGACGACATCAAATTCCGCGACCTTGGCCTATTGATAGTCGATGAAGAACACCGTTTTGGCGTACGGCAAAAAGAGAAAATTAAGGCACTCCGGGCCAATATCGACATTCTGACGTTAACAGCCACACCTATTCCGCGCACACTGAATATGTCGCTGTCCGGGATGCGGGATTTATCTATTATCGCAACACCACCGGCGCGCCGGCTCGCAGTCAAAACCTTTGTCCGTGAATACGAAACCGGCTTGATCCGTGAAGCCGTGCTACGCGAAATTTTGCGCGGCGGCCAGGTGTATTTCCTGCACAACGACGTTGCCAGCATCGAAAAAACCGCCAGCGAGTTACAAACCCTGGTGCCGGAAGCTATGGTCGGCATTGCACATGGCCAGATGCCGGAACGTGAGCTGGAACGGGTAATGGCCGATTTTTACCATCAGCGCTTTAACCTGCTGCTGTGCTCCACCATTATTGAAACCGGTATCGACGTGCCAACCGCCAATACTATTATCATCAACCGCGCGGATAACTTTGGTCTGGCGCAGCTGCACCAACTGCGTGGCCGCGTTGGTCGCTCGCACCATCAGGCTTATGCCTATTTGCTAACGCCGCCACCAAAACGCTTAACAGTGGACGCACAAAAACGCTTGGACGCCATCTCCAGTCTGGAAGATTTAGGTGCCGGGTTTGCCTTAGCCAGTCACGATTTAGAGATCCGCGGCGCCGGTGAATTACTTGGCGATGATCAGAGCGGTCAGATTGAGTCGGTCGGTTTTACGTTGTATATGGAAATGCTGGAAGAAGCAGTACAGGCACTGAAAGATGGCCGTGAGCCAAGCCTCGATATGATGCTGAGCCAACAAACCGAGCTCGATTTAAAAATACCGGCTCTGCTGCCGGAGAAATTTATTCCCGATGTCAGCCTGCGGTTGTCGTTTTACAAACGCCTCGCCAGCAGCAAAGATGCGCAGGAACTGGATGAAATTCAGGTTGAACTGATTGACCGGTTTGGCTTGTTACCGGATGCAGCCAAACATCTGGTCGCGCTGACCCAGGCCCGACAAGTGGCGCAGCACCTTGGGATCCGGCGCATTGAGATGAATACCAAGGGCGGTCTGGTTGAGTTTGCAGAACGGACCAAAGTAGCCCCGACGTATATCATCCGGCTGATCCAGACTCAATCGCGCATTTATAAACTCGAAGGCGGCCAAAAACTGCGCTTCAATATTGAAAGCCCCGGCAGCAGCGAGCGGCTGGCCTTGTTAAAAACTATGCTGGCCGATTTTCAGGCTAACAGTCAATGAAGTGGACCATGAACAGATTAATGTTACGCCAACTGATCACAGCGGTTTGTCTTTGCAGCATCACAGCAGCACAGGCACAAAACGCTGACGACCCCTGGTTTGAAATTGAACTGATCGCCTTTGAGCGCGGCAGCCTGAACAGCACCTTGGAAAAATTCAACGACAGCGTCACGCCAATAGCGGTGCATCGCAGTCTGGATTTGCTCAAACCGCTGTACCAACCTGATATTCGGGCACTGCAAAGTGCACTGCCTTGGTGCCAGCCAGATCAAACGCTGCCACTTGACGCAGAATCACAGTTTGGCGCTTTTGTCGCGCAGCCATGGTTTGATGAGATCCAACTGGCCGAACAGAGTCTGCAGCAATTCCAAAATGCTTTCCCGCCCGAGCCGCTACAACAGTGGCCATTGGCTTGCCAACAGGCTCCACGCGTGCCGCAAGGTATCACGCCCCCGCAATTACTGGCGGACAATAGCGACCAGTTAGTTGCCGGCCCGCAAGTACTGCCTGTGATCCCGGCCCTGACGGCACCATTGCCAATCGCGCACCAAAGCAGTCCTTATCTGACTGATGAATCAACATTTTTACTTAAAGATCTGGCGTGGCAACTCAGCCATCGCGCCGGGCATAAACTGTTGTTGCATACCGCATGGCGCCAATCGCTTGGTGTGAAACGCCGCAGCCAGAGTCTGCGTTTTTTCGCTGGCCAACGTTTCAGCCCGCAGTTTGATTATCAGGGCCTGGCAAAAAATCCGACAGCGGAACTGCCCGCCGAACAGGCAGATCTGCAAACTGCAATTGCTCAGACTTATCAGCAGCTACAACAACAGCAGCAACTGCAGCAGGACACCGCGAGCAAAACCGTGATCGGTCTGCCGGAACAAGTCTGGCAGCTGGACGGTTTGGTCCAGCCGTATAATGAGCGGATGTTATTTGCCGACACTGAATTTAATCTGCGTCAGCTGGTGCCTGCTACCGCGGGTGACAAGTTGCAGACATTCTATGTCAAAGACAACGTGCGTTTGCTACTCGGTGAAATTCATTATCTTGACCATCCACGCTTTGGCCTGATATTACAGATCAGACGTTTCACCCCACCTGCAACGCCCTTAGCTGGCGAAGGAGTTAGTCCTTGAAAAAATTAGTGATTTTAGCCGGTGTTTTGCTCGTAGCTGGTTGCAGCAAATTGTCGATGGAAAACTACAACAAGCTCAAAATTGGCATGAGCTATCAGGAAGTCACCGCAATTATTGGTGACGCCAGCAGCTGTGAAGAAATGATCGGGACCCGCAGCTGTGTCTGGGGCGACGACAGCAAAAGTGTCAAAGCTGGTTTTGTTGCCGACAAAGCCATTGCGTTCAGCCATAAAGGCCTGAACTGAGGTCAGATGTCGTTAACAGCCGCCACCACACAGTCCCGTTTTGCGCTGCGGGATTACCAGCAACAGGCAGTGACGGCCGTGATCCAATATTTTCGGCGGCTTTCCGATCCGGCTGTCCTTGTGTTACCGACTGGGGCCGGTAAAAGTCTGGTGATCGCAGAGCTGGCCCGGTTGGCGCGCGGTAGGGTGCTGGTACTGACGCACGTTAAAGAACTGGTCAGCCAGAATCAGCAAAAGTATCAAAGTTATGGTCTTGATGGCGGTATCTATGCCGCCGGGCTTGGCCTGAAACAAACCACACAGCAGGTCATTTTTGCGTCGGTGCAATCTGTGGCGCGCAACCTGAGCGATTTTTGTGCCCAGTTCAGCCTGTTGATTATCGATGAATGCCATCGGGTGCCATTGGCTGAAGACAGCAGCTATCGTAGTGTGATCAGTCACTTACAGCAACAAAACCCCGGTCTGAAAGTGCTGGGACTGACCGCAACGCCATACCGGCTCGGTCAGGGATTTATCTACCAGTTTCATTATCAGGGCGCAGTGCGCGGTGACAGTGACTGCTTTTTTCGCTGGTGTATTTTCGAATTGTCGATCCGGCTGTTGTTACAGCGGCAATACCTGACACCGCCCAACCGGCTGGATTGTGCTGTACTCAGTTACGATTTCTCCGGCCTGAAACCGGCCCAGAACGGGCACTTTCGTGAAACCGAACTCAATCAGGTGATTAATCACTATAAAAGAGTCACGCCGCAAATTATTCAGCAAGTGCAACAATACGCTGCCAGCCGTCAGGGGGTGATGATTTTTGCCGCCACCAGCCAACATGCCCGTGAAATTCTGGCCTTGTTGCCGCCGGCAGAAAGCGCGCTAATTCTGTCCGCGACGCCTTCATCAGAGCGCGCTCTGCTACTGGAGCAATTTAAACAGCAGCAGCTGAAATACCTGGTCAATGTCGCAGTGCTGACCACCGGCTTTGACGCGCCGCACGTTGATCTGATTGCGATTTTACGGCCGACCGAGTCGCTGAGTTTGTACCAGCAAATCGTCGGTCGTGGCTTGCGGTTATCCCCCGGCAAAACCGATTGTCTGGTACTGGATTATGCAGGCAATCTGTATGATTTATTTAGCAATGATCCGGGGCCGCCGCCGCCGGATAAGACTTCCGTGCAGGTCACAGTGCCTTGCCCACTGTGCCGTTACCCGAATCAGTTCTGGGGCAAACAGAATCCGGATGGACTGGTGTTAGAGCATTATGGTCGCCAATGTCAGGGCATGCGGCTTGATGCCAGCCAACAACCGGTACCCTGTGGTTTTCGGTTTAAAGCGCGATTTTGCCCGGAATGTGGTACGGAGCACGACATCGCCGCACGTTTGTGCCGCAGTTGTGGTTTTGTGTTGGTCGACCCGGATAAAAAGCTGCAGGACGCACTGAAACTGAAAGATGCACTGATCCTGTATCCGGCCCAGCTTGAAGCGCAAACTGAAACAGATGCGCTTGGCAAAGCGCGGCTGCGCTTGCGTTACATCGACGCCGAAGGCCAGCAACTGCAGGAATTTTTTAGTTTACACAGCCGCAGCCAGATCCAACGTCTGTGCAAAGTGGTGTTAGCACCCTTTATCGTAGATCGCCATCTGCCATTTCAGGCCAATACGGTTTTACAACTGGAAGCGCTACTACATCGTCTGATCCCGCCAGCCGTAGTCATTGCGCAAAAAGACGGACGATTCTGGAAAATACGTGACAAATTATTTGAAATTATCAAATCAAGCTAGTTTCATCGCAATTTTATTTATATTCAAACACTTATAATTAGGTATTTAAAATTCTGCTACTGGCTTTACATTGAGATTGGCTTAGGCAAGAATAGAACCATTGGCCGCAAAGGAAGCAACGACCGTGTATAAACTGTTTTATTCACCAGGCACTGCCAGTATGGTCATCCATCAGCTGTTAATTGAGCTGAAGCAACCCTTTGAACTGGTATTGGTCGATTTTGCTGCCGGACAGCAAAAATCTGCGGAGTTTTTACAGTTAAACCCACAGGGCCGGGTGCCGGTGTTGGTGGATGGCAACATTGTAATTTGCGAATCTGCCGCGATATTGCTGTATCTGACGGATAAACATCAGCAGCTGGCGCCATTGTCGACAGATGCCAGCCGCGCCTGCTTCCTGCAGCAAGTCGTCTACTTAACGAATAATCTGGCACCACAACTGCGTCAGTGGTTTTATCCGCAGGATTTAGGCTTTGATGAATACCCCGCAGGTGTCCGACTGCAGATCCAACACAATATTGAACAAATCTGGCAACAACTGTCGGAGCAGCTCGCAAAACATGGGCCTTATTTGCTGGGTGAACAATTTAGCAGTGCAGATTTATTGCTGACCATGTACATGCGCTGGTCACGGAATATGCCGAAAACCGCATTGGCCTGGCCATCATTGCAGCAGCTGGCGGAGCTGACCCGCGCCCGCCCTAGTTGGCGGGAGCTGTACCAACAGGAAGGGTTAACCGAATGGGCCGGCTTTTAGTCATAAGGAAATCGCAGACAAATGCAACTGGTCGATATTGATAAAAATACCTACCGCAGTCACCTCAATATGGTGATCGTTGCCGCTGTCGCGGTGTTTTCCGCATTGGGCGTTGGCATTTCCGCGCTGTTGGTGTTTTGGTTTGGCACGGTACAAGGGCAAAACTTTTATCTGAATCTGCTGGGCGTCAGTATCGGTGGAGCCATCGCAGCCTGGTGCCTGCACCGGCTAAAAACAACACGCTTTTTTTATGAGGTTGCTTATGTTTGGGACCTGAAACAGGAACTAAACTTAATCAACCGTAAACTGACAGTGTTGAAAAAAGCGGTTGAAGCACAGGACACAGATGCGATGACCGTCATGCTGTATCACTTGCAAGGCTCGAAACAACTGTGGCAGCTCGATGATAACATTCTGAATTTACAAGAATTAGAGCTGGAACTAATCCAGCTTGAACACAAAATTCGCGGCAGCGGTCTGACGTTGGACCCAAATCAATACCAACGTTCGATGCTGGATAAATTCTGACGTTGCAAAGAATGCTGGCCCGACAAAAACAAAACTAAGCGGATGATCTGTCTGTTTTTTTTTAAGATTACACTACTAAATATTTTTTTTGGTTTTTGCTGATTTTGACTGTGAAAGCGCTCTGAGTTAGACAATAATCACTTGATTCGTTATTCACATCTTCTATGTACAGTCGTTACAAGGTTCTTATCTATGACAGTTCAAAACGCCTTACTGACCATTCTGATCGAAAAAGTCCGCACCGATACACTGGTTTTACCCAGCTTGCCGGAAATTGCATTAAAGATCCGCAAACTGGCGGAAGACCCAAATGTTAATCTGGCCAAAATGGCCGAAATGATTTCCCATGATCCAGCGTTGTCTGCCCGTATTATGAAAATTGCCAACAGTGCTTTTGTTGGCCGTGGCGTGCACGTCAATACGCTGCAACAAGCGACCACGCGTATCGGTCTGAGGTACATAAAAAACGTCGTTACGGCAATGGCAATGGAGCAGTTGTTTGTTTCCAAAAGCCCGATGATCAAAAAGTTTATGGATCAGGTCTGGTCTGAAACACTGGATTTAACTGCATTTGCATTGGCTGCGATGCAGCAGTACAACGCGAATTATAAATATACCGCCGTCAATTTCGATACGATGACACTGGCCGGTCTGGTGCATAACATCGGCGCGCTGCCAGTTTTAACCGAAGCCGAAAAACAGCTCGATGTGTTCGGCAATGAAGAATTTGTAAAACAGGCGACTGCTTCTATTTCCGGCCCCATCGGTTCAACTATTTTGCGCTCATGGGGTTTTCCGGACGAGCTGATTGAAGTTGCTGAACACTGGGATCATCCGGATTATCAGCCAAAACACCCCTCTTACGTCGACTTCATCCGGATCGCGGCGATCAAACAAGGCCGTTATCATAAAGAAGGTGATACTGCTGAGTTGCTGACACCTTATGTCGAGTTGGGTTTAATCCCGTCCAACGAATTCTACCGCTCGCCAGAGTTTGTGGCGTCGTTCAACGAAATCAAACAGTTGTTCGTATAATCTGCAGTGACGCAGCCTGATCGGTTCAGGCTGCGTCAGACATTACCGCTGTAACTTCTTGCTCAATTCACTTTTTATTATCAATAAAAAGTATAATTTATCTTTATTTACTTCACTTTTTCAATACATCTTATTAAGCTGGCGAGCAAATAATGTTCCGGTTTAAGGATGATCTTGATGCGTTTTTGGCTGTTTTACCTGTTAATTCCCTTCAACATATTTGCAGTTTCGGCCCAGGCGTCAGAAAAAGCGCAGGCTTTTGGGAAAATGCCGTTAGTGCAGCAAGTGTCGGTCTCACCGGACGGGCAGTTTGTGGTTGGCATTTTCCAGGTCGATGGCAAACAAGTGGTGATGACCTCACCATTCGGCCAGCATGAAACCACGCCGGTTGTCAGTCTGAAGTTCGCGTCCGATCGGATTGAATCGGTTGATTGGGTCAATCCAAAACGGCTACTGATCAACGCCAGCCGTGCTGAGTATCTGTCAGGTCGGTTTTACCGCTTGCATACGATGTATGCCGTAAATGCTGATGGCACTGAACTACTCGAAATTCAGAACCAATCCGTATATAAAAAAGCTGAACACAGCGCTATGGCTGGTTTGCAAAGCACGCATTTGTTAAATGACCTGGCCGATGATAACGACCATGTACTGGTCACTGCATATGATGAACGCGACCAGGGTTTTGGCGTGTTTAAAGTCAATGTCTATAACAGTAAGTTCAGTAAAGTCGAAAGTGGTGCCGGTGACCGGGCTGGCTTTGCCACGGACCGCGCCGGTAATGTGCGTTTTTCAACCGTGCTGAAACAACAAAAACTCAGTGTCGAGTTTAAAAGCGCGCCAGACGCGGCATGGCAATCCCTCCGCACTATCGATTTGGCCGGTGACATCGATTTTAGCCCGGTCGGTTTAACCGCAGATGGCAAATCGGTTTTAGTCAATACGGATTATCAAAGTGATTTTAATTACCTGGCTGAAGTTGATTTAAAAACCGCCCAGATTGGTAAACCGTTGTATCAGGTACCAGACCACGATATTGACGTGACCTACAGCAAAGCGGGCAAACTGATTGGATATGGTTACACACGGGATTTTTTCGAGCAGCGTTTTATCGACCCGCAACAGCAGCAATACAACGAGCAAGTGAAAAAACTGTTCCCGGACCGTCATTCTTATATCACCAGTTACAGTGATGATGGCCAACGGGTCATTATTTACACGGTGAAGGACAATCAGCCGGGACGATATCTAACCCTCGATTTCACCACGAAAAAAGCGGCATTCTGGTTTAGTCAATATCCACATCTGGAAAAGACGCAATTGCCGCCGGTGAATAATTTCAGCTTCAAAAGCCGCGATGGTCTGCAACTGAGTGGCTACCTGACCACGCCGCTGGATAAAGACAAACCAGCCCCGATCATTTTATTCCCACATGGCGGCCCACATGCTCGGGACAATAAAGGCTTTGACCCTTTTGTGCAGTTTTTTACCTCGATGGGTTATGCCGTACTGCAGGTTAACTTTCGCGGCTCATCTGGTTTTGGCAACAAGTTTGAGGCCGCCGGTTATCAGCAATGGGGCAAACAAATGCAGGATGACCTGATGGACGCACTGCAAGCCGTATCGGCCAATCCGGATGTCGACAGCGGCCGCAGCTGCCTGGTCGGTGCCAGTTATGGCGGCTATGCTGCGATGGTCGGCAGTTACCGTGACAGTGCTAAGTTTAATTGTTTTATCGCGATCTCCGGCATCTCTGACCTCACCGCGATGCTGCGTACAGACGGCGCCTACAATGAAGCAATGAAAGCGGTGCAACGGACTTTGATTGGTGACTATGAAAAAAACAGTGCGGCGCTTGATGCTGTATCCGCGGTCTCACATCTGGATGCCATCAAAAAGCCCATGTTGCTCATTCATGGCGTAAAAGACACCCGGGTTTCCTATAAACAATCGGCAGAGCTTTTTAATGCGTTAAAACGCCGCGGCGTTGCTGTCAGTTATCTGGAACAAAAAGATGGCACCCACTTCTTTGATACCGAACAGGAACGTACCGAAGCCTTCGCCACTATGGAAACCTTCTTGCGCCAATATTTGCCACTCTGAGTGATTGGCGCGAGCAAATAGCCCAAACAAAAAGGCCAGCGTGAACGCTGGCTTTTTTACGGCTGTCGACTCAGGCTGCCTGAAATAGCGCCTGATGCAGTTCTTTTACGACGCCTGGCGCCTCATTGTCCTGAACGAGAAAACACAGATTGTGCCGGCTGGCACCGTGACAAATCAACCGCATATTGATTTGCTCGAGTGCCTGGAACAGCGACCCTGTGATGCCACGGGTGCTATGCAGGTGATTGCCAATCACCGCCACCAGGCTCAGTCCCTGCTCCACAGTGACTTCAGAGAATTCACGCAAAGCCGCCAATGCAGGTTCAATTGAAGTGCCAAAAGCACTGCCAGGCGCATCGTCAAGCGTCAAAGCCACACTGATCTCAGAAGTCGTAACCAAATCCACCGAGATTTGATGTTGGCTTAAAATGGCAAAGACGCGGGTCAAAAAGCCGGCGGCATGTAACATCGCCGGGCTTTTTACGGTAATGAGCGTTTGATTTTTCCGCAGCGCAATAGCACGATACGACGGCCGTGCATCAACTTGTTTAGAGATCCAGGTGCCGCCTGCTTCCGGTTCACGGCTGGAGCCCACAAACACCGGAATATTCTGCCGCATCGCCGGAATTAATGTCGCCGGGTGCAGCACTTTGGCACCAAAAGTAGCCATTTCGGCCGCTTCATCAAAACTAATTTCAGGGATACAACGCGCATCCGGCGTCAGGCGCGGGTCTGTCGTGAAAATACCCACTACGTCAGTCCAAATCTGTACCACTTTGGCGCCTATGGCTTCACCCAGAATGGCTGCACTGTAATCGGAACCGCCGCGACCTAAAGTCGTGGTTTGATTCGCGCTGTCAGCACCGATAAAACCTTGCGTCACAATGATTTGGGATTTGAGTAGCGGCAACAGATACTGCTGCGTCAGCGCAGTGATCTGGTCTACTTGTGGCTCGCCTTTGCCAAAACGCGAATCGGTCCGCAGCACCTGGCGCACATCAAAGCTGCTAACCGCAGCACCGCGCTCAGCCAGCACCTGCGCAAACAGCACCGAACTTAACCGCTCACCAAAGGATTGCACCAGGTCTTTTTCGCTGTCGGTAAACGCCACTGTGCGGCCAATCAGGGTTTTGAGTTCCAGCAGCAATTGTTCAATCGCAGCGCCCACTGCCGCTTGTTGTTGCAGTTTTTCCAGCACCGCATAGGTAATACGCTCAATACCGGCATAATGGGCAAAGCGTCCTTCGATGATATCTTCTTTGGTGATGGCAACCAACAGATTGGTGACGCCAGAACTGGCACTGACCACCACTAAACGAATTGCAGGGTCGGCTAATACGATATCAGCACAACGCGACATGGCCATGAAATCAGCCACAGAGGTGCCGCCAAATTTGGCGACGATATATTGATTAGACAAGGTGTCTCTCCTTATGAACAAAATAAGCAGAGCATGGCATTTGCAGAGCAACAATCAGATACAACATACCCCGGACGCCAGAGCGCGGTGTTGTTGTCTACTTGCAGACACAACAAAGGCCAGAAGCTCTCCACCGAAGTTTCAGGTGACAGTCGCAGGGATTCAGCCCTGACAACCGAAAAACCAGCTGCTATTGCAGGTTTTCCTCGGCGTTCATCCCCCTCCTTCAGTCTGCGGTGTATAGCCACCTACACTGAATTACCTGGTGAACGCTCCTCTTCTGGTCTATCAGAATGATTGACGGCGCTACCTTACCTTGCCACGTACCAAAAGGCAACAGCCTTTTAGACGGCTGTAATTAAATTACAAAATTTACCTGAGTAACAGCCTGATACCGGTCAGTCCCCAACAAGCTATTGCTGTGGCAATATTACTGTTGTCCGGACATAAAAAACGGCGCCGCAGCGCCGTTTTTATCAATCACACCTGATCAGCTGGCAAACTGACCAAACCAATAGACGCCGGCATAACCCAGGCTGTAGCAGAACAACAAATAACCGCCCATTTTCAAATAAGTGCCAAAAGTCAGTTCTTTTAATTTACTCATGGCAATGATGCCTGCTGCCGAACCGATAATCAGTAAAGAACCACCGACGCCTGTCGCATAAGTTAGCAGTAACCACTCACCTTGTGTCATCACCAAATCAGCTTTAAGCAATGCAGCTGTCAACGGTACGTTGTCGATCAGAGCTGACGACAGGCCCATCAGGTAATTCGCTTGCAGTGGCGGCAACAGCGCATACAAGTTGGTAAAGTTCTGCAGAAAATTAATTTCCTTTAATACACCAACCAGTAGCAAGACACCGAGGAAGAACAGCAGCGTTTCAAATTCGACTTCACGCACATAGTTAATGACACTTTGCGCTGCCTTGTTGCGCATCAGGAACTGAGCGACCAGGAACATCACTGCAAGGCCAAACAAAAAGGTCAACACCGGTGGAATGGCAAACAGGACGTTGAGTAACAGCGTACCGGTAATCGTTAAAACAAAAATGCCTGCCACTGTGATGTCAGTCTTGGCAATAGGCTTTTTGCTTTTTTCCACGACCAGCTGCTGGTTCAAACCGCGCGACAAAAACAGCGCCAGCACTGCCACAGAGAAAAACGCTGGGACCACCAACAACAGCAGATGAGCGATCGTAACTTTATCCGCCAAGAAGAACATCAGCGTCGTGACGTCGCCGGTGATCAATGAGACACCGCCACTGTTGACCGCGAAAATAATCAGCGTGCCATAACGGATCTTCTTCGCCGCTTCCAGTTTCACGCTGGAGATCACTGCAATCGACACCAGCGTGGCAGTAACGTTGTCAGCAAAAGATGAGAACACAAAGGCAAAACTGGCAACAATAAACATCAGTTTGCGTTCGGATAACTGCGCAGGCAGCGCCCGTTGTACGATTTGGGCAATAAAGCCTTTGCTATTGAGATAAGCGACAAAAGTCATAGTTGACATCAAAAATAACCACAAGGTGGCGATTTCTAACAAATTGTGTTCGAGTTGCTGCTGAACATGCTCGCGTGAGGTATCGCCATCGGCAAAAATAAACAGTAAAATCCAGCACAGAGTACCGAAAAAAAGTGTCGTTTTTGCCTTGTTTACGTGGATAATATCCTCTATAACGATCAACACAAAGGCAAGTGCAACCAAGCCCAGTAAAATACCCGTAAGCATAAATGACCACCCGCAATTATTAATAAATTATGAAATATTGTCGGGGCGGCATTCTAGCACCGCGGTTCATCGCACTCTACTGGAAATTGGTCGTATCTCCTTCAATCAGTCAAATAACCACCGGATGAAGTTGACCCCCTCATGTTATCAGCAAAAAAAATACTGAAGTGCCTGGATGACGACTGGCCGGTACTCGAAGCGCTGGCCAACCGCAGCCAGCTCTACAGTTTTAGTTTTCAGGACGTGCAGGCACTATTCAGTCGCTATTTTCCGCAACTTTCCAGTGAACAGGTATTCCGCGAAGCGCAAAAGTTGCTGGCGCAGGACATCCTGATCCCGCAGGCCAAATCCAGCCAACTGGAACTGAACCGCTCGGTACTGGAGTTTATTCAGTTTCTTACTCAGGAACACAATCTCGGCACTGTCGGTGATATCCAAAGCCGTATCGACGAGCTGGACCGGCTGCGCGCCCGCCTCGATGGCGCGGTCCGGCAAAAAGATGTGCATGAGATGCGCCGGTTTGTCCGGCTAATGGACGAACGGGTGCGTGAAGTGGTCAAACATTTCCGTAAAAACGAAAGTGCGATTTTGCATCTGGTCGATAAAGCCAAGGCCGATGACAGCAATATGTCGCTGGCGCGCCGCTACGCCGCCGTGATGGAAGCCTTTGATGAATACATCGAGCCCGTGTTGCAAATGATCGACATCAATGGTCCGTTCCAGCACAGTATTGAGACGCTGGAACATTGTTTAAGCGACCTGGTGCAGTTTATTGAAGACACAGGTTTTATGTCGGGTGACAAAGAGCCGCTGGTGCAGTTGCGCACGCGCTTGCTCGACATGAACCAGATTGGCCGTGAATCGCTGACCCGAAGCACTGATGTGTTGATGCCGCTGCGGGAAGAACTGCGCAAAAACACCTTGATTTCGCGAAATGCCAGTCTGGTACTGGCGACTTTGCGCAAACAGGGTTTTGAGCCAACGATGGAGCAACTTGCGGCAAAATTCAGCTCGGATCACCAGAAATTCAGCCTCGGCAGCGCCAACCAAATCACCAGTTATATGGCCGAGTTAGTTGATTATCAGGACGACAATTATCAGCTGCCGGATGCCGTCGACAGTCAACCCGGTGCCAATATCCGCGTACCAGATCTGCAGGATGTGCTGAAATCGGCCCGCACGCAAAAATCCAATACCGATCTATCAAAATGGCTGGCGCACAGTTATCCGCAGCTGCCGGTCGACGAATTGTTATTTTTATATCAGGAACTCAGTCGCGCTCCGGCGTTAAAACTGGAACATCAGGACGACGTCAGTGAAATGGAAGTGAATGGCTTCCGGCTGCGTCTCCACCCTTTTGTCACCCGCCACAGCGACAGGACATAAATGATGCAGATTGATCTCGAAAAATTGCCAAATCTGGCAGATATCTCAAAACGCCTGACCACTGGTTATCACATCAGTGAACAGGACTTTGCGCTCTGGACTGAGCTGGATGCCAACGAAGACGCTTATAGCGCCTTATTTGCAGCCCTTGGCAACCAGCTCAAACGCGACAGCCGTGGTTTTTTCTATTTTGATGTCGATGACGCCACGGTCAACATGGGCAAAATTTCGCGGTTGTTTGCACTGACCACCTATGCACTGGTCGAGTTTTTTGCCGATCAGGGTCAGGATCCGCTGCGCGCCCTGTTCGAAACGGAAATCAATCACGAGATTTTATCCAGCATTCTGCAGCAACAATATCATCTGTTTGAACAGCTGGAAATTTACTCCGCCACTGATTTAAAACGTGAAGTGGGCAATCGCATGCTGCGGTATGGCTTTGCCAAAACCCAGGGCGACAATTTTAAGTTGTTACCGCCGTTGTATCGTTATCTCGATGCGTTAGTTGCCGTCGATTCATTAGCCGCAGAAGAGGGCCACACTGATGTCTGAGTTATATGGCTTAACCAAACTGGCCCTGTTAAACACCGCCGGCTATGCCAAATGTGTCATTCCGCTGGATGACGCCGCATCGATTTGTGCACCGAATAACACTGGCAAAAGTTCGGTCATTAACGCGCTACAGTTTCCGCTGATTAATGATTTACGGCTGACCGAATGGGACGGCCACGATTTGGACGAAACGCGCAAATTCTATTTTGGCACTGATCAGAGTTATATCCTGCTCGAAGCCAATCTGCCGGAAGGCCCGGTGGT
Source organism: Rheinheimera sp. (assembly GCA_034519945.1). GTDB lineage: Bacteria > Pseudomonadota > Gammaproteobacteria > Enterobacterales > Alteromonadaceae > Pararheinheimera. The sequence continues at coordinate 88,623 of JAXHNX010000046.1, forward strand.
GATTGGTGTGGCCGGTCTTGGTAAAATCGCCGGTTATCAGTTCCAGTATTTCTGTTATCGCGGCAAACTCGACCTCGCGCATTATGTCAGCGAAAACAGCATCATCCGCTACAACAAGCTGGATCATCACCTGCGCAACTTAGGCTTTGAACCACTGGAATTAAAGCCGTCGGAACTAAACGCCATGCTGACCGGTGGCGCGACGCCGTACGACAGTAAAATTAATTTGCGCATGATCCCGCTGACCAATGTCAGCGATGCGCCGGTGTATAAAGACATTTTCCGCCGCATTCTGAACCTGCACCGCCTGACGGCGCAGGACGTTAAGCGCCTGTTGTTACCAGTATTTGCCCGCCATTTAAGCGACCCGAAAGTCGATTTTTACACGGTCTGGCATAACGCTTTTGAAAAAGTGAATCGCGACCGGCGTGAACTTAAAGCGCTGGAAAATCAACAAGAAGCGGTTGAAGCTTTAGAAAATCTGCTCGACAACCGCGCGGTACTCAAAGGCCGCCTCGCCGCCTATGCACCGAAACTGGATAAAGCCCTGATTGAATTTCAGAGTTACCTCGACGAGCAACAGCAGGAACTCGGCTTTCAGCTGGACGCGCTTAGTCAGGAAAAACATCAGCTGGAAGATAAACAGCGGCTTTATGTTGGCCAAATTAAAGAGTTATCCAGCAAACAGCTTGGTTTGAAAAGCTGGTTTGACGAACATGATGCCTTAGCCCAACGCTTTGGTCTGACCAACCTGCCAACACTGCAGTCGAATCTGGTCAACATCCGCGCCCAATATGAGAGCCTGAGTCATAGTCTGCAAGGCGCCGCCAACTTAAATCCGGCGACGCTGGCACATCAGCAGCAGCAAACGCAGAAACAGTTAAAAAGCCTGAAACTGCAGCTGAAAAACCTGGAATACAACCTGTATTCGCGGCTGCGTGAAGATCTGTCTTTAGGCGAAGTCCAGCAACTGACCAAGTTACTGAATCCAGATGTGCTGTCATTATCAACAGCCAGCGGCGGCGATGTGGTGATCCACGACGACGACGCTTTTGCCGGGCAGCTCGGCCAAATTGCTGATGCCTTCAAAGGCGGCAAACTGCACTTGGCTGGCATCACTATTGATTTAAGCCATTTAGCCGCACCGGATATGGCCGGTAGCGAAGGTAAAATTCAACTCAAAGAGCAAATTGAAGCGCTGCAGCTGACTTTAGCGACTTTAGAGCAACAAGCAGAAGTCGCACAGGATTTTACCGGCAAAAGCCGCGAAAAAGAGCGTTTGTATCAGGACATGCTGCAGGCTGAAGAAGACCTGAAACGTTTTGCCCGCTACAGCGAAATGGCGCAGCTGCTCGACGAACAGCAACTGTTATCCGAACAGTTGACGCAAGAAGAAGAAATTGTGCACGAACAGCTGGCGCAAGTGCAGCAAAAAGCCAGCAGCCTGTCGGACCGGCGCAATCTCATCACCAACAAACAAGATCAGCTGAAACGTCAGCTGGAGCGTATCGAACACGAGAAAAAAGATCGCATCGACTTCCAGCTCGATTTCTATTCCGGCCGCGTTACGCCCTATCCGATTGAGATCAATCTGGAATATGACAATCTGTCCGATGAGCTGCGTAGCTACAATAAACACTGCCAGGAGCTGAAACTGCTGGAGATCAACGTTAAAAATACTTATCTGTTTATTTTTAATGCCGGTATCAGCAAGTTTGAAGCCGAATCCGACGAAGAAGCCAAATATCAGAAATTAATCAGTGCTTTTCATCACCTCGACAAAGAACGTGAAGCGATTGAACGGCGCGCCCGTGTCGCCCTGACCGAAGTGGCCAGTACGCTCAAAGGGTTACGCTCAGATTTAGAGCGACTGCACCGCGAGCTGAACAGCTTTAACCGCGGCATCTGGCGCCATCAAATTTCCAATCTGCAGGATTTTAAGATTGAGATCGTCGACCGCAAAGTCTTAGTCGGTCATATCGATACCATTCTGGCGACGTCCGACGCATACCAACAAGGTGACACACTGGATTTATTGGCGCCGGGCGTCACCAGTGCCGAACGGGATATCAATTCGGCCAAGGATTATCTGATCCAGGCCGCCAGTGAAAAAGGCGGACTGACGCTGTCGGATTTATTTGATATCCGTTTTAAAGTGGTCAACCGCGCCGGCGATGTGGAATTTTTCGACAAAATTGATTCTGCCGGTTCCAACGGTACCCGCATCACGATTAAGTTATTGTGCGGTATGTTGTTTATCCGCCAGCTGCTGGCCGAGCGTGAACGTGGCAAATATCGCATTCCAATTTATATCGACGAAGCCGCCGACATCGATCCGCATAACCAACAGGCATTGATTGAAACGGCGCTGAATTTTGGTTTTGTGCCGATTTTTGCCTCGGTCAAACCACAAACCAGCTGCCGCTATATTGTGCCTATTCGCACAGTGAAAAACGGTGCGCAAAACTGGGTTGATGAAAAAGACTGGATCATCTGTGAACAGCTGACGCCGGACGTGCTGCCTGAAGTGTTGCCTGAAACCACTGAGCAATCGGATGAAAATCAGCCAGTTGCGCAATAATTGCCGACGCCGGCCGGAACTTCCGGCCGGCAGTCGCATCTGAATAGGCAATTCAACGGCTGCCAGCTAGACTGACAAAACTGCCGCAGACATGGAGTGCTGATCCTGCCTACCTTTGCTTTTTTCCGGGCCCGGCCGCTGGTTTATGCTGCATTGTTGCTGGCACTGCTGTGCCATCCTGCAGCGCTTTATGCCGCCAACCGCATTGAATTTACCGGCGCAACCGAAGAGCGGAAAGACAATATCGCGTTATATCTGTCCGTATTTACCCCGGCCCAAATCAACAAGTCTGCCCGCTTTAAAAATCGGGTCGCCAATGAAATCAAACAGGCGCTGCGCGGCCATGGTTATTATCAGGTGCGTGTCGTGTTTGAGGACTCGATGGATGGCACCGATTATGTGCTCAAAGCGCGGATTATTGCCGGTCGTTCGGTGTTTATTGATGTGGCTGATTTACAAATCAATGATGAAGCCATCCGCGACCCGGAGTTTCTGGCGCTGCAACGGCAAAAAGCGCCCAAGCAAGGCGACCGCATGCATCATGGCAATTATGAAGCCTATAAAAAAGCCCTGTTGAGTCTGTCGCACCGCAAAGGTTATTTTGATGCAAAGTTCAGCCGGGCTGAGCTGGTGGTAACCCCTGGTGACCGGCGCGGCAAAATGCATTTGCATTTTGAAAGTGGTCCGCGTTACCGTTTCGGTGATATCACTTTCAGCGGTGGTCAAATCAGACAAGCGCGGCTACGCAGCCTGTTGCCGTTTAAATCCGGCGATTATTATTCTGCTGCGCTGCTGGCCAAACTCAGTCAGAATCTGGCCAATACGTTGTGGTTTGGCAGCGTGGATTTAATTGCCGATCCGGACAACCGCAAAAATGGTTTGCTGCCGCTGACGATTGAGTTGCAGCCGGCCACCCGAAACAGTGTGGAAACCGGTATCGGCTACGCCACTGATGTTGGTGCAAGGATCAAAACCAACTGGTTTAAACCCTGGGTCAATGACCGCGGCCATAGCCTCAGTGCCGACCTTGCGTTATCGCAACGTGAGCAAAATCTGGAAACCGCCTATAAGTTTCCGCTGCGGGATGTTGCCAATGACTACTACCAGCTGTCATTTGGCTATAAAAATAAAGATGTACTCAACACCGACAGTACCAGCTATAACCTCAAAGGCGAACGGCATTGGTTACTGAGCAATCAATGGCAACGCACACTATCACTGCGCTGGCTGTATGAAGATTATGTGCAGGGCGACCAACGTGACACCGCTAATTTAGTGCTGCCGGGGTTTTCATTCAGCCGCAACCGCGATTCTGGCGGCAGTATGCCTCTGGATGCTGACAACTATCTGTTAACGGTCGAGGCCGCCAATACCAGCTGGGGCTCAGATACCGATTTTGTCCGTCTGTATGGCCGGGCCGGCTGGATTGGTAGTTTCAGTGAGGATCAACGCTGGCTGGTGCGGTTCGATGCCGGCGCGATTTTGCAGGAACAAATCAGTAATATTCCACCGACCTTACGTTTTTTTGCCGGCGGCGACAGCAGCCTGCGCGGTTATGGCTACCAGACCATTGCGCCATTAAATGCCAAACAGGAACTGATCGGCGGTGTGCGCCTGGCAACGATGAATCTGGAATACCAACATCGTGTCAAAGGCGACTGGTGGCTGGCGCTGTTCACCGATTACGGCAGTGCCTGGAACGACAGCCCGGACTGGAAGCGCAGCGTCGGTATCGGTGCGCGCTGGGCCTCACCAGTCGGCCCGATCCGGCTGGATTTGGCTTATGGCCTGGACCACGAGCCCAATGGCCGTTTTCGGCTGCACTTCACGTTGGGGCCGGAATTATGAGTGGAGCTGAAGCATGAATCAGGCACAGGTTCCACCAGTCGTCGCCATCACACCACGCCGGCCCCGCTCGGTTTGGCTCTGGCTGCGGCTTTGTTTGCTGAGTGTGCTGCTGTTATTGGCATCCACGCTGGCTTTGGTTGGCAGCAATGCCGGCCTGCAATTACTGTGGCTGCTGCAGCCCCAGCTGTTGCCGGCGCTACAAATCAAGCAACTTCAAGGTGATATCTGGCAAGGCATCACGCTGCGTGAGCTGAGTTTCCAGCAGCCGGGCCTTGAGATCAAAGTGGCTGAACTGCAGATCCAGCTGGAGTTGGCCTGCTTATGGCGTCAGCAGCTGTGTTTACCGCTGTTACAACTGCGGGGGCTGGATCTGGTCCAAAGCGCCGACGGCATTTCACCGGCGACACCCGACGCTGCGCCAGTCGTCGCACAGACCGGGGCGCAAACCCCCCCAGCACCAGCACCAGCACCAACACGCTGTTACCATTTGACCTGCTGATCAATCAACTGATTGTGCGTGACGTTGAACTGCAGCTCCCCGGCCAGCGCGTCCAGATCGCCAGCCTGCAGACGGGCATAGAACTCACTGCAAACCGTTTGTCGTTAATCAAACCGGTATTAAAGCAAAGCCGTGTCGCACTGAGTGCAGCAGCAAACGCCGCCAGCAGCGACAACCCATTGCCGGACCTGCTCAAACTGAAACTTCCGCTCGAACTGATGCCGAGCACGCTGCAAGTGATTGATCTCAGTGTACAACAAGGCGAGGAGCCGCTGCTGGCGCTGCAATCTTTAAACACCGTCCTCAGCCTGCAGCCAGACCAGTGGCAATTGCAAAACACCCGCCTGCAGCTGCAACAGCCGGCTTTAACACTGCAGGGCGATTTGGCGCTGCAACCGCAGAGTCAACAGCTGTCGCTAAAGCTTCAGCTCAACGCCAGTGCCGCCGATTTACCACAGCCGCTTGACCTGAATTTAAGCGGCACCGGGCCGCTGTCCACCTGGCAATTGCAGGCCGAAAGTAAAAGCCCCTGGCCACTGCAGCTAAAACTGCAGGCTGATTTAGTCAGTCCGGATTTCACCTTTCATGCCAGGCTGGAAGGCGATGAACTGCACTGGCCACTCAAAACTCCAGCTGGTGCTTCACAGCCAGTGCCGGCCGGGCAGTTATTGCTGCAGAAACTACAAGTGGTACTCCATGGCAATCTGCAGCAACAGCAACTGGCGCTGCAGGTCACCAGTCAACATCCGCAGTGGCCACAGGCTGAATGGCAACTGAGTGCCAGTCAGCAAGCGAATAAAGTCACCTTACAGCAGCTTGAGCTGCAGAGTTTAAATGGCCAGGCAGAAATTAGCGGCGAGCTGAACCTGAACACGCTTGATCTCAATGCGGCGCTGAAACTCAATGGTATGCAGCCGGGTTTATTCTGGGCAGATTATCCGGGTGAACTGAATGGCGACATGCAGCTCGCCGGCAATTTTACCGCTGACACCAAGCGGCAATGGCAAGTGCTGGCCAAAGGGCTGAACATTTATGGCGAGCTGCGCAATCAGCCGCTGACTTTGGCCGGAGAACTGAGTCTGGAACAACCTGCGACGGCTGTATTGCAGTTAAAAACGCCGGGTCTGAAACTACATCACGGCCCCAATCAGCTGGAACTCAACGGTGCTATCGCAGAGCAGCTGACGCTGGACGCGCAGCTGCACATCGTTGATCTCGGCTATTCGCTGGCACTGGCTGAAGGGCAAATCGATGGCAGTTTTCAGTTGCGCGGCGATACACAACAACCTGACGTGCTGCTCAGCCTCAAAGCCAGCAACCTTAACTATCTGGATGATTACGCGTTGGCGGAGCTGACCGCCAGTGCGACTTTACCAGCCTTGGGTACTAAAGCCAGTCAAATCAGTCTGAATGTGAAAAACGGTCAAGCCCCCGGCTGGCAGCTACAACAACTTGACTGGCAGTCCGAAGGCACTGTCAGCCAGCACCAGACTCACCTGACGCTGGACAGCCATCAACTCCGGGCTGTACTGGCGATGCAGGCAGGTGTGAAAAATAAGCGCTGGCTGTCAGCTGTGCAAGAGCTGCGGCTACAGTCTGATATGGGCGATTGGCAACTGCAGCAACCCTGGCAAGTCGAGCTCGATGTCGGCAAGCAACAAGCCCAACTGGGCACCGCCTGCTGGCAACAGGCAGAAGCTGCGATTTGCCTGAGTAAAACCGGCGTACTGAGCGCTCAGCGAGGTGAGCTTAATATTGCTCTGCAGCAGTTGCCTCTGAATAACCTTGACCCCTTGCTGCCGAATAAATTAAGTATCGAAGGCGATGCAAGCGGTCAGCTGGCGCTGAGCTGGCAACAAGGCCGGTTGTCAGCGCTGCGCTGGGACTTCAAAAGTCATCAGGGGGTGCTGCGCCACCAACTGACCACTGTGCTGGAGCTGCCCTGGCATGATTTAACGCTCAAGGGTGGCCTGAAGGATTATCAGCTCAGTACACAGTTGCAGGCCATGCTCGCCAGCGACAGCGCAATTGCCGCCAATATTGATATCAGCCAGCTCAACACGAAAGCGCCGCAGCTTAAAGCCAACCTGCAACTGGCACCATTGTCGCTGGCTTTTTTGCAGCCATTGTTTAATGAATTCAGTAAGTTTGACGGCCTGCTAAGCACCAACCTGCGGGCCGAAGGTGCTCTGACCAATCCGGCCATTTACGGCGATCTGGCGGTGGACGCGCTGCAGCTGACAGGCCAGCAAGCGCCGCTGGAACTGACCAAAGCCAATCTGCTGGCCAGCTTCCGTGGTTTTGCTGCCAGCCTCAACAGCGACTGGCAAACGCCGGAAGGCCGGCTCAGTATGACCGGCGATGCCAATTGGCTGACGCCGGACGCCTGGTTCAGCCAGCTCGAGATCAAAGGCGACAAACTGCAGTTACAGCTGATGGATGCCGACCTCACCGTCAGTCCACAGCTGAAACTCACCGCCAGCCCGCATTCTGGCCAAATCAGCGGCAGCATTGAGGTGCCGGCCGGCTCAATCCGCTTTAATAGCCTGCCGGAAGATGCGGTACGGGTCAGCGACGATGAAATCATCCTGAGCAAAAACAACACCGCTGGCGCAAAGTCAGACTGGGCGTTCAGTTCGGATATCCGCCTGAAGATTGGCGAGCAGGTGCGGTTGTCGGCTTTTGGCCTGAAAACCCGTCTGCAGGGTGATTTGCGCGTACGCCAGCAAGGTCTGGTGCCAACTTTGCACGGTCAGGTTCAGCTCAAAGACGGCAGCTTTCGCGCTTATGGCCAGGATTTAAAACTGCGTAAAGGCCGGCTGACCTTTAACGGCCCGGCCAATCAACCACTGTTGTCGATTGAAGCCATCCGCAATCCGGAGAAAACCGAAGAAAATGTGATTGCCGGACTGCGCGTGAATGGCCTGGCGGACAGTCCGCTCATCGAAGTATTCAGTGAACCGTCCAAACCACAGGCCAATGCGCTGGCTTATTTACTGATGGGCCGGGACATTGGCAGCAGTGCCGGCGATGGCGCAGTCACGGCCGGACTGATTGGCATTGGCATTGCCAATTCTGGTCAGCTGGTCGGCGCTATTGGCGAGGCCTTTGGCATCTCGGATTTAAGCCTCGATACAGCCGGTAGCGGTGATAAATCTAAAGTCACCGTCAGTGGTTACCTGTCGCCGCGGCTGCAAGTGAAATACGGGGTTGGTATCTTCAGCCAGTTTGGTGAATTTACCCTGCGTTACCGGCTGATGCAGCAAGTTTATCTCGAAGCGGTTCAAGGTATCGCCACCTCAGTAGACCTGTTGTACAAAATGGAATTTGACTAACCCCTGATTGCAGGGGTTTTTCGTTAGAGGTTTGTTACGTTACGGGTTTTTTCCATTACTGTGGCTTTTGTAGCAGCAGATGCTGATAGCGGCCTAGAGAAGCATAAGGCTCGGTTCTGTTGTAGCGCAGCTCGACTTCCAGCAATTTATCAAACTCAGTTTCCTGCTCTGAACGATCGCGCAGATAGTCATGGAAACAACGCACCCCGGTTTTACTGAGCTGAATAAACCCAGCCTGCTGGCACCAGCGGCTGACATCCCGCGGATCCAGCGGGTTTTGCGGGCTCAGACTGACTTTTTTCTTGTACACCAAATCGCGCAGCACATAGTTAAAGTTGCCATACACAATGTTGGAAAAACGTTTGGCATCAATGTTGTAGAACATCAGGCTCAGCACGCCGCCCGGCTCCACCAGCTGCCATAACTGGTTGACCGCCTGTTGCGGATCAGCCAGCCATTCCAGCACGGCGTGACAGAGCACCAGTGGCGCTGTCTGCTGTTGCTCAACCAGTTGTTGCAATGACAAATGGCGGATCTGCAGGTTAAGTTGCTGTGCCGTCGCCGCCTGCTGCGCCAGTGCCAGCATTTCGCCGGACAAGTCAGTCAACGTCACCTGATGGCCTTGTGCAGCGAGCCACAATGCCAGCTGCCCTTGCCCGCCGCCTACATCCAACACCCGGATCGACGCCTGATTTAATGCTGGCAGTTCCAGCAAATCGCGCTGCAACACCAGTTGGCGCAAGCGGCCTTTAGTCGTGTTGTAGATATTCTGCTGGAATTTACCGGCAATGCTGTCAAAATTGCGGTCCGACTTGGTTTTTACTGTAGTTTTTCTGGTCATAAACTCATGGATCTGTTGATTAAATTGTTGCTGACACCTGTGGTCCAGTTACTGTTGTTACTGCTGCTGTGTATGTTGGCCGCCTGGCGAAACAGTCATCATCTGAAAAAACTGCTGATCCTGCAACTAAGCTGTGGCCTGGTGCTGACCTGCAAACCTCTTGCCGACAAGTTGGCAGCGCCGCTGGAACTGGCCTATCCAGCCTTTGCACAACAACGGGTTGATCATATTGCGGTGCTTGGCTGCCGTCATGCCAATGCGACCTTTTTACCGCTGAGCAGCCAGGCAGACCCCTGCAGCAGCGCCCGCTTGCTCGAAGCCGCGCTGCTTTGGCGCCAGCAGCCGCGAGCACTGGTGCATCTGAGCGGATCTATCAAAGATCGGCGCGAGGCACATACTGAAGTTGCACGGCGGTTTTTAGTCGCACTTGGTGTGCCCGACCAGCAGATCCGCCTGCATCCTGATGCGACCGATACTGAAGGCGAGATCACTTTGTTAATCCAGGCGATCCCCGCGACAGAGCCGATGGCATTAGTGACTTCAGCAATGCATATGCCCCGTGCGATGCGCTGGTTTACCAGCGCCAACCGGCAACCAGTGGCAGCACCGGCCGGTTACCACCTGCGCCGCAATCCTGAAGAGCCATTGCACTGGCAAGCCTGGTTACCGGCTGTCAATGCGCTGGAGACCTATGGTTATGCATTTTATGAGTATGCCGGTTTACTGGAACAGCACCTTCGCCTGCGTCAGCTCAATCAACAGAAATCGGGTTAAGCCGGATTATAAATATCGGCAAAAATCACCTCTACCCCAGTCTCGGCCGCCAGCCACTCGCCGAGCGCTTTGATGCCATAACGTTCCGTTGCGTGATGGCCGGCCGCGATAAAATGGATGCCCAACTCATTCGCGCTATGGATGGTTTGTTCTGACACTTCACCACTGATAAAGAGCTGGACACCAGCGGAAGCGGCGGCATCAATGTAGCCCTGACCGCCACCGGTGCACCAGGCGATATGGCGGATATCGCCGATGCCGGCATCATGGGCAAACACCGGTCTGTCCAACTGTTGCTGCAAACGCGCAACGATGTCGGTAAGCGGCAACGCAGCACTAAGCTGGGCTTGCCGAACCACGCCGACGGGCTCCACACTGGCTAAGGCACTGATATCACTGAAACCCAATAAAGCGCCAAGCTGAGCGTTATTGCCCAATTCCGGGTGGATATCCAGCGGTAAATGATAAGCGAACAAATTGATATCATGCTGCAACAAGGTCTGAAGCCGGCGTTTTTTCATGCCGGTAATTTCACTGGCCTCGTTTTTCCAGAAATAGCCATGATGCACCAGCACCGCGTCCGCCTGTTCGGCGACCGCCCGGTCCAGCAACGCCTGTGATGCCGTCACCCCAGTCAGTACTTTACGGATCTCGTTGCGACCTTCTACTTGCAGCCCGTTCGGACAATAGTCACGTACACGTGAAATCTCGAGTTTCAGGTTCAGCAATTGCACCAGCTGGTCACGGCTTAACGGACGATTTAGCATCGGAACACTCCTGCGGTTCTTGTGTGGCCAGTTTATTTTTCGCTTCAATCCACTGCGCCATAAATTTGGTACTGCGATGATGATGATACTTTAACATGCGACCGGTAAATGCCTCAGCCCGGTGGGTACTCAGTTGTTGCTGCACCGCATCAATGCACTGCCAAAGTTTCGGTTGCAACAGCTTGGCAGAAAATTGTGCCAGGCAAGACCGAGCTTTGTCCTGCGCTTGTTGCCACAACAATTGCTGCTGATATAAGGCGACGGTTGCATTCAGCAACCCGGCGTCCTCATCCGTTACTGCGCCCGGAAAATCCCTGAATTCAGGCTGCTGACTGATCCCTTCCGCTCCAATGCCAGTCGTAACCACCGGCGTCCCATAGCGCATTGCATCAATGATTTTGCCTTTGAGGCCAGCCCCAAAATTAAGCGGTGCCAGACAAAGGCGATAATCACACAACGCCTGTGCGGCATGATCAGCCCAGCCTTTGATAAAAAAGCCTTGTTTGGGCGCATGCAACTGGGTGGCTTTGGGTGGCGGATAGGCGCCGTAGATATGCAGTTCAACGCCAGGTAACTGCGCGCGAAGCGCCGGCCACAGATGTTTAAGTCGCAAAACGGCCTGCCAGTTCGGTTCATGGCGGAAGTTACCAATAAAACTGATGTGCCGGCGCGCTGCAAAAGTCACTGACGTATCCACTGTTACATCGTCGAGCAAAAACGGGCAATACAACAACTGCGAGACCGGCACCTGATAAAATTCACTGAGCAACGCATATTCAGCTGTCGAGATGGTCAGCGTCAGGTCGCAGCGTAAAATGGCCGCCACTTCACGCATCGCCAGTTCTGAACGCAAATCTGCTGCCGTCACCGCCCGACTGGTGCTAAACGCCTGCTGCCGGGCAAAACGCAGGCAATGCAGGTCTTCACTGTCGAGCAGTTTCAGCGCCTGCGGACAGACGTCATCAACCCACCAGCCAAATTGTTCTTCCAGCATAAAGCGGTCAAATAACACCACAGCCGGCTGCCATTGCCGCAACTGGCTGGCAAAACTCTGACAATTCAGCACGATGCCCGCTTCTTCGATCCCCCAGCCGGCCAGATCAAAACGATGGGGTGATTTTTCCGCCGCACTGGCAAAGATGATCCGATAGCCCTGCTGACGATAGAGTTGCAATAAACTCAGCATCCGCCAACCCGCAGCAGAAGAATTGGGTTCGGGCCAGACATAACCCAGCACCAGCAACAATGGCATAACAACCCCCGAAAACAGCTTTATGCCGCGCATTGTAGCGGTTTCTGCCAACGAGGCAATCTGCGTCACTGTCGTCGGTTTCATCAGGTGTGGTAAGCTGAGCGGACCAGAAACCGTAAAGAGAATTAATTCTGTGGATTTAAGATACCAAGGCTATGACGAAACCCTGCATGCACTGAGTCACGCGATTGGTGCAGTACTGAGTGTGCTGGGCCTCGGCTTGATGCTGTTGCGCCTGCCTGCAGACGAACCTGCGGCGTTATTTGCAATACTGGCATTTGGCCTCAGTCTGATTTTGTTGTACAGCTGCTCTGCCTGTTACCACGCCAGCACCGATGCCACACGAAAAGCGTTCTGGCGCAAGCTGGATCACAGCGCCATCTATCTGTTAATTGCCGGTACTTATACGCCATTTACGCTGATCAGTCTGAAAGACAGTTGGGGCTTTTATCTGGTGCTGGTGGTATGGGGCATCGCCTGTCTTGGCGTCGCGCTGGAGTTTGTCGCCCATCTGAAGTTTAAACGCCTGAGTCTGGTGCTGTATCTGTTAATGGGCTGGCTGGTGTTGATTGCCGCCGGACCTATGCTGGAACATGTGCCGGCCGGCGGATTGTGGTGGTTATTGGCCGGCGGTTTATGTTATTCCTGCGGCGTGATTTTTTATTTGTGGCACCATTTACGCTACCATCATCTGATTTGGCACTGTTTTGTCGTGGCTGGCAGTGTTTGTCATTTTTGGTCTGTTTATCGTTATGTGCTGCTATAAAGTCTCTGGCAGGACACAAGCCGGCACAGTTAAAGCTCGGGTTCGGCGACAAGCCGGCCCAGCCGGATCCAGAACTGCGTGCCAACATGTTCGGTGCTACTAAAGCCAATTTGGCCACCATGACTTTCAATGATGCGTTTGCAAATCGTCAGACCCAGACCTGTCCCCTCTTTTGAGCGGCTGTCGGATGCATCAGCCTGCGAGAATTTTTCAAAGATCCGCGGTTTAAACTGATCCGGGATGCCCTGGCCCTGATCGATCACTTCCAGTAACACCGTTTCATTTTGCTGTGACAACCGCAGGATCACGGTGCTGTCTGGCGGGGAAAATTTCACCGCATTTGACAATAAATTATCCAGCACCTGACGCAAGCGTAATGGATCGGCCTGCACCATAACCGGTGGTTGATGCAATAATTGTGTCTCAACCTGTACCTGATATCGCAGCGCATAACTTTGAATACCATGAACTGCGGTCTGACACATTTCATACAAATCGACCGGCTTTAACTGCAGAACAAATTTACCTGCTTCAAATTTTTGCACGTCCAACAGGTCGTTAATCAGCTGCGATAAGCGTTCACAATTCTGCTGTGCCGTATCAACCAGTTGCCGGTATGCATCTGAGCCCAGCGGTACCACGTTCTGTGCAACCAGGCCGACGGCACCGCGGATCGAGGTCAAGGGTGTACGTAATTCATGCGAAACCGTAGAGATGAATTCATCTTTGAGCTTATCCAGCCGTTTGAGCTCTTTGTTCGCTTTGGCGATCTCGGTCAGACTTTTCTCCAGCTGCCGGGTTCGCAGCGATAAAGTCATCGAACTTTCTTCCAGCGCGCTGGTGCGCTCGGTGACTTTGGTTTCCAGAATAAGCTGCGCTTTGGCCCGTTCCTGCACTGAATTTTGCAGCAATTTATTGATCTGATGGATATGACGTAAACGGTATTGATGGAACGTCAGGATCAATAATATCGTCAAAACAAAACCAAGCGCCTGGACTGAACTGTGTTGCCACCAGCTTGGTAATACCTGAACCCGCACCCGCTCCGGTACCTGATTAAATAAACCATGGTTATTGGAACCTTTAAGTTCCAGCTCGTAGTCGCCGGCCGGTAAATTGGAATAATAGGCACTACGCCGGCCAGGCTGCAGGATCCAATCCTGATCAAAACCGGCCAGTTTATACATGTATTGATTGCGTGTCGGATCATGAAAATCCAGACTGGCAAATTCAAATTCAAGGCTGGTGTCCGTTGGCTTCAACACAATATCCGGCCAGCGCGCCGTGTTTGCCTGCATTGCCAGTGGTTTGTTATTGACCAGAATGCGCGATACGGCCACTTTCGGTTCAATTTGGTTAATCCAAATCAACGCCGGTTCCATCAGCGTCAGCCCTTCGATAGAGCCAATATAAAAGCTGCCTTGCTGGTCATCAAAAAAAGACTTGAACACTTGCTCGGTCGCCACCAGCCCATCCTGCCGGGTAAAGGTGATCAGACGTTGGCTGTCGCTGTGTTTCAGGCTCAACCCTTTGGCCGACAATAACCAGATATTTTGCTGCTGGTCAGCGTAGGCGCCGATGATATTACTAGTCGGTAAACCACTGCGTTCATCGAGTAATTGCTGGGTGTCTGTATTGGGGTCATACACAACCAGACCTTGTTGAGTACAGACCAGTAAGGTGGCGGCCGGGCCATGTTCCAGGCATTGTACGTCCTGACTGGGCAATGTCAGCGCATTCGATGCAGCTTCACTGAAATGTTCAACCTGACCACTATCATGCCGGATCCGGAACACTCCGGAATAACGGGTGCCGACCCAGGTATCGTCGGTACTGACCAACATGGCTTGTACCGCATCGCCGGTTTTATGCCGGATCTCCGGCTGCAAGTAGGTTGTTGAGGTATTTTTCAGCGGATCCCAATGAATAACTCCATCGCCCCACAAGCCAATCCAGAAACTGCCATCAGCCTGAATACTCAAATCGCGGATATTCGCCGCCATCTGCGGATTCTGCCGGAATGGCTCCGTGACCAAGATCACTTGTGCGGCGGCTTGATCCACCCGGTACAAACCGACATCAGTCGCTGCAAAAATCTGACCGGACTGATCACGCCGGATCGCATTGACCCTTCCGTCCGTCTGGTGGGGCGTTAAAGTGCCGGTTTTTCGGTCAAACCGATGTAGATTTTCAGCACTGCCCAGCCAGATCGCCTCTTTATCCGCAAAAACGGCTGTGACGGTAAACTGTAACTGCGCAGCATCCAGCTGCGGTGCAAGCTCGTGCAGCGACGCAAATGCTGATTTGCTGTGACGGGTGTAATACAGCCCGTTTTCACGCGATCCCAGCCATAACACCCCAGTCCTGTCTAAAAATACGGAACGGATATTCACAGTGGGCAATAAAGATTGTTGTTCACGGAATTTTAGAAATTGCTGCAACTGCGGATGGACCCGAAACAACCCGTTGTAAGTACCGAGCAATAACATGCCATTTTGGTCAGCGGAGATCACATTAATAATCGGCGTATTGCGACCGGCGAAGAATGGGATCTTTTGCAGGGTCCGTTGCTTAGGATCCAGCACAAATAATCCCTGTCGGGTACCGACCCATAATTTATCACCGGCACTGTATAAGGCTCTGATTTCATTGTCGCGGCCTGTACCGGCCGGGAATGGCAGCAAAACTTCTGACAAGCCGCTATCTTCCCGCCAGGCATGTAACCCTGCAGAAGTGCCGATCCACAGCGTATTGTCCTGGGTCTGGCTCAGGCTCCAGATGCGGTTGTGCGCCAGCTGCCGATCAGATAGCTGCAGGCGCTGCCACTGTCCGTCGGCAGTCATCCGGTTAATTCCGCCGGTACTGCCAACCCACAAGTTCTGTTGTCTGTCTTCAAACAACACCTGTACCTGCATACTGGCCAAACTGTCAGGATCTGACGGATCTGTAACAAACCGGCGTAATTTGCCAGTTTTGGCATCAATACGACTCAGGCCGTAACCCCAGGTACCTGCCCAAATGTTATGCTGATTATCAATAAGTAAACTACCGACATCCTGTGAACCCAGCGTGCTCAGTTCCTCCGGCGTCAACACCTGGAATTCGGTAAACTGATAACCGTCGTAGCGTAATAGGCCTGAATTGGTCGAACTTAACCAGATAAAGCCTTCTACATCCTGCGCCACACCATAAATGGTGGCATTTGGCAGACCATCATCGACGCCAATCCGTTTAAACAGCGCATCTGCAGCAAACGCCGGTATAGCCAGCAACAGGAGCCAGCACATAATAAACAGTCTCAGAGAAACCTCCGCTCACAGACATCACGGTGCTAGTCAGTCAGCTGCTGACAACACCTCTTGAGGCTAAATTAGCACAGCAGTCCCGACTTTACAGTCAGACCGAAATAAATTTAGTCGCCGACTTTGACTTCCGGTTGCAATCCAATAGAATCGGCCCCACGTACAGACCAAGCATTATCTTGTTCAGTTTTATCTCGGGGAACTTCATGTCAAATCCAAAACACAGCCGCCTGCTCATTCTGGGTTCAGGTCCGGCCGGGTATACCGCCGCTGTTTATGCAGCCCGTGCCAACTTAAAACCGGTATTACTGACGGGGATGCAACAAGGTGGTCAGCTGACTACCACCACGGAAGTCGAAAACTGGCCTGGTGACCCACATGGTTTGACCGGTCCGGCTTTAATGGAGCGGATGCGCGAACACGCAGAAACATTTAACACCGAAATTGTGTTTGACCACATTCACACAGTGAACCTGCAACAGCGCCCTTTCCTGCTGACCGGCGACAATGGTCAGTACAGTTGTGATGCACTGATCATCGCGACCGGTGCATCAGCCAAATACCTCGGACTTGAATCCGAAACTAAATTCAGCGGTCGTGGTGTGTCAGCATGTGCCACCTGCGATGGCTTCTTTTTCCGTAAACAAAAAGTGGCGGTCGTCGGCGGTGGCAATACAGCGGTAGAAGAAGCTTTGTATTTGTCGAATATCGCTGCAGAAGTACACCTGATCCATCGCCGGGATAGCTTTAAAGCGGAAAAAATTCTGATCGACCGTTTAAATGCCAAAGTTGCCAGCGGTAATATCATCTTACATACCCATCGTGAACTAGCCGAAGTGCTGGGCGATGACAATGGCGTCACCGGCGTCCGGCTGTCATCTACCAATGGTCAGTCCGACGAGCAAGTCGAACTGCAAGGTGTGTTTATCGCCATTGGTCACAAGCCAAATACCGATATTTTTGCCGGACAGCTTGAAATGAACGGTGGTTACCTGGCAGTTCAAAGCGGTCTGCACGGCAATGCGACTCAGACCAGTATTCCGGGTGTATTCGCGGCAGGTGACGTCAGCGACCACATCTATCGCCAGGCCATCACTTCAGCCGGTACCGGCTGTATGGCCGCACTGGATGCAGAACGTTATCTCGACGCTTTGGCCAAGTAACGACTGCGATGACACAGCCTCTGCCAGAACTAAGTTCTGATTCGCTTTGGTTTCCGGCAGTGAATACTGCACTGGCGGAACCCGACGGATTGTTGGCATTTGGTGGTGATCTGTCGGTCGCGCGGTTAAAACAAGCGTATCAAAGTGGTATTTTTCCGTGGTTCAGCCCGGGCGATCCATTGTTATGGTGGTCACCCGGCACCCGCGCAGTATTCCGGCCCGACAGCCTGCATGCCGGCCGCAGTCTGCGTAAAGACTGGCAAAAACATCAATATCATTTCAGCGGCGATCAGGCTTTTCCCGCTGTTGTCGCGGCATGCGCAGCACCGCGGGCTAACCATCGTGGTACCTGGATCTCTGCTGAAATCCAACAGGCCTATATCGCTTTGCATCACGCAGGCATCGCTCACAGTTTGGAAGTCTGGCAACAAGACCGTTTAGTCGGCGGTTTGTACGGCGTTCAGGTCGGTGCGTTGTTTTGTGGCGAGTCGATGTTTAACCGGGTGCCAAATGCGGCCAAACTGGCGTTGGTGCAGTTACAGCAGTATCTGCATTCATTTGGACTCGGCTGGATTGATTGCCAGCTACCCAATCCTTTTTTATTACAATGCGGCGCCTCACCATTGCCCAGAGCAGCGTTTTTGCCACTCTTGCAACAGTTGGCTGCACAATCCATTCCCACAGGTTTGTGGCAACCCGGCGTTATTCCTGCTTTTATTGGTATGCGATGAGCGACAAGTTTTTACTGGGCGTCAGCCAGTCGCATCACTGCAGTTATCTGCCACAGCAGCAAGAACGACTGCTGTTCAGTCTGCCGGAACAACCTTTGTCACCAGAGATCTATCAATGGTTGACCGAACATAATTTCCGTCGTAGTGGCGAGCAATTGTACCGGCCCTATTGTCTGAATTGTCAGGCCTGTCAGGCGGTGCGACTTGACGTCGCTGTATTAAAACTCAGCCGCAGCCAGCGTCGGCTGCAGCAACAGGCAGAGAAGCTAAACTGGAGTTGGCGCTGGCAACCTCAGCCATTACGCAGTGATTATTTTCCGCTGTATCAGGCTTATATCAGTGCTCGCCATGCCGACGGCGTAATGTATCCACCTGAGCCCGAGCACCTGCAACAATTGCTCAGCTGCCAGTGGATGCAAGTCAGTACCCTGGAACAATATGTTGATGGTGAGCTGGCCGGTGTACTGGTGCTGGATCATTTGCCTGAAGGCCTATCAGCGGTCTATAGCTTTTATCAGCCTGACCATTCACTGGCACTCGGCATCCTGGCAGTATTGGCCGGCACCGAATTATGCCGTCAGCAACAGCTGCCCTATTTTTACCTCGGTTACCTGGTCAGTGACTCCGATAAAATGCGATATAAAAGTCAGTTTCGGCCTCAACAGCGTCTTATTCAGGATGAATGGCAAACATTTTGCTAAATCACTGCTTGTCGCTTTACTTATCGCCGGCTTTTCGGCACAATCTGCGCTGTTTTTTTCTGTTTAAATTTAAATCTGAAGGGGTCGTACGCTGCATGGCGAAAGAAGACGTGATTGAAATGCAAGGCACCATCCTTGATACATTGCCAAATACCATGTTCAAGGTCGAACTCGAAAACGGTCACGTGGTGATTGCGCATATTTCCGGCAAAATGCGCAAAAACTATATCCGCATCCTGACAGGTGACAAAGTGACGGTTGAACTGACGCCTTATGACTTAACCAAGGGCCGGATCGTCTTCCGTCAACGCTGATCACCCTACTGCTGTGAAGAACCAGCAAAACAAAACCCGGCATGACCGGGTTTTGTTTTTTCAGCTGGCGACGCAGTTAAATCAAACTACGGCGGCGTCTTCATGATAGTCAAAGCTGAGTTCGTCACCTTGTAGATCGATCCGTACATCACCACCGTGACTCAAACGGCCAAACAGAATCTCATTGGCCAGCGGCTTTTTCAGCTGTTCCTGTACAACCCGTCCCATTGGACGGGCGCCCATCGCCTGATCATATCCTTTATCTGCCAGCCACTGCCGCGCTGTTGGACTAAGTTCCAGTTGCACTTGTTTTTTGTCCAACTGCACTTGCAGATCACAAACAAACTTATCGACAATTTGCAAAATAATATCGCGGCTTAAATGTTGGAACCAGATAATGCCGTCAAGTCGGTTTCGAAATTCCGGGCTGAAAGTACGGTTAATTTCGGCCAGTGCGTCATGACTGTGGTCCTGCTGTTTAAAGCCGATAGTTTTACGCACAGTCTCCTGCACACCGGCATTTGTCGTCATCACCAGCACCACGTTGCGGAAATCAATTTTCCGGCCGTTATTATCGGTCAGCGTGCCATGGTCCATCACCTGCAGTAGGATGTTATAAATATCACTGTGAGCTTTTTCGATTTCATCCAGCAGAACCACGGAATACGGATGTTTAGACACCGCGTCCGTCAGCAAACCACCCTGTTCAAAACCAACATATCCTGGCGGCGCACCAATTAAGCGGCTGACGGCATGACGCTCCATATACTCGGACATATCAAAGCGCAGTAATTCGACACCCATAATCCGCGCGAGTTGTTTAGTGACTTCAGTTTTGCCGACGCCGGTCGGACCGGCAAACAAAAAGCTGCCAATCGGCTTTTCTTCGTTGCCAAGACCTGAACGTGACAAGCGAATGGCGGAAGTTAACACCTCGATCGGTGCCTCCTGACCAAACACCACCAGCTTCAGATTGCGATCGAGATTAGCCAGCACGTCTTTATCTGATGCAGAAACAGATTTTTCCGGGATACGTGCCATTTTCGCGATAATATGCTCAATCTCCGGCACATTAATCACTTTTTTCCGTTTCGACGCCGGCAGCATGCGTTGGCTGGCACCCGCTTCATCAATAACGTCGATAGCTTTATCCGGCAAATGCCGTTCGTTAATATACTTCGCTGAAAGCTCTGCCGCGGCACGTAGGGCTTTTTGCGTATAACGCACGCCATGATGCTGTTCGTAACGTTCTTTCAGCCCCTGCAGAATTTGCGTGGTGTCATCAATACTCGGCTCGGTAATATCAATTTTCTGGAAGCGCCGCACCAGCGCAGTATCTTTTTCGAAAATACTCTTAAATTCCTGATAAGTGGTCGACCCGATACAACGCAGACGCCCGCTCGACAGCAATGGCTTAATCAGGTTCGATGCATCCATCACCCCGCCGCTGGCAGCACCGGCACCGATCACAGTATGGATTTCATCAATAAACAAAATGGCGTCTTTTTCGCGTTCAATTTCTTTTAACAACGACTTCAGTCGTTTTTCAAAATCGCCGCGATATTTGGTACCGGCTAACAAAGCGCCCATATCCAGTGAATAGATCGTCGCATTGGCGATGACTTCAGGGACCTGATTTTGCACGATGCGAAATGCGAGGCCTTCTGCGATAGCCGTTTTGCCTACGCCGGCTTCACCAACCAGCAGCGGATTATTTTTCTTACGGCGACATAACACCTGAATGGTACGTTCCAGTTCCATGTCGCGACCAACCAGCGGATCGATTTGGCCATTTTTTGCCAGCACATTTAAATTTGAAGTGAAGTTTTCCAGATATTTATTGTCTTCAACAGCGATCTCACCGCTTTCTTCTTGCTGTTGCTCATCGGATTGTTCAAGTTTTTCCGATTTGATCACACCATGGGAGATAAAATTAACGATATCAAGACGGCTGATATCGGTTTTTTTCAACAGATATACCGCCTGCGATTCCTGCTCGCTGAAAATAGCGACCAGCACATTGGCGCCAGTCACTTCAGATTTACCAGACGATTGCACATGAAAAACCGCGCGTTGTAATACGCGCTGGAAGCCGAGGGTTGGTTGCGTGTCTCGCTCCAGGTCGCCATCAGGGATCAGTGGCGTGGTGGAATCTATAAAATTGGCCAGTTCTAGGCGCAGACGTTCAATATTGGCGCCGCAGGACTTTAACGCATCACCGGCAGCAGGGTTATCGAGCAAAGCGAGCAGCAGGTGCTCAACGGTCATATATTCGTGGCGGCGTTCTCTGGCAAACCGAAATGCCAGGTTCAGCGTTAACTCAAGATCTTTATTTAACATAAGACAACTCCCAATCCACCTGAGTTATAAAAAGCTGAGAGACTGCAGTCAGGCACGCTCCATTGTGCAAAGTAACGGATGTTCATGTTCTCTGGCATATTCGCTGACCTGCTGAACTTTGGTTTCGGCAATGCCTGCAGTAAACACGCCACAGACCGCTTTACCTTCGTAATGAACTTGCAACATCACTTCGCTGGCTTTTTCATACTGCATATTAAAAAACCGGGTCAGCACGTCGATGACAAAATCCATCGGGGTGTAATCATCATTGTGCAACACCACTTTATACATCGGCGGCGGTTCGACTTTCTGTCGTATCAGCTCCGCCAGCCCTTCGGAATGTCCGTCACCAAATTTAGTGTTACTCATAGACTATAGTCACGCCTGTTGCTTCCATCAAAGGATGTTGTGTTGAATCTGCCGCATTTCAAGTGGTCTTACTTCCGTAAAAAACTTGACTAGTTGCACAAATTATCTACAGTAATTTTTGGAGCGTTGCGCACGGCAATAGCTCCGGACCTAAGAATACAGATTTTAGCTAACGAAGAGAAGGAAGTAAGTAGTATGGCTACCGGTAAAGTAAAATGGTTCAACAACGCCAAAGGTTTTGGCTTTATCCGTGAAGAGGGTCGTGACGAAGACATTTTCGCCCACTACTCCACCATCAGCATGGATGGTTACCGGACACTAAAAGCTGGTCAGGACGTTACGTTTGAACTGTCAGAGGGACCGAAAGGTCTGCACGCAGTGAATATTGCACTGCCAGAAGATGAAAAACCTGAATAACCACTGAGGCGAGCTGACGATGCAGGGCGTCAACCAGCTCAAGTGCGGCTACAGGCCAAACGCCTGTGAAAGCGGTCTGTGATACCCCCGATATCACGGCCGTTTTTGTTTTTTAGTGCCCCTCCCGCTTTAATCCAACTTTAGATTATTTTTCTTGAACGGCTTCGCCAGGCAGCAGCAGATCTTGCACTACCTTCCAACAAAGACAAAGGCACCCGAAGGTGCCCTTGCATTTTATGACAGACCGACGGTTCAGACCGCGGCTAAGGCCGCATTTAACAGCGTACTTGGCCGCAGTGCAGCACTGGCTTTGGCATCGTCCAGACGGTAATAACCGCCAATATCCACGGCCTTGCCCTGTACTGAGTTCAGTTCCTGCACAATGGCGGTTTCCTGCTCGCTCAGCGTCTTGGCCAGTGGCGCAAAACGCGCTGCCAGTGCCGCATCTTTGCTCTGTGCGGCTACAGCCTGCGCCCAGTACAACGCCAGATAGAAATGGCTGCCACGGTTATCCAGCTGCCCCAACTTGCGGGTCGGCGATTTGTCGTTATCGAGGAACTTCGCTGTCGCTTCGTCCAGCGTTTCAGCCAGCACTTGTGCACGGGCGTTGCCTGATACCTGACTCAGATGCTCCAGAGAAGCAGCCAGCGCCAGGAACTCACCCAGTGAATCCCAGCGTAAATGGTTCTCTTCGACAAACTGTTCAACGTGTTTTGGTGCCGAACCACCGGCGCCAGTTTCGAACAGACCACCACCATTCATCAGTGGCACAATCGACAGCATTTTGGCGCTGGTGCCAAGCTCGAGGATCGGAAACAAGTCGGTCAGGTAATCACGCAGCACGTTGCCCGTTACAGAAATTGTATCCAGACCTTGTTTAATCCGCTCCAGGCTGAAGCGCGTGGCAGCTTCCGGCGACATGATCTGAATGTCCAGACCGCTGGTGTCGTGATTTTTCAGGTAAGTTTCCACTTTCTGAATGATTTGCGCGTCATGGCCGCGCTTTGCATCCAACCAGAATACCGCAGGGGTATTGGACAGACGGGCACGGCTGACGGCCAGTTTCACCCAATCCTGCACCGGTGCATCTTTGGTCTGGCACATCCGCCAGATGTCGCCAGCTTCGACCACATGGCTCATTAAAACTGTACCTGCAGCGTCAACGACTTGCACAGTCCCATCCGCCGGGATCTCAAAGGTTTTGTCGTGTGAACCGTATTCTTCCGCTTTTTGTGCCATCAGGCCCACGTTCGGGACTGAGCCCATTGTCCGCGGATCAAAAGCACCGTTGGCGATACAGAAACTAATAGTTTCCTGATAGATACCTGCATAACAACGGTCCGGGATCACGAATTTAGTGTCTTGCAGCTTACCCGCTGCGTTCCACATCTGGCCTGAACTGCGGATAGCTGCTGGCATTGACGCATCGATAATCACATCGCTTGGTACATGCAGGTTGGTGATACCTTTGTCAGAATTCACCATTGCAACACCCGGCTGCGCAGCATACGCTGCCTGCAGGTCGGCTTCGACTTCGGCACGTTGTGCTTCTGGCAATTGCTGAATTTTCGCCAGTAAATCACCCAGACCGTTATTAACATCAACGCCCAGAGTTGCAAATAACGCCGCGTGTTTATCAAACACTGATTTGAAGAACACTGTCACGACGTGACCAAACATGATTGGGTCAGACACTTTCATCATCGTTGCTTTCAGATGCACCGAAAACAACACGCCTTTCGCTTTGGCGTCGGCAATTTCTGCCGTGAGGAACTCGCGCAACGCAGTTTTGCTCAGTACTGCGGCATCGATGATTTCGCCGGCAGACAGATTAGTCTTCTCTTTCAGTACTTTGACAGCGCCATCTGCCTGTACCAGCTGGACTTTTACCGGGCCAGCGGCTGATACTGTCACAGACTGTTCGCTGCCATAAAAATCGCCATGTGTCATGTGTGACACGTGTGATTTGGAGTCTTTTGACCAAGCGCCCATTGAATGTGGATTTTTCCGCGCATATTGCTTCACTGACAATGGTGCACGGCGATCCGAGTTGCCTTCACGCAGCACTGGATTCACTGCACTGCCTTTCACTTTGTCGTAACGCGCTTTAACGTCTTTTTCCAACGCGGTTTGTGGCTCTTCCGGATAATCCGGCAGCGCATAGCCTTTTGCCTGCAACTCTTTAATTGCTGCTTTTAACTGAGGGACAGAGGCACTGATATTTGGCAGCTTAATAATGTTGGCTTCCGGTTTGGTTGCCAGCTCACCCAGTTCAGTCAGCGCATCTGCCTGTTGCTGTTCAGGTTTAAGAAATTCAGGAAACAGCGCAATAATGCGACCGGCTAATGAAATGTCGCGGGTTTCCACCACAACATCTGCCGCTTTGGCAAAGGTCTGCACTATTGGCAAGAAAGAATAAGTTGCAAGCGCTGGCGCTTCATCGGTTTGGGTATAAATGATTTTAGAAATTTCAGTAGTCATATCAGGTCCTGGCTAGCTCTCGACAAGCACCGCTATTGCAGCAGCCACGCACATCCAGCGGTACGTTGCAGCGAAACACCGGTAAATTAAAAAACGGTCCAAACAAAACGGCCACAGTGTAGCAGCAAGCAACCAACAAGCAGAAGAGCCTGTAGAGGCCCGCCCTCTTTATACGCGGTGGAATTTGCTATCAGGGACTGTCAGTGGCGCTTTAGTGTACGCTTTTCAAGCTGTGGGAAAAACCTTTTGTGGACTGACCTGTGCTTCCGCCGTATAACAAAGAAAATTCAACAGGGGTCAACAAGTGCCAGATCGTTCATCGTTACATTTGACCGTCGCTGCGGTCGTCTGCTATCAACAGCGTTTTTTGCTGGTCGAAGAGCGCGACAAAATCACTGGTGCGCTGGTGCTAAATCAACCGGCTGGTCATGTCGAAGCCGGCGAAGACTTATTCAGCGCCGTGCAGAGGGAATTGCAGGAAGAAACCGGACTGATTTTGACTCCTTCGGCCTGGCTTGGCATTTCGCAGCTGCAGGCCGCCAACGGCCACTTCTATTACCGGGTGAATTTTGTGTTTGAACCGCTCACGTTGCCTGCGCACTATCAGCCGCAAGATCCCGATATACTGGCGTTGCACTGGCTGAGCGCGGAAGAACTGCAACAAGCCGCATTGCCGGTACGTAGCAGCCTGGTCAGTCATGCGATCAGCCAGTACCTGCAGGGCGTGCGACTGCCACTTACGGCATTACAGCCGATGGTCAGGATGGTCTGACCGACCTTTGCGCCGGCGCAGGCTGTGTTGGCGCACAAATGATGCTATAATCCGCGCCTCTTTTTTTCCACAAAGCGCAGGTTATGTCAGAAAACAGCAGCAAAAAAGTCATTGTCGGCATGTCCGGCGGCGTTGATTCCTCCGTCTCAGCCTACTTGTTAATCCAGCAGGGTTATCAGGTGGAAGGCCTGTTTATGAAGAACTGGGAAGAAGACGATAATGACGAATATTGTGCCGCTGCCGAAGACTTAAAAGATGCGCAGCAAGTCTGTGACACGCTTGGCATAAAGCTGCACAAAGTCAATTTCGCCGCCGAGTACTGGGACAATGTGTTCGAGTATTTCCTCGCCGAATACAAAGCCGGCCGTACGCCAAACCCCGACATCATGTGCAACAAAGAAATCAAATTTAAGGCTTTCCTTGAATTTGCTGCAGAGGCACTTGGCGCCGACTATATCGCCACCGGCCATTATGTGCAGCGCCGCGAAGTGGATGGCCAATGGCAATTATTACGTGGCCTCGACACCAATAAAGACCAGAGCTATTTCCTCTACACTATCGGCGCGCAGCACGTCGCACAGACGCTGTTTCCGGTCGGCCATCTGGAAAAACCGGCGGTACGCGCTATTGCGGAACAACAAGGGTTAATCACCCACAATAAAAAAGACTCGACCGGCATTTGTTTTATTGGCGAGCGCAAATTCAAAGATTTCCTGCAGAAATATCTGCCGGCACAACCGGGCGATATCATCACAGTTGATGGTGAAAAAATTGGCCGCCACGAAGGCCTGATGTATCACACGCTGGGCCAACGCAAAGGCCTTGGCATTGGTGGCACCAAAGATGGTGGCGAAGATCCGTGGTATGTCGTGCGGAAAGATTTAATCAATAACCAGCTGATTGTGGCGCAAGGACATGACCATCCAAGCCTGTTGTCACGTGGCCTGACCGCGACGCAACTGCATTGGGTTGACCGGCAAGGCCCGGCGGATACGTTGCGCTGCACAGTAAAAACCCGTTATCGCCAGCAGGATATCCCCTGCACTTTGCGCCGACTGGGCTCAGATCAAATTGAAGTCATGTTTGATGAGCCGCAAAAAGCAGTGACACCTGGCCAGTCTGCCGTATTTTATCTGGACGAAGTCTGCCTCGGTGGCGGCATCATTGATGAGGCTTTACAGTGATGAATCAATCTGTTTCAACTCAGGTTCTGGCGCTGTCAGCGTTATGTCTGGCGGTCCGCGCCGTGCAACAAATTGCCCGTGGCGAAGCACTGGAACCCGGTGTATTGCCAACCTTATTGCAAAGTGTCGCCGAACAAAATCCGGCGGAAGCCATTGATGTGTACGGTGGCAAACTGGCGAATCTGCAGGGCGGCTACCATATCCTTGCCGCCCAGCTGGGTGATCAGCCGCGTAAAGATTTGGAACTAACCCGTTATGTGATGGCGGTGTTAGCACTGGAACGTTTACTGAATAAATCAAAAGACAGTCTCGGCGCTGTGGGTAAACGCATTGAACGGCTGCAGCAGCAGTTACAGCATTTTCAGGTCACCGACGACAATATTATCGCCAGCATTGCCGACATCTACGTCGAGCATTTGAGCCCGCTTGGCAACCGGATCCAAATCGCCGGAGTGCCGGATCAGCTCAAACAGAGCGCGGTGCAGCAGAAGATCCGGGCTTTGTTATTGTCTGCGGTCCGTGCTGCAGTTTTGTGGCGTCAGTCGGGTGGCCGTCGTTATCATTTTCTGTTTCAGCGCAAAAGTTTACTGCGCGAAACTCAGCAAGTTTTACAACAATTAGCTTAAGGGAGTCGTCATGGAACTCAACGCATTAACCGCCATCTCTCCGGTGGACGGGCGTTACGGCAGCCGCACTACAGAGCTGCGGGATATTTTCAGTGAATTTGGTCTGATTAAATTCCGCGTGACGGTCGAAGTCCGCTGGTTACAACAGATGGCGACGATCGCCGGCATCAACGAAGTCCCGGCGTTGTCCGAAAGCGCCAATGCGTTATTAAACTCGATTGTCGACAATTTCAGCATGGCCGATGCCGAGCGCGTGAAAGAAATCGAACGCACAACCAATCATGACGTTAAAGCGGTTGAATACCTGTTAAAAGAAAAAGTGGCAGGTAACTCAGAGTTAGCAGCCATTAGCGAATTTATCCATTTCGCCTGTACTTCTGAAGATATCAATAACTTATCACATGGTCTGATGTTAACCACCGCACGTGATCAGGTGTTGTTGCCGTTGATGGACCAGTTACTGGCGTCGATTAAAGCCTTAGCCGTATTGTACAAAACCATACCGATGATGGCGCGTACGCATGGCCAGCCGGCCTCGCCAACTACGCTCGGCAAAGAGATGGCGAACGTTTATATCCGCCTGCAACGTCAACGCAATCAGGTCGCGGCCGTCGAAATGCTCGGCAAATTTAATGGTGCCGTCGGTAACTATAACGCGCATTTATCGGCGTACCCATCGCTGGACTGGCACCAAATCTCTGAGCAGTTTGTTACCAGTCTGGGCCTGAGCTGGAACCCGTACACCACCCAAATTGAACCGCATGATTACATCGCTGAACTGTTTGATGCTGTTGCCCGCTTTAACACCATCCTGATCGATTTTGATCGGGACGTCTGGGGCTATATTGCGCTTGGCCACTTCAAGCAACGCACAATTGCCGGTGAAATCGGCTCGTCGACGATGCCACACAAAGTGAACCCGATTGATTTTGAAAATTCAGAAGGCAATCTCGGTGTTGCCAATGCGATTTTCCAGCACCTGGCCAGCAAACTGCCGATCTCGCGCTGGCAGCGTGATCTGACTGATTCCACCGTGCTGCGTAATCTTGGCGTTGGTTTTGGTTATACGCTGATCGCTTACCATGCCACGCTCAAAGGCATCAGCAAGCTGGAAGTCAATGAAGTCAATCTGCTGACCGAGCTGGATCAAAACTGGGAATTGCTGGCAGAGCCGGTTCAAACAGTAATGCGACGTTACGGCATTGAAAAACCATACGAAAAACTGAAAGAGCTGACCCGTGGCAAACGGATTTCGCCGGAAGATCTGGCGCTGTTTATCGACAATCTGGCACTGCCGGATGCGGCCAAAGCCGAGTTGAAACAGATGCGGCCGGATAATTATCTCGGTGCAGCCATCGCGCTGGTTGACAGCCTGCAGTAATCACTTAAAGGGCGGTTTTACCGCCCTTTTTTATCAGGAACTCTTATGTACAAGCTTCATTTAGGTCAGCTCAGCGCAGCCGAATTTATGGCCGAATACTGGCAGAAAAAGCCGGTGTTATTAAAAGGTGGTTTTGCTAACTTCGTCGATCCATTGACGCCAGACGAACTGGCCGGTCTTGCCACTGAAGAAGAAATAGAATCACGGGTCGTGGCACAAACCAGCCCGGGCCAATGGCAGCTGGAGACAGGGCCCTTTCAGGATTACAGTCCCTTTGGCGAACAAGGCTGGACTCTGCTGGTGCAGGCGGTTGATCACTGGCACCCTGAAGCCGCCCGTCTGATTGAGCCTTTCAGGTTTATTCCGAACTGGCGCATTGACGATTTGATGGTCAGCTACTCCACGCCCGGCGGTGGTGTCGGTCCGCATTTGGACCAATATGATGTATTTATTATTCAGGGTCAGGGCAAGCGCCATTGGCGTGTTGGCATGCCAGACGCCAGTTTGCAGTCAATCTGTCCGCACCCAAGGCTGTTGCAGGTCACGCCTTTTGTCGATTGTATTGATGTGATCACCGAACCTGGTGACATTTTGTATATTCCGCCAGGTTGCCCGCATGACGGTATTTCCGTCGATGCCAGCTTAAGTTATTCAGTCGGCTTTCGTGCGCCAGCACAAAAAGACCTGTTAACCGGCCTTGCCGATTATCTGATTGAACAGGACCAGAGCGGCTCGCGTTATACCGATCCACAGCGACTGCCCCTAACGGATATTGGCCGGATCAGTGACAGCGATTTGGATCAGGTGCAACAGCTGCTGCTGGGTTTAGTTAATAATCGGGCGTTATTGGCCAGTTACTTCGGCAGTTATATCAGCCATGCCAAACATGAGCTGGATGCGACAGAACCTGAACCGCATTATGCCGTGGATGAAATTGTTGAATATCTGGAGGAAGGCTCGGTACTGGCCCGCCTCGGTGGCCTGCGGATTTGTTACCATCAGGCCAGTGCGGCTGATGACATCCAGCTGTTTATCAACGGTCTGACTATCACGCTGCCCGCTGTTGCGCTGCAATTTGTACAGTTGTTGTGTGAACAGGTCCAGCTGGATGAAACTGCCTGCCAGTGGATCGCCGCTGATCAGAACCGGGCCGGTTTACTGACTGAACTGATTAATCTCGGCTATTGGTATTTTGTTGAGTAAGACTCACGGCGAAATACAATATTGCTACTAACAAAACCCCCGGCTTGACCGGGGGTTTTTAGTTAAACAGGCTGACTATTCCAGAAATCATCCGCTTCAAACAGCTGATACAACTGCTCAGCGCGGTTAATCAACAGCTTCACGTAGTCAGCGCCGGTCTGATCCCGGATACCGGCGTCTATCAGTTGCTGCGCCTGAGCTTGCCAACGAAATGAGAAGGCCCGCAATGCTTCACGCGGATTGGCAGCACTGCCAAAGGCCATCACGTCGGTCGGCAAATCCCCGCTGATCGCCCAATAACTTTTCCGGTCAATGCCATTAATTTTCCAGATCGCGACAAAAGGTGGCAAATACCGTGATTCCTGTACGGCGACGGTGTCCATCACCACACCTTGCTCTGCTAAAAATAAATTGGCTTTTTGGAACTGGGCGCGGACCCATTCGCTGACCTGCTGCTCGGTCATCGGTTCAGCAGCTTGTTGTTGCTTGTCCATACTACTTACCTGCAAAAAATCTGAACCCGCACTGTATGACAGCAAGCTTAAATTCGCAACTATCAACAATAATTGTCGACAATCCACTGGAATGACCAGACGATTTATCACAGATTTGATAGCACTGGCAGGCCCAAAGTGGTAAATTTCGCCGCGAAAAACCGGCCCTACCCCAGACACTGTCTGGCATAAATCGGAGCATAAGAAAGTGGCAGTATTTAACCACCCTGAGTTCGACAACCATGAACAAGTCGTATTTTGCAGTGACCGGGAAACCGGTCTGCAGGCAATAATCGCTATCCACAGTACAGCATTAGGCCCGGCCTGCGGTGGTTGCCGCATGTGGGATTATGTATCAGATGAAGACGCCCTGATCGACGTGTTACGTTTATCCCGTGGCATGACCTATAAAAACGCCATGGCAGGTTTGCCACTCGGCGGCGGCAAAGCGGTGATCATCGGCGATGCCAAAACCATTAAATCTGCAGCGTTGTTCCGGAAGTTTGGCCAATACGTGCATTCACTGAGTGGCCGTTACATCAGCGCCGAAGACGTCAATATCACCACCGCTGATATTTCCATGGTCAACCAAGAAACACCGTATGTCGCGGGCCTGGAAGGAAAAAGTGGCAACCCTGGGCCATTTACCGCCATCGGAACTTATCGTGGCATCAAAGCGGCAGCAAAACACAAATTCGGCTCGGATGATTTATCCGGTCGCACCGTCGCGGTGCAAGGTCTTGGCAGTGTTGGTTTTTACCTGTGTGAACATTTGCACAAAGAAGGCGTGAAACTGATTGTCAGCGACATCAATCCCGCCGCCGTCGAGCGCGCAGTCAGCCAGTTTGGCGCGACCGCAGTAGGTTTAAACGAGATTTATGCTGTTGAATGTGATGTGTACGCGCCTTGTGCCTTAGGTGCCACTATCAACGACGACACGCTGCCACAGTTTAAGTGCGCAATCATTGCCGGTTGCGCCAACAACCAGCTCAAAGAAGCCCGTCATGGCGAGCTGCTGCGCCAAAAAGGCATTCTGTATGCGCCGGATTATGTCATCAACGCCGGTGGCATTATCAATGTGTCGATGGAGATCCGGCCGGAAGGTTATGACGAAGCGCAGTCGACCAAACAAGTGCTGGCGATCTATGACACCTTGCTGACCGTCTTTAGCCGTGCCGCCGAAACCGGTCAGCCGACCAATGTGGTGGCAGATCTGATGGCGCAGGAAATAATTGCCCGCGGCAAAAAATAACGCGTTGATGCATGTTTGCACGGCAGCGCATAAAAAACCGCTCCCGGCGGTTTTTTTTATTTCGACCAGTCGGTAAAACGCCGGGTCAGCGTATAGACATAAAAGCTGCTGATCTCGGCCGTCAGCTTGGCGAACAAATCAAAATTCGACAGATTGACCGTCAGGAAACAGGTTGCGCCGCAATTCACCGGTTTGAACGTTGAACTCTGTGCAGCGTAGACATGCGCGTCAAAACCATATTGTAACGCCAGTTGATGTACCCGGTAGGCGTGGTAATCACTGGTGACGAACCAAAGCGGAACCTGATGATCCAACCGGCTGTTGAGCGTATAAAACTCATGATAGGTCGTCGCGCCGCCGTGAAAACAATCCAGCCGCACCTCGCGTTTCAGCATAGGTTGCAGATAGTCCAGATAAGGCTGACAGAATAAAGTCGTAATATGGATCAGCGGCGTTTGATGCGAGGTTTGATTGACCAGATCTGCCAACTGCGTCAGCCGCGCTTTGGCACAATCGGGCAGTGTCTGCTCAGTGCCACCGCAGCCTGGCAATACAAAATTGCCAGTAAAATCAGCCTGAAACTGCGTCGATGCGATGTCCGCGTTGTACCAGTTTCTAACCTGATTGGCGACCCAGCCATTGCCA
Organism: Rheinheimera sp.; assembly: GCA_034519945.1. Classification (GTDB taxonomy): domain Bacteria; phylum Pseudomonadota; class Gammaproteobacteria; order Enterobacterales; family Alteromonadaceae; genus Pararheinheimera. Next base: position 120,661 of record JAXHNX010000046.1, read on the forward strand.
AAAGCATAAAACCAAATCAATAACAGCCATAAACCGGGCTTACGGTAGCGCACTGCAGCAAGCACCAAGCCCCAGAAAAACAGATTATGCGGGTACAAAAACGGCTCAATCAGGTCTTTCACCAGCAACTCCTCTATCAAATTCAGCTGCTTAGTATGAAGTTCCCCCCAAGCAGAAACAAGCGTGTCAGGCAGAGAAAAAAATGCCGGCAAGGGCTGGCAACGCAGCATCTGCCAGCGTTAAGCTGTGATACCATAAACGAAAAATAGCAAACAATCGGAGTGACGCTATGTTAAAGACTGTTTCAGTCATCGGTTTGGGTTATATCGGTTTGCCAACAGCTGCAATGCTGGCCTCGCGCAAACTGCGGGTGATCGGCGTCGACGTGAACCAACATGCCGTGGATACCATCAATCAGGGTAAAATTCATATTATCGAACCGGATCTGGATCTGTTGGTCAACGCTGCAGTAACCGGTGGTTACCTGTCTGCCCAGACCAAAGCGGCACCGGCCGACGCATTTATGATTGCAGTTCCGACCCCATTTTTTGATGATTTATCGCCCGACTTGTCTTATGTCGAAGCGGCAGCCAAATCCATTGCGCCAGTATTAGAAAAAGGCAATCTGGTGGTGCTGGAATCAACCAGTCCGGTTGGTACGACAGAACTGATGTGTAAATGGATTAAAGAAGTCCGGCCTGATCTGACGCTGCCTACAGATTCAAACAGCCCGGACATCCACGTCGCCTACTGCCCGGAACGCGTGTTACCAGGCAAAGTGGTGCAGGAACTGATCTCCAACGACCGTATCGTCGGTGGCCTGACTCCAGCCTGTTCTGAACTGGCTAAACAGCTGTACCGCACTTTTGTTGCCGGTGAATTGCTGGAAACTGACGCCCGTACCGCAGAAATGTCGAAGCTGACGGAAAACTCGTTCCGTGACGTCAACATCGCTTTTGCCAACGAACTGTCGCTGATCTGTGACAAGCTTAATATCAACGTGTGGGAATTGATCCGGATGGCGAACCGTCACCCGCGCGTGAACATTCTGACCCCAGGCGCCGGTGTTGGCGGCCATTGTATCGCCGTTGACCCGTGGTTTATCGTGCACTCGGCACCTGAGCAGGCACGCCTGATCCGCACCGCCCGTGAAGTTAACGACTTCAAACCAGAATGGGTGCTGCAAAAAGTAATGACGACAGTTGCCAATCATGCGTTGAACAAACCTTCTGTCGCTTGTTTTGGTCTGGCATTTAAGCCGGATATCGACGACCTGCGCGAAAGCCCGGCATTGCATATTGTCAACAAACTGGCTGACGTGTACGAAGGTAAAGTACTGGCGGTGGAGCCTAATGTTGAGAGCACTAACAAGCTCAACAGCAAAGCCCAGCTGGTCTCACTGGAGCAAGGTCTGGCCGCCGATATCATCGTGATCCTGGTCAAGCACAAAGCCTTTGCTCACTGTGATTTCAGTGGTAAAACGGTGATCAACGTCGTTGGTCAATAATCCTGACCGGCTTGCCCCGCGGCAAGCAACTTACCGCTAAAAAAGCCGGGATCTCCCGGTTTTTTTTATTGCGCTCAGAATCACTCAGCCAACGACTTTACAGCTGTTTCGCGTTGCCGGTTTTGACGGATCCCAAAGCCACTGAGTACCAGCAATGACAAGACCGCCAACAGATTAGTGGCAAAAAATATCCAGGCGGCAAGCTCAGCACTCAAGTGCCGGTTAGCTAACAAATATGCCGCAGAGCCAATCAATGCCACCACCGTCACACTGACCGCCCGCCATTTATTCAAGCCTAATGCGGTGATCCAGACTTCAAAATAAGTTTTCAGCAGTGTCAGCCACAAAGTCAGTAATACCAGCGTACAAATCAGCTGCGCCTGCGCCGACAAAGGCTCCGCCAACAACCACGGATATAACCAGGGACAAGCCAGCAGCAACACTAAGTACGGCAAACTTAACACTGGAAAACTGAACAGAAACACCCGCTTAAACAAGTGTAACTTATCAGCGAGTAACGGCTGATGACTGAGTTTTGCCAGCAACACCTGCGAGAACACCACCGGCAATAAAGTGACCGGCATAAACAGCACAAAGGCCTTACGGAACTGGCCAAGTGCCAGCAAAGTGCTGAACAGTGCCAAAAAGACAAAAGGAATATTGGTCAGATAAATGGCAAACACATCGTGCCAGGCATAACTAAAACGTTGCCGCAGCTGCTGCCAAAGACCGGGCCCGGTCACAACCGGCTGCGCCCGCCAGTGCTTGTACTCCGGCCACAGCGCCTTTGCTGCGCTCAGCAGTGGGAAAACACTGATCAACAACACCATGGCGAGTACCGACACGGTATCGGTAAACCAGCCGGCGAAAATAGCACCAACCAATACGAGTGTCAGTGCCACGCTGACAAACTGACTGCGGACTTCCAGCCCAAACTGCTGTGCGCCCTTGAGATAACTGAAACACGCCTGATTCAGTGCCCAGCTCAGACCAATCAGCAGACTGAGCAGATACAGGTTTAATGCCAGTTCGGCTGTAGTCCACCACAGCATTACCGCACAACCCAGACTCAAAATTGCAAATACCAACAGACTGATGCGCAGGCTTTGCAGCAACTGGCTGATATGGCGTTGTTGCGCCGCATGATGGATCAGATAGAAGTTGGCACCAAAAGCTATGGCGGGGAAAAACAGATTGGCCAGCATATAGATGAAACTGAAGATACCGAATTCCTGCTCCAGCAGGTGACGCGCCAGTGCGAGATTTAACAACCAGCGCGAGCCAAAATTCAGCCCCTGCGCCACGCTGTTACTCATCAGTTTACGGACAAAATCACTGCGCAGCACGGGCATGCTCCTCAGTGGACTGCGGCTCTGCAGAAAGCCGCTGCTCAGCAGAAAGCCATAGCGCCCAGGCGCCGTTCAGCATGCCCCAGGGGATCCATAACATACCGGACGTCAGTACATGTCCGGCCATCGACGCCACCAGCAGCAACAGCAAATTCAGCGCCAGCACGCCAGCGGCAACCGATTGTGGTGCTTGTCGCCAGCCATTCAATGCCAGCCGGATCACGCCGGCAAACCACAACAAATACCAGCCAAGGCCGGCCACACCAAACCAGATAAACAGATCTGCCGGATCTATCTCCGCCAGCGGTTTGCTGCTGTAAAGCGCCAGGCCAGCATTGCCAACACCAAGTAAGTGCTGCCACGCCGGAAAATACTGTTCAACAAACAACCAATTGTCCCGCACAAACAGATCGCGGTTTGACAACACAATGCCAATCGCGCCCTGCTGTTGCAGCACCAGCTGCTGTTTTTCTGATAATGGCAGATGCGGCAAAATCACCGGAAGTTGCCAGGCGAATAACAGCGTCAGCACGGCGCCGCCTGCCAAAGCGAGTAAGATCAAGCGCCGGTAAGGCAGCCACAGCGCACGGGCCTGTAAAAATGGGATCAGCAGCGCCAACAACAACACACCGGCATTACCGGTTTTGGTCAATAAGGTGCTGCTACAAAACAAACTCAATAGCAAGACCAGCGCAAATACCGCTTTTTGCCGTGGCCAATACCAGGCAAATAAATAGGCGCTGAACACCAGCAACAACGCCGACAACTCATTCGTGGCTTTAAAAAAACCTTTGGAGCCGAGTTGTTGATCCGGAAAATAATCACTGGGCAAATAGGCCGATAAACCATAGCCGAGCCGGCCCAGCAGCAAATTTAGCACGATAATGCCAAAGCCAAGCCACATCAGCTGATGCAGATTGCGCCGGGCAAGGCCGGCATCACGCTGACACAAACCAAAGCAATACCAGGCCGCCAGCAACGGCGCCAACAACTTCAGCACCATACCGATATCGTAACTAAACCCGGCGATATGGCCAAAACTGAAAAAACTGATCACAGGCCCGGTTAACAGCAACGCCATCATCACCGGTAACAACGCAATGCGCCGACCGAGCGTCAGACTGCAGCTCAATAACATCAGCGCCATCAGCAGTGATTTGTATGCCGCCGACAATGGCAGGCCCTGGCCATATTGCTGCAGTAAAAAGCCGTTGGCGGCATCCACCAGCAGATAGGTTTTGACCAGCAGCAGGATCAATAAATCCAGCCGGCGCAGCGTTGGCAGCAGTGCCGCAGGCTGCAGGAGCGACGACGCCATGGCGGCTTGAGGGCTGCTCATTTACGCAGCAATAACAACGCCAGCGTCAATGCCAGCAAAGTGCCAAGTAATGCTGCGGCAAGACTGCTCAGCAGTAATGACGGTGCTTTGGCGGCTTTTTGCTGCAATGCAGCAACCGGTTTGAGCGCCGGATAATAACCCTGTCGCCATAGATTCTGCGCGGCTAAATTCTGATCCAGCAGCTGGGTCAGTGCTGACCGCTCCCCGACGGTCGCGGCACTGTCCAGCGCCTGTTGTAATTGTTGTTGCTGCGACTGCAGGCGCTGCAGCCGCTCTTGTTGATCCTGCCGTTCCGCCTGCTGGATCAGCTGTTGCAGCAACGCGGCAGCAAGTTCAGGCGACTCAGCTTTCAGGCGAAAATACAATAAGTTACCGCGACGTTTATGTTCCTGCGAAAAAGCAGCTTTCCACTGGCTGGTCAGTTTTACTGCGGCGGCCGCGTCAGTTGCACACCAGGCTGGTTGCTGCTGACACCAGGTTTTGTCCTGCCACAGGCTATTCCAGACCGCGCTACTGTCCATCAATAAACTAAAACGAGCCAGTTCATCGACTTCCAGCGCGCCAATAAACAGCTGCGTATTGGCGGCCACTTGCTGATAGTCAGCGGCGAGCAGGCTTACCCGCGTCTCCGTTAACGAGAAGTGCCCATCCACACTGGCCGGAAAGCGGTGTTGTTTGACATACACAGCGCCAGCCAGTGCACAGGCCGCCGCAACGACCAGTAACCACCACTTCAGCCGGCGCACGACCAGATATAACTGGCCGGTGAATTCAAGTTCGGTTGTCAGCATTATTTAGGTCCAAACAGGCCTTTGATGCCCTTTGACAGCAGCTGTTTACGTACTTTAATCAGCCATTGCATTTTATGTTTCAGGTAATAACGCACTTTGGTTTCCACCAGGCCATACCGCATCGAGCCAATTAACTCGGCCAGAGACAGCGGCTCCTGCTGCATCGTGCGCCGGTAAAACGCCTGATTGTGCAAGTTACGTTCATTCATCAGTGGCCGGTGTTTTTCCACAAATTGCGCCTGTGCATTCAGACGTTTTGGCGATGTTGTGATGCGGCCCAATTCATGGCCGACATGCACGACATAAGTCGCTTCAGCCAGACGTAAGGCCGGACCATAAGCCGCCACCATCCGCAGCCACATATCATAGTCCTGAAATGCCGCCAGAGTTTCATCAAAACCGCCCTGCGCCAGCATCCGGCTGGTGCGCACCAGCGCCTGATTCGACAGACAGTGTGCGTCCAGCACTTCCGGCAACCGGACAATTTTCTGCTCGGTGTACAGCGCTTTACGCACAGAGCCATAGTCCCAGAAATAACCGGTACAGACACAGGAGTATTGGTCGTCGTAAGCCGCCATCATGCCCGACAGGCGCGTTGGTAAGAACTCATCATCATCGTCGATGCCGGTGACAAATTCTCCCGCCGCTGCTTTGATTGCCATATTGCGTGCCGCGCAGGCACCCTGGCCTTTTTCCTGACGGAACAGCCGGATCTGTGGATGCTCACCATACAAGTCATTCAGTACTTGCCAGGTGTTATCTGGCGAACAGTCATCGACAATCAGCAGTTCAAAGTTTGGATAATCCTGTGCCAGCACCGAATTGACGGCGCGTTGCATCATCTCGCTGCGATTATAGGTCGGCATATATACGCTTATCAGCGGCGCCGCGTTTTGGGCGCGTTCAGGCGTTTCAGCTGTCAAAATATTGCTCTCGGTCAATGGGTTGGCAGGAGGCGGTCAGAATAATGATTCTATAACTTGCCCGTCAGATAAAGCCACAGATATTCCACCAGGCTCCATTGCCGTTTGATCCGGCTCGGCTGGCTGAGCAAGCGATATGCCCACTCCAGATTTAGTTTGCACCAAAGTGCCGGCGCACGTTTAACATTGCCGGTGAACACGTCATAGGTGCCGCCAACCCCCATAAAGTAGGCGTCGGGTATGACCTTTTTCGCCCGCTCAATCAGCAGTTCCTGCTTCGGTGAGCCCATGGCAATGGTGATGATTTTGGCGCCACTCTGCTGAATTTGCTGCAACAGTGCCGCTTCGTCTTTAAAATAACCATCCTGAGCGCCCACCACCTGAACGCCGGCAGCAGACAGCTTGTCGCGGGTTTGCTGTAGCACCTCAGGTTTAGCACCAACCAGAAACACTGGCACTTGTTTGGCGGCAGCCCGGTACATAATGGCTTCCCAGGTCTCGCAACCTGGTACGCGCTCCACATTGCGCCCAAGTTTTTTCTGCATTACTTTGACGACCCCCATGCCATCGGCATAACGCAGTTCGGCCTGATTTAACATGGTTTTCAGCGCGGCATCTTCACGCGCTTTCATCACTTTTTCCGGATTGATCGCAATGGCTGAGCCGGCGAACACGGTGCCATCATCATGCACAATAAATTCAGCTAATTGCTGCATGCTGGCAAACGCCATTACATCCAGCCCGCCCACGTTCACCACTTCAGGTTGTTGCATGTCAGAACACTCTTTGTTGTCAGCAGGCTAACTGGTTAGCTGCTGATAAATTTCGGTTAATCGGGCTGCGACTTTGTCGAGCAAATAAGGTTTTGCACTGGTCTGACAAGATTGTTGCAGCTGCTGATAATCTGCCGGCGGCAAACTTAACAATAACTGAATTTTTTCACCAAGCGTCTGCAGCAATCTGGCTTCATCCTGCGGCTCAACCAGGTAACCATTGCTGCCATGTTGCACCTGCATCCGGGAACCATCAGTGCTCGTCGCGACCACTGGGGTGCCGCACGCCATCGCTTCAGTCATCACCAGACCAAAAGATTCATTGCGTGACAGGCTGACAAACACCTTACTGCGCTGATAATAATCTTTCAGCTGAGCGGCGCCCTGTGCCGACACCAGGGTTAACTGCGGATATTGTTCTGCGGCAGCACTGAGCTGTGTATGCCAGGGGCCATGGCCAATCACCACCACTTTTTTGCCGTCGAGTGCAGGCAATAATGCAATCAGCCGGTCCATCCCTTTATTAAAATCCAGCGTGCCGACATACAACACATCGATGTCTTTCTCTGCCAGTGGCAATGCACTCACCTGACCATACAAGGCATGAATACCGGCCGGCAGCACTTCGGCGCGCAGATCCTGCCGGAAAAAACGCTGCTGCAGCTGTGCACTGACAAAGATCCACTGGTCAACTTGCGCAGCAGCCATTTTGTACCAACGCGATTCCGGCTGATAAGCATAAATATCGGTGCCATGACAGGTCACGACGATTTTCACTTTTGGGTTACGTAACAGACGGTAAGTCAGCGCCAGCCAAATCGTCGGATAAAAAAAATGCACATGCAGCACATCAAAGCGCTGACGACTCAACACATAACGCCAGACAAACTGCAACCAGAAGATCGGGTATCGCAATAACCGCCACGGCATCCGGTCGGTTTGCCATTCCATCTGAAAATAGGCCGGATTTAATGCAGCCAGCGCTTCGACCTGATTGCGCACAAATACGCCCTGAAAAGGTGCGGCTGGTTTAGGGCCCATGTTGGTTAAAATTAGCAGACGTTGTGACATCGGACCCCCATGCATCAGGATAGTGCCTGATCATACTGGCAAAACCTGGTTGGCAACAGTCAGTCCACCTGTACCAGCCAAATCTTTTTCCCTGAATGCTGAAATAAAGCGCAGTTAAGCTGCTGATTTCATATGTGCCTGATAGTAAGCGTGAAGTTGTTCACCTATAATCGGCCGATAACAGAACTAGAACAACACGACCCAAGCGGAATCTTTTATGCGTGAACATATGGTGTTATTTATCACCACATTTGTGTTAACCCTGCTCGCAATTTTTATCCTGATCCCAGTGGCCAATCGCATTGGGCTGGTCGACAAACCGCATGGCCGCAAACAACATGTCGGCGCTATCCCGCTGATTGGTGGCATTTCGGTTTTTACCGGGGTTGCCATCACGCTCAGTGTGTTTGGTCTGCCCGGCGATACACATTGGTATTATCTGCTGTGCGGCGGCACTATTGTGATCCTCGGCGTATTTGACGACTTTCTTGATTTAAGTGTGAAAATCCGCTTAGTGGCGCAAGTGATTATCGCGCTGGTGATGATGTACGGTTTGCAGTTGTATGTTGCTAACCTCGGCGATTTGTTTGGTCTTGGCGCTGTGGGCCTCAGTTACATCGGTATTCCGTTTACTGTGATTGCGGTAATTGCCGCGATTAACGCCTTTAACATGATCGACGGCATTGATGGCCTGGCGGGGATGCTCAGCGGAGTCAGTTTTGTCTCGCTGACACTGATGATGGGGATCGGCGGCCAGCTTGAACACGCAGTGTTGCCAATGGTGCTGGTGTTTGCGCTAATTCCTTATCTGATGTTTAACCTGGATTTGGTTGGCAAAGGTAAAGGCAAAATATTTATGGGTGACGCCGGCAGCATGCTAATTGGCCTGTCGGTGATTTGGCTGTTAATTGTCGGTAGTCAGAGCGACAGCGCCAGTTTTCGGCCGGTCACCGCGCTGTGGGTGATTGCGGTCCCGCTGATGGATATGGTGGCAATTATGATCCGCCGCATTCGCAAAGGGCAATCGCCGTTGATTGCTGATCGTGAACATTTACACCATATCTTCCTGCGGTTAGGCCTCAATTCACGTCAGGCGCTGGTAGTGATCACCAGCCTGGCCGCCATGTTAGCTACTATCGGTGTGGTTGGTGAGTACCTGATGGTGCCAGACCTGATTATGTTGCTGTTATTCCTGCTGATCTTCGCGCTGTATTCGATGTCGCTGCAATACATCTGGCGGATCACCCGTTTTGTTAAACGTTATAAAGCCAAACAACGTGCTAAACATAATTCGTAAAGTGCTGGCCGCACGCTCGGTCGTACTGCTGATTGAACGCTTCTTTCGCTTGGGCGCCGGTGCTGTTGTCACTTTTATGGTGGCGCGGATGCTTGGCGATACTGCACTGGGAACCTACGGTCTGGTGATGGTCTGGGCCGCTTTTCTGGCACCGCTGACCAACCTCGGTATGAACAATCTGGTGCAGAAAATGGCCAGCACTCAAAGCGATCCGGTCAAAGCGCTGCAATTTCTGCAAACTGCTGTGTGGCTGCGCTTAATGGCCGGATTAATTTTTGGTCTGCTGATGATCGCCGGATTTATGCTGTTTTATCCGCATTATTTCGCCGCAGGCCCGATAGAAATATCTGTGCTGTTTATCCTGCAAAGCTTTTTCTCGCTGATTTTATTTGAATATCAACAGAATTATCTTGGACATTTCCGCGCAGTGGCGCTGGCAAAAATTGCCGTATCACTGCTGACTTTGGTTGTGCGGATTGTCGGTTTATATCATGGCGCCGGCATCAGCTTTTTATTGTTGATTGTTGGTATCGAATTTTTACTGACCGGTGCTGTGCAATATTATTGGTACCGCCGCTATACCCCGCCGGAAGCACGTTTTCACTGGCAGTTTTTTGACTGGCCGGCCGGTAAAGCGATGCTACAACGCGCGTCCTGGTTATGGGTGTCTGGCATCGTGTCGGTGGTGTATCTGAAGATTGATACGGTCATGATTGAAAGTATGTTGGGTGTTGCAGCGACAGGCCAATATACCGCGGTGGCGCGGATCTCAGAGCTGTGGTACGTGATCCCGGTGACTCTGGCGGCGCGTTATTACCCGGATTTATTAAAGGCGTTTGAGCAAAGCTGGCCACAATATCTGCTGATCCTGCGCCGGCGCGGTCTGCAGTTTTTTTCTCTGGCACTGCTGATTTCTGTCGGTATGACGGCCAGCGCTTATTGGATCATGTTGTTGGCCTATGGCGAGAAATTCACCGGCTCGACCACGGTGCTGCAAATTCATGTCTGGGCAGGTTGTTTTGTTTTTGTCCGCGCGCTGATTAGCCAGCATTTAATTATCACCGGCAATGAACCACTGAGCCTGCTCAGCCATGGCGTCGGCGCGATACTGAACGTGGGTCTGAACTTCCTGCTGATCCCGCGTTTGGGCATTGAAGGTGCCGCCTGGGCCACGTTGATTTCTTATGCCTATGCGTCGTTTTTCTTTATCTTCTTCTCAAAGAAAACCCGTGCCCATTTCTTTGAGATGCTGAAGACCAAAGCTGCCACTGCATCATAAAGCCGGATGAAAGTGCAGACAGCAAAAAGCCGCCAGATCTGGCGGCTTTTTCATAGTTTTAACCATGCGGCGTCAAGTTATGCCGGCAATTCCCAGCTGACCCAGCCCTGCTGCCAGCTCAGTAAAATCAGGCCACCAAACGCGATACGGTACCAGGCAAAGATCTCATAACTGTGATTCGCGACAAAACGCACCAAAGTACGCACTGCCAGCAACGCACTGATAAACGCGGTGACAAAACCGACTGCAAACATCGGCGCATCGGTCATTTGCAACATGTCACGGTGTTTGAAGATATCGTAAAAAGTGGCGGCAAACATGGTGGGTACTGCGAGAAAAAACGAAAACTCGGCGGCGACTTTCCGATCAAGACCAATAAATAAACCACCGATAATGGTCGCGCCGGAACGTGACGTGCCCGGGATCATCGAGACCATCTGCGCACAACCCACTTTAAATGCATCCAGCAGACTCATGTCGTCAACATCATGCACCCGCACCTGATGCGTGCGCCGCTCCGCCCACAAAATAATCAGGCCACCGACAATCAGCATCACGGCCACCGACACCGGATTAAACAGATAATATTTAATCGTTTTGATAAACAGCAAACCGATAATGGCGGCCGGCAAAAACGCCACCAGCAGATTCAATACAAAGCGTTGTGCTTTCGGTTCGCGGGTAATGCCGCAAGCGACGCTGATAAAACGCTGCCGGTACTCAAACACAATGGCCAGGATGGCTCCAAGCTGGATGGCAATTTCAAACACCCGGCCTTCGTTATGAAAGCCAATCAAATCGCCGACGACAATTAAATGACCGGTGCTGGACACCGGCAGGAATTCAGTCAGACCTTCAACAATGCCTAAGATAAAGGCCTGAATTAACAACCACCAATCCATGATCACTCCAAAAACAGCAGATAATGGCGGTTATTATCCGGACTTTTTCCTGCCCGTCCAATCACTTTGCGCTTTTTCTTAATCCTGTTGCCAGCCAAACGGATCTTCGATACAAAGCGCCGGCTCAGTGAACCAGCGTGGACCGCTGGAGGTCATGTAAAAATGATCTTCCAGCCGCACACCAAATTCACCGGGGATACAAATCATCGGCTCGTTGGAGAAACACATGCCCTCGGCGAGCGGTGTCGGGTTGCCACGCACCAGATATGGCCATTCATGGATATCCAGACCAATGCCATGGCCGGTGCGGTGCGGCAATCCCGGTAAACGATAATCCGGGCCAAGACCCGCGGCAGTTAACACTGCACGGGCGGCGTCGTCGACCGCACCACAAGGAACCCCAGGCTGAGCTGCCGCAAATGCAGCAGCCTGTGCTTGTTTTTCCAGCTGCCAGATCGCACGCTGGCGCGCCGTCGGGGTGCCAAACACATAACTGCGGGTGATGTCGGAAACATAATCCAGCAAGCGGCAGCCGGTGTCGATCAGCACCATATCGCCATCCTGCAGCTGTTGTGGATCTTTGACGCCATGCGGATAAGCGGTGGCTTCACCAAACAGCACAATGCAAAAATAGGAGCCGGACGCGCCGACCCGCCGATGCGCGGCATCAATAAAAGCTTCCACTTCCAGCGTGCTGATGCCCGGGCGTAAAATTTGCGCGACCGCCTGATGTACCGCCAGTGTCATATCCATCGCCCGCTGCATAATGGCAAGTTCTGCCGCCGATTTTTGCCGCCGGCAGGCTGCGGTGATTAACGAACCATTGATAAACCGCTGCGCCGGCGCCAGTTGCTGCAGAGCGTCGACAATAAAAAACGCCGTGCTTTCATCCAGCCCTACCCGCGCATCCGCCGCTACCCCGAGATTTTTAAGCGTATCAAGCAACAGCTGATACGGACTTTCATCTTCTTCCCAGCCAACCACCTCGGCTTTGATTTGCTGATACTCACCCAGCGTGCCGATTTCAAACACCGGTGCGATGTATTTCAGCACACCGTCAGCGGTCAGCACGGCGCCGACCAGCCGCTCACTGGCGTACCAGCGCGTGCCGGTAAAATACAGCAGACTGCTGCCGGCATTTAGGTAAATCGCCGCCACATCCTGCTGGCGCATCAGCGCGCAAGCTTTATCAATGCGCGCCTGATACTCAGTGACCGCGATTGGCGCCACGCCGGCACGCATGTCCGACAACGACGCCAGCACAGTGGCCGCATCGGCGCCGCCAATCCGACGAACAGATCCAGGATGAACAGTGTGGTCAACAGATTGCGACATAGAACAATACTCCGCGGTGAATCAATGTTAGTTTTTTCCAGTATGCTCCGCTTGAAACATGAATTTAAATGATATGATTTCACCATACCATGTATTGAATTCATACCCATGCAGCCACTACCGCCCCTCAAAGCACTACAGGCGTTTGAAGCCACCGCCCGTTTACACAGCTTCAGCGCCGCTGGCGAGGAACTGTTTGTCAGCCAGAGTGCCATCTCGCATCAGATCCGGTTGCTGGAGCAACAGCTCGGCTGCTGCCTGATCAACCGCAAACAACAGCCGCTGCAGCTGACTGAACAAGGTGCCACGTTGTTTTCAGTGTTGCAGGAGAGTTTTTTCCGCATGCGCTCTGTGTGTCAGCATCTGGTGCAACAACCAGCACGGCGGCTGGCGATCGCAGCCCAAACCTCTATTGCGGTGGAATTTCTGGCGCCGCGCCTGAATGCATTTCGCAATGCTTATCCACAGGTCGACACGCTGTTACATATGGAATCGAATGCGGCCAGCCTCGATGTCAGTCAGTTTGATCTGATCCTCGGCACCTGGCCCTGCCCGTCCGGTTTTGCCACTGTGGCGCTACGGCCGGAATGGTGGTTTCCGGTCTGTAGCCCGGCGCAATATGAAAAACTTGATTTAACCGATCCGTCCTCGGTGTTTGACGCATTGCTGTATAGCTCTGAGCAAGGTCAGGACTGGCAATTGTGGCGCCAGCAAATGCAGTTAAATGCGCCGGCACAGCTGCAACTACGCCAGGTTAGTCTGGCGTTACTGGCGACCAAAGCTGTCAGCAGCGGTGAAGGCATTGCGCTCAGTAACAGCTTTATCGCCGGTGATGCAGTGCGTGCCGGTACACTCAAAGCACTGCTGCCATGGCGCTATCAGTTGCCCTGGGGCCAATATCAGCTGCATTACCGGCCTGGCGGCCAGCAACAGCAGCAGATCAATCAGTTTGTGCAGTGGTTTTGTGCCGATATGCAACAAAGTGATTTATTGGCCACGGCAGAACGCCACACAAAGCTAGACCAGCCGTAAACCGCCCTGACGGACGATGCGCCGCGCAACCGCCTGATCAAACACCTGCCAGTCGGTCAGTAACAGGCTGAACTGAGTTCGCGCCCGCGTGATCGCGGTATAAATCAGTTCCCTTGTTAGCACCGGGCTTTCGGTAGGAGGTAACAACAACACAGCATGGTTAAATTCTGAGCCTTGTGATTTGTGTACTGTCAGCGCAAACGCGGTTTCCAGCTGTGGTAAGCGGCCCGGCAGGAACCAACGCACGCTGCTGTTATTGCCACTGTCAGGTTGTAAAAAAGCCACCCGCAACTGGGGCTGCCCTTCATGTTCCACCGCCAGACAAATACCAATGTCGCCATTCATCAGCCCGGTACTGTAATCATTCTGCAGCACAATCACCGGCCGGCCATGATACCAGCCGCTGTGCTTACCAATCAGCCGTGACTGTGCTAACCGCTGTTCCAGCGCCAGATTAATGGTTTCAACGCCGGCCGGTCCCTGACGCAGTGCACACAGCAACTGCACTTGGGCAAACTGCTGATGTAATGCCTGTGCTTGTGCAGCCATGTTCGCACTGGTCACCGGCTGCTGCAGCAATTGCAGATAAGGCGCCAGTAGGGTCACCATCCGCGCACTGACTTGCTGCGCCAGCTGATCCTTTGCCAGCAACACGGCCTGTAAGTCAGTAATCGCGGCGCCAGCTACAGTATCAACGTCGGTATCAACTGCAGCAGCTTGGAACAGCAGTGACGCCTTGTTATCCCCGACATTGACCGCCCGCGCTAACTGACCAATACCGCTGTGTTCGTTAAATCGGTGGCTTTTTCGCAGCATCACCACATGTTGATCCAACGCATCCGGCTTCGAAGTTAAACATGCAACCGGTAGTGGCTGTCCGGTCAGTTGCGCCAGCCAGTCTGCCGTTTGCTGACTATAACCACCCGCTTCCGCGTGCCGGCAAATCTCCGCCAGAACCGCGCCGGCTTCTACTGACGCCAGCTGGTCCTTGTCGCCGAGTAAAATCAGCCGGCATTGTGGCGGCAAAGCACGTACCAGTGCAGCGAATAAACTGACATCCAGCATCGACGCTTCGTCGACAATCACCACATCCGCCGGCAATAACTGCCCGGCAAAAAAGCGAAAACCACTGCCGTCTGGCTTGGGCGCCAATAACCGGTGCACCGTTTGCGCCCGTGCCGGCAACTGTGGCAACAAATCGGCCAATTGCGGCAGCGACTGCGCCAGTTGTAAGCGGGACTGCGTCAGCGACTCAGTCAGCCGCGCCGCCGCTTTGCCGGTTGGCGCAGCCAGCACAATATGCAAACCGCTCGCCGATTGGCGCAGCAGTAATAACAATAGTTTCAGCACAGTAGTGGTTTTACCGGTGCCTGGGCCGCCGGTGATCACGGCAAAATAGCTGCTGGCGGCCAGCGCACAAGCTTGTTGTTGCCAATTGACATCATTGCCTTCGGGTGGAAACAACAAACTCAGCAACTGCCTGAGGGCTTCCGGCTCTAACTGCTGGCGCAGCTGCAGATCAGCATCACGGCGGCCGTTGATAAAACCGGCAATGCTCTGTTCATCGGCGGCATAACGACGCAAATACAGCCGGTTGGCACGCAGGACAAACGGCTGGCTGGTTTGTCGCAGATCAGTGCTGACCAACGCCGGATAGGATATCAGTTGACTGGCGGCCTGCGCTGGCGGGTGCTGCCCACAAAACTGTTCCAGTATGCGGGCTTGCGGTCTTTGTCGCAGCGCAACCGGTAATAACTGCAGTGGATCTTTGGCTGCTTCAGCAAAATCCAGACAAAGATGGCCTTGCGCCAACTGTGCGCTGGCCAGCATCAAATACAACAGCAATGGCTCTGGTAGTGCTCCGGCCTGTGGCATGGCCCGCAATAAAGCGACATCCAGTGGCCGTAGCAACTTCGCTTGCTGCCAATGGCTGATCGTACTTTCAAAAGTGCTGGAAAAGCGTAGAAACATCAATGCACTCCTGCGGGTGAAATGGCTACCGCCGACTGACTTAACAAGCGCCGGGCCGGGCCCGCATCGCCCCGGAACAGCAGGTCGAGCGCCAGAATAAATGGCGTTGACAACTGCACGGCCAAAATCCCCTGCGCCACCCCGCTCTGGCTGACGCCGCTCTGACTGGCTTCAATCTGACTGACAGGGCTGGCACTGCCGCGTAAAAACCAGTACAGCGCCGGCCCGATATGCCGCTCAGGCTGATAACCGGGCAAACGGGCAGTCAATAACCGGTGCAGCGCCAGACCGTACAAAGCCGCCTGCAGATCGTAACGGGCGTCCAGCATCATCTGCTGCAGATTTTCCGGCGTGTAACGGCCATCCTCGCGATAATTACTCTTAAAATCCGCCACATAATATCGTTCGCCGTCAAACAGCGTCAGATCGATAAAACCTTTCAGCATGCCGTTGAGCTGACGGGCCTGCAGTTCCGCCCTTGCAGCACCTGGCCAGATTTGTTGCGTGACCAGCTGATCGAGTAGATGAATATCTACCCGGGCGGCCGGAATTAAGAACTCAAGTTCAGCGATGCTGGCAGGCAACTGCGCCAGATTGGCTTGTTGTAACACCGGCAGTGGCAATCGCAGTAGCTGCAGCAACCAATCGGCAAGTTCTGTCACTGCACTGACTGCATCGTCAAAATACTTTGGCTGTTCTTTGTCGCTATTCAACATCAGCCGCTGCCAGCACCCATCACTCAGCTGCTTTAATAAACCAGCCTGTGTCGCCGATTGCACCAGTTGAGCCTCTAATATGGCCCGATCGGCAACCACAGTGGCAACCCCGGTCGCAGCGGCCCATTCGAGCTGCGCATGTAAAAAAGTACCAGGACCGGCGCCGCGGATAAACCGTTGGGCGAAACCCGGTGTCTCCTGCGGTAAAGATTCGATCGGTAGCTGTGCGCTCTGTTGCAGCAGTTCCTGCACTTTCACATTGCCGGCACGGCTTTGTTCATCAAAAATGGCTTGTTCCTGGTAATGACTACCGGCGGCAATCGCACTATAACTGCTGATTTGCCAGGCCGGCCTTGGGCTGATGCCCTGCAGCAAAAATCCGCTGGTGTTTTGTAAGTCGCCGTTTTGCCACTGATAACGCGCTGGTGGTGGCAGATCGGCAGGCGCCATGCCAAAACAAGGCGCTGCGGTCAACGGCGCGGCCAGCCACTGCGCCTGGGGCGCCAGCGTGCCATCCGCAGCCAGCAAATACGCCAGTGCACTGCGTTCTTTTAACGGCGCCAGCGTGACCACACAACCATGCCGGGCCCGCGTCAACGCGACATAAAGTTTGCGCAGGTCTTCCCCCAGCCGTTCACGTTCAGCCCGGTCAAAACTCTGTTGGTTAAATTGTTGTGCCAATACGCGGCTACCGTCGTCCTGATGCCAGATATAAGGCAGTTGCTTCGGATCTAATTCGCGCGCCGCCAGTAAAAATGGCAGAAATACCAGCGGATATTCCAGGCCTTTGGATTTATGGATGGTAACGATTTTCAGCAAAGCGTCGTCCGATTCCAGCCGTAATTTCAGTGCATCAGCGCCAAGTTCGCCGTCGCCCTGCAGGTGATGCTGCAGATAACGCAATAACGCCGCTTCGCCGTCAAGCTGACGTGCGGCTTGTTGCAGCAATTCAGCCAGATGTAATAAGTCAGTCAGTTGCCGCTCTGCGTCAGGCGCTGTCGCCAGCTTTTGTACCAGCGAAAAATCCTGTAGCAGCCGGTGCACCAGCGCCAACACGCCCTGACTGCGCCAGATCTGTTGATAATCAACAAACCGCTGCTGCATGTTCTCCAGCGCCCAGTCGTCCTGCTGTAACGCCAGCAGGTCGGTGTAACTCCAGCCAATCGCCGGCGTGGCAAGCGCGGCCCGCAGTTTGCCGGCGTGACGCGGTTCAGCACAGCTACTCAGCCAAAGTAACAATTGCCCTGCCAGCGGACTGTCAAACACGGAGCCTTTGTCAGACAAATACACCGCACGCACGCCAAGTTGGGCCAGTTCAGCGCGCATTACGTCAGCTTCCTGCTGATTGTTGACCAACACGGCGATATCGGCTGGCCGTAGCGGCTGCAAGTCAGCGTCCTGCAAAAAGCCACAGCGACCATCGAGTGCAGCGTTGAGCAGCGTGACAATCTGCTGCGCGCTATGGCGGGCACTTTGTGCCAGATAAGCGGATTTACTCAGAGGTTTAGCGCTTTGATCAAGTGCAACCCACTGCAACGCCGGTAACGGCGCGCCATCGAGCACCAGCTGCTCAGGCCGGCCTTTGGCTGCCACCGGATTAAATGACAACAAGTCAGCTTGTTGGCGGAATAAAAAAGCACCAAGCCCGCTGTCGCGCTGCTCCGCCTGCAAAAACAGCTGATTGACCGCGTCGACCATCGCGGTGGTAGACCGAAAGTTAGTCCCGAGCGAAAAATGCCGGCCTTGCGTCTGCTGTTTCGCCGTCAGGTAGGTGTAAATATCGGCGCCCCGAAAGCCGTAGATCGCCTGCTTCGGATCACCAATCAGCAACAAACCACAATCTGAAGTCGGCTGCGCTGGCTGATAAATCCGGCTGAAAATACGCCATTGCAGCGGATCCGTATCCTGAAACTCATCGATCAGCGCCAATGGAAACTGGCTGCGTAACATGGCCGCGAGCTGCGCACCGGATCCGCTGTGCAACGCCTGATCGAGCTGGACCAGTAAATCATCAAAACCCAACTCGGCGCGTTGTTGTTTCAGTACGCCAAACTGTTGCTGTACCTGAGCCAGCGCGTGTAGCCGCAAGTCAAAACTGACATCCGGTAAATCCGCCAGCGCCTGCGGCAGCGCCGCCATCGCGTCAAGTGCCGGATGCGACGGCGCCGCGCCCTTCCATGCATCGGCCAGGCCTTCTGGCGTCAACCGCTCTATGCCCTTGCCAATATCCGGCGTCAGCTGTGTAGGGTCGTCACGCCAGGCGGCAATCCCGGCGAGCCACTTGGCGACATAGTCTGGCCTCAGCTTGGTATTATTGGTTTGGCCGGCGGCCCGGCCGGCGTCGATCAAACTTGCCAATTCATCTAACCACTGCTGCCACGGCGCTTTTAATGCAGCCAGTGTGGCGCGGCGAGCCTCGATTTCTTGTTCCAGCAATGTCGCCAGCGAATGCGGCAGCGGCGCAAAATCTTCCTGCCACAGCGGCAATAACGCCTGCCACAACTGGCGGGGTGTACTGAAACTTTGCTGATAGCGGACAAATAACGGTAACGCGAGCGGATAGACCTCAGAGCGCCAGTAATCCATCACCACCTGTTGCTGCAGCTCAGCCAAATCGGTCACCAGCGTCTGTTCAAACTGGCTGCCACAGGCAAAGGCGTGTTCGCTCAGCATGCGGTTGGCAAAACCATGGATAGTCGAGATGGCCGCTTCGTCCATCCACTGCGCCGCGAGTTCAAGCTGGGCCGCGCAGTGGCCATGTTGCTCTTGCGGGAAGGCAGCCAGCAGCGCACGCAGCACCGGATCGATATCTTGTGGTGTGGCCTGCTGCTGGTTGGTGTCGGCGGGATCTGCGGCAAACACCAGCGCTGCTTCACTGAGCCGCTGTTGTATGCGGCCGCGCAGCTCTGCAGTGGCCGCTTCAGTGAAAGTGACCACCAGAATTTGGTCAGGCCGCAGCGGCGCGGCCAGACCATGCCCCAGCACCAGGCGCAGATATAAAGCAGCAATGGTATAAGTTTTACCGGTACCGGCGCTGGCTTCAATCAACGATGTGCCGTGGAGGGGCAACGTCATAAAATTCAGTGGCTGCATTTAGTTCACTCCGGGATCAGCAGATGCTGCGGTCTGTTGCAATGCCTGTAACAAAGGCCCGAGTAACTGTGTGGCCAGCAACGGTGACAGCTCTGGCTGCCAGAAGACGTCAAAACTGGCAAAAGCCCGACGTAAATACGCGTTCTGGCCGAGCAAACCCTGACTGAATGACGTGCCTTCGTACAACAACTGCAGCTTTTGCAGTTGTTTGTCGTCAGCTTTGCTTTGCAATAAAACCGACGCCAGGGTGAAAGCAAACGGCAATGGCTGCTGTTGCCCCTGCAGATAAGCCCGAACCAGCTGTTGCAGGATCAGCTGCGCGTCCCCGACCGCCAGTGCCGGCAAACAGAGATCAGCATCCGGCGCGACAATATACTGCCGAACCGGCTGACCGGCAGCCGCCGACAGCACAGCCGCCAGCCAGGGTTGTAATAGCGGCCGGCATTGCCACAAGCCATCGCGTTGTAGCGCTTCGGCTTGCAGATGTGTCTGCCAGAGCACACCATCACTATCTTGTCGCAACTGCTTCAGCCAGTCTTGCACCGGACAAGCAATCTGAGCGCCGTCGAGATCCAACACGCAGGCAAAATCGACCCGCTGAAAATCACGTGATAATGGCTGACTTTGCGACAATGTATTGGCAAAACGGCGCAATTGTGCAGGTATAAGCTGCATTAATTCACGCCTGACCAATTCACCGGCCGCACCAACCGGCAGCAATCCGGCGGCAATCGCACGTTGCATTTGTTGCTCTAACAACTGCTCTGGTCGTATTTGTCCCTGTGCCGGCTCCAGCCGGATATGTTGACTCAGTGCACTGTACAGCTGCTGTTGCAATTGCCAGTTACTCAGACCATCCAGCGCAAAGGCCTCGTCATCCTGATGTGGCGCGGCCTGAGCCGGGAAATACACTTGCAGACGCTGTTGAAAAAAACAGCGTACCGGATCGCGTAAAAAATCGGCCAATTGGGTCAGGTCCAGCGGCTGTTCGGGCTGTTGGAACGGCAAGACTTCGGGAACTTGTGGCGCCACCGCCGGCTGATAAAAACTACGCCATTCCCGCTGCCAGGTTTGCAGTTCACCGGATAAATAACGCTGACTATATGGCTTTAGCGGGAAATCTTCGGTCAATACGGCCAGTAAATCAGTGCCATCGTCAGGCTTCAACTGCCAGCCACGCGCCAGATGCTGGCGCAATTGCGCCACCAACACGCTGGGCTCGCGCTCGCTATTGTCGTGTACACTGCGGCCGAGCCAGCTGATCCGCAGGCGCTGGCGGGCAGATAACAACGCTTCGAGGAACAAATAACGGTCGTCATCACGCCGGGAGCGATCGCCCGGCCTATATTGCGCGGCCATTAAATCAAAATCCTGCCGCCGCTGGACGCGGGGAAAAGCACCATCCTGCATGCCAAGCAAATGCACCTGACGAAACGGGATCGCCCGCATCGGCAGTAATGAAGCAAAATTGACCGCGCCGGACAAAAAACGCTGCTGCAGGCTGTTACGTTCAAACTGCCCCAACCAGGCATCTGCGACCAATGGCAAAGCCAGCGCTGACTGCAACCGGGCCTGCTGGCAAGATTGTTGCCATTGTCCCAGCTCGTCGCGCAGCTGCTGTACTAACAGCAGGCTCTGTTCAGTATCCGCGTGGAAAAAATCATCGAGCAGTTGTAACAATTGCTGATACCAACCCTGTGGCGTCTGTGCCGTGGCACAGAGCCGCCACCAGTTATCCAGCTGCTGCAACAACAAGGCCAGCTGGCCGGCATAGACGGCTTCCAGCCCCTGCACTGCGCCTAGTGGCGCACCACTGAGCTCCTCAAGGTCAAAGCCGCCCTGTTCTGCCACAGTGGTGTCGGTGTCATCACCGACGGCATAACCCAATAACATCCGTTGTAATGCATGAAATAAGCTGAACTGCTGATAGTCATAGCGGATGCCAAGACTTTGCCGCTGCTCGCTGTGCAGCCCCCAGTGCGCACCGGCCTGCATCAGCCACTGACTGAGCTTGCTGATCGCTTGTGCATCGAGTTCAAACTTTGCTGCCAGTTCAGGCACTTGCAATAAATCGACGATATCGCTGACATAAAACCGTTGCTGGCGGATCTGTAGCAGATACTGCAGCGCCTGTAGCATTGGCTGCTGCACGGTGGCGGCCTGGTCGGCAATGGTAAATGGTATGCAACGGTCATCATCGCGCCGGTAGCGGCCAAACACGGCATGAATGGCGGCAGCATATTCGTTGATATCAGGCACCATCACCATAATGTCACTAAATTGCAGCGTTGGATCCTGACTGAACTGCGCCAGTAAATCATCATGCAGTACTTCCAGTTCCCGCACTATGCTGTGGCTGCGGGCAAAACAAAGTGACTGTGCCTGCTTTCGATCTAGTTGTGGCCAATGTTGCCGGCTTTGTGCCAGGTCCCTGAGCTCCAGAATGTCCTGTTGCAACTGGCCAAGCAGATGGCTGCCATCATAGTCACTGAATAAGTCGATACGCTCGCCACGGAACAGCTGACGGAATTGCTGAGTCTGGTCAAACTGGTCGAGCAGGCGAATGTAATCGCGGCCTTGCTTGCCCCAGGCCGCTAACAGCGGGTGGCCGCTACTATCCGGTTTTGGTTGCTGGCGGCGCTTCGTGGTCAGCCCTGGCATCGCGCGAAACAAATCTTTGTCGGCGATAATATCGGCCCAATAGTGCTGACAAGGGTTGTGCACTGCCAGCAGGATCTGAGTGTAAGGCGCGATAGCGGCCAGCGCTTCGAGGCTTTGTTGTGACATGCTACTGATGCCAAACAACATCACCCGGCGCGGTAACAGCGGAGGTCGGTTGGTTTGGCTGAATGTGGCCGCGACACGGATACATTCCTGTTGCAAAGCAGCACGGCTGAAGCGGCGCTCTTCAGGTTGCATATCCGCCAGAATGGCGCGCCACAATGCAGCTTGCCAGCGATTGTCGTCAGACAATGGCTGGCGCTGGCCGTGCGCGTCCACCAGCACATCATCACCCTGTTGCCATAACAGCAGCCAGTCGGCACGATAGACTTGATATTGGTCAAATAAATCAGCCAGTTTCAGGGCAAGCTGATCCACCTTACGCTGTTCAGTGTCGTCCGCCAGATAATGCGCTAATGTAGAAAATTCAGCGCGTTGCAACAATTCCGGCAATAACCGTAGCAGCCGCCAATGCAGCTGGTCTTTATCAAAAGCACATTGTTCCGGGATCGCAAGACCAGGCAACAGCCAACGATATAACTGCCAGACAAAACGATGTGGCATCGCCAGGCGCAAGCCACAGGCAATGCCAAGCCCGCCACTGCCATCTGCGGCAGGTTCTGCCGCCAGTGCCAGTTTCAGCCACTGCGCAATGCCATTACTTTGTACCAGAATAGTTTCAGCTTCAAACACATCCAGCGGATATGCCGCCATCCATGCGGTGCACAGCGCGCGCAGTTGCTCAGGTAAATTGGCATGCACCACCATAAAACCGGCGGTTAATGCAGAAGATTTCTGTGTTAACACGGCTACATCCTTGCAGAATCAATCGATCAGGTGCTGATGACCTGGTTGCGGCCATTATCTTTGGCTCGATATAAGGCGCTGTCGGCTCTGGAGATCACTTCACGCACCTCCTCATGCCGGCCAGCCTGAGTCAGGCCAATACTGATAGTAACCTGATAGGCGGGAAAACGCGGGAATTGCAACGCAGCGACCGCCAAACGTAACCGCTCGGCCATCTCAAGCGCCTGCGCTTCCGCTGTATCCGGCAGCACCAACAAGAACTCTTCGCCACCACTGCGGCCAATACTATCGTGCTGGCGCAATGTTACCTGTAAGGTTCTGGCGACGGCGATCAGCACTTCATCGCCTGCTTCATGGCCGAACTGGTCGTTACACAGTTTAAAATGGTCAATGTCGGCAATCATCAGACACCAGGACTGCTGCAGCTGGGCAGCCTGTTGCTGGACGTGATCGCAGCGCGCCAGCACAAAACGCCGGTTGCCCACCTGAGTCAATTCGTCGGTCATCGCCAGTTTATGCAGGCGTTTATTGCGCTGAATTTGCGAGATGGCATATAACAGCGCGATCAACGCCAGTACCACAAATAGTGCAATGGCAATGTACTGCCAGCGCTGCGCCGCTTCCAGCACGGCCAGCTGTTGGCCGGTCAGCCGGTTTTCCGCCTGTAGCTGAGTATTTTTCTGCGATTGCAGTTCAGAGTCAAACTGAAAACGTAATAAAGCCTCACGTTGTTGTTTGGCCTGTGAATTAAGTTTTTCCTGCAGTTGGCCGGCGACGTCTAACAATCTGTAAGCATTTTGGAATTGACCGGCTTTGGCTTCAGCCCTTGCCCAGGCCTGATTCAGCATCAGCAGATAACGAGGATTTTGTTCGGACACCAATGCTTGTTCCGCTTCAGCAAATTTACGCAACCCTTGTTGTAGCTGGCCATATTCGCTTAACGCTTCCGCTTGATACAACTGATAGATAGCCTGATTAAACGGTCGGAACGTCGGGTCTTTTTGCTTAAGTTTTTTGATTTCGTTTTCAATTTTGCCAATGAGCTCAACTGATTCAGCGTATTTTTGTTCCAGATTACTGATCCAGAGCATATCTATCAGGGTTGCTACTGCGTAGTGACGGTCACCGATATCCAGGTAAATCTGCCGTACCTGCTGCATCAACGTGCGCGCCTGTGGCGTTTTGCCCATTTCGCCATAGATAAATGCTTTTTGTTGCAATACAAACGCCTGACGATAGCTGTCATTCGGCGCTATATATTCGCGCTCGCTGGTTTCCAGATATTCAATGGCTTTGTCATATTCGGCCATCCGGCGAAATGCAGCTGCGATATTTTCCAGCGACAGCCCGACACCCTGACGATTGTCAGCTTTTTGAAATAACTCATAACGCTTTAAACAACCGCACCAGGGCTTCTGTATGTTCACCACGGATCGAATGAACATCAGCCTGTTGCGACAACACATTGGCCTGTGCGAGCGCGTCTTCGCTGCTGTTGGCAAGCGCCAAAGCCTGGGTCAAATCTTCCTGTTGGCGGGCAATTTCCCCGAGACTTAGCAGATGGGCGGCGCGGCATTGATAAAAATAGCTCAGCGTCAGATGATCGCTGCTCAGCGCAGGATCGTTGATAAAGCGCCCGGCAAACTGCACGCCGCCTGACGGATCGGTCAGATAGTCAATCTGGCACACTTCACGCTGTAAACGGCGCAGGCGCTGTTCATCGCCGGCTGGCAGCTGCTGTTTCAGTTGTTGCAAAAAGTCCCGGGCTGCGCTGGCGTCATAAAACACCCGCTCGCCCTGCTCCAGCTGCCGGATCAGCTCATCAAAAGTGACAACGTCGGCTTGCAACTGCGGTACATAGCAGAACAGCCATAGCACGCAGCCGAGCTGCATCCACAGACACTGAACAAACCGCCGCATCAAACCTCCGTCACCTTTCAGACGCTGTGGTAGCCATCCGGATTTTGTTGTTGCCAGCGCCAGGCATCACGCACCATGTCTGCCAGTGAATGCTCTGCCCGCCAGTTTAATAACGCCGCTGCTTTCGCCGGATCAGCGTAACACAGAGCCACATCGCCGGGCCGGCGCGGGCTCAACTGGTAAGGCACAGGTACCTGATTTTCCTGCACAAAGGCGTCGACCATCTGCAGCACACTATAACCCTGACCAGTCCCGAGGTTGACCGCTTCAATGCCACTGTGCTGTTGCAGATATTTCAAAGCCTGCAAATGACCACGGGCCAGATCCATCACATGGATGTAATCGCGCACGCCGGTACCGTCGACAGTGTCGTAATCACTGCCAAACACCGATAATTGCTGCCGTTTCCCTACCGCCACCTGGCTGATAAACGGCATCAGATTATTCGGCATGCCGTTTGGATCTTCACCAATCAGGCCGCTGGGGTGCGCGCCGACCGGATTAAAATAACGTAACAGCGTGATGCGCCAGGTTGGATCCGCCGCCGCCAGGTCCTGCAGGATATACTCAATCATCAGCTTACTCTGGCCATAAGGATTGGTGGCAGAACGTGGTGACGTTTCCATAATAGGCACTTGCGCAGCCGCGCCGTATACCGTCGCAGAGGAACTGAAAACCAGTTGTTTGACGCCGGCATCCGCCATCACCCGGCACAGCGTCACGGTGCCAGCCACATTAAAGTCATAATATTTCAGGGGTAATTGCGTCGATTCACCGACCGCTTTTAAACCAGCGAAATGTACAACGGCACTGATTGGATATTGGGCAAACACCTGACGTAAGGCAGCTTCGTCGCGAATGTCTGCATTGATCAGCGGAACGGCTTTGCCGGTGATCTTTGCTACTCGTAACAAAGACTCGGCTGACGAATTACACAGATTATCCAGTGCGATCACGTCAAAGCCAGCCTGCTGCAACACAATTGCGGTATGACTGCCGATATATCCGGCACCGCCTGTTAATAAAATCAGTGACATACAATGTCCTTATGGCAGAACTTTCTTAAAAGGTTTGACGGTGCTGCGGGCGTATACGCCATGAAGGATAAACGGATCTGCGGCCGCCCAATCCTGCGCCTCATTTAACGACATGAATTCAGCCACCACCAGAGAACCACTGAACCCGGCAGGTCCGGGATCAGCACTGTCCACCGCTGGGGTCGGGCCTGCCAGTAATAATCGTCCGGCGTCAGCCAGTTGTTGTAAGCGCGCCAGATGTGCCGGCCGGTGTTCCAGCCGTAAGCTCAGGCTGTTTGCAATATCTTCAGAATAAATCATGTAGTACATGTCAGACTCACTTGCTGAAAAAAAGGCGGGATTTGATTGCGAAGATAACAGATAGCCAGTTGATTTTCCAACGACTTGCGCCATGCTGCGAGAGCCGAAACCGGGGAAGTCTGCGGCGGTGAGAATGCAAAAACGCCCTGGCGGGCGTTTTTGTAACTGGTCATCACAGCAGGACGAAAACCGTCAGGCCGCCTGCCCCCGCGTTTGCTTGCGTTGGTTGTAAAAGTCAACCATGCCCTGCATTTGCGCGTCGTCGTAAGGTACCAGGCTGCCAAGGATCAGGCGTTTTTCACCAACGCCGATCACTTCGTCGCCATCACAGAGTTCAAACGTCAACACGACCTGCGCGCGTTTACCTTCCTGCTCTAAACTGGACGTGGCCAAACGTAACGTCGGGCACTCAGTGCCAAACCGGCTGAAGTGCAGAGTCATGCTCTGGTAGATCACCAGCGGCCGTTGTGGGTTAATCATCACGCCATGTTGCTGCATCAGTGGTTGCAATATATGTGGAAAATTCCGCCCGGAGAAACGCACATAATCACGTACCAGCTTTTCGATAAACTGACAGTGTTGCTGCCGTTCACCGGATTGCGTCAATGACAGGTAAATCTTACCGTTCTGATCCTGGATTTGCACTTCATCGCCCAGCTCGACGCAGTGTAACTGCACATCTGCGCTCACCATGCCTTCAAAGCGGCAACTCAGCTGCGCCGCCAGGCCAAAACGACTCAGCAAAAAAGCGAACAACAAGTCGCCCGGTACGCAGAATCTTTTGCTGTCGGCGTCGTGGATGGGATTAAAATCTTCGGCAATTTCTTTAGCAAACCGGCTGGCCTGAGTGGCGCTGAACGCAAACTGCTCACCCTGGCGACTAACAAAAGCATCCAGAAACATCTGACACTCGCTGAATCAAAAACAAGTCGGCCAGTTTAGCCGATTTCTGCGTGAACGATGGTATAACCAGTCAGCGCTAACCTCCTGATTATCCGGACATCACCAAATACACTGTATATTTTATCAGTGCATGCTTGCTTTTCGTGCAATCACTGATTACTGTATAGACATACACTGTACATAACATCAGTATCCGGAGTTCAAATGCGTCAGCTAGCCTTAACCACTTCAGTCAGCCGTTTGCCTCAATCCGCATTGAACCGTCAGCAGGCCGGCTATTTCCGCGAAATTACCGATGATAACATCGCCAGTATCTGCCAAACTCTGGCAGCATTGACCACATCTGATCACGCCCAACAGGGCTGGATTTTAGTGTTGGCGCCGCAACATCACCTCAGTAAGCAACTCCTTGAACAATGCCAGATCGATTGCCAGCGCCTATTGGTCATTGGACAGAAACAAGTGCATCATTATGACAATCTGATGCGTGATGCACTGACCTGTTCAACCTGTAGTGCCGTTCTGAGTTTTCTGCCGACTGATTGTGCCGAATTAGCCGACTATCAATATCTGGCCAACAAGTATCAGACTCAGCTGATTAACCATTGCAGTGTACTGCCACCTACCGCGCATTAAGGTGTGAGCTGCAGCAACACACCGACGGCTATTCCGGTGCAGGCGGCCATTCGTTACAATTATGGTTTTTCCGGATGAATTATGTCTTGTTATTGCGGACGGCCCGAACATTACCTGCAATGCTGTGGCCCATTGCACCAAGGTCTGCAACTGGCCACGACGCCAGAGCAACTGATGCGGTCGCGTTTTAGTGCTTATGTTTTAAAATTAGTGCCATATATCGCCAATACCTATCATCACAGCAAACAATCAGACAATGCTCCGCTGGAAATCAGCGCTTTTGCTGAAACTGCATCATTTCTGTCGTTACAAGTTGTCGCCACAGCAGGTTCTGAGGGATTTAGCGACGGCTCAGCAAAACCAGTTATTTTGACAGACCATGCAAATTCGGCGACCGGGTATGTACATTTTATCGCCCGATTTTTAATTAAAGATCAATTACACATGCTGGAAGAACAATCACGTTTTGTACAGGAGCAACAAGTATGGAGTTACCTGGATGGTGTTTTATTGCCACATGCGGTGAGAAAAACCGGCCGTAATGACAGCTGCCCGTGCGGCAGCGGTAAAAAATTTAAAGTGTGCCAGTCGCATTGGCTGAACGGTCAGCCCGTTACCGAGCTTTGTTAAATCTGCTATTAGCACGAACAAATTTTCTGACGCTTGATGGCGCGAACATGCAAGCACGTCGAGCAGACTCCGCACCATGCCTGATCAGGCGGCCAATGGATCTGTGTGCAGTTGTTCCAACACGTCGTATAAGCAGGGTTGCATCTAGGGACTGAATTGGTGCATTGCTGTGTTGCAGATGCCGTTGGCTGTGCAGCGAAAGATTGTCGAGGAGCTCAGCGCTGAGTTTTTTCGCGTCATGACGGATAACCTGCGGCTGTGGCTGTAACAACATACTAAGCCGTAATGCGGCAAAACCACCTTGCTGCAATGCCTGTCCTTGTTGGTACATGAGGGTAATGTCAGTGCCAAGCATGGCTGGGTCGCGGACCGCAGGGAGTTGAAGTTGTTGGCGTAATTCAGGCTGTTGTGGAGTGGCATTGCCATCAGGTAAACAGAAACCAGCTTGCTCTTCTGTGGCGGGAGATAACACCGATAGCCATAACTGAAAGTCTGCCCGGCAATGCTGTTGCAAAGCCTGATTCAGTTCACTGCCTAATTGCCATTCGTTAATTAACATAAAAAAATCAGCTGGTGATCCGATGAATTGCTGACATTATCGGCAGTCAGCACAAGAACTTGAGATAATTGCTTTACAAGCAAATTTATTTTGATAAGATGCCGGCCACGTGGAGGGGTTCCCGAGTGGCCAAAGGGATCAGACTGTAAATCTGCCGGCACTGCCTTCGAAGGTTCGAATCCTTCCCCCTCCACCATCTTCGCCACAGCGCTGGCTACCGTCGACCAAATCCCAACTTATTTGAAATTTTCATAGCTGTGATGTCAGGGCACAAATACATTGCTTGTTCGTCATTCCAACGCTTTCCAACTTGCACTCTGTCTAAATGTTTCCCACACTGAAACAATCCGCCGCATGTTGCAAGGACGCACGTCTTGTCCGGAGCCAGCCCGTCGATCCTGATTGTTGATGACCAACGGCCATTTCAGTTAATGATGAAAGGGATCCTGCATAGTCTCGGCTATCGATCTATTGATTTTGCCCATCACGGCGAGTTGGCATTGCAACGTTGCCAGCAACAGCGTTACCAAATCATCTTTATCGACTACAACCTTGGTACCGGCAAAAACGGCCGGCAGCTGTTGGAAGATTTACGCCAATTTAGATTACTGGATGCCGACAGCATCTGCATGCTGGTCACTGGTGAAAACACCGTCCCTATGGTCATTAGTGCGGTAGAACTCGAGCCAGACGATTATCTGATGAAGCCATTTTCACAGAGTGTGTTACACACCCGACTGCAACGGATCCAACAAAAAAAACAGTGTCTGTATGCCGTATACCAGGCGATGATGATGCAGGACTGGCCCACCGTTGATGTTCAGGCCCGGCATCTGCTGGAACAATATCCCCGCTACGCTCCTTATCTGCGCCGGATCCTGGTGCAAGCAATGTTACATACCCGGCAATTCGACGCCGCACGGTCTGAACTGTCACCGTTACTGAGCCAACGCCGGCCGCATTGGGCTTTACTGCAACAAGCACGGCTCGAAATGGAGTCAGGCCAGTATCAACGCTGTCAGGCGTTGTGTGAAGAAGCGCTGTCGACTAACAAATATCTGGTCGAAGCCTATGACCTGCAGAGTGAAAACCTAATGCGTGGCGGTGAACAGGAACAGGCACGCCTGTTACTGAAAAAAGCATTGGAGATCTCCCCCTATCAGCTGCAACGGCTGCAGCAATTTTTTCAATTAAGCCTGCGTACCGGCCGGCAGGATGAAATGTTGGCGGCCGCGCGGCAAATGTACGAATTAACCCGTCGCGCTGGCAGCAATGATCCAAAACAATTACTGAACTACGTGCGTTGTTTGTTAAACGCCGTCAGTGCCAGCACTGAATCAAGTCAGAAAAACCGCCTGCAACAGGAATCGCTATTGATCATGCACCGGGCGCGCCGGGATGAGCATTTGTTGCGGAAGATCGACTATGAGTGCTTTGAACGGCTATGTATGGCAAGGCTGGATGCGGCCGATGGCCGCCATTTGCAAGCCAGACGCAGTTGTCAGGATTTGGTACAGCAATTGGATGCAGAACATCCACTCTGCTGCGATCTGGCGATGTTATGCAATCAGGTTGGCGAATTTGAACTGGCCGAACAGCTTGAACCAGCTACCCGGCTGGATGCAGATCCGATTGCGCTTTGTCTGTGGCGCCAGCAACAGCAACAAGTCGAACCACAGCGACTGGCTTTCAGTCAGTTCAGCCGGCAAGGCCTGAGCTGCTATGAACAAGGCGATTACGCCGGTGCCGCAAAACATTATGAACAAGCGCTGCTGTGGGTACCGCACAATAGTGCAACGCAACTCAATCTGCTGCAATCGCTGTTGCAATGTATCAGTCATGACATGCCGATTGGCACTGTCACACCCGCTGAAATTATCCGTCGCATCCAGCTGCAACCATTAGTGGCTGCCCAGCAGGAACGTCTGCAGATGTTGCAACGCCAGTTCGCAGATTTAACCGCAGACGGTAAGCTGGCCAGTTAAACTAAATGCTGTTTGCGGCCTGTAGTTCAGTTAATAACTCTGACAATAAACTGCTGGCGCCCAAGCGCAATCCGGCAGGATTAGCCAGCTGCCCGGTGATATCTTCATACATTTGCAGTAATTCCAGCGCCTGTGACACTGTGCGGACACCACCTGAGGCTTTAAAACCGACCGGACGGTCAGCGCTGGCTATGGCGGTCAGGATGATACGCGCGGCTTCCAGCGTCACGCCTACTGCGACTTTGCCGGTTGACGTTTTGACAAAATCAGCCCCGCCTTCAATCGCCAACTCCGTCGCTTTGCAGATCTGCTGCGCCGTACCCAGCGCACCAGATTCGATAATAACCTTCAGACAGACTTCGCCACAGGCCTGGCGTACCGCACTGAGGAAGTGCTTCACCGCCGCGTGATCGCCGGCTAATAAGGCTTTGTATGGCAGCACCGCATCGATTTCTGTCGCCCCCAGCGCAATGGCCTCGTTGATTTGCTGAATAACCTGGTCAAGCGGCAGATCGCCGCCGGGAAAATTCACCACAGTTGCAACCGGAACCGGCATTTGTTGCTGCTGCAGATGTGCCAATGTCTGGCCAATAAATTGTGGATAGACACAAAATGCTGCTGGCAGTGCCTTTGGCGTAGCCGCTTGCGCCAGCCATTGCGCCATGTCGGTATCCGTATCATGCTCGCTCAGGCGGGTTAAATCCAAAAGCCGCAGCAGTTGCTGTAAACGTAAAAAACTGGTCATGGTTAATATTCCTGTTGCCGGTGCATGCGGGCACTCTTGGGCTTATTTTTGTTCAGATGGATTGGTCGTGTACAAATCCTGTCGGCGGATTAAAACAGAAAGCGACTCTGTTGCAAAGAGAACGCGGGCAGAGCATGCCATTGTAATCAGCTGTTGTCTGCGGTCAGTGTCAGTTGCATCTGATGATGTTTCAGATAAGTTTTGGCATCGCGCCAGGCCGGATAATACTGCGCAACCAGTTGCCAGAAAGCCGGTGAGTGGTTCATCTGTCGCAAGTGCGCCAGTTCATGGACCACCACATAATCCGATACCCAGGACGGTGCCAGCAGCAATCGCCAGTTCAGACAGATAGTCCCGTCACTGTGGCAACTGCCCCAGCGGGTCTGCCAACCTTTGATCAGCAACTGCCGGTAAGGCAGCCCCATCAGCGTACACCAATATGCCAACCGGTCTGTGAAGTACTGT
Organism: Rheinheimera sp.; assembly: GCA_034519945.1. GTDB lineage: Bacteria > Pseudomonadota > Gammaproteobacteria > Enterobacterales > Alteromonadaceae > Pararheinheimera. The sequence goes on from JAXHNX010000046.1 coordinate 152,747, forward strand.
TGTGCTTCCTGTTGGTACCAATCTTCCAATAACAATAACAATTGCTTCGGCCGGTTTACCGGTTTAATCCGACGCGATAATTGCACCCAGAGCGTCTGACCTTCCAGGGTCACACCGGACACAACATCATCGACAACCCGCAGCCGCAATAGCACATCACGCAGTACCAGTTGCTCACCCATCACGGTGTAGCCCTGTTGTGGCCGTTGCTGTCGGTGCTTTAGATGTGTGTTGATCCAGTCGGCTTTGCGCTGAATAAACTGGTCAATTTGTAATTTATCCAGGTACAGCGGCGACATGACAATCAGACCTTGCGGTCCAACCTGCAACGCCAGTGTGCGACGCCGGCTGGAGCGTTTCAGCTGATATGGGATAGTACTGAACTGACAGACTTCGTTCACTGCCTGCTCCGGTTAGATAAAAAGCCGCCGCAGCATACCGAAAGCGTCGGCGTCGCTGCAAGGGGGCTTTAGACAGCCCGGCTTTGCCGATGTTATGATGCAAGCCTGACATCATCGCAGCGTATATATGGACACGGCATTCACTATGAAAATCATTTCATTTAATATCAATGGGCTACGAGCGAGACCGCATCAACTGCAAACACTGGTCGCCGCACATCAACCCGACTTTATCGGCCTGCAGGAAATCAAAGTCCATGACGATGAATTCCCGCATCAAGAAGTCAACCCGCTTGGCTACCATGTCTACCATTTCGGTCAAAAGGGTCATTATGGTGTCGCGATCCTGAGTAAAACGCCAGCGGAGCAGATGTTATATGGCTTTCCCGGTGATGCCGACGATGCGCAGCGCCGCATGTTAATTGGTCACTGGACGCTGGCAAACGGCAAACGTTTTACCTTGCTCAATGGCTATTTCCCACAAGGCGAAAGCCGCGACCATCCGCTGAAATTTCCGGCGAAACAACGCTTTTATGCCGACTTATTGCACTATCTGCAAACGTATCACCAGCCGGGCGATTATGTTGCCGTGATTGGCGATATCAACATTTCACCATTGGATCTCGATATCGGCATTGGCGAACCAAATCGAAAACGCTGGTTAAAAGATGGCAAATGTTCGTTTTTACCGGAAGAGCGCGACATGTTGCAAACCATCAAAGACTGGGGCCTGATTGACACTTTCCGCCAGCTGCACCCAGAACGCACTGAACGCTATAGCTGGTTTGATTATCGTTCCAAAGGCTTTGACGACAATCGTGGTCTGCGGATTGATGTGGTAATGGCTACAGCCCCACTCGCTGCACTGTGTCAGGCGTCCGATGTTGATTATGACATCCGCGCGATGGAGCGGCCGTCCGATCACGCGCCAGTCTGGGCAGAATTTGACCTGACATAAGCTGATGAGCTGGTTTATTGCCATTCTGGCACTGTTGTATTATCTGGTGTCAGACCGGAAGGTCATGCCACTGCTGCGCCAGCCATTGATCCAGGCGCTGTTTGTCGGCGCCGTGCTGGCTTTATCAGTCCTGTGGCAGCTCAAAGCGCAGTTACCGGATTTGCCTGCCCTGCACTTTCTCGGCATCACTACCGTTACGCTGGTGCTGGGCTTACGCCTGACGTTACTGGTGATCCCGCTGGCATTGCTATTGCCTCAAATCGCAGCCGGTATCGCCGGTCAGCCGCTACCGACCTTCGACTTACAGCTTCTACACTGGACAGCACTTTGCATGGTCGCACTGCAAAGTTATCTGTGTTACCTGCTGGTCAGCCGTCGATTGCCGGCACATTTATTTGTGTCGATATTTGTCAGTAGTTTTTTAAATAGTCTGATTAGTGCATTGGTCTTTGTGGTCTGCCTGGCGGTTGGCTATTTTGCTGTACTCGGGCTTGGAACTGACACACAACCAAGCGAATTTATGCTGGTGATGCCATTGCTGGCAATGCCAGAAGCATTACTGAACGGCATGGCAATGACTTTGTTGTTGGTGTACCGGCCGCATTGGGTGGCGGCCTTCCGGCAAATTTAACTCTGCTTTACAACCAGTGCCGGAAAAACGCCTTATCAAGCTGGCGAAATGCCGACTGCAACACGGTGGCGAGGTCGGCATAACTGGGTTTGCCGGTAGCCGCTTGAGGCACCTGTACACCGGCCTGCTGCATCTGACTGCGGATGTCCTGATACCAATGACTGATAGCCGGTGGCAACGCAGTCTGCGCACGTAGTCCAAGCCAATAATAACCCTGCAACGGCAACGCCAATAAAAACAATCCACAGGACAGTGCCGACCACAGATAGCTACTGCCAAAATATTGCAACTGCACACAAACCGACAATACAGCCAGCGGCGGCATCCACATTTTCAGCAGCAGGGTCAGGCGGATCATCCGGTTTTCCGGAAATAAGCCGTTTAGCTCCTGCAACAAAGGCCAGGTGTTGCTGTAATGCACACCCATCTGCAAGGTACTGCTGACATCTGTGCGCATCGCAGGACTCCGGAAATAAAGCATCTAAAACAACACTAGCATAAATGGGGACTACCAGCCTATGGTCCGGCAAAAAAAGCCCGGTCCCGCGTCAGGCAAAGGCTGCGCAGTTGAAAGAAAATCGCGCATAAATCACGACATTGAATGAAAACATGCATTTTCAGGCCTTTGATAGCATTCATCTCAATGTCATCAAATAACAAATTTTGTGCCATTGAACATTATTTATATATTTCATGAACATAACAAAGATAAACAGAACAACTCACAAAGTTATCCACAGAATCTGTGGACAACCTGATTGTAATCAAATCGCCAGATCCAGCGCTTTCATTTGTAAAATGACATGACAAAAACAGCATTTCAGCAAAAATATAGGTTTAAATCGACATTTTACACAGTTAACTGGTAATAACTGCAGGCAGAAAATCTACTGTCGAGTTTTTTGCATTTGTGCCTGCAGCAGAAGCAAGGACTTTGGTACTATCTGGGAATGACGTCCTGGGATTGATATAGATGACATCGGCATTTAGCAAACTGACATTGCATACAGATCAGCCTCCGACGCGTGGGTTTGAGATCCGCAGCCCGGTCAGTGGCCTGGTCAGTGCACCGGATGACAACGCCGGCACTGTATATCGCTCTGGTTTATTACCGGATGCCGTACAGATCCAATTGCAGGGTCAGCAACTGGTTGCTCCTTTTACCGGTGCCGTCAGCCGGCTGGATATGGGCGGGAGTCGGATTATCCTGCATCATCCACAAGGCTTAAAACTGGAAATTTGTTTTCCCGATGCCTGTCAGCAACAGACCATGGGCTTTCACTGGTTGGTCACTGATCGCAGTAAAATCCAGGCCGGTCAGCAGATACTGCAGTTTGATCCGTCCCGGCTGCAGTGCTGGAGCAGTCCGCTGATATGTATGATTTCTATTGTTGATCACCCGAAAATTCAGCGCTTGCATAGCAGAACCGGTTTTGTTGCAGCCGGTCAGGACCCGTTATTCTGGCTGGAACTGAAAAACGCACCGGCCAATTAGTTTTTAAACTTCAGGAGTTTCTCACTGTGATGTCCGTTGTTCAGCATGACATTAAAATTTATGGCATTAAAAATTGCGACACGATGAAAAAAGCCCGCAGCTACCTGGCGGAGCAGCAGATCGCTGCGCATTTTCACGACTACCGCACTGATGGGGTGCCTGAGACTGTGTTGCAACAGGCCATCGTATTGCTTGGTTGGGAAAAACTGATCAATCAGCGCGGCACCACCTGGCGGGGCTTAACCGACGCCGATAAACAAATCAGCGATGCCGGCGCTGCGCTTGCCCTGATGCAACGCCACCCAGCCGTGATTAAACGCCCGTTATTGCAACGCGGCGACCAGTTTCTGGTTGGTTTTGATGCCAGCCAATACCAGCAATTCTGCCTCTGAGATCTGTTATGTCTGAAAAATCTGCCGTACTTAGCCTGACTGAAGAACTGATCCGCCGCCCTTCTGTCACACCACTCGATGAAGGTTGTCAGCAATTAATGGCCGACCGCCTGAGCGCGCTTGGTTTTGATATTGAATCAATGTTTTTCGAAGATACGTTAAATTTATGGGCGCGTCGCGGTCAGGGTAAACCGTTGTTCTGTTTTGCCGGTCATACCGATGTGGTGCCAACCGGCCCACTCGAACAATGGAACAGCCCGCCATTTGAACCTGAAATTCGCGATGGTCTGTTATATGGCCGTGGCACTGCCGACATGAAAGGCAGTCTGGCGGCAATGATTGTCGCCACCGAACGATTTTTAGCAAAAAAACCGACGCTCACCGGCGACATCGCCTTTTTAATCACCAGCGACGAAGAAGGTCCGTTTATTAATGGCACCAAAAGAGTCATTGAAACGCTGGAAGCCCGGCAGGAAAAAATCAGCTGGTGTCTGGTGGGTGAACCTTCCAGTACCAATCAAGTTGGCGATGTCATTAAAAATGGCCGGCGCGGCAGTCTGACCGGCTACCTGAAAATCAAAGGCGTGCAAGGCCATGTGGCCTATCCGCATCTGGTCGATAATCCAATCCACAAAGCCGCTCCTGCGCTGGCGGCGCTGAGCACTGAAGTGTGGGACCACGGCAATGCCTTTTTCCCGGCAACCAGCTTTCAGATCTCGAATATTCATGCCGGTACCGGCGCAACTAACGTGGTTCCCGGTGAACTTAACCTGACCTTCAACTTTCGCTTCAGCACTGAAGTCACTGCGGCACAGTTACAGCAACGGGTATTGGATTTATTAGACCAGCATCAGCTGCAATATGATATTGACTGGGTGGTGAACGGTTTGCCGTTTCTGACTGACCGGGGCCCACTGGTTGAAGCGGCAGTGAAAGCAGTCCGGCAGGTGCAAGGCTTTGAAACCGTTTTAGAAACCACCGGGGGCACGTCCGATGGCCGTTTTATCGCTCCAACCGGCGCGCAAGTGGTTGAGCTCGGCCCCTGCAATGGCACTATTCATAAAATCAACGAACATGTCCGGGTGGCAGATCTCGATCTCTTAACTGACATGTACGAGGCCATCTTGTGGCATTTGCTGACTTAACCGCATTGCAACTGACCGGCATCGATGCGCCTCCGCTTGTAGAAGTGGAGCCTGGCCGGTTGTTGCAACCTGTTGTCGCCGCCGCTTATCAGGCGATGCAACAAGCGGCCGCCGCTGATGGTATCGCGCTTCGCATCGCCTCCGGCTGGCGAGATTTTGCGCGCCAGCAGGCGATTGTTAAAGCGAAATTAAACGGCGAGCGCCCGGTGTATGATGCTGCGCAGCAACCGGTAACTCTCGCGGGGCTATCCCCTGCGGCGCAAATCGAAGCCATCCTGTTGTATTCAGCATTACCAGGCGCCAGCCGCCACCATTGGGGCACGGATCTGGATGTGTGGGACCAGGCGGCAATTCCGGCTGACTATGTGTTGCAGTTAACGCCGGCCGAGTATGCAGCGGGTGGACCATTTGCCGGCTTGTCCGAATGGCTCAGCCGTCACGCCGGTCAATTCGGTTTTTTTCGTCCCTACCGCACATTTCGCGGTGGCGTGGCAGCCGAGCCCTGGCATTTAAGTTACCGGCCACTCGCCAGCCAATATCTGCAGCAGCTCAGCCTGCCGATACTGGCAGCGGCTATTTTACAAAGCGAACTACCGGAGCCTGAGGCTATCTGTGCCTTGCTGCCGGCGTTGTATCAACGATATATCTGTAATATTGATGGAGAAGAAGATGTCTGATTTATGGCTGATGGTCGCGCTGGTTGTGGCGCTGTTAATTGGCAATTTATGGCTGCTCAAACGCAATAGCAAACAACAGTTACCACGCAAAAGCACAGTAAGTCGTCCGGTTCAATCGGCGCAAACTGCTGCTGCAGTGCAGACCAGTCCTGTCGTAGCGGCGATACCAGAGAAAAATAACAACGAAACGCCAGCGGCCAAATCTGCCAGCGATACGCCCGGCCAGTCTTCCGCTAACAGTGAAGGTGCTGCCGATTAAGCACTGCTTCAACGGCTCATCAGCCGTTGAAGCAGTGGCGTTGTTACTCGCCTTTTTTGTCGAAACTGGAATAACCGCGGATAAATTTTTGTAACTGATCGCGCAGATTCGGCGGTGTGCCTTTGATGATCAGCACATCGCGTTCCGCGTCATATTGCACTCGCTCACCGAGTAGCTTTTGTTCAAAGCTCAGGCTGAGTCCGGCGCCGGCACCGGAGAATTTCACCAGTGTCTTTAGTTCTTTGACATCGACCGGGAATTCTTCCGCTACAGCGATATCCTGTTCCTGGCAATAACGGATGAAAGCGTTGTCATCGGAACTGTCGACAGTAGCGGACAATTCGTCGAGCCGCACGTCCTGACCTTGTTTGGCCCGTTCTTCACAATATTGATAGACTTGCTTGCGTACATCGTGTTTTTCGCCGGCATCATAATCCGATGCACTTAAATATTCTTCCACCGACGCCAACACCACTTTGCTGCTGGCTTTGGGATCGACGCCTTCGGCGGCGCCGAGAAAATCGAGGAAAAAATCCGCCACTTTGCGCCCGGCCCGACCACGGATGAACGAGATATATTTACCCTGTTCCGGCGAGCTGGCAAGTTCGGTCAAATCTATCCGCGCGGCCAGCTGCATCCGCGCGATGTCCAGATGTTTACTACTGGCGAGCTGCAAATCAGACGTCAGACTGAAATGTTCTTTGCTGCCAAGTAAAGCCACAAACAGGTATTCGTTTGCCAGATAACGGTAATGACACAACATCAGATAACCGGTTTCGGGGATCTGATGTTTGGTCAATTCCACCACTAAAGCCGCCGTGGCGTGTTCAGCCAGGCTAAGAAAAGGCTTCTCGCCGTGTTGCCACTGTCCAAGCGGTTCCAGCAGTTGCTCCACTTTGTCGCTGCTGAAACTGGCATAGCCTTTCGCCGGTTTACCATTGTAGGCTAAGTGCAATTGTTCTAATAACATTGCGACATGAGGCGTGATACTCAATAATTCCTGACGAAAATGCGCGGTCAGCTGCGCGGACTCATTGGCTTCAATGAAATTAATCGCCAGGGCGTGGACATCAACAGACATAAATTTTCCTGTTTAACCGAATTCTGTTACCATTCTACCTGTTTTGCAGCTTTCAATTCAGAGTAATTCATGCCGATCCAGTCCAAGTACAGCACAGCCCAGATTGAAAATGTCGTCAACCTTTTACTGGAAACTTTGCGGCAGCAACAGGCCAATACCGAACTGAGCCTGATGTGCCTCGGCAATACCATCAGCCACATTATCCACACGCAGGTGCCGAAAGACCGGCAGCAAGAAGTGGCAAAATCCTTTGCCCAGGTGCTGGTCGATTCAGTGGCCGGAAAGTCGCACTGATCCTATGGTACTGGAGCAGGACCTTTCACTGGTAAATAAAGTGAACCGGCTATTGCGCTGGGGTCATTGGTTCACCTTTTTTAATGTCATGCTGGCATTGCCGGTCACCTTAAGTTTTTTTCTGGCCGACCCGCTACCGCCTGATGCGATTGGTTGGATCTATCTGACACTAAATTGGCTCGGCCACACCGCTTTTATCTGTTTGTTGTTTTTTATCGTCACTATTTTCCCGGTCAGCCTGTTATTTCCGTCGCAGCGCCACGTGCGTGGCGTCGCTGCATTGCTGGCCAGTATCGGCCTGGTTGCGCTGATTTTTGACGCTTATGTTTATAACAGTCTGGGTTATCACGCCGGCAGTGCCTCCTTTGAACAAACCGTCGATTTATTGCGCCAGCAAGTCGTGACCAACCTGCGCAATTTTGTCTTAATCACCGCCGCGGTAGGTTTGTTGTTGCTGGCGATTGAGCTGGTGCTGAGTAATTTTTGCTGGAAAAAAATTGAGCGGTTAAAACGCTCAGGCATTGGCGCACCGGCTTTATTAACGTTGCTCGGCAGCTTTATCTGCAGCCACTTATTACATATCTGGGGTGATGCGATGGAAGTAACCAGCATCACACGCCAAGACAATACGTTGCCACTAAGTTATCCGGCCACAGCGCGAACCGTGCTGAACCGGTATCAAATCATCAGCAGACAAAATAACGACCAGCAGCCACAAAGCTGGCTGCAGCAAGCTCTGTCGACGCCACAACCGGTGCAATTATCCTGCAGCGCCGCGCCACAAGCAGCACCACTGGATGTCTGGCTGGTCAATAAAATCGACGCAGAACTATTGCAACTGCTGCAGTTACAGAATTTCAAAACATTGCCACAACATCTGGCGCCACGTGACCAGGCCCTTGGTCTGAGCAATTTATTACACGGTCAGCTGGCACCAAAGCTTGCCACCACAGCACCATCCTGGTGGCACAACCTGCCCGGCGGATTTCTGCAAATCGATGCCGACGCCAGCTGGCGCCGGCAACTACCTTGGCTTGCCAGCCAGACCACCACCCCGTCCGCGGTACGCGTCCACCTGCAACAAGATCCGACACTGCTGCTGGAACAGTTAAAACAACGTCCGGCGGATCAACAGCTGATGGTGATTGAAATTGCCGGGCAAGGCGATCGCTTTGCGCTGGGGCCGGCTCAGGTCTGGTTTCACTGGCCGGAACTGCGGCAACAACGTTTTAGTCAGGTCAGTCAACATCTTGATTTAATGCCCACATTGCTTGCTTACGCCGGTTGTTTTAATCAACATCCATGGATCGGCGAGAACTGGCTGGCTGCAACCCAAAGCGCCAAACTGAATGTGGTCGGCAATGAACTCTATGCATTTCGTAAAGACAAAATGCTGCTGGTCAAAGAAGATGGTCAATACAGCGTCTGGTCGGCCGGTACTTTTGTCGCGCTGGAACAAAAACCGGATTTGCCGTTACTGACGGATGCGTTAAACCGGCTGACGCTGTCGCTGCCGCAATGCGCTGACATCCTCATCGCTTTTTCCGAACCATACTGATTTTTTAATTCGTTATACATCAATGGTGCTGACACTCATACTGGCCTGAAATTCAATCAGATCAGGACGCCGGAGCCCATCATGTAAAAAACGTTCAGCTTCACCATCATGCATTTCACTATCGCATTTACTGTCGCTTACCTGCTCACCGGTGACATCATGCTCGGCGGTCTGGTTGCTATGGTTGAACCGGCAGTCAATACTGTCGGTTATATCATTCACGAAAAGCTCTGGACCCGGATACACGATGCAGAAAAACCTCAGTTTCTGCGTGCATAAGTCGCGGGGCGGAGAAAAAACCGTTACACTGGCGCCCCGTTTTTTCTCTGGTGTGATCCATGGCACTCAAAGCCACCATCTACAAAACCGAGCTGGCGATTGCCGATATGACCCGGCATTATTATCAAACGCACAGTCTGACACTGGCACAACATCCGTCTGAAACTATTGAACGGATGATGCTGCGACTCGTCGCATTCACCTTGTGCGCGCATGAGCGTCTGATCTTCGGCAAGGGCATTTCTGAAGACGCCGAGCCTGATCTGTGGCAACACGATTATGGCGGCAACATCGAACTGTGGATTGAACTGGGTCTGCCGGAAGACAAATTACTACGCCGTGCCGCCCATCGCGCACATCAGGGCATGGTGCTGGCTTATGGCGGCACCGTGGTCGATAAATGGTGGAAAGACGCGCAGAAAACGGCCCGTGAACTGCCGAACCTGACCGTCGTCGCCATCGATGCGGCCGAATCGCAAGCGCTGACTCACTTGTGCCAGCGCACGATGCAACTACAATGTACCATTCAGGAAGGCCAGCTCTGGTTCGCTGACTCAACTCATTCTGTGGTGCTTAATCCCCGCCTGCTGCAGCAGAGCAATCCACCACTGTTTCAACTGGAGTCCTAATGTTTCTCGGAAAAATAAACCGCCTGGTGATTAAACGTCGCGTTGAATTTGGTGTGTATCTGGATGGTAAAGAATGGGGTGACATTCTGCTGCCCAAACGCTATGTCCCGCTTACTGCTGACATCGGCAGCAGTGTTGACGTATTTTTATATCTCGATTCAGAAGATCAGCTGATCGCGACAACAGAAAAAGCATTGATCAAAGTCGGTGAAGTCGCTCAAATGCGCGTCGTTGCGGTGAATAAAGTCGGCGCTTTCCTGAACTGGGGTCTGAAAAAAGACTTGTTAGTGCCATTTGCTGAACAGACGGTACCGATGCAACAAGACTTTAGTTATCTGGTGTATTGTTTTGTCGACAAGAGCAACCGGATTGTCGCATCAAGCAAACTAGACAAATTTATTGGTAAAACCACCCCAGTACTTAATAGCGGCGATGAAGTATCTATAGTTGTTGCCGAACCGACCGACCTGGGTTTTAAAGTCGTGGTGAACAATGAACATTGGGGTTTATTGTATAAAGATCAGGTGTTTAAACAGCTTCGCCGCGGCTATCAATGTAAGGCCTATGTCAACAAACTACGCAGTGACGGTAAAATTGATTTACTGCTGGATAAACCAGGTTATGGCAAGACCCTCGATTTGACCGGGCAAATTCTGCAAAAGCTTGAAGCGAATGAAGGCGTGCTGATGTTGTCAGATAAAAGCTCGCCGGAAGCGATTTCTGCCTTGTTTGGTGTCAGTAAGAAAGTCTACAAACAAGCCATTGGCGCCTTGTTTAAGGCCGGCAAGATTGAAATCACCGAGACACAAATCAAGCTGAAATAAACACCTGTGGCCCGTCCCGTTGCTTTGACGCGGGACGCGTCGGATCAGCGTAACCACTCCACCGCCTGCCGTGCCGGCAGCGCCGCCGCAAACCAATAGCCCTGACCACTGTCGCAGCCCAGGTCCGCCAGAATTTTACGTTGCAGGCTGTTTTCAATGCCTTCGGCTATCACTTTTAATTTCAATGTTTTTGCCAGTGCGATGATAGTGTTCACTACAGCATTTTCCTGAATGCGTGGCCGGATCCCGGCAATAAAACTGCGGTCTATTTTCAGCACATCCAGCTGAAATTCGTGCAAATAACTAAGGCTGGAATAGCCGGTACCAAAGTCGTCGAGGAAGACCCGCACCCCGGCGGCGCGTAACTGCGCTATGGTCGTTTTTGCCTGTTCAATCTTGTCGATCAAGGCGCGCTCGGTGATTTCAATCGCCAGATACTGCGCCGGTACCTGACTGTCAGCCAACAGTTGCAGTACCGCATCGGCAAAATCCGCACGGGAAAAACTACGGCCGGAAATGTTCACACTGACATAAAACGGCGTCGCATAGTTTTGCCACCAGACATTGATTTGCGCGACTGCCTGCCGCACCACATACAGGTCTATCGCACCCAGCAAGCCTAATTCTTCCGCCAGCGGGATAAAATCGTTGGGTGGGACAAAACCGCGCACCGGATGCTGCCAGCGGATCAAGGCTTCAAACCCCAGCGTCGTATCAGTGGCAAGGTCCACCACCGGTTGGTAATGCAATTCAAATTGTTGTTGCTCCAGCGCCGTCTGGATCTCCATCTCCAGTTGATAATGCTGCACTGCCCGCTGGTCCATCTCGTCAGAGAAAAAGCGGTAAACACCACGGCCATCCTGTTTGGCTTGGTACATTGCAATGTCAGCGCGGCGGATCAGCTCGTCAGTGTCATCAATATTGGTATGAATATTGGCCAGGGCTACGCCGATGCTGACCGACGTCTGCAGTTTGTGTTGTTTCAGCAGCACTGACTGGCTCAGCTGATGCCCGATGCGTTGCATCACTTCGGCCACGTCGGTTTCGGTATGCACATCATCCAGTAAAATGGCAAATTCGTCGCCGCCAAGGCGCGCCAGCGTGTCGTGTTGACGCAGACATTTTTTCAGCAGCTGCGCCACTGCCACCAGAAACTCATCGCCAACCTGATGGCCGAGCGTATCGTTGACCATTTTAAAACGGTCCAAATCCAGATAAGCCACTGCCACCACATGGTCCGGATAACGCCGGCGACGTTTAAACCCCTGCCGTACGCGATCCAGAAACAACAACCGGTTTGGCAAGTTCGTCAGCGCGTCGTGTAACGCCTGATGTAATAGCCGTTGTTGCACAAACACCCGTTCCAGCGCACTGCAGATATGCTGGCTGACAAAAAGCAGCAGGTCGAGATCAGTTTGCTGGTAATTGCGTTGTGCATCATAACTTTGCACTACCACAACGCCCTGCACATTATCTTCCGACTTAAAAGGTACACCCAGCCAATATTCCGGCTGCTCGCCATAAGCTTTGACCACATGTTGTTGGTCTAATTGCAACAACATTGCTTTATCTGCCAATAGTGGTTTATCTGTGCGAAACACATAACCAGTCAGGCTGTGGTTAAGAATTTCTTTTGGATAAAACTGGTCTGGGCTGATATGTTCATGAGAATCGGCAAAATAAGGGAAATGCAACACTTCCTGCTCGGTATCGAACAAGGCAATAAAGAAATTTTCTGCATAAATCAGCGAATTCACATTGTGATGCAGCTGCTGATAAAACTGCGCAGGTTGCTCACCGTCATAGTGTAACGAGGCAATATTGAATAACACTTTTTGCAAACGGCTGGCATATTCGAGCTGCTCAACCGACTGTTGGATCCGGCTTAGCCCCTGCAGTTGTTCCAGCTTGCGAGCCAGCACTTCGGCCACTTGTTCCAGTAACGGGCTGGCATTTGCATAAAAATCTGTTTGCGGATGTTCACAGTCAAGTACAGCGAGCAATTGGCCTTCTGACAGCACTGGCACTGCCAGCTCACATAAAAAGCTGTGTTGACCGGCCAGATACCGGTCGTCTGTTGTAGTATCAGCCACATACACTGTCTGCATCTGGCGGGCACATGCGGCAACCAGACTATGGCTTTGCTGGATCTGTAATGCGGGGACGGCTTTATCACAGGCCCGCAAACCACAGGCCGCGACACGTTGTAATGCTGTACCGTCGGCTGATAACAGAAATAAACTGCAATCGGTGAATTCCAGCGCCTGGCTGACCTGTTCCACCACCCGCTGATAGACCACAGTGTCGGCAGTCACTGAGTGGAGTTCTAACGCCAGGCGATTCAGCGCCTGCAGCGCTTTTACTTCACGGCGTAACCGGCTGACTTCGGCCTGTTCGCCGTGCTCTGGTAATAACGATGCGGTGTCGTTGTGCTGATGAAGTGCCGGATCCATGCAAGCTGATTTCCGTTAACTTTTTGAAAGTTATCGCAGTTATAGCACAGACGTCGATTTTAAGTAAATTACAAAGCCGGCATCTGTGCAGGTCAGACCGCGGCTTTAAAGTCGGGTTTACACAGCACTAAATGCACCGTACTGGTCGCCCGCTCCAGAAATCCACCCTCGCAATAACACAGATAGAACTGCCACATGCGGATAAACCGGGCATCATACCCCAGCGCCAGCACTTGATCTTTTTGCTGTTCAAATCGCTGATGCCAGTCCGCCAGAGTCCTGGCGTAATCCAGTCCGATATCGCTCAGATGGCGGATCACCAAATCGGTCCCCTGACAAACGGCTTCGGCCATTTTGGTTACCGACGGCAGAAAACCGCCTGGAAAAATAAATTTCTGAATGAAATCAACTTCTTTACTGTAATGTTCAAAGCGTTGATCGGCGATGGTGATCGCCTGCAACACCATCAGACCGTCAGCTTTGAGTAAGCTGCTGCATTTGGCAAAATAAGAACCCAGATACTCTTTGCCTACCGCTTCGATCATTTCTACCGATACCAGTTTGTCATACTGGCCGGTTAACAACCGATAGTCTTCGAACAACAACGTGATTTTGTCGTTAAGGCCCGCCGCCGTTATACGCTGTGCGGCATAGTCGTGCTGTTCACGTGAAATGGTGGTGGTGGTGACTTTACAGCCGTAGTGAGTGGCGGCAAAAATCGCCAGACTGCCCCAGCCTGTGCCAATTTCCAACAGATGATCACCGGGTTGGAGCTGCAGCTTGTCGCACAATAGTCGCAGTTTATGTTGTTGCGCCTGCTCCAGCGTGCTGTCGGCATGCTGATAAACCGCGCTGGAGTACATCATGCTGTCATCGAGAAATAAACGGTACAGAGAGTTACCCAAGTCATAGTGTGCGGCAATGTTTTTACGGGACTGACCTAATGTATTGCGGTTCTTCCAGTCAAGCAGCTTGAGCGCCGGTTTACTTAAACGCGCCCATGCGCTTTCCAGCGAATCAAGCAAAGTCATGTTGCGGGCAAAGATCCGTACCAATGCCGTCAGCTGATCGGTATGCCACCAGCCATCCATATAAGCTTCACCGGCGCCAACAGAACCACCTAACACCAGTCGCTGATAAAAGCGTGGATCACGAACTTCCAGCCGGACCCGCAGATCGGCGTGAGCATCGCCAAGGATTAATTCATCTTTATGGTCGATCAGCTCAATGCAACCGTGTTGTAAACCCGCCAGATACCCCTGTACCAGACGACGACAGATCCTGTCGAGTAAACCCGCTTCTGCAGCAGTGCCAGATTGACTCAGCGCTAACGTCATACCTATTGATCCTTAGGCTTTTGGTAGGAATAAAACGGCAACCCTTTGCACAGTAGCTGCAAAGCTTGCCAGTAAATACGCATAACCACTTGTACGTTTTGCCAAGGCTGACGGATCAACATTTGTCTGATGTTCTGCGTAGTTAATGCCGAACGCGTCAACATAAACCAGGCAGAGAATACCGTCTGAGCGGCACGGCTGTTTTGCAGCAACAGTTTAAACTGGTCTGCTGGTGGCTCTATCCGCCAGTGATATTGCATATCCAGCGGATTAAACGGTGATACATGAAACTGCTTGGCGTGACTGAATTCCGTTATTGCATGCCCATTTAATGGCACCAGATAATGATGACGCTGCTGCCATGGTGTGTTACTGACTTCGGCGAGCAAGTAACGCGGTGTGCCTTGCTGATACAGATAATATTGGGTCAGCGGGCTGAAATACACCCCCCAGTTGGCCAATGGCGTCAGTAAAAACACCTGATCAATCCCCTGCAGATCGGCGCCCAGCTGCGCGGCGCGCAGCAAAGCCGCCTTTGCCAGCGAAGGCTCGCCAGCAACAGCTGCACAGCCCTTAAAATAATCACGCCGGCGCAAAGAAAACGCGCCAAAGCGCTCGTGTTTAATCGCTGGTGGCAGCTCAGCCAATGCCATTAAATCAAGCCAGAAATACTGAATGTCGTAATCCAGACTGTGCGGTTTTGGTCTAACACGCTGGTGTCCGACCCGACCTGTATAAATGGCATGACCTGCCATCAGAAATCCACGCCAAGCATTGCGGCTACATCAACGGCACTGCGTACTCCGTCTTCATGAAAACCGTTGTACCAGTAAGCACCACAAAAATAGCTGCGATTTTGGCCATTGATCTGTGCACGTCGCGCCTGCGCTTGCATGGTGCTGTGGTTGTAAACCGGATGGGCATAAGTGAATCGCCGCAGCACAGTGTCCGGCGCGATCTGCGCCGACGCATTCAGACTGACGACAAAAGTCGTATCGCTGTTGATGCCCTGCAACATGTTCATGTTGTAACTTAATGTGGCGCGGCTTGCGCCATCTCCACCCAGCAGATAATTCCAGGCTGCCCACGCCGCTCTGCGTTTAGGCAATAGCCGCAGATCAGTATGCAACACAACATCATTGTCCTGATAAGCGATACCACCCAACACTTGTTGCTCAGTCTCGCTCGGATCCGCCAACAACCGCAGTGCCTGATCGCTGTGACAGGCAAACACAACCTGGTCAAAATGTTCAGTGCTGCCATCCGCCAAAGCGATTTCGACAGACGCAGCAAAACGGCGCACCTGTGCGACCGGGCAATTTAAGCGAATGCCTTCGCTGCCGCATTTGGCCAGCATGGCTTTGACATACTCCCGCGAGCCGCCTTTGATCACAGCCCACTGCGGTCTGTCGTTGATATTCAGCAAACCGTGGTTATTGCAAAACTGCAGGAAAAACCGTAGCGGGAAATCCGGCATCGCGGTCAGGCCAGCCGACCAAATCGCCGCGCCCATCGGCAGCAGATACTTGTCACGCATGTCGTTGCCAAGCTGATGTTTTTGCAAAAAAGCATCGATGGGCAAATCCAAATCCGCACTGTTTTCAGCCAGCGCCAGTTTGGCGATTTGGTTAAAGCGGGTGATATCGCGCAACATCCGCCAAAACGATGGGCGCAGCAGATTACGTTTTTGCGCAAACAAGCTCCAAAGATTATTGCCGTTATACTCAAAATCGGCGCCGCGATCGGTCACAGCAAAACTCATGGTGGTATGCTGAAATGGCACATCCAGCTCGGCGAGGAAGCGGTTGAACAGCGGATAAGTCCAGTTGTTAAACACGATAAAACCAGTATCAACTGCATATTCCCGGCCACCTACAGTGACATCTACAGTGGCAGTGTGGCCACCCAAATAGGCACCGGCCTCAAATAACGTGACCTGATGCTGTCGTCTGAGCAGATACCAGCTCATCATGCCAGCGATACCACCGCCAATTACTGCAATACGCATGTCTGTTCCTTGAAAAAAATCAGCTTAAAAAAAGCCGGTGTCAGGCCTGTGCCATCCGGCTGCGGACTTTCCCCGTCAGCCAGCCAATCAGCGGCAGATGCTGATAAACCATTTGGGTTAAATCGTAGTAGTCGCGATGCCGCGAAATTTTACCGGCCACGTTGTACGTAAGCTCTGTGCTGCCATCAACTACGATTAAATCGCCGTGGCCAATCGCCGGGTGGCGAAAGCGCATCTGCCAGCTAACAAAACCCCAATGGGGCCCGACGCCATGCGCGCCCATCACAAACTCACATTGCTGCAGGTTCTGATAGGCGTGGGCAAAATACTGCTCGAGTGCCGGAAGTCCGACGATTTGATGCACAGGGTCGATAAACTCGACGTTGTCGGCGTACAAGTCGCGTAAGGTCTCGAGGTTGGAAAAATTCAGTTGGTTGTAAAACTCAACAAACAGCGCCAGCCGTTGTAAGGCTGCGGGCTGAGGCTCCATAACATTTGATGATTCAGTTTGCATTGCTTAAAGTCCGTCAGAAGTGCCAAATGCCAACTGAGCAGGTTCATCCGTCGATACATCAACTGATTCACCGCGCGCAGCTTTGAACATGGCCAATGTACGCAGCCGGGCCTTGGCATGATCAACTACCGGGCGGAAATACTGCACTGACATTGGCAGCGGATGTGGCCAATGCAGCTGTTTACTGCTAAGCCCTTTCAGTTCCGGCAAATACTGTTGCAGGAAAATGCCTTTCGGGTCGAATTTCTCGCTTTGGGTCACCGGATTAAAAATGCGGAAATAGGGCGCGGCATCAGTGCCGGTTGAGGCCGCCCACTGCCAGCCACCGTTGTTGGCTGCGAACTCGCCGTCGATCAGCTTCGACATAAAATATCGCTCGCCCCAGCGCCAGTCGATTTGTAAGTCTTTCACCAGAAAACTGGCGGTGATCATCCGCAGCCGGTTGTGCATCCAGCCAGTTTGGTTGAGCTGACGCATCGCCGCATCGACAATCGGGTAACCAGTGCGCCCTTCACACCAGGCGGCAAACCAGGCCTCGTTATTGCACCAAACAATCGCTTCGGTGTCATGTTGGAAGGCCCGGTGCTTAATCAGTTGCGGATAAGCGACCAGAATATGTTTGTAGAACTCGCGCCAGATCAATTCCGACAACCAGACCGCCGCGCCAGCCCCCTCTTGCCACAGCGCCGTGTCAGCTTCCGTTTGCAGCCGGGCGACGGCCTGCTGCGCAGACACCACGCCGATAGCCAGATAGGGCGATAATGCAGAAGTACCGTCAATCGCCGGAAAATCGCGCGCTTGCTGATAATCCTGTACCCGCTCACGGCAAAAGTTACGCAGTTGTTCCAACACTTGCTGTTCAGCGACAGGCCAGGCAGCAGAGCTGTTATCCCCTGGCTGCATCGCTGTCAAACCACTTTTATCGAATTTAAACGCTTGTTGTGCAGCGGGTTTACTGAGTACGCGTACTCCTTTTTGCTGTAATTGCGCCAGCCAGGTCTTTTTAAATGGGGTAAAAATTTTATAAATATCACCGGTTTTACTGCGCACAGCCCCCGGTGGCATGACACATTGGCTGTCAAACCAGAAACAGGGCACGCCGATAGCAGAAAGTGCCCTACTCACCGACTGGTCGCGGTGCTGTTCCCGCAGTTCATACTCGGTTTGTGCATAAAGCCCGGCAGCGCCTTGCTGGGCAATTTTCAGCAAGATGCCAGCGCAATCGCTGTAGCGTTCGCTTTCAATGGCCAACAGCGGGATCCCGAGCACAGCAAGTTCTTGTTTAAGTGCATCAACCCGGCGACGGATCAGATCCTGCTTGATCGGCGCCATCTCATGGAGTTGCCAGGTCTGTGGCGTCGCAATAAATACCGCCACGACAGGCAGCCCGGTTTGCGCCGCGGCATGCAATGCAGCGTTATCATAATGGCGCAGGTCATTGCGTAACCAAACCAGCTGAAACGCAGTCATATCCGCACACCTAATTCAGTCGGAAACGGCTGCAGATAGCGCTGGCAGGCCACGTAATCGTCCGGATGCAAGCGTAAATGGTGTTTCAGCAGCGTGAGTGGAGCCAGCAAGGGTATATGCCCCATCCGGTACTGGTGGATCAGTTGCAATAATTCAGCTTTGGCTTCAGCACTCAACACCTTTTTGAAGAAGCCCTGCAGATGCATCAATACATTAGCGTGATTTTTCCGCGTAGTCGGTTGGGCCAATGCCTGTTGTAATGAGATGAGATAACGATTGGCCAATTCTTCCGGCCCAAACAATTTCCCTTGGGCTACCAGCCGGCCTAGTTCGCGGTAAGCTACCGGATGATGCGCCAGTAACACAAACTTATACTGACTGTGATACTTCACCAGCTTGCCGATGCTAAAACCATCGGCCATCAGTTGTTGCCAGTGCGCCAGCGCATAGATGCGGGTGACAAAACTTTCGCGGATCCCGGCGTCGAGCAGACGACCATCTTCTTCCACCGGCAACCAGGGATATTGCTGCATCAATTGGCGGGTAAATAGGCCCACCGCCACTTTGCCCAGTTGCGCGCCTTTTTCGTCGACCAAACGCACGCGCTCCATGCCACAGCTGGGTGACTTGGCACAGACGATGTAACCAGCAAAATCTGCCATTTGTGGCAGACGTTCGGCGCAAAGCGCCTGCATCTCGTCGGTGTGGTCGATACTGCTGTCTTTGTTATTAACCAGCCGGATCCGTTCACTGGCATCTTTCATCAATCGGATCGCCGGACGTGGCACGCCCATACCGAGCGCCTGCTCGGGGCAAAAAGGCACAAAATCAGCAAAAGGGAGTAAAGTCGCGGTACAAAATTCGGATTGTTTGTGGCCGCCGTCATAACGGACTTTCTGGCCAAGTACGCAGGCACTGATGCCAATTTTTAATTTCATTGCGGGATTAAACAGATGGAATTGTTTGCTCATTACGTTCCTGCAGCAGTGCTGGATCAGCAAAAAGATAAATAAACCAGATATGCGACGCGCCGACGCGGGCATTCGTTTTGCCAGCATTGCTTATGCGCAGCTTTGATGACGTTATCCGGAGACAAAAAAAAGAGCGCCTTGGCATAGCCACTGCGCTCTTTTTTTTGCTAAAACGCCAGTTATTTTTTGGCGGTGCCGACTTCAACCCGACTTTTTAACTTCTGTCCGGGACGGAAGGTCACCACACAACGGGCAGAGATCGGAATATCTTCACCAGTTTTAGGATTACGACCTGGCCGCTGATTTTTCACCCGGAGGTCAAAGTTACCAAAGCCTGACAGTTTGACCTGATCGCCGGTTTCAAGGGCGAGACGGATCTCTTCAAAAAATGACTCTACTATCATTTTGGCGTCGCGTTTGCTGATGCCAAACTTAGTAAATAAACGTTCTGCTAAATCGGCTTTGGTAAGCGCCATTCTCAATCCCTCAACGTTGCGTTGAACTCATCTCCAAGTGCCTGCACCACGGAAGCCACCACTTGTTGGATGTCTTTATCTTCCAGGGTCCGCGTCTTGTCCTGCAGGGTCAAAGCGATAGCGAGCGACTTCATACCCTCAGCCACACCCTGACCTGTGTACACGTCAAACAACTTTAGGTCAACTAGTTGATTTCCGCCAACTTTTCTTATAGTAGCAAGGATATCTGAAAAACGCACATCAGATTTTACCACAATTGCCAAATCACGGCGGTTTGCCGGGTATTTTGAGATTTCCTGAGCAGAAACAATATGCTTGTCACCAAAGGCCGCCAGCTCTAATTCGAACAGGAAAGCTTTGCCTTTAATCCCGAGTTTGCGTTCAGCTTCCGGATGCAACGCACCCAGTAAACCAACCTGCTGTCCATTGCGCAGCAACGCTGCAGTCTGGCCTGGATGCAAGGCACTGTGCTCGCCTTTGGCAAAGCTGAACTCGTCGGTTGCTGAAGTTTTGCTAAGCAGTGCTTCGACATCCCCTTTCACATCGTAAAAATCAACGGCACGTTCCTGCATGGTCCAGTGTTCGTTGCCATAAGAGCCAACGATAATACCGCCGATCACCGGCACCTGGCGCACGCCGCCTTCTGCAGCGGCGTCTGGAATAAACTTCAGGCCGTATTCAAACAAACGGATACGGTTTTGCTGGCGGTTCTGGTTATTTTGCACCGCCTGCAACAAACCCGGCCACAGATTCAGCCGCATCGCTGACATGTCGGCAGAAATTGGGTTGGGCAGCACCAGCGCTTCGACACCCGGGAACAGCACTTGTTGTACTTTCGGGTCGACAAACGAATAAGTGATCGCTTCCTGATAACCACGGTCAACCAGCAAATCACGTAAGCTATGCACGGAAATGTCCGCTTCTCGGTGATCACGCATCGCCAGTGATGCGACAGGCGCCACGTTTGGAATGCTGTTGTAGCCGTAAACCCGCGCCACTTCTTCAATCAAGTCTTCGCTGATGGAGATATCAAAACGATAAGTCGGCACTGTAACTTGCCAGCTGTCCTCTTGCGTGGTCACGGCAAAACCTAACCGCGTGAAAATCTCGCTGACGGTCGCGGTGTCGATATGAATACCGAGGATCCGATCCAACTTCTGCCGGGTCAGGTTAATTTGTGCCGCTGTTGGCAGATGTTCGTCGGACTTGGCTTCCACCACAGGGCCGGCTTCGCCACCGACAATGTCCAGTAACAGCGCGGTCGCCCGCTCCATTGCAGTGCGTTGTAGTTCTGGATCGACACCGCGTTCATAGCGATGTGAGGCGTCTGTGTGCAAGCCATATTGACGGGCGCGACCAGCCATCTCTGTTGGCGCAAAAAACGCGCTTTCCAGGAAAATATCGCGGCTGTCTTTGGTGACGCCACTGTTGAGGCCACCAAAAATACCGGCCATCGCTAAGGCTTTTTGCTCATCGGCAATGACTAACGTTTGTGCATTCAGCGTGACTTCGCTTGCATCCAGCAGCACGAGTTTCTCTTGTGGCTTAGCCAGACGCACCACAATGCCACCGTCGATTTTTGCCAAATCAAAGGCATGCATCGGATGACCGAGCTCCACCAGCACATAGTTGGTCACATCCACCACTGGGTCGATAGAACGAATACCGCTGCGGCGTAATTTTTCCACCATCCACAGTGGCGTTAAAGCACCGACGTTGATGTTGCGAATAACCCGGCCTAAATAACGCGGACAAGCTTTTGGCGCCTGCAGCGTGATAGTACGCGTCTCATCAATAGCCGGTGTAACTGCAGCAATAGCCGGTTGTGTCACGTCCAGTTTATTCAGCACACCCACTTCACGGGCGAGGCCCAGCATACCGAGGCAATCCGCCCGGTTTGGCGTCAAATCAACTTCGATAGCGTTATCGTCTAACTGCAGGTATTCGCGGATATTTTTGCCCAGTGGCGCGTCCGCCGGCAGTTCAATAATGCCTTCTGAGCTTTCCGCCATGCCAAGCTCAGATAACGAGCACAACATGCCGTTCGACGGCTGGCCGCGTAACTTGGCCGCTTTGATTTTAAAATCACCCGGCAACACCGCGCCAACAGTCGCGACAGCAACTTTTAAGCCCAAACGGCAGTTGGCTGCGCCACAGACGATATCCAGCAGCTCGCCGCTGCCGATGTCCACTTTGGTAACCTGTAATTTATCCGCTTCCGGATGGCGACCACATTCAACCACATGACCGACAACCACACCGCTGAAATCACCGGCAATCGCATCAATACCGTCTACTTCGAGGCCGGCCATTGAAATCTGTTCGGCCAGTTCCTGCGTTGATAACGCCGGATTGACCCATTCCCGTAACCAGGATTCACTGAATTTCATTGTTTCGCTCCGGCTTATTTAAATTGTTTTAAGAAACGCAGATCATTTTCGAAGAATGAACGCAAGTCGGTGACGCCATAACGCAGCATGGTCAGACGCTCCACGCCCATGCCAAAAGCAAAACCGCTGTACACTTCCGGGTCAATGCCGACAGAACGCAACACGTTCGGATGCACCATGCCGCAGCCCAACACTTCCAGCCATTTGCCGTTTTTGCCCATCACGTCCACTTCAGCCGAAGGCTCAGTAAACGGGAAAAACGATGGACGGAAGCGGATCTGTAAGTCTTCTTCAAAATAGTTGTTCAGGAAGTCGTGCAAAATGCCTTTAAGCTCGGTAAAGCTGACATTTTTGTCGACCATCAGGCCTTCGACCTGGTGGAACATTGGCGTGTGCGTCATGTCGTAGTCGTTACGATAAACGCGGCCTGGCGAGATGATCCGCAGCGGCGGCTGTTCAGTTTCCATGGTGCGGATTTGCACGCCAGACGTCTGCGTGCGCAGCATCAGCTTCGGATTAAAATAGAAAGTGTCATGATCAGCACGGGCCGGGTGATGCTCAGGAATATTCAGCGCATCAAAGTTATGGAAATCATCTTCGATCTCCGGGCCATGTTTGACTTCAAAACCCAGTTCGCCAAAAAAAGTTTCAATGCGGCGAATGGTACGGGTCACCGGGTGTAAACCGCCCTGTTCGATGCTGCGGCCCGGCAACGTCACGTCGATTTGTTCAGAGGCCAGCTTTTGCGCCAGCACAGCGGCTTGCATACCGTCGCGGCGCGCGTTTAATGCATCCTGTACTTGCTGTTTCAGCTCGTTAATTTGTGCGCCGGCCACTTTACGGGCCTCGGCATCCATCGCCCCTAAGGATTTTAACAGCTCAGTGATGCTGCCCTTTTTGCCGAAATACTCGACCCGGACGTCTTCCAGCGCATTGACGTCAGCCGCAGCGGCCACAGCCTGCAATGCGCTGTCTAAGATGGCAGATAGGTTCATGATTTTCCTCAGACCAGCTTGTTTGCTAAAACCGGTGATTTTACAACAATTTCGCCGCTTTTGGGCGCGCTAAGGCGAGGAAAATTTTAGCAAAATAGCGGAAAACCCAGCGGATCAGAGCTCGGTAGCAGGGAAAGTTGCTGCCAGCACGTCTTTAACAAAAGGAATGGTCAGGCGGCGCTGATGCACCATCGAAGCTTTATCCAGAATATCCAGTGTACTGACCAGTGCGCGGATATCACGTTGCTGCCGGTTTAACAGATAACGCGCCACTTCGTCCGGTAAATCCAAGCCCCGCACCCGCGCTTTTTTGCTGTAGTAATTTTTGCTTGTCATCATCGCTTAACAGGCGTAGCTGAAACACAGTACAGGCCTGTAAACGCGACACCAGATCCGGCAGGGTAAAACCAAGCGCGGTCGGCTGGTCGTCGGCGACGATAATCAGTTTTTTGCCATGTTCGGCAAGGCGGTTGTACAAATCAAACAAAGCGACCTGCCAGTGCGAATCACCGGCCACAGCGCCAATATTATCCAGGCAAACTAAATCGAGCTGCTCCAGATTATCCAGCATGCGCGGGCTGTACTGAGCAAACTCATCGAGCGCCAGTAACTGACTGGTCAGGCCCAGTTCCTGCGCCTGCACACAGGCGGCGTAGAGCAAATGCGACTTGCCACTGCCAGAAGCGCCAAACACAAACACTGGCGGCTGCGGCGATAATAACGAGGCGGCCGGTTGTGGCTGCAGATATTGCTGAATATAAGCGACGGCCGGACTGCTGTCCGCACCGTAAAAACTGTGCAGAGTTTCATCGTCCGGCAAGGTCACGGCCAGCGTAAACTGGGTCGGCTGCATCGGTGTCTGCATTATTGACGCCGGAACAGATAACGCGTGCTGATCTGCAGGGCCGCTGTGACTGAATTTTGGCCACTTTGCATCGTTTCGGCAGGCAACACTGGCGTTGTGGCAGAGACATCGGTCACGGTGGTGGCTGCGGTATTGTCGCTTACCGCTAAAGAAGGATCACCGAGAGCAGCCTCCATCGCCGCTTCCGCATCACTTAATGCCGGCTCCACAACAGAGCCTGGAACGGAAGCCTGTTCAGCCATGGTACCTGGCGCAGAAGCGTCCGGCTGCGGCGTGAGTTCTCGCACCAGACTGAGCGCCCGATAAAATTCCTCGTTGCTGGCTGACAATTGTAAATTCAGCACGGCCTGTCCGGCACTGTATTGCACCAGACTATGTTCACGTACGGTCAGCATTGCATCAAACAGCTGACGTAGCCGGGCCAGATCCGTAAGGCTACCCACACCATCAAACGTCAGTTGCAGACTATTACTGTCGGAACTGGCACGTGGGCCGCAATACGCACGGCATAACGGGTTGCCTGCGCTTTGGCCAACGCACTGCAAAATTGCTGCGCCAGCACCATTGCATCAGCATTGATTAACTCGTTGTTTTGCACCGCCCCATCCTGTAATTGCTGCCAGGTCAGGCGGAACTGTACCAGGCCGCTGGCATCGGTCAGTTGATCAAACAACAGGTTATACACTTCGGTCGCCTGATAGCGTGCTGATGCCTGTTGCAATAAGACCCAGTCGCCACCCCAGCTGGCGGCTTCATTCACCAGGGTGGTATCGGTTTCATCAAATAATGGGAACTGCACACTGAGCCCAAACAAAGCAGCCTGACTTTGCAGCGCTTTGCGTAATGGATGATCGGGGCTTAACACAAACTGCGGCGTTTCAACCGGACGCTCTGTCAACCATAACAATACATCCGGCCGTCGCGGGCCCCACACCGGGATTTGCTGACTTTGTAATAACCGGGTGATTTTTTGCCCGTCCAGCGTCACTAACAATTGGCTCTGGCCTTCCTGCTGTACCTGTTGGAACTGCACGACAAACTGGCCACTGTTTTTTAATGCATCACTCAACCCCGGTAGGCTTTGCCCATCGGTACTGCCAGTTAATTTTAATAAGACCGCCTGCAAGGCCTGGCGCTGCCACATAGCCTGACTCTGATTGGCGGGTACTGTCGCCTGATACAGATCGGTTAATTCCGCGGCTGGCGTGGCAAAAGTCACAACAAATGCTGACAGCAAGCCAGCAATATTCCGGAAAAAACGCCAGTCAGGCATGGTAAATCCTCTCCAGTTTCAGGCCAGAGCGGCCCGTTACTGCTGTATTTTATCTGATACTACCGGGTTCACAACGTACTGTTTGCTGTGACCCGCCGTTTATATCGTCGATAATAAAGCACAAGGCGCAAAGTCAGAAACTTTGCGCCTTGTTCTGTTATTTTTACTGACTACCGGTCAGAGCTCCAGCTTGCCCTGACGAATGGCTGCGGCAAAGACTTCGTAGACTGCATCCAATGTGGCCTGATCCAGTACTTTACCGTCTTTGTCTTTGATTTTAATCGCCGTACCTTTGTCGGTTTTGCTCAGCGACAGCTGATATTCACCGGCAGTTAACGGTAATTCTGGCAGATCTTCGTCACCCCAGATACTGTCCCAGAAGCCCTGTTCAGCTTTGATATACTTCAGGTAATAGACATAATCGGTCTGGTTCAAATCGGTGACTTCCAGCCCTACTTTTTCTAATAACAGCTCAAGTTGTGACCAGGTCACATCAATTGGTTGCGTCGTCAGCATCACCGCTTCTTGTTTGTCATTGACTGCACGGGTTAACAACACATCCGGCAGTTTGGCTTTTGCTTCCCGAATTGCGGCAAGCTCAACCGTAGCGATATGATCGATAATACGGTTGAGGAAATGTACTTCTTCACGGCGCTGGCTGATCGGGGTCAGTTTTTGCGTCTCGTCAGTGTATTTGTGTTCCAGCAATTTGACCTGTACCGCGATGGTACGGCCATGACTGCGCGGTTCCAGCACCACATTAAATTTACTTTGTTGGGTCAGCTCCTGACCTTTCCACAACCACCAGCCGGTTTCCTGATAAGAACTGACCCAGTCAGTCTGCCATTGCTGTTGCTGAGGATGGGCGGCTTCAATGGTATTTTTGCTGAAAAAGCTGGTGATATTGTTCTGTAAGTACGGCATCAAATCGCCGGTGAACTCTGAACGTTCAAACCAGACGCGGGCTTCTTTTTCTTCTTCTTCGACCCGGGCATTGGTTGCCACGGCCAGCACCTGCATTGGTGCGCGTAAGTCCATTTGTTCAGGGCTGACACCGGCGGCAACTTTGGCCGGCAAATCATATTGCCCTGGTTTTTTCGGCGCTTTCAGACCAGCCGGGATATTTAATTCTGCGATACGCTGTTCATTCACAGCAGTTTTTTCGGCAGCAGGCCACAACGAACAGCCGGACAACAATAAAGCGGCTGCTACTGCGCCGGGGATCCAATAATGCACCTAAGCACTCCTATGTAAGGATAAAGTCAAAAATTCAGTTACAGATTCAGGTTGGCTGCATGCAGCGCTTGTTCGATTACGCTCTGATGAATTGGTTCCAGCTGAGTCAGTGGTAAACGGGCAAAATCAGAAGAAATCAGCCCTAACCGCAATAACGCCCATTTCGACGGAATTGGGTTGCTTTCGATAAACAGGTCACGATGTAATGGCTGTAAAGTCTTATCCAGCGCCTGAGCTGCGGCTGTGTTGCCGGCCCGCGCCGCTTTTATCATTTGTGCCATCGCTTTAGGCGCGATATTGGTGGTGACCGAAATCACGCCATGACCACCTTGTAACAGAAAATCACAGGCACTGGCGTCGTCACCGCTGAGCAACGCGAAATCAGCGCCGACTAAAGCCTGCAGCTCTTTTAACCGGGTCAGGCTGCCAGTTGCTTCTTTAATACCAGTAATATTTGGCACTTTCGCCAGTTCTGCCACAGTGGCCGGCAGTAAATCGACACCGGTACGCCCCGGCACGTTATACAGCAATACCGGCTTTTCTGTCGCGCCGGCAACTGCTTTAAAATGCGCCAGCATACCTTGTTGAGTCGGTTTGTTGTAATAAGGCGTTACGGTCAGAAAACCATCAATCGGCAATGCCGACAACACTTTGGTTTTTTCGACCGCTTCGGCAGTACTGTTAGAACCGTTGCCGGCAATCACCTGGATCCGGCCTTGTACATGCACCAGCACATACTGCAACACGTCAATTTGTTCAGCAAAAGGAATGGTCGCGGCCTCGCCGGTCGTCCCCATAATAATCAGGCCGTCAGTGCCATTCTCCAGCTGATAATCCAGCAATCGCTTCAGGCTCGGGATAATCCACCTGACCATCGTTGAGCATCGGGGTTATAAGGGCGACGTGACTACCACTGAACATTTTAACTGCAGCTCCATAAAAATCAGGCTGCTCATATTAATGACGGCAGTGCCTGAACACAAGCGCACGTTCCTTCCCTGATGAAATTTCAAAGGATTATGTTACACTCCGGGCCTTATTGAATTTGGATTTATACGCGCTCATGCCCCAACAACTGGTCGTCACCGCCATTGGCACAGACCGTACAGGTATCGTCAGTCAGCTGGCCCGTCTGGTCAGTGATTGCAACTGCAACATCGTCGACAGCCGGATGGCGATTTTTGGTAACGAGTTCACGTTTATCATGTTGTTATCAGGTGACGCTGCCGCAATCAGCAAAATCGAATATCTGCTGCCAAGTTCCGCCTTTGAACTTGATCTGCTGACGATGTCCAAACGTACGTCGTCCTGCACTTTGCCCACGCTTTCAGCACCTTATATTGTTGAATATACCGGCGTGGACCGGGTTGGCACGCTGGGTGCAATCTCCAGCCTGCTGGCGGAACATCAGGTCTATATCGGTGCCCTGCGCTCGGAAACGCTACAGCCGGACGCGCAGCAGCCGGCGCAAACGCATACCGTGATGACTGTGCAATTACCGCAAGGCCTCGATAGCGACAAAATCAAACGTCTGCTGCAGGCCAAGTTTAATCAGATGCAGTTGCAGGGCAGCTTCGAACCACAAAGCTAAGTCCTGCCACCGCGACCTTCGCCGCACTGGAGAGAATATGCAAACTTTAACCGCTGGTCAGCAAGCCCCCGACTTTACTCTGCAAAATCAACACGGTGATACCATTGAACTGAAAGCGCTGCTCGCCAGTCATCGGGTGTTGTTGTACTTTTATCCAAAAGCAATGACGCCGGGTTGTACGGTGCAGGCCTGCAGCCTGCGCGATGTCAAAGCCGAACTCGCCGCGAAAAATGTGGTCGCGGTTGGCGTCAGTACCGATCCAGTGAAAAGCCTGGCCAAATTTACCGAACGTGACGCGTTAAATTTCACACTGTTATCCGACCCTGAGCACCAGCTTGCCGACGCTTTTGGCGTTTGGGGTGAGAAGAAATTTATGGGCAAAGTCTATGATGGGATCCATCGCATCAGTTTTTTGATTGAGCAGGACGGCCGGATAAGCCAGGTGTTTGACGCGTTCAAAACCAGCAACCATCATGATGTCGTTCTCAAAGCGTTATAAGGTCGCTGTCAGCGGCCGTTTTAATCCGGCGGCAGTTGCCGCCTGCAGCGGAGCATAAACTATGAAGCTTTATTTTGCCCCGGCCGCCTGTTCGTTGGCCTCACATATCGCGCTGGAAGAAGCGGGTTTAAAACATGAAATTATCCGCGTTGACCTGCGTAGCAAAACGTTACCGGATGGCAGTGATTATCTGCTGATTTGCCCGCAAGGTTATGTGCCGGCGCTGCAACTGAAAAATGGTGAGCTGCTCAGCGAAGGCCCGGCGTTATTGCAATATATCGCCGACCAGGCGCCGGCGGCCAATCTCGCCCCTGCCAATGGCAGTTTTAGCCGTTATCGTTTGCAGTCGTTGCTGAATTTTATTGCGACTGAACTGCACAAAAACTTTACACCGCTGTTTGACCCAACGGCTGCCGACGTCACCAAAGACGCCGCCCGCACGCGTTTGACCATCCGGCTGGCGCAGGCGGAACGACTGCTTAACGCACAAAACTTTCTGCTCGGCGATTATTTTACCGTGGCTGATGCCTATTTGTTTACGGTGCTGGGCTGGGCGCGGATGGTCAACGTCGATTTGATGCCCTACCCGTTGCTGCAACAATTCCAGCAGCGCGTGCAAAGCCGCCCGGCCGTGCAACGTGCGATGCTGGCGGAAGGATTAAAGGTTTAAGGAGTATTTTATGCGTACCACTGTTCTGGCTTTTACCTTGTGCAGCGCGGCTGTGATGGCTGATCCGGCGTTTATCTCTACCCAGCATGGCAATCTGAAAATCGACACTGTGGCCACAGATCTGGCACATCCTTGGGGCATCAGTGTATTACCGGATGGCCAATTACTGGTCACTGAACGCGACGGACGGCTACGGTATATTGATAAAAGCGGCAAAGTCAGTGACCCAATCAGCGGCTTACCTCCGCTGGCGGTTGCAGGGCAAGGCGGTTTACTCGACGTGTTACTCGATAAAGATTTCGCCAGCAATCAACTGATTTACCTGAGCTACGCCGAACCGGGCGCTGACAACACGAACAGTACCGCAGTAGCCAAAGCCCGGCTGGATGGCCAGGCATTAAAAGATTTCAAAGTAATTTTCAGCCAGACGCCGAAATTTGACAGTAAATACCACTTTGGCGGCCGTCTGGTGCAACAAGCCGATGGCAACCTGTTTGTCACCACCGGCGATCGCGGCAATCAGCGCGAAGCAGTGCAGAACTTAACGACCTTGATTGGCAAAGTCGCGCATATCACCCCAGACGGCAATGCGGCGCCCGGCAATCCATTTGCGCAGGATAAAACTGCGCAGCCGCTGATTTGGTCTTATGGTCATCGCAATATTCAGGGAGCCACGCTGGATAACACTGGCCGGCTCTGGACCCATGAACATGGCCCGCAGGGCGGCGATGAAATTAATATCACCGCGGCTGGCAAAAACTATGGCTGGCCACTGATCACTTACGGTGAAGAATATGGCGGCGGCGTGATCGGTGTGACGAAAAAACCTGGCCTGGAACAACCACTGCATTATTGGGTGCCGTCGATCGCACCAAGCGGCATGCTGTTTTATCAGGGCGCGATGTTCAGCAAATGGCAGCATAACCTGTTGGTCGGATCGCTGAAATTCGGTCAGCTGGTGCGGCTCGAAATCAAAGATGACAAAGTCGTGCATGAAGAACGTATCCGGATCGGCGCCCGCATCCGCGATGTTGAAGTTGCACCTGATGGTGCTGTTTATCTGCTGACTGACGAAGACAAAGGTGCAGTACTGCGCCTGACTCCGGCCGGCTAAGCTCGGTGCTGCTGTGGTTACCGCTGAGCGGCGCAGTATTGGCAGGTTCTGTCGCTGATCCGCTGGAACATCTGACCATCAACGCCGGACCACTACCGCTCAGCTGGCTGGCGACCCCGGCGGCAGTCAGTTTCCGCCAGTTTGACGAGGTGATGCCCGCGCCCGATGCACTGAAATTGCTGCAAGGCATGGAGGGGGTACAAGCCGATCTGCGCAGCAATCTGGCCCAGGACAGCCGGCTGAGTATTCGCGGTTTTGGCAGTCGCAGCAGTTTTGGTATACGCGGAGTACGGATGCTGCTGGACGGCATCCCGCTGACCACACCAGACGGTCAGACGCAGCCCGGTGCATTATTTGCCGCGGATCTTGCCAGCGTCGAAGTGTTAAAAGGCCCTTTTGCTGCCTTGTACGGCAATGCCGCCGGTGGTGTTATTGCCTGGCAAAGCAAACCGGCTGAGCCTGGCCTGCTGGCGCTGTCGCAGCAACAAAGCGCCGATCACCGCCAGCAAATTCTGCGCGCCGATGGCGCTTTTGGCACCGTAATGCTGCAGCAACTGGATCATCAGGGCTCCCGGGCCCACAACCGCGCCAACCGGCAACAAGCCTTGTGGAAACAGCAGTTTCAGCTCACTGACTCTTTGCAGCTAAATGCCCGGATCGACTATAGCCGCGACCCGCGTCTGGATGACCCGGGCGCATTGACACTGAGCGAGTGGCAGCAAAACCCAGACCAGACCTCAGCCCTCGCCTCGCGTTTCGACAGCCATAAAACCACATTACAACGCCAGGCTGGAATCAGTTTGCAAAGCAGTCACTGGCAGCTCAGCAGTTATCTGACCTCACGCCGGATCACGCAGTTCCTGACCCAAACCGGTGAGGCCATCACCAGCTCCGGCGGTGTCGTCGATTTGTCACGCGACATGTTCGGCCTGCAATGGCAACAGCAAGACCGCTGGCAGAGCCTGTCCTGGCAGTGGTCGTTCAGCCATGAACAAAGCCGCGATGACCGGCTTGGTTATGTTAATCAGTTTGGCCGGCAAGGCGCGCTGCGCCGGGACGATGTCAGCAGCAGCCGCAGTCAGGATGTTGCACTGCGCCTGGGTTATGACGCCAGTGATGCCCTGACTTTGTATGGTGGCGCCCGGTTCGCCTGGTTACGTTTTCGCAGCGAAGACCACTTTATCGTGCCCGGCAACCCCGATGACAGTGGAGCAAAACAGGATCAAGGCCGCGCTTTTGCTTTGGGATTTCGTTATGCGCTGAATGAGCATTGGTCCTGGCACGGCGCCACTGGCCGTGGCTTTGAAAGCCCGACGCTGACAGAAATGGCCTATCAGCGTGACCAAAGCGGTCTCAATCTGGCGCTGCAAAGCGCACAGAATCGGCAATGGGACAGTGGGATAAAATGGCAACAATACTTGACTGCCGGACTGAGTCAGGCGCAATTGGACCTGTTCTATCTGACCAGTGAGCGCGAGCTGGTCGTCGACAGCAGTAGTGGCGGCCGGACAGTGTTTAAAAACGCCGCCGGCACCCGCCGTCAGGGCGCTGAGTTTAGCCTGCAACAGCAACTCGGCCAATCCTGGCAATTGGCTTACAGCCTGACCTGGCTGGATGCGGCATACAGCGGTGCAGCCGCTGGCCAGCAGTTACCCGGCGTCGCGGCGCAACAGCAACAGTGGCAGTTAAGTTTTGAACCTGGCAGCGGCTGGTATGCTGCGCTGCGCTATCGTCGGCTCAGCCGTGTGGCAACGGACGATCAGAATCAGCAGTTTGCGCCCGCCTATGACCTGCTTGATATCGACACTGGCTGGCAGGGCCAGCATGGTATGCTGGACTGGCGTCTGCAGTTGAGTGCAGAAAACCTGACCGATCAGCACTATATCGCCGCGATCGTCGTTAATCAGGCGTCAGGGCGCAGCCTGGAACCAGGGATGCCACGCCAACTGAGCGCTGGATTGCTGGTCAGATTTCAGGTATTCTAACGCCCTCGAAAATCAGGAATTCTCCGCAAGGAATACGACACTGTCAGCGGCCCCTATAGAAGTCAGGTGTGTATGCCAACTGTGTTGATTAAATTGCTGTCTGTTGTCCCGTTCATGATCGCATGGCCCCTGCTGGCAGCTCCACCGCTTCGCGCCGATATGCCGGTATTGAAACTGGCGATGTATCATAGCCCTCCTTATTATTTCACTGAAGATGTCGCTGAGCCACACGGCTTGTCACTGGATCTGTTACGGCCGGCGGCGCGCCAGCTTGGTCTGCGCATCGAAGTGGTGGTTTGTCCGTTTCCGCGCTGTCTGAAAATGGCTGAAACCGGTGAAGTCGATATCGTCGCTGGCTTGCTGCAATCGCCGCAGCGTGAGCAATTTCTACATTTTATCCAACCAGCCATGATGAACTTTGTCTCGTCGTTTGTGTTTTACAGTCGGCACAACCAGAGCCGGGAGATCCACAAAGTGGACGATCTGCAAGGCAGCACCGTCACCGTGATGCGCGAAGCGGTGTATTTCACCGAATTTGATCAGGCGACAAACTTCGAAAAAATTGCCGTGAATACCGAAGCAATCTCGTTGGATATGGTCTACAAAGGCCGGGCAGATTATGCCATTACGGTCGAGCAAACCGCCGAAGGCTCATTTTCCGCTGCAGGTCTGAAAATAACTGACCTGAAACGCCAGCCATATCACGTCAATCAGAATATTCGCGGCTATCTGGCATTTTCCCGCCAATCACCCAATTTCCAGCTGGCGTCGAAACTGGAGCAATTGCTGGAGCAGCAATACCGCGCCGGTATGTTTCATTTGTTGTGGCAAAAATATCACTTACCGGCTATCCGGGCGCAGGTCCAAAAGTATGAAAAAGTACCTTTAGCAGCGACGCCAGCGGAATAGCAAACACGACGCCCCAAAAACCAAAGAGTCCGCCAAACACCAGTACCGCCAGCATAATATAAAACGGATTCATATCGACGACACGGCCGAATAACATCGGCACCAACAGGTACGCATCGAGCACCTGCAACAGCAGATAAATCAGCAGCAACCAGCCGGTGGTGCTACTCAGCCCCCATAAGCCAATACTGACCAGCACCACCGGTACTGTCACCACCGCTATCCCCAAATAAGGGATAAATACCGATAGCCCGACCACGATCGCCAACAGCAATGCATAAGGCAGAGCAAAAGCACTGAACAACAGGAAACAAGCCAGCGCCAGCAGCACCAGCTCCAGTAACTTGCCCTGAATGTAGCCTAGCAGCTGATGATCAAGTTCCTGCCAGGCCGGCCGCAATAAGTGACCGGTCCCCGGCAACCAACGCTGGATGCCATGCACCAGACTGTCTTTGTCTTTGAGCAGAAAAAACACCATCATTGGTAACAGCACAAGATAAACCAGCGCATAAAACACGCCGGCGACGCCATCCAACGATGACGCCAGCAGCGTGTTGAGAAAAATCAGACTTTGACTTTCCAGGCGTTGCAAGACTAGCATCAGCTGACGCTCGCTGAACCAGTGGTTTTGCGCGGACCACAACTGCTCCAAATACAGCCGTCCGGTTGCGGCTAAATCCGGCAATGCGCTTAGAAACGCCTGCCCCTGCAACCAGACCAGAGGTAACAGTGTCGCCAGCAGCCACCACAGCAAGGCACAGACCGCCAACATGACGACACAAACGGCATGCGCCCGCCTGAATCCAGCCGTTTGTAGCCATTGCACTGGGCGCTCCAGTAAGTATGCCCCGACTAACGCCAATAGTGCCGGCAACAACACGTCACCCACCGCATATAAACCAGCTGCGACCATCAGCAGACAAAGTAATAATAAACGCTCTGGTGTCAGACTGCGGGCATACCAGGATTGTTGGATCGGCTCTGTCATGATGCACTCCACGGGATCACCGTCTGATATCCGATATAAATTGTCATTGATGGTTGTTGGTTGATCAGCGTGACGCTATTTACCACTGAACAGCAATACCATCGCGCTAAATTGTACAATTGCCGGCCAAAACGACGGTAAAAGTCAGCTTGAAGGGGCAACAGCCAAAGAAGTTGTGATACATTTTAACTCTATGACAAAACAACGGCTTTTGCTGGTCCGGACCATCCCGGCGCCGGAATAAAGCCAGACGCATCCGGGTTCAGCACCGGGCCAGGAGGAATAACCCATGTCTCAAAGTGGCAACAGACATAAGTTACCGGCAAATCCGTCGTTAAAAGACATTAACTGGTACAAAAAACAAATTAACTGGGGCGAACTGCCGCCGTTTTACCATATGGTGTCGCAATCTCTGGGCGAATCGGAAGGGATGCTGACTCATGGTTTTGATACCGCGGTGAAAAAAATCATCGATAAACGCAACTGGAATCTGGCGTTACTCGGCGGTTATATGGACGACAACAATGAGATCCACTGTGACACAAAGCCTCGTATTGCGTTATATCAGGTTTTTTCTGAACGTGGCTTTGAACTTCATGCCATCCCTTATGCCAAAGACCAGGAGATTGACCAGTATGTCAAAGGCAACCGGCTAATGGAGTTCAATCTGTGGGACCCGCATTCGATGCGATTGTTATTGCGGGTCAACCAATTACACAAATTCATCGGATATTACTTTGAGCACGGCGACGATGCAGACTTTGCCTTAATTCTGCATGCACACAAGACCGTACACAAAGTCATTCAGTTCATGCAGCAATACACCAACGTCACAAAAGTCGAAGGGATGACCATCAAGGCATTCTTTGAGGCGCAGGAAAAACGCCTGGGCCAGGCTGATGCGGACGCTTTACAGTTGCAGGGATTGAGATCCGGGATCCAAGGTGAGCAGAAGAAGTAGATGACGTATCTCCTGAAAATCGCGTTTTGTTCGGCGCTGGCGCTGCCATTGAGTGCAGCGGCAGTCAATTCCACCACCCTGCCCGATCTGGGCGTGAATGCCTTCTCCAGCTTATCGCCCGATAAAGAAAAGCTGATTGGCGATATGATGCTGAAACAAACCAGGGCCCAGCTGCCGATGGTCAGCGATCCGCTATTAGATGAATATCTGCATACGTTGGGTCAGGCGTTAGTGGCCAAAGCTGAAGGTGTGCGGTTTCCATTCACCTTTTCCTGGGTCAACAGCCCGGAGATCAATGCGTTTGCCATGCTTGGTGGCAACATAGTGTCAAATACCGGCACGCTGGCGGTTGCAGACAGTGAAAGTGAATTCGCCTCGGTGATGTCGCACGAAATTGTCCACGTTACGCAGCGCCATATCGCGCGGGCGGTAGAGGCAAAATCACAAAATGCGCCACTGACGATGGCATCGTTGTTAGGCTCAATCTTACTGACCATTGCTAATCCGGAAGCCGGTATGGCCGGTTTGATGGCCACGCAAGGTATCGCAGCACAACAAGCAATCAACTTTACCCGCAGTAATGAACAAGAAGCGGATCGTATTGGCATTCAATTATTGGCCAAAGGTGGTTATGATCCCTACGCGATGCCAGAGTTTTTTAACAAACTCAGTGAAAAAACCCGTTTTAGTAATACCCAGCTGGCATTTTTATACACACACCCGCTGTCGCAGGCTCGGATCAGCGACTCCCGGGTCCGGGCAGAGCAGTTTGAGCGCCGTTTTGTGCCAGACAGCAGCGATTTTGCCCTGGCCAAAGCACGGATCTGGGCACGTTATCAGTTAAAAGGCAAAGACGCACTGGCCTATTTCCAGAAAAAAGTTGCCACGCCTGGCGGCAATACCAAAGCCAATCAATATGGTCTGGCGTTGACCCTGTTCGACAGCGGCGACGTTAAAGCAGCCGAACAGATCCTGCTGAAGCTGCGCGCACATGATGACAAAAATCTGTTTTATATTGATGCCATGACCGACGTGTATGTACAGACCAAACAAACGGATAAAGCGCTGCAGATGCTGGAACAGGAATACCTGCTGCGGCCAAACAATCAGGTCATCACGTTAAACTACGCGAACGCAGCGATGGCGGCAAAATCCGAACGGCTGGCGCTGCACCTGCTGAAAAACCTGCTGTATTTTAAGCCTGATACCTATCTGGCGTATGAAATGCTGATTGATGCCTACAAGTCACTGAACGATATGGCAAAATATTTTGAAGCGCGCGCAGACCTGTATTATCAGCTGGCGATTTATCCCAAAGCCATCGACGACATTAACGAATCGCTGAACCGGCTGGCAGAAACCGACAAACTGGAAAGCCGCCGTTTAGAAGCCAAGAAAAAACAATGGCAGGCTGAATTTGCCCGCCTGAAGCAACTGAACTGAGTATTGCATGCTGAAGATTTACCATAACAACCGCTGTTCAAAAAGCCGCGAAGCGCTGGCCTTGCTGACAGCCCATGGTTTGCCGTTTGAAGTTGTTTATTATCTGGAGACACCACCGGATCACAATCAGCTGACGCAGTTATTGCAAAAGCTGGGTTATCAGCCCCGCCAGCTGCTGCGTGACAAAGAAGCCGAATATCTGGCGCTTGGATTGGATAA
This sequence comes from Rheinheimera sp., assembly GCA_034519945.1. Taxonomy (GTDB): domain Bacteria; phylum Pseudomonadota; class Gammaproteobacteria; order Enterobacterales; family Alteromonadaceae; genus Pararheinheimera. The sequence goes on from JAXHNX010000046.1 coordinate 189,737, forward strand.
TCCGGCGCTGACGGACGATGAGCTGATCCATGCAATGCTGCAAACGCCAAAACTGATTGAACGCCCCATTATCGAATGGGCCGACAAAGCCGTCGTCGCGCGGCCTCTGCAGAAATTGCAGGACCTGCTCTGATGCCGGCTCAGGTGCTGATCCTGTACCACTCGCGTCACGGTTCAGTGCAGTTACTGGCAGAAAAAATCGCCATAGGGGTGCAAAGTGCCGGCGCTGAAGCGCTGCTGCGCACGGTTGCGCCCATGACGGCTGGGGCTGCGCAAATGAGCGCACATCCGGTTGTCAGCAAAGCTGAGTTGGTGCAAGCCAATGCGATCGCCATTGGTAGTCCGGTGCGTTTTGGTCAGATGAGTGTGGAAATGAAATACTTCTGGGAGCAAACCACAGATCTGTGGCTGCAAGGCGCACTCATTGATAAACCCGCCGGCGTCTTTACTGCGTCGTCATCGATGCATGGCGGGCAAGAAGCCAATCTGCTGGGGATGATGCTGCCATTGCTGCACCACGGCATGGTCCTGCTCGGGCAACCCTATGATGCGCCCGCGCTGCATCAGACCCAGAGTGGCGGCACGCCCTATGGCCCAACCCATGTCAGTAGTCATGCCGGCAGTCAACAGCAAGGCCCGCAACTGAGCCAGCATGAATCCATTTTATGTCTTGAATTTGGCAAACGCCTGGCGCGTTTTGCCGGGAAATTGCAATGAACGTGTTATTTGAACAACAATCGCCACTCGCCCCATCAACGCGCCGACTGTTACGGATTGGCCAGGCAGGATATCTGGCTTTATTTATTCTGATCCCGTTGTGGGTTTTATGGTTGGCGCCGCCGGAAATGGGCAGTGCCAGGGTGTTGCTGGTTTTGTTATGGGGGCCGTTATGGTTACCACTCAAAGGGATTTGGCAAGGTAAAGCTTATACTTTTGCCTGGGCTAACTTCATCGTGATGATTTATTTTGTGCATGGTCTGACCCACCTGTGGGTCAGTCAGGGCATGGCGTTTTATCTGGCACTGGCCGAAGTGTTTTTTGCCTGTCTGATGTTTTATGGCTGTACCTATTACGCCCGGGACCGCGGCAAGGAACTTGGGCTGAAGATCCCAAAACTAAAAGATGATCCGGTTGGGAAATAACTGTGTTAACAAACGCCGGCTGACTTTTCGGCCGGTGCCAGGTTAAGTCACCGGCACACCTTTGTATTTTTGCACTAATTGCTCAATTTTTCCCAGAGCCTTTAACCGGCTGAATGCCTGCAAAATTGCCTGGCGGCGCGATGATTGCTGACTAACCGCACAAAATACACCCGGTGGATCACTCCACAACGGTTCTGCTACAAAGTCGACGTCAAACTGATGCTGTCCAACCAGATAAAAAAAACTCAAATCAACCGTCATCACTGCATCTAAACGCTGTTGCGCCAGCCGTTGCAGATTACTTTGCAACGAATGCGCGTCATCGCGGACAATGAGCCGTTCAACAAAAGCCTGTTGCAATTCCGGATAAACAAAACCAAAAGTGGTCCCAACGCGTTTGTAATACAAATCTGCCAGCTGGCGGATTGGCGCACTGTCCGTGCGACGAATAATCAGCTGCCGGCTGAAAAACAGTGTGTCGGTCCAGTCAAAGCGTTTGGGTTCACTGACCCAGTCCGGATTTAAAAAACAGCCCACTTCCGCCTGACCACTGCTGAGCCATGGTTCCAGCCGGGCGCGCGGAATATCCAGGTAAATCACCTGACTGCGCAACTCCAATGCCACCAAATCGAGAATATCTTTTGCCAGACCACCGGACAATTGCCCGTTGCCGGCAAACATGGCAAAAGGCACCGCATTGGTATCACTGACCGCAGCCTTTAACGGCGGCGACAATACGTTCAGCGATTTGATCCCCTCCGCCTGCGCTGTCCCCGCTACCGCTAAGCCCGATAACACGAACCCGCAAAACAACAACGGCCACCTCGCCGAACGCTTACAAAAATCAGCCATGACGGACACAACCTATTCAGACGCTTGTCGTTTTACCATAACAAAAAATCAGCAAAGTTTCAGCAGGCACAAACAAATCCAGCCGCAGCCCTGCACCGTAACCATCTGCATGAACAGTCAGAGACGGTCACCCATGTCAGAAGCTATTGCATTATTCCCGCTCAGTCAGATTGTGTTACCACAAGGAAGGATGCAGTTGCGGGTATTTGAACCCCGTTACCAGCGGCTGGTGCGCGAAGCACAGCAGCGTCCGTTTGCCAGTGCGCTGTTAAACCCTTATGTCCATCAACAACACCCGGCGCGAATATTTCCAGTGGTGACACTGGTGCAAATCATTGATTTTTGCCAGCTGGAAGATGGCTTATTGGGCATTACCATCGAAGGCATACAGCGGCTGCGGATCTGTAAACGCTGGCAGGAAGCCGACCAGTTGCATGTTGCAGAGACTGAAGCGCTGACAGACTGGCCGGCCCAACCGCTGACCGCAGCTCAACAACCGCTGGTAGACGCGTTGCAGCAAATTTACCAGCAAAACCCGGAACTGGCGGCGTTATATCCGTCGCCACAATGGCAGGATGGGTGCTGGCAGGCGCAGCGTTGGCTTGAAGTGCTGACGATGCCGCCGCAACTGAAGTTTCAGCTATTGGATGCCAACAACGCAACGCCGGCACTGGATACGCTGTGTCAGTGGCTGACCGAAGAACAGAGTGTTACCAGCTGACACTGCGACCAGTGAAAAGGACAATCAGTTGATGCCAAGATATTTATGCACTTGCACACTGAGCCGCCAGTTGTGTTGTTTGCACATATCAATCGCCAGCGCGGTCGCTTTCGCTTTCTGGCTGATTGGCTGCAAATAAATCAGTTTGCCACTGCAATCCACCAGCGCCAACAGTGCCTGTAATTCTTCAATGTGTTTTTCCATCGCCACCGGATGTTTGATTTCATTGGCGCGCTGCAGGCAACTGGTCAGGACCGGATAACCACCTTTCATATTCACTTTCGGTGAGACAGTGACCCAGGTTGCAGCCGGAGCCAGAATTTCAAAAGTACCGCTGGTTTCGATCTGGCTACTGTAACCTTGCGCATGCAGTAGTTCACACAACGGATTCAAATCATAAATACAAGGCTCGCCGCCGGTGATCACCACATGGCGGGCGCGATAACCACGGCTATGGAACAACGCCAGTAAATCCTCAGCACTGGCACTGGCCCAATGATCGGATTCCGCTTTTTTGCTGCTGGTATCACTCAACGCAATTAATAAAGCCGGTTCAATGTCCCAGGTGTGCTTCGTATCACACCAGGCGCAACCAACGGGGCAGCCCTGTAAGCGGACAAAAATCGCCGGCGTGCCGGTGTAGCTGCCTTCCCCCTGGATGGTTTCGAAGATCTCGTTGACTTTATACACGGCGAATTGATTTCCTTTAGCATCGGGCCGAATTGCAGTACAATGCGCGCCCCAAAAATTGTTGGCCATTATAACGGGAGCTTTCCAGATGCCGCAAAAAGTTGTTGTGATTTATTCCGGTGGTATGGATTCTTTTACCGTATTACATAAAGCCATCAACGACGGTCACGAAGTGTACGCGCTGTCGTTCAATTATGGCCAGCGCCATGTGCGGGAACTGGAATGTGCCAAAGCCGTCTGTGCCGAACTGGGCATTAATCACAAAGTGGTTGATATCTCGGCGATTAACCAATTGATTGGCGGCTCGTCGCTGACCTCAGATATCGAAGTACCAGAAGGCCATTACGCCGCTGACAATATGAAGTCCACGGTCGTACCAAACCGCAACATGATTTTGATATCGCTGGCCGTTGGCTACGCCGTATCATTGGATGCACAAGCGGTGTATTACGGCGCGCACTCCGGTGACCACTTTATTTATCCGGATTGCCGGCCGGAATTTGTGCAGAAAATGCATGATGTCTGCCAAATCGCCAACTATGAACCGGTTGCAATTATCAGCCCGTACCTGCAACAAACCAAAATTGAAATTCTGCGCGATGGACTGGCCATGGGGCTGGATTACAGCAAAACCTGGACTTGTTACAACGGTCGTGCCAAAGCCTGTGGCAAATGCGGCTCGTGCGCCGAACGGCTCGAAGCGTTCACGTTAAATCAGGCGACAGATCCTCTGCCGTACGAAGCTTAAACCGGCGCATGGCATTTTAATAAAGTGTACAGCGCCTGCATGGCGCTGTGATTATCGCCACGCCGGCTTGCCAGATACATGGTTCTTTTCAGGCCCTTAGCACCAAGCGGCCGTGTCACAATCAGCCCCTGACTCAAAAATGGCTCTGCCAGCCACACCGGCAGCACTGCGATACCCTCGCCGGCTGCGACCAGCTGTAACATCTGGCTGGCCTGTGCCACGGATTTGCGCTCGCCGCTGAAATCCTGTTTTTTCAGAAAATAACGGAACAAGTCCTGCCGCTCCGGCGGAATTGGATAGCTCAACAACCGCGCCTCGCGTAAGTCTTCCGGCGCCAGCCAGTTTTTGGCTGCCAGCGGGTGCTCCGGCGCCAGATAAGCCAGCAGCTCCAGTTCAAACAATGGCTGATAACAGACCTGCTGCGTCAGGCGCTCATCAGTCGTCAGTACTAAATCCAGCTCACCGGCCAGCATCGCCTCAATCGCATGATGTTCAATCTCAGTATCCAGGCTTAGTGCCACTTCTGGCCATTGCTGGCGAAAGGCTTTCACCGCTGGCAGCAACCAATGAAAACAGGCATGACATTCCACCGTCAGCCGCAGTTGTGCCGGCAACTCGGGTTGCTGTTTCAGTTGCTGTTGCACTGCATCGATTTTTGGCAGCACTTCATCGGCTAGCTGCAGCAGCAACTGCCCTTGCCAGCTGAACTGGACCGGCTGCGACTTCCTGACAAACAATGGCTGGCCGAGCTGTTGTTCAATCTCTTTAAGCTGATGTGACAGTGCCGACTGCGTGACAAACAAGCGACCGGCGGCCCCTTGCATCGAGCCGGTCTGCGCCACAGCGCGAATGGTTTTTAACAGCTTCAGATCGATTTGCATCAGTTCCTTCGTTACCGTGCGTGGAAAGTCATTTATCAACGTGCACTGTAAACAAATTAAATGGACATATCAACATCCAGACGTCTATAACTGAAGATTGGATCAGTAAAGCGATGTAGCCTGCTTTAAGACAAAAGGACAGCCTGCGCTGTCCTTTTGTCACGGTGTTTTTGGCTAAATACTTAACGCACCGGCAACTCAAATTTGGCGAACATCCGGTCAATTTCTTCCTGATTGCGCAATAAATTGGCGCGTTCCACCACATCCTTCGTCAGATGCGGAGCGAAACGCTCAATAAAATCATACATATAGGTGCGAAGGAAAGTACCTTTGCGAAAGCCGATTTTGGTCGTAGACGCAGCAAACAAATGGCTGGCATCAATCGCCACTAAATCTGTATCAAGGTCCTTATCCATCGCCATCGATGCAATCACCCCCACGCCGAGGCCGAGCCTGACGTAAGTTTTAATCACATCAGCATCGGTCGCGGTAAAGACAATCTTCGGCTCCAGACCTTTTTCACCAAAAGCGCGGTCCAGTTCTGAGCGGCCGGTAAAGCCAAACACATAAGTGACAATCTGATAATGCGCCACGTCTTCAATTTCAATTTTGCGCTGTAAAGTGGCAAGTGGATGGTCGTTGCGCACAATGACACTGCGGTTCCAGTGGTAACATGGCAGCATCACCAAATCATTGAACAGATGCATCGCTTCAGTGGCAATGGCAAAATCAGCTTCACCGCGCGACGCCGCTTCCGAAATTTGTTGGGGTGTGCCCTGATGCATATGCAGGGACACTTTGGGAAACTTTTTGATAAAACCACCGATCACGGCTGGCAGCGCATAACGCGCTTGTGTGTGTGTGGTCGCGATATTCAGTTTGCCCTGATCCGGCAGAGTGTGTTCTTTGGCCACTGCTTTGATGCTTTCAACTTTGGCGAGGATCTGCTGGGCAATTTCAATCACATCGCGACCGGCCGGCGTGACATGCGTCAGATGTTTGCCGCTGCGGCCAAACACCTGAATGCCTAACTCATCTTCCAGCATCCGTACTTGTTTACTGATGCCGGGCTGCGACGTATAAAGGCTTTCTGCCGTCGCAGAGACATTCAGGTTATGATTAAGCACTTCGACAATGTAACGTAACTGTTGTAATTTCATGGGTCATGCTTTCCATGGTTGACGGCCACTGCCAGCAATAAAACGCGGTTAATTATTCCAACGGTTCATTGTTTTTTGTTTATGTATAACTAATAGTAGCTAAAAAACTGGCCAGACTATAGTACTTTTTCCTTAAACCCAGCAGAACTTTGCAGGAGCAGACTGTGGAACATCCTGATATCGATTTCGCCACTGTATTGGCGTCCGGCGTACATGATATGAAGAATTCTTTATGCATGCTGATCCAGTCAATGGACCTGTTACAGCAGGAACTAGCAGAAAAATCTGAGTCTGCCAGCCAGGAACTGGCCCGAATTCATTACGAGGCTACCAGGCTCAATACCAACTTACTGCAGCTGCTGTCGTTGTACCGTATCGAAAAAGACCAATTGCCGCTGCATATGGACGAGTATAATCTCGAAGATCTGTGTGATGAGATCCTGATTAAAAACGACCTGTATAGCACGCAATGCAATATCAACGTGACGATCGACTGCCCGGGGCAACTCAGCTGGTTTTTTGATAATGATTTAATCAGTAATCTGGTCAATGATATGTTTGTTAACGCACTGCGTTATTCCGGCACCAAACTGCTGTTACGGGCGTTTGAACAGGATCAGCAGCTGGTTGTCGAAATTCACGACGATGGTGCCGGTTATCCGGCAGATATGCTGGACAATAGTGATGAAGGCATCCATAACCTGAATCTTGCTGCCGGGCGCACCGGTCTTGGCTTGTTTTTTGCTCATATGATAGCGCGGGCACACCGGAATCAAGGCCGTACCGGGCGGGTCGAACTGAATAACGGCGGAGAATTCGGCGGCGCCGTATTCCGGCTGATCCTGCCTTAATCAATTGCAAACATTGGTATTTTACCGCATTTCTGTTTAAGATGCAGAGGCAAGACCAATCCTGAGGTGCAGATGGCTTTTACCGTAATTGTGGTGCTTTTCATCGGCTTGTTGGTGATTTCTGTCGTTGCCAGTGCGATGCAGCAACATAAAGAACGCCTCGCCACGTTAAAACGCGCCGAATTCACCAAACTGCGTGGCATGTTGGAAGATACCGAAGAGATCCTGCTGAATGCTGCTAATGTGCCGCTGACGCCGGGTATTGTGCAGATGCTGCTGACCCGTATTGCCTATACCCTTAAAGCGATGGTTGAACTTGAAACCAATTCCCGTGATTTAAAAAGCCGGCTGGCCGACACAGAAAAAAGACTCGCTGAACTCAGTAAAGAAACCGCTGGCGCCGCAGAAAATATCAGTCTGCCTGACAATGACAAGCAAATTATCGGCATGATCCAGGGCATTAAAAAGCTCCGTACTATTTTGCGCGCTGAGCATGCCCGCGGCAATATCGATACACAACTGGTGATCCAAGAAGATCGACGGTTAGAGAATCTGCAGCTGCGCATCAACGTCGAAAGCCAGATTAAACGCGGCAATCAGGCACGTGCGAACCAACTGCTGGGTTCAGCCCGCCAGTGTTATGAAAAAGCGCTGGTGACGCTCAGCAATGCCAGCCACGTTGATGAATATGTGCAATCGCGCCGTAGCGAGATGGCAACTATCCTGCAGGAAATTGCCGAAGAGCTGAAAGAAGGCAACCTGCGTGATCGGCAGAAAAAAGCCGAACAGGAAAACAATGATCTGGACGTGTTGTTTGCGCCAAAACGCAAATGGTGATTGGCTGACGTCTGGCGGTGTCATTTAGACATTTTTCAAGAGTTACAGCTATAAAAAAGCCCGCGTTGCGGGCTTTTTTATGAAACGTTATCAGGCGTCAGCTTTACCTTCAACCCACTTACCGTTTTTATACCATGCCATCCAGCCCGTTGCTTTGCCGTCTTTTTCTGACATCACATACTGCTGTTTGGTTTTGCGGCTCCAGCGCACCACAGTGGCATTTCCTGCCGGATCTTGTGCTGGCGCTTCGGCCAGATAATGAAATTTCGGCATCATCCGATCTTTAAAGCGTTGCAACTCAGCAACCAGTGGCGCCCGGGTCTCCCGACTTTTCGGAAACGTTGATGCAGCCAGGAACAAACCGGCAGCACCGTCGCGCAGCACAAAATAAGCGTCGGATTTTTCACAGCGCAGCTCCGGTAAATGTACCGGATCTTCTTTTGGCGGTGCAGCTTCGCCGTTGCGCAGTAACTTACGGGTGTTTTTACAGTCACTGTTGGTACAGCCAAAGTATTTGCCAAACCGGCCGGATTTTAACTGCATGTCCGAGCCACATTTTTCACATTCGATCAGCGGACCGTCATAACCTTTGATTTTAAAGGCGCCGCTTTCAACCTGATAGCCATCACAGCCCGGATTGTTACCGCAGACATAAAGTTTACGGCTTTCATCCAGCAGGTACGGATCCATGGCAGTGCCACACTTCAGGCAGCGCTTTTTATGGCGCAGCACTTCAGTTTCCAGCTCATCGTCGTCTGCCACTAATACTGCTTCGTCACCTGGTGTCAGGTTCATCGTTGTGGTGCAACGTTCTTTCGGTGGCAGGTTGTAACCAGAGCAACCGAGGAATACGCCGGTGCTGGCGGTGCGGATCCCCATTTTCCGGCCACAGGTTGGGCAATCGATATCGGTCAGCACAAACTGATTGGTGCGCATGCCGCCGTCAGTGCTGTCACCTTCGGCCACTTTCAGTCGTTTGGAGAAATCGGCGTAGAAATTATCCAGCACTTTGCGCCAGCCCGCTTCACCGTTGGCGATATCATCTAGCTTCAGCTCCATATTGGCAGTGAAGTCATAATTCATCAGATCACTGAAATTTTCGACCAGTCGATCGGTGACGATTTCACCCATTTTTTCGGCGTAAAAGCGTTTATTATCGACTTTAACGTAACCGCGTTCCTGGATGGTCGAGGTGATCGCTGCATAAGTCGAAGGCCGGCCAATGCCGCGTTTTTCCAGCTCTTTGACCAGACTGGCTTCGCTGTATCGCGCCGGTGGTTTGGTAAAGTGTTGTGCCGGCAGCAATTGCTCCAGCGCTAAGACTTCACCGACCTGCAGATCCGGTAGTTCGTTTTCTTCTTCGTCTTTGCGTTTTTGCGCCGGTTGGACCCGGGTCCAACCGTCAAAACGTAATACACGACCTTTGGCTCGCAGTTCAAAGTCGCCTGCCTGCACAGTGATATTCGTGACGTCATACAGTGCTGGTGGCATTTGACAGGCGACAAATTGGCGCCAGATTAATTCGTAGAGTTTCTTTGCATCCACTTCCATGTCAGTCAGCGCAGAAGCCTGTACTGTCACTTCAGATGGACGGATCGCTTCGTGCGCTTCTTGTGCATTGGCCTTGCTGCCGTAACTCAACGGCTCGGCGGGCAGATAGTTTTTACCAAACTGCTGCACGATAAAATCACGTACTGCGCCAACCGCTTCCGCTGACAGGTTGGTCGAATCGGTACGCATATAAGTGATATAGCCAGCTTCGTATAAACGCTGTGCCAGCATCATCGTCTTCTTCACGCCATAACCCAGGCGTGTGCTGGCAGCCTGCTGCAGCGTCGAAGTGATGAAAGGTGCTTGTGGTTTTGAGCTGGATGGTTTGTCTTCCCGATCAACCACCTGATAAGCAGCTTTTTGCAGTAACGCAACTGCCGCATCGGTTTGTTGCTGATTCACCGGACGGAAAGCTTTGCCAGCCTGCCGGGCGACTTCTAACCGTAACTGGGCTTGTCTTGGATTGCGTACATCAGCATCGACTGTCCAATACTCTTCCGGTACGAAGGCTTTGATTTCGCGTTCGCGTTCGACCACCAGCCGCACCGCTACGGATTGCACCCGACCGGCAGACAAACCACGGGCGACTTTTTTCCATAGCAACGGGGACACCATAAAACCGACCACGCGGTCCAAAAAGCGCCGTGCTTGCTGTGCATCTACCCGATCCTGATTAACAATGCCAGGTTCTGTAAACGCATTTTTAATTGCGTTTTTAGTGATTTCGTTAAAGACAACCCGTTTGAACTTGCCCGCTTCGCCGCCAATGATGCTCTGTAAATGCCAGGCAATTGCTTCTCCTTCGCGGTCCAAGTCCGTTGCCAGATAAACAGTGTCGGCTTTTTCTGCCAACATTTTTAATTCTTTGACGACTTTTTCTTTGCCGGCGAGGATCTCGTAGCGGGCTTTCCAGCCGTTTTGTGGGTCAATACCCATCCGATCCACTAAGGCCTGATACTCTTTTTCTGCCTTACTCAGCTGACTGTCCGATGTTTTGGTTTTATCTTTACTGCTGCTTGAAGGAAGATCGCGGATATGCCCCACGCTACTTTTTACAATAAAATCAGAACCTAAGTACTTATTGATCGTTTTAGCTTTTGCCGGTGATTCGACTATAACCAGTGATTTCGCCATTGTTTGTCCGGGATCCCTAAACCTGTGTCGTTATTCTACACGCCTTTTTAACGTATATCCGTATTCTGAAGTTGTGACAAGTACATAAACTCATTATTATGCTGGAAGGCCCGATTCTACGGGCTTTCTGCTGCTTTAAGCAGCAGACTCACAAAAGAAGCAAACCTAAAACGGCCGCAAAAATAATAAAAACAGTGCCCCTTCCAACTGAAGGAATAAAGCAAAAATGAAGTACTTTGAAGCAAACTTTGATGGCCTTGTCGGGCCAACACACAACTACGCCGGCTTGTCTGTCGGTAACGTCGCCTCGCTGAATAACGCGAAAAACACCTCCAATCCGAAGCAAGCCGCCAAACAAGGTCTTGCCAAGATGAAGGCGTTAGCGGACCTCGGCATGGTACAAGGCGTATTGGCTCCGCAAGAAAGGCCGGACGTCTATACCTTACGCCGGCTCGGTTTTGCCGGCACCGACGCTGAAGTGATTGCCAAAGCGGCAAAACAGGCGCCAGCAGTACTGCGGGCAGTCTGCTCCGCTTCCAGCATGTGGACAGCGAACGCTGCCACGATTTCACCGAGTAAAGACACTGTCGATGGCCGGGTGCATTTTACGCCGGCCAACCTGACCAACAAGTTCCACCGCTCACTGGAGCCGGAAACCACGGGGCGGATTTTGCAGGCGATGTTCAGTGACAGCAAACACTTTGCCCATCACACGCACCTGCCGGATAACGACCATTTTGGTGACGAAGGCGCGGCAAACCATACCCGGCTTTGCAGCGACTATGGCGAACAAGGCGTCGAACTATTTGTATTTGGCCGATACGCCTTTGATTACAACAAACCGGCGCCACGTAATTTTCCGGCCCGCCATACCTTCGAAGCCTGTGAAGCAGTCGCGCGCTTGCACGGTTTGTCAGACGACAAAGTGGTATATATCCAGCAAAGTCCGGAAGTCATTGACCAGGGCGTATTCCATAACGACGTCATTGCTGTGGGCAATCAAAACGTGCTGTTTTATCATCAGCAAGCCTTTGTCGACAGTGACGTTAAACTAGCTGAAGTGCAACGCAAGTTTGGCGATAAAACGGCGCTACATCTGATTGAAGTGCTGGACCACGAAGTGTCTGTGCAAGAAGCCATTCAGACTTATTTGTTTAATACACAGGTTATTACCTTACCGTCCGGTGAAATGGCAATTATTGCTCCGACCGAATGTCGTGACCATCCAAGAGTTTCTGCGTACTTAGCTGAATTAACCGGCCGCGGTACGCCGATTAAGCAGGTACACTACTACGACGTGAAACAAAGCATGCGTAACGGTGGCGGCCCGGCCTGTCTGCGCTTGAGGGTTGCCTTAAGCGAAGCCGAGCGTGCGGCGGTCAACCCGAATGTACTGTTGACTGATGCATTGTTCAACCGGTTGAACCAATGGGTCGACACACACTATCGCGACCAAATCAGTGAGGCCGAACTAGCAGACCCATTATTGCTGGTAGAGTCCCGCACAGCGCTGGATGAGTTAACCAAAATCCTCAATCTGGGTTCAGTTTACCGCTTCCAGCTGTAGATACTGACGTGACGGAGACTTGCAATTGAAACCACCACTAGGTGGCTTTTCTTTGTGAGTGTAATGACGAAGCCGGATTATCACCCAAGTTCAGCCATTACCTTCCAGCAGAAGATGGGCATAAAAAAGCCAGTCAGGTAAGCTGACTGGCTTTTTTATTGCAGTGACTGCTTTGACAGAGTTCCAGTTACGGAAATATCTGACCATTTATTGCACAGATCGATGTAGTCGTAAAATCTACCTCATCGGACAACGCATCCACACCAAAGGGGCTGTTCCAAGGTGGATCCGACTCATCAGTCGCATCAGCATTACTGTAGGCAAGTGCAACAGAACGAGAACTTACGTTTTCGGTTCCGGCTGCAGATCCTGTAACAGTAATATCCACTTCGACAAAAGGTGCCATTTCTTTTGCATAAGTTAAAGTGAAATACGCGATCCCGTCTGCACCAGCTAAGATAGTCTTTTCAACTGTCACCACATTGCCTGGAGTCAGCGCTTTATCACCATTTTCATCTTCACCGGCATCAAGGATCCCGTTACGATTTCTGTCTTCAGACAAACAGGTTGCATCGTCCTGCTCATTTGAATAACGTGCTTCCCAATATTTAAAGGCGGCATTTAAAGGACGTTTAAACCAGGCACCTTTGTTGTAACGCTTAGGCAACACTGCGACAGTCAGAGATTGATTAGGGACCGGATTTCCACTTGAATCAGTCACTAAGACTGCATACTTCCATTTGTAGAGAATTTTATCTGGCGATTCCTCGATGCCATTCCCGGTTGCAAAACGGAAAAATAATGTACGGTTGCCGACTGTGACAGGCGTCGTGCCAGTGATGGCATCGTTGTCAGCGATCGTTGCTTTAATTTTCAGACCCTTTTGGATCCTGCGGCGTACCGCTTCCTGGAGTCGCAACGTCCGCCGTAAATTCAGTTGTGGCAATCCCTTGAGAATTCGTGCGCGCCGTTGCAGGATTCAATTGTCCGCCGAAAGAATCTACCAGACTAAAAGCTACATCTTTATTTTTCACCGGGTTGTTATTTGCATCCCGCACTATCGCCTGCACCAAGGCTTTTTCGCCTGGGGCCAGCTGGGCAGGAATTGCCTGCACTTCCAGCGGACGCGCAGGATCGGGAATAGTCGCGATGAACTCAACTATTTTTTGCGTCTGCAAAGCCGCCCCGGTACCGCGGGTGTTGGCGGAAATGCTGGCAAGTCCCGCGAATGCTGACTGCATTTGGATTTGGGCTTCACCTGTTGTACTGGTCGGTATTGTCGCTATCACTTTATTATCCGCAAGTCCCGCGACATCTGCAGCAATAGCGCCCCGGGTAGTCGTAAACCCGACATCCTGACCGGACATTGGTGATCCACTGCGTGTCCATTTCACCGTAGCATTTGCCGCGGTATTCAACGCTATTTCGGGGACTGCAGCTTCATTTGCTGGCTTTACATAACTAAAAGAATCCGCGTTTACTTCAACTCTTACAGTTTTTACAACCCCTAGCGCAGTAACTGTCACGGTATCCGTCCCGCTATTGACCGCTGTATAGCGGACGGTGGCACGGCCCGTCGCAGCATCAGTTCTTGGGGTGGTATTACTGAAAGTATTTTTTAATTCCGACGACAAAGCAAGAACGGTATCCCGGATAGGTTTCGCAGACGAATCTAAGACAGTAAAGGTCATATCGATGCTGCTGCCAAGGACCACTGCCGGTGCTGACGCAGTTTCAATGTCAGTTCCTACGACTTTTAAAGTCAGATTTGATTTTGCTCCGGCAGTTCCTGCGGAAGCATTAACGAGGATGTCACGCAATGCGGGGTTAGATTTTGTTGTCAAAATCGCCTTTGCGACCCCTGAATTATCAGTCGTGGCAGATTGAACTTCAATTTCAGCATCAGAACCGGCTTCTACACCAAATTTGACCGTGACATTTTTCAACAGGTTTTTCTCTTTGTCACGCACAATGGCCGTCAGTTCGATTTTATCTACCGCACCACTGCCGATCTGTAGCTTGTCTGACTGCAACAAGACTGAACTAACCGGATCTGTAGTTACAGCGCCACCATCACCGGCAGATTCAAAAGCTCTTGTTGCTTTCGTATTATCAGGCAAAGTCGCAATAATGTTTGCAGCACCAGATTTTTGACCGGCTAATAATGACAACCTAGCAACACCACTACTGTTGGTAACGGCAGATGCAGTAGCATTGCTGAATGAAGCAACACTGGTGTCACTAAGTTCAAACCCAAGTAACTTATCCGCTATCACACCACCATTACTCGACGTTAATGTCACTTCAATAGTCAAAGGTGTCTGGGCTGACAGTTTATTACTCTCAACCCCGGCGGCGGTTAATAACTTGATCGTCGCAGCATACTTCGGAGTTTCGGGTGTTCCTCCGGTTCCCAGAGTTCCACCTCCACCACAAGCGACTACAACACTCATCAGAAACGCAACGAGAAGTTGCCGGATGTTTCGCATGAAAACTCTCCCTAGCTGGCTATTTTCATTAGATTTTATATCGTTTCTAGCTTAGCCGATTCATCCACGCCACAGCGAGAATTTACTCGGGTTAAACCACAAATTTTTCTTTTAGTTCAGAAACTGCTAGATTACGCCGTCCTTAACCCTGTTATAACCCATGTGCCCAGATGACTACAAACACAAAATACAATCTGACCACGCGAATCCTGCTCGCGATGGCCACTCGGTATCCTCGTCGGTACGCTATTTAAATTCCTGCTGGATGGACAAGCGGAACGGATCGTAGATCTTGGTGCTTTCAGCTTTGGGATCAAAGCCTTATTCATTGATGGTTTTTTTCACGTCGGCGGCCAAATATTTATCGCCAGCTTAAAAATGCTGGTGGTGCCACTGGTTTTGGTCTCCCCTGATCTGCGGCACCAGTTCTCTCAAAGACATCAAAACGCTGGGCCGGATTGGCACTAAGTCTATGAGCCTGTACATCCTGACCACAGCCCTGGCAATCGCCTTTGCCGTGTTTTTCGCCACGCTGATTAAACCAGGCGAAGGCGTTGATATGACACCTGCGGGTGAATTTAATCCTGGCCAGGCGCCGGGTCTGGCGCAGGTTTTCATTAATATGTTCCCAAGCAATCCCATCGATGCGATGGCGAAAGGTGAAATGCTGCAAATCATCGTCTTTGCCGTGTTGTTTGGCATTGCACTGGCACTGTCCGGTGATGCCGGTGAACGGTTGCGGCTGATGTTTGAAGATATCAACTCTGCAATGATGAAGTTAGTAGGCATTGTGATGCATTTCTCGCCGTACGGCGTGTTTTTCCCTGATGGCAAAACAGTTCACTATTCTGGAGATGAACGATATCCTGAATCTTGGTAAGTATTTTGGTTTAGTGGTATTTGTGCTGTTATTTCATGGGTTTGTTGTTTACGGATCCTTTATTACGCTGGCTGCTCGACTAAATCCGCTGATGTTTTTCAGCAAAATGAAGGAAACAGCGTTGTTCGCCTTTAGTACATCAAGCAGCAATGCCACAATTGCCAGTAACATGGCAACTTCAACGCAAAAACTTGGCGTCGACAACAAAGTCGCTTCCTTTACGATCCCATTGGGTGCGACTATTAACATGGACGGCACTGCCATTATGCAGGGTGTCGCCACCGTCTTTATCTCTCAGGTCTATGGAATTGATCTGACTTTTAGTGATTATCTGCTTGTCGTGCTGACCGCAACGCTCGCTTCTATCGGCACCGCTGGGGTACCGGGGGTCGGTCTTGTGATGCTGGCCATGGTCCTGCAGCAGGTAAATCTGCCGGTTGAAGGTATCGCGCTGATTATCGAGTCGATCGTCTGCTGGATATGACCCGCACCGCGGTCAATATCACCGGGGATGCGATGGTATCCTGCCTGGTTGGCAAAAGTGAAAACTGCTTTGATGAGACGGTTTATAACGATCCGAACGCAGGACAAAGGTCCTGATTGCGACCTATAGTGACATAAAAGCCGGCGTTTGCCGGCTTTTTTAATTCCACTGAATGCGCCAGCAGGTTTCAATTAACACACTGGTGTCAAACCGGCGGCGGGCAAAGCCCTGCCCGGTCAGATCGCGCTGTTGTAGCTGCTGAACGGTCGCAAAATCAAACAGTTCTGTGATTTCAGCTGCCGGAACACTAAATGGTGGCCCCTGCTTCTCACCCGCCGGATACTCCAGACTCAGCAACAGCATGTCAGCCTCCGGCAATAAGGCTCTTAATTGCCTGACATACAGTTGCCGCATTGGTGCAGGCAACGCTATTAAAGCGGCCCGGTCATAGATGCGTTGGCAATAACCAGCCTGAGCCTGCGTCAATGCAAAAAAATCGCCCTGGTACAGACTAATATTGGCTGCCTGATATCTGACAAAACCTGCTTCCTGGGTGGTGTCCATGGCCAGTTTGTTTTCACGGAAAAAATCGGTACAGGCCAGCTCAGACAACTCCACGCCAACGACCGCAGCATGTTGTGCCAGGAACATCAAGTCTAACGACTTGCCGCATAACGGTACAAATACCGGCCGTTGATCCAGCCAGTCGGCCGGCGCCTGACTCAGTAACGGATGGACCGCATCAAGCTGCCAGCCCAATTGGTCCTGCTGCCAGCAGCATAACCAGAATGCCGGGTCCATCTCGGCGCCACAATGTCAGTTGCTGTAGCTGCTGGACCGTGCTTTTCAGCGCTGTCGCTGCAGCCAGTCCCAGTTTTTCCGCAATAGATTTGCGGATCCGATACTGCACTTTGTACACCTGACGCTCGCTCAGTTGCGTCAGCGAGATAGTCGTCGCTGGTTGTCAGCTCATCAACCAGTTTCAGCTCAAGCGCCTGATAACCAAACCAATGTTCACCTGTCGCAACCTCATCGATTTCCAGCTGCTGCCGGTGACGTTTTACAAAATGTTTGAACAGGACGTGAGTCTCTTCCAGCTCCTGCTGAAATTTTTGCCGGCCCTTATCGGTATTTTCACCAAATACTGTGACTGTGCGTTTAAATTCGCCTGCGGTTAACTGCTCGAAATCAATGTGGTTCTTTTTCAGTAATTTATTGAAGTTTGGCAGCTGAGCAATGACCCCAATCGAGCCAACGATCGCATAAAGGCGCCGCCACAATTTTGTCTGCAATGCACGCCATCATCATAACCGCCACTGGCCGCCACTTTATCCACCGCAACAGTCAATGGGATATTTTTCTGCCGCAGACGCTGTAACTGCGAAGCTCCCAGTCCATAGCCGTGTACGGCGCCGCCGCCCGACTCCAGCCGCACCAGTACGGCATCTTCTGTTTGTGCAACAGCCAGCACAGCCGTCACTTCTTCCCGTAACGCGTCCACTTCATGGGCATCCATACTGCCGGTAAAATCAATGACAAATAGTTTGGCTTTCGGAGTAGCCGCTTTATTGGCGGCTTTCTGCCATAACTTAAACGCTTTTTTATCCAGCAGTTGCTGCTGCAAATCCGATTTTAACGCCTGATAATCCGCTGACAAATCATCAAAACACAGTTCACCTTTGTTGGCCTTTGGCTTTACAGTCGCGATCACAACCATCAGGATCACCGCCCCAATCGCTAACACCAGCGTTAGTGTTTTTACGAGAAACATGCCGTATTCGAATAGAAATTCCACTGTTTATCCTTTGTTGTTAACCTACTGTCATTCTAACGCGACATTCCTTCTGCCGGATAGTCTGTAAACCAACGGATTGCTCAGTGCAATCGACTAAATTGGGCTGAAAAAAACCGGCAGTACCGGGTTTTTTGGTTAACTCTGCGTTTATTGTGCTTTTAGCACCGCCGCATTAGTGACCTGAATACCGGTGCCGCGCGTTAAGAAAAACGATGCGGTTTGCCGCTGCATTTCTGCTGTTGCCGCTGCGCTGGCCGTAGGGCTCAGGATTGACGCATGATCACCTTCGGTGAAGCGTGCTATCGCGGCACGTTCAATCACATAGGCACCTGCTTTGGCGGGTAAGCCTACTTCGCCTAACAACCGGGCCAGCGGTTCAGTGCCGCCTAATGGCATATTGACAGCCTGATTCGGAATAACCTGATCAGACTTATTCGCAGCGCCATTGCCGACCACTTCCAGAATATGCACAGGTGTTTTGCCAGCTACGTGCATCGCGGCGTGGTTATTTGGATCGCCGGCATCAGTAATGGTCTGAGCGCCAAAAGATAAACTGACTAAACGTCGAGCTGATAGCAGTCAATGTGGCGACCTGCCCCTTAGCTGTCAAATCCGCCAGATACCCATCAACAAAACGGGCAGCACAGCCGGCATAAGTTGCAGCATCGGCACAAACTTTCTGTTCGTCAACAAAAGCCTTGAAGCCGGTCGGCAGCGCCGTCGATCCCAGCTTTAACGCTGGATTTGATGGTGTTGCCTCGCTCAGGCGATTCCGGCGAGGTAATTCGCTACGGCACCACCAGGCATCGCTAAGGTACTGGCTATAATTTTATACACGCATATTCTGTGCCACGCCGGTTGGTGCATTCGCCAATGCCGCGAACTGGCACCGTTGATGGTGCATAGAAAGTGCCCGTTTGACTTGGCCGTCTTGTGTATTCAGCAGACCGGTCGTGTTGTTGAAGTTCAGGCCTAAACGCAGACCTAACATATCGGCGATACTCTGACGCAGGTTATCACGGGTAACCAGCATATCTGCCAGATTCATATAAACCGTTGCATTACCTGATTCCTGGCGGTAGGCGCCAGAAGCAGTCACATCTTTTTTGCGCCTGTCTGCAAGTGACATCAAAACCTAAATTGCCATGCAATAGGTGGTCAATTGCAATAGTGGCAAAAAATAACGTGACCGACAGCGTCCCGGTAATGGCCAGCATACTTTCTTTCAACGCGGTAATACCGTGTTGCAAGATCACCACAGGCCAGCCGGCTTCTGGTTTCTTCAGGCCGTACGATTCATTTGGCACTGTCATCTGCACTTGCAGGGTTTGCACGAATTCGGTTTTGGTATGACGTTAAACTTGGTCAGGTGACGTTGTTTGCTCGATGGCAAAATACCGCTGTTAACGCCGCTGCTGGCGCATTCCACTCTCGTCATCATTTTGCATTTGCGCCGGCGTGGTGATCGTCCGGCTTCAAGTGCAGTTTTTTGCGCATCGGTCCGCCTGCGCGATCATCGCGCCACTGTGGCAAGGTCAATTAAAGCGGGCGCGCCAGAGGCGCTGTTGGAGCCGCCGCAGTCGACACTCCAAGGTAGTATGGCAGGCTGATAGTGCCGGCATAGTACTGGGCTAATTTAAAGGCATAAACAAGGATCGGCGGGTTATCAGGAATGGTGGCTCCCAGGAACAACAGATCTGATACCGGTTTGCCGTGTTTTTTGAGCTACAACTTTAGGTGATGCTGTTACCGTTAAGCGGACTCAACGGGGGCATCAGTTTGTTCTTCATCTTCGCTGAAAAGATTGCATTGGATTGCGTGGTGATAGCCGCTGTGTAAATGATGCTGTCTTTGGCAATTGACTGCGTTGACACTGCATTTTCAAAGCTGTTAATCACGCCTTGTAATGAACGCTGTGCTTCAGAGCCGAGCGGCATTGTCGCAAGATCCTGTTTAACCAGCTCATAAGTGGTCAATAGGGGCAACACTGCGGCCTTCAGAGTCTTTTCAGAGTGACGGTCAATACCAGAATGTACGTAGTCGCGCCCATTAAAGAAACTGGCAGACCGGGGCGCTGCGGCACTGTTGCCTACGGCTTTAGTGACGAAGTCCTGACCAAAAGTCAGCTGTCCTACGGCTTTACAGGCCACACCGCGCAGTACCGCACGACAAGCTGTGTCTGGTGATGCAGGATCACCCATTAACGCTTCGACCAATCGCACGCTGGATGGCCGTGACGCACTGGCAGCATCCAGACTGACGCCACCGGCAAATACCCGATTCTACGATAAAGCGGATTCTGGGTTGACCATCCGTCTAATGCACCCAATGCAGTTTGTGGATCAGTGTAGTTTGGTGTCGCTGCGGCTTCACCCGGCATCACTAATGTGCCGTCTGTGGTACCACAAGAACAGTAAGTCATTGGGCACTGATACTTTACTGGCGGTAGGATCAAACACGACGCGGCTCAACGGCAGCAGTACCTGGTCATTATTTGCCGTATCTTGCTTAATATCGTTCGGTAAGTCCCCACCTACAGCAAGTCGGCTGAAACGCGCTGGTCACCGCCAGGCTAATCAGAAGCTTCTTCATATGTTCTCCCCGTGTCCTGATTTTATTATATTTCCTGCTTTTTCGCTCAGCCCTGCAAATTCACATTCGCTTTGTCGTAGACTGGTAACAGCTGCGACCAGTTAAACTTAACCCGTCAGAAAGAATTACAAAGCTACAGGTCATCCGTGATCTGAAGAAAGGTGCCGCACCTTTTATCGCGCTGTTGCAAGCTTCCCGTTTTCAGCAGCTGAAGAGGTTGTTTTTATGCATAATTTTAGCTCAAAGCCAGATACGCTGTGGTAAAACCATTTGATCACCGGTGCCGGTGACGCTAATTTCACCAGGCGGCTGTTAGTTTTGCCGCGGCG
>JAXHNX010000025.1:0-9531 GCA_034519945.1 Rheinheimera sp.
TCCGGCGACACTGTCTGACAACAAAGCCACGCCTTGCTTAAAGCGGCGGCGTGCGAAGCCTTAAACCCAGCAGCTGACTCCACGTTGGCCGGAATCGAACTCTATGCGTTTATTTGTGCAAAACCGGCGTCTGCGCGGTACGGGACTCATGTTGGGCTGGCTCTGTCTGCTGGCAGGCTGTGCCAGTGCGCCGCCTGTCACAACGCCGACCGTGGCGGAAAAAACCGTGACCCAGCAGCAGCGGGGGCCTGTAACTTTTGTCCATCCATTGCCAGGTGCGCGCATCAGCGCCTCTTTTGCCCGTTACATCATCAAAAGCCGTAATCGTCAGCATCATGGTGTCGATTTCGCTGCGCCAAGTGGCACTCCAGTGTTTGCGGCAAGCAGTGGCGTGGTATTAAGCGCCGATAACAGCAGCCTGAGCGAAGCCTTTGGCAACGCGGTGCTGATTGAACATGGCGACCAGCTCACCAGTTTGTCTGCGCATTTGTCGCGGCTTGATGTGCAAATTGGCCAGTGGGTGGAAGCCGGTCAGCAGATTGGTTTGGTCGGCCAGACCGGTCGTGCTACCGGGCCACATCTGCATTTTGAACTGTGGCGTGGCAGCGTGCCGCAAGACCCAATTGCCTTGTTGCCATTAAGCCCACAGGAGCGCAAAAATGCGCTGGCCGAAATGCAGCGTCAGGTGGCGGCCAATCAGCAGTCAGCCAAAAAACGTGTTGCAGCAGTGAAAAGCAGTACCGCCACCAAAGTGGCGAAAACAGCATCGGATAAAAAAGCACAGCTTTCGAAGAAAACAGCGCAGTCAAAAACATCCATCAAAGCGAAACAATCAGTCAGCAAGGTTGCTGTGGCAAAAAGCAAAACCGGCAAAACTGCGACTCCGGTCAAAGCCACTAAAAGCAAAACCAGCACAACGAAAACAGCCAGTGCTGGCGATTAACCCTGCTTAGTCAGCAAATTGCTGGCGAAATTGTTCGCTCTGCAATGCGGACCAGAGCAGCTGCAGGTTTAGTGCTATGCTGCCGGCCTGTTCAGTGCTAAAGGTTTGTAAGGCGTTCAGCTGGGTTTTGTCGTACCAATGTCCGGCCAGAACAAGCCCCTCGACCTGACGCAGCGCCTCGATCTGCTGCAGCGGATTGTCGGCAATGAGCAGCAGGTTCGCGTCTTTCCCCACTTCTACAGTGCCTGCGTGTGCGGCGGCACCGGCGTATTGTGCCGGTCCTAACGTGGCACTTTGCAGCGCCTGCAACGGAGTCAACCCGGCTTTGGTATAAAGCGCAAGTTCGTCGATCAGGCCGCTGCCGGCGAACACAAAACTATCCGGGGTATCGGTGCCTGCCATAATGGGTACACCCAGCGCGACAGCCTGTTTCAGCTGCTGTTGCGCCAGAGCCAGCAGTTCGGCATGCACAGGCCGGCCTTGCGGGTCGTGGCCACGACGTTGCATGCCATCGGCATCGGCTTGCCAGAGTTTTCGCAGCAGCCAGGGCACCTGCGCCAGTCGCGGGTCCTGACGAAACGATGGATCTGCAGCGCGAGCGCCCAGTTGCAGCGTCAATAAAGTCGGGCTCCACCAAACGCCGGCCTGAGCCATCGCTGCCATTTTCTGCCGACACAGTGCCGGGTCCTGACTTTGCAGGATCTGGCGCCAGACGTCACTATTGATTAGTCCTGCCCGCATTGGCTGTTGTTTCAATTGCATTGCAACAGCCGAGCATTCAAATAGAAATAAACGGCCATGTTCGACGCTATGTTGACGTGCCTGGATCAGATCGGCCAGCGTGACACGCCAGGGTTGGTGCCCGGCCAGTTGCATGCCAGCTGGCGTCGCAGCCTGACTCAACCATTGATATTGTTGTGGGTTTAGTAATTCATAGGTCTTTAGCGTATCGACGCCAAGCGCCTGATAATGTTTGACCAAGGCCGTGGCATCGGCCGCACTTTGCAGGCGTAAAAACGCCGGAAAATCTGCTGGCACTTCGGCGCCACCGTTGATGGCAAAACTACTTTGCTGCAAATACAGCGGGCTGCTGCGTTCTCCGCTTAGCGCTTGTTGGGTCCAGCTTTGGCGATCTGCCACACAGGCCAATAAGCTGTCTGCGCCCGTCATACAACCCGACATATCGCGCAGGTACGTGACGCCATGCGCCAGATACAACGGATGATGCAGCTGTGGTGACAGCTTTAGGCTATGGCTATGGTTGTCCCAGAGGCCAGGCACTACATAGTGGCCTTGGCCTGTCACATGATGATAATCCGGTGGTGCCGCGACGCCTGCTGTGGTGATTTGCTCGATGCGGCCCTGTTTGATCCAAATCGCGCGGTCGCGTTGCACCTGACCGCTTTGGGTATCGATGATATGAACATGGTCCAGCACGATCCGCGGGTGGTTGTCTGTCGGGCCTGGCGGGGCCGGCATTGGCGACAGGATCAGCAGCACAGCACTGCACAATAACAGGCCCAGCAGCAGGGCGATGGATAACAGGCTACGGCGTAACATGGGTGCTCCACAGTGATCAGGTAAAGACCATAGTGTGCAGGTTGTCAGGTGAAATTTATGTCAAAGCGGCACTGTCGTGTTAACCGGTTGCGTTCGCCAGCATAGCCGGCTGCGCCATAACTGCGGTGTCGCGTCACTCTGCAGATCCAGCGCACAAGCCTGCGCCAGTCGCAGCGCAATACCCTGACCAAAGCCGGACAGAGCACTGGCAGCACCCGGATTTGCGGTGCGCGGATTTTCCAACTGTAGCCAGCATTCACCGGCACTGATAGACACAGTGCCAGCGGCGCTGTGGCGCCAGATATTTTGCAACAGGTTGCTCAAAAGCAGCCTTAACAACTCAGGTGGCGCTAACAAAATCAGCATATCTGGCAGTTGGAACTGCAAAATCAGCTCAGGCCGCGGTTGCCATTGTTGTTGTTGTTGCCACAGTTGCTGCAGAGTCGCCGCGAGATCAACCTGACTTACGGCGGCAATGTCGGCCTCGCGTGCCAGCAGTAACAGACTTTGGATCAGCAGATGCATCTGGGTGCAGGCGCTGGCGATTTGTTGCAGGCGGCGCGCGGCGTCAGCATCGGCGGGCGGGTTGAGCAGCAATAATTCGCAGCTGCTTTGGATCACTGCCAGCGGGGTGCGCAGTTCATGACTGGCATCGCGGCTGAACTGGCGTTCGCGTTCAGCAAACTGCTGCAGCCGCAGCATGCTCTGTTCCAGTTTATGCGCCAACAGGCTGATCTCCTGATCCTGAAACTGGCTGGCAAAGCCCATAGGCAGCGGGTCCTGCTGTACCAACAGGGCCAGCTGTTGCAGCGGCCGGCTGGCGCGGCGTGCCAGATACCAGCCAAGTCCCAGCGCCAGCAGCAGGAATACACTGAGCAGTACGCCATATATGCTGAACATAATGTGGCGAAAAGGCCGCACCACTAGCTGTTGACTGACTTCCATCACCAGATACAGCTGTGTATTGCCGGAAGGATGCAGCCAACGCCGCAAATGATAATGCCGGCCTTGCTCACCGGCAAACTCAGCACCTTTTGGTTGTTGCGTATAGGCCGCCGCCAGATCGGCCGGAAATTCTGTCGGTGTATGATACAGCTGCAAATGCGGATCCGGCGGTGGTTGAGGCGCCGGCAACTGTTGCTGCCTTGCGATCTCACTATCAAGGCGCTGATAAAAAAACGCATCTTCGGTGGTGTAGACAAAAATCAGATTCAGCAGGGCAAACATCAGCCCGCACGCCAGTGCCAGTAACAAAAATGCGGCGCGAATGCGCAGTGTCAGTGATGATTTCGCCAAGTTGCCGCTACGGTTCATGGCAAGGTCTCAGGCAGGCGCAGCACAAAACCGACCCCGTGCACGGTATGTAGCAGCGCGCTGGCAAAGGGTTTGTCCAACTGCTGGCGCAGCAGATAAATATGGCTGCGTAGTGCATCAGAATCTGGTGCATCGTCCGGCCAGAGTCGTTCTGACAGTTGCTGGCGACTGAGCAGCGCCGGATACGCTTCGGCCAGTAGTTGCAGGATCTGAAAGCCAAGCGGGTGCAGTTGTAGCAACTGGTCGTCACGCCAGGCCTGATGCGCGCGCCGGTCCAGCCTGAGCGGACCGATTTTCAGGCAATAGTCCTGTGGCTGCGTGCGGCGCGCCAGCGCCTGACAGCGCAACCCAAGTTCGGCCAGCGCAAAAGGTTTGGTCAGATAATCATCAGCACCGGCGTGAAAGCCCTGCACTTTGTCATCCAGCGTGTCCCGTGCCGTCAGCATCAGCACCGGAGTATGCCGCGAGGCTTGCTGGCGCAATTGCCGGCACAGGCTGATGCCATCCAGTCGCGGTAACATCAGATCCAGCAGGATCACATCAAAATGCTGTTGCAGTGCTAATTGCAACCCCTGTTGACCATCGGCAGCGTAATCTGTCTGATGGCCGCACAGTTGCAGATAATCGACGATATTGCGCGCCAATGCCGGCTCATCTTCGATCAGCAGGATACGCAATGGGACGAGATTAAATGCGGTGCCTGGCATATGTCTCTTTGCTGGTGGTTAATGCTGCAGGGCTGCTTGCCGATCGTGCAGCTTGTTATGGTAAGACGTACTCAGCATAACGTGGCCGGCGTGAAAAATCTGTCAAATTCAACCAGGCCGCTTGCGTCGACTGCTGATGTTTTCCGCAATCAAACCCTACCTGCGACATTTGTCGCAATTTTAACTTGCCATGCTGCGACATCTGTCGCAGTATTTGGCCATCACTGAACTGGCAGGACACGTGGATGCAACCAACAGCCCCTGAACTGGAAATTCTCAAATTGTTATGGCAGCTCCAGCCGCAAACCGGCCGCGAACTGCATGACCAGTTGGCCGATGTTTTAGGTTGGGGTTATTCCTCAACGCGCAAAACGCTGGAGCGGATGGTCGACAAAGGGCTATTGGTAGCCGAGTTACAAGGCAATCAGAACAGCTACAGTGCAAAGGTGACGAAAGTGGCAACGCTGGCAGCTTTAGCGCAGGATTTTGCCAGCCGGGTGCTGGAGCTGAAGCAACCAATGCCATTGGCCATGTTTGCCGACAGCCGGTTATTAACGGCTGACGATCTGCAGGCACTAGAACAACAATTGCAGCAACTGGAGCAAGGCGGTGACGCATGCTGAATCTGCTGCTGGCGTTATCTGGCTGGGTGTTACTGAGCACCGTCGCCGCATGGTGTTTACATCGTGCGGCAAAGCATTTTTCCGCGTTGTCGAACTGGCCGGCACTGGCGCCTTTGCTGCTGCTGGTTTCGCTGCTGCCATTTTTGCCCTGGCCAGACAGTGCAGTCTATTTGCCGCAGCAATGGTCACAGCAACTTGATCATGGGGTTAGCCCGTTTTTAGCCTTGCCGGCGCATCCGGGTTGGGTGGAACAGCAGCCGTTACAAGCCTTGTTACCATCACTGGCGACGGCGTTGTTGGTACTTGGTTCA
This sequence comes from Rheinheimera sp., assembly GCA_034519945.1. GTDB lineage: Bacteria > Pseudomonadota > Gammaproteobacteria > Enterobacterales > Alteromonadaceae > Pararheinheimera. The sequence continues at coordinate 5,459 of JAXHNX010000025.1, forward strand.
TTGATTTCGCTGGTGTTGATGGCACGGCAGTGGCGTTTGTGGCGTGTGCTACACCAACTATCGGCACCGTTGCCGCTACAGATGCTGCAACCTGCAATACAGGACGACCCGGCATTACAGCGCCTGTTGGGCCAATATCCGGCTTTGCAGCTGCAGCAGTTGCCGGTCGGAGGCAACCTGTTTGTCAGTGGGATCCGGCGCGCGGTGTTGTGGTTGCCGGAATGGTTCTGGCAGCTGAGCTCAGCTCAGCAACAGTTATTGTTGTGGCACGAACTGAAACACCTGCAACGCCGTGATCCATTGTGGTTATTAAGTTGGAGACTGCTGTGCGCCTTGTGTTGGTTTAATCCGGCGCTGCGTCTGATGGAACGGCATTTCCAGCAAGCAATGGAAACGCAGGTCGATGGCTGGGTGCTGGCACAAAAACCTAAACAACGTGCGTTGTACGCCAGAACTTTATTGCAGGCGATCCGCGCGCAGCATCAGGCGACGCCTGCCGGTCGTTGGTTGCAAGCCAATGCTGGCAGTGGCGGCGGCGCAGTGCTGCAGCACCGGCTGGGTCAAATTATGCAACCAGGCCCGGTCTTGCCACGCTGGCAGCGCAGGCTGATCATTGCCGCAATCTGTGCGCTGTGCCTGCCGGCATGGGCAATTAAAACTGAACTGACCGGACTTGCCCCTTCACAGTGGCTGGCGCCGCTGGTGCAGGGCAAAGTGGGCTCCTGGTATGGTGAAGTGCACAATTTCCGCCAAAACAAACCACATAGCGGCGTCGACGTTCTCGCGGCGCGTGGCACCAGCGTGCAAGCTGTGGCTGCAGGCCGGGTTTTGCTGGCTGGCACTGGCAGCCTGCACGCGAATCTTGGCAATGTGGTGCTGCTGGATCACGGCGGTGGTTATCAGTCGATGTTTGCGCATTTGGATCGGGTCGACGTGCAACCGGGTCAGCAGGTTGTTGCCGGTCAGGCGATTGGGACTTTGGGGAATTCAGGTCGCACGACGGGTCCGCATTTACATCTGGAATTGTTATTAAACGGGCAGCGGATTAATCCGGCAACTGTATTGCCACTGGACCAGCTGCAAGGAGCGACGGGTGAATAAGAAGTACCGTTTTCAGCTGTGGATTTGTGCAGCATTCGGCTGGATCATCACCATGCCACAGGCACAAGCCAGCGCAGATCCGGCATTATTGCCGCAATTTCAACAGCAGTTTAATCAGCAGCTGCAGCAGGCCAAAGTACCCGGCGGCGCTTATGCCATTGTGTATCAGGATCAGGTATTGGCGCTTGGCAGTTATGGTGTGCGCGCTGTGGGGGAGCAAGCCCGGGTCAATCCGGATACGGTGTTCCGGTTAGCCTCAGTCTCGAAAACCTTTGCCGGCAATATCATGGTGCAATTATCCCAGCAGGGCCGGCTGGATCTGCAGCGGCCACTAAAAGCTTATGTGCCGGAACTGCAGCTGAAAACTGCGGCTATTGAGCAAAAAGTCAGTGTTGAAACTATCTTGTCGCAAGGTTCAGGCTTTTGGGCACACGCTTTTGAAGATCTGATTGAGGCCGATCAAACACCAGCGCAAATTCTGCCGCGCTTGGCCGAGCTGGCGCCGGTTTGTCCGCCAGGTCATTGTTATAGCTACCAAAACGTATTGTTTGGCTTATTGGGCCGTGCGGCGGAGCAAAGTAGCGGCGTGCCTTATGAAACGCTGGTCAGTGAAAAAGTGTTTGCGCCGTTGCAGATGCATACTGCGTCGTACGGTTTGACCGGCTTGCTGGCCAGCCGCAACAAAGCACTGCCGCATCAACGTGGTGGCAAAGGCTGGCGCACGGTAAAACCGAAAGCCAATTTCTATCGTTTTCCAGCCGCAGCCGGCGTTAATGCCAGCGCGCGGGATCTGTCGCAATACCTGATTGCGATGCTGGGACACCGACCAGAAGTGTTTTCGCCGGCGCTGCTCAGTCAGCTGCAACAGCCGCTGGTGAAAATGCCAGGGAAACCGCGCTGGCCGGTCTGGCAGCAATATCGCAATGCCAGCGCCTGGTATGGTCGCGGCTGGCGGATGGTGCAGTATGGCGACGAAAAGCTGTATTACCATGCCGGCGTGGTCGACGGTTACCGGCCTTATATCGCTTATTCGCCGGCGACCGGTTATGGCCTGGTGCTGTTAACTAATGCTGAAGCCGACGTCACCGGTAAATTGGCAGGCTGGTTCTGGCAGCAGGTATTGCCCGCACCACAGCTGGCAAAACACAAACATGGCTCAGTGAAAAAAGGGGCAAGATAATGCGGAACTTTAACCTGCCGGGTACAAAACCCGGACAAACCTGGCTCCATTCGTTGTTAGCACTGCTGTTCTTTGGTACCGCACAAGCTGCAGAAACGCCGGCGGCGGTCAGTTTACCCGGTACCGCAGTGCATGAGCTGCAATTTCAAGGGCGTAGTTATCCGCTGTGGGTGGATGTTCCGCCGTCCTGCCAGCAGCGCAAAAACGCCTGCCCACTATTACTGGTGACCGACGCGCCTTATGCGTTCCCGTTGATCCGCAGCATCCGCAACCGGGTGGGGCAACAAGGCCGGAATATCGAAGACTTTATTTTGGCGGGGCTGGCTTATCCGGCCACTGATACGCCAGTTGCCAGCCGCAGCCGGGATTACACGCCAACGAATGTGAAAGCCCGTGCGGCTTTGCCTGGTGAAGACTATGGCGCCACCGTGTATGGTAATGCGCCCGCCTTTGCCGGTTTTGTCGCAAAGCAGGTGTTGCCACTGCTGCAGCAACACTACCGGATTAACCCGCAGCGGCAGATTTACCTCGGTCATTCTTATGGCGGTTTATTTGGAGCTTATCTGGTCCTGCATCAGCCAACGCTGTTCAGTCATTATGTGCTGAGCAGCCCTTCGCTGTGGTTTGACAAAAAGCAGTTGCTGCTGGCCGCGCCTGCGCTGCTGGCAGCCATGCCGAAGACTACCCGGGCTAATGTCTGGTTATACAGTGGCAGTTTTGAACAACCAGGCCCGACAGCAAGACACTATGTGGATACTGACCTGGTCGGTGACATGCAACAGTTCGCACAGCTGCTGCAGGCCAAACAACCCGGTCTGAAAGTGCAGGCGAAGGTGCTGGCAGACGAAGACCATCTGACCGTATTTCCGTCGATGGTCACCCGCGCCATGCTGGAGATTTTGCCAGGGGCGGGGCCTTATACCGGCGGTTAATGTTTTGCCCGATATAAAAAAATGCAGCCGGACTCAGGCTGTATGTTTACTTTATTAGATGCATAGGCGGTTGCATACGCATTAGCACCCTGAATACTGATATCATTCATACTTGTCACCTGATTTGATTCGTTACTAAAAGCGCTGCATGGTGTACAGATATGTTTTTGTGAAATATAAGTGAACATCAGTGTAAAAAACAATCAGGGGTGCGGTAATTAGATTGGTAAAAATTTGATGAACATTTGATATTCGCCTGACTGAATAAAAAAACCGGTACAGAACCGGTTTTTTTAGCAACGCTGAGGCAAATTGCACTGTGTTATTTCTTGGCCGCTAAATAAGCCAGCAATTCAATCAGCTCTTTCTCGGAATTTTTCTCATCAAGGCCATCAAATTTGACTTTGAATTTGCCATTGACCAACAACATTGGCACGCCTGTCAGTACTTTCTTTTCCGTCCAGTAGGTCTGCTGTTCTTTCATTTTATTGGCAGCAGCTAATACCGGCATGCTGTTAAAGCCTTTATCAAAAGTGGCGCTGTCGAAATTGTTTACCAGCAACAAAGAGCGGATATCGCCATCGGCGCCAAAGTTCGCTTTTTGGCGGTGGATATAGTTGAAAATCATGCCGGCCACTTCTTCGCCTTTCCCGGCATTGTGAGCAACCAGATAGGCCCTGGCCATGCTGTTTTGTACTGCTGGCGGGCTGGCCTGGATAAAGTCGACGTGGTTTTTCTCAAACTTAACGCCTTTTGGCAGGCTGGCGGCCAGCTTATTAGCTAAAGGCTCAAAGGCGAAACAATGGCCGCAGTAAAACGAGAAAAACTCAGTGACCACAGGTGTCGCCGTGGCGGTGTCG
>JAXHNX010000045.1:0-20487 GCA_034519945.1 Rheinheimera sp.
GTACCAATGGGGTGCTATGCCAGCTTCACTGCCTAACAATAACGGAAGCACTCCCAGGCCATATACCGTAATTTTCCGCTCCGTTTGATTAGCAGTACGTTGTAAACTGGCGGTATGCAATTTTGGCGCACGACAGATAACGGGTCGGTTTGTCCACCTCAACAATAGCCAGCAAAACAACCTCGTTCATTATACCAATCGGTGACTTGCGTGTAACCGCGGCGATCCCGGCGCCAAGTTCGGCCCAACTGAGATTTTGCCTGACTGACCGCGATGAACTTCCCGTCATCTTTCGCAAATCCGCCTTTGCCATTGCTGTAAAGCAACACATGGGGCAGTTTGCCATCTCGCGACAAGGCGAATATGTCATCCTGGCCGTCGTTGTTAAAGTCGCGAATGAGCAGCCGCTCGTTGTTTTTCAGCCCCCACTTCACCACTTTCGATAGTTTTCCGGCGACTTTAAACGTGTTGTTTTTTTCAGTCAGAATTACCTGGTGAGCGCCTTTTTCGGTGTCGAGCTGCAACAAATCCTGTTGACCGTCGCCGTTAAAATCACCGGAAAAATAACGCGGCGCATCGCTGTCCTGAAGCCATTTGTTTTGTTTGAATGCATAACTTTGTGATGCAACAGCCAGATCTGCCGCGTTGTGAAGCTGAGAAAACAACAGTGCTTTGCTGCCATTGCCGGCAATAGCCAGTAAAGCTGCGCCCTGGTGGTCAGGTTGGGTGAATGCCAGCAGTTGCATGCTGTCCGCTGTCCAACGCATCCCGGCAATTTTTTCCGGCAGTTCGAGCCGTTTTGTAAAGTCATAGCGCTGGTTGCCCGCCGCATTGCCGGTCAGCAGATAATGCTGATAAGCCGGTGTTTTGGCCTGCAATATCAAATCCGGATAACCATCCTGATTAAAGTCAGCTTCCAGTAATTGATGGGTTTCAGTGTTCCAGTTGAAATTTTCACCGGCCGCAGCAACCAGCTGTGGCATGCACAACATGCTGGTACAGGCGGCCGCACGCAAAAATGTTTTAAAACGAAGCCAGCGTTTACACAATTTCGTCCCTGTCATATGCAGTTCCTTGGTCGCAGTGAATGACAAACTCCAGCTGCAAGTAAAAGCACTGATTTTGGGCGGTGGTAGCGGATTTTTGATTTATCATAAATTTATCAAAAGTAATTTAATTGTAAATTTATAGTTGTTTAATTAATTCAGTGGACGATAACTGTTTCCTGTGTTGTTACCACTGTTTTGGGTACTTACTGCTGTTGCAATCTGGGTGTGGCAGCGCAGATAGTACGGTGACGGGTTTACCCAGTGAGCATGGTCAGTCGCGCTACTTGTTCAGACTAACCGTAGGGAAACGCCACACTGGACCTGATGCCTGACAGTGGTCAGAACAGCAAGGCTGATTCGACCAAAGCAGGGTCAAAATATCCGCAAATAATACTGTTTTTCTTTACAGCTCCGAAGGATAATAGCCGGACCGCCCGTTGCCGTGTTTGATCCGGCTGCTGAGGGTGGCATGCGACCCCGAGGATCGGAATGAGACTGTTACGTCATCTGCATAAAGCGCCTTTGCGTGTGCTCCGGTTACAACGTCGCAAAAGTATGATGCGGATCCGCTTTGGCATGATCCGGCTGCAATGTGCGTTGTCGCAGGAAAAAGCTGAAACCAAGCAGATGCTGCGCATTTATCAGCAATATGTGACCGGTCAGGTCAGTAAAGCAGAATTGCAACAAGCGAATTCCCAGCTGGCCGACGTACTGCGCGCCACCGGCCTTGGCGTTTTCGCCATTCTGCCGTTTGCGCCTATCACGATTCCGCTGATCGTCAAACTGGGCCGTAAACTCGGCATTGAAGTGATGCCCAGTGCTTTTGCGCCGAAAGACAAATACCTGCATCCGGGCAAATCGAGCAAAGCGCTGTCAGGACCTGCCGCAACCAAACCGGTGAAAAAAACCGACATTTGAACAGATTTCGTTGGCCTGATGACGTTGCAGTGATTACGACGAAAGCGTTTCAAAGGTTATTTGATAAAAACTTTAAGGTCAGCAAGCGTCGGTTGGTAGTCGCGGTTGATCGGAATACTGAAACGCAGTGCCACGCCAGCTTCATTCTCTGCAACATGATAAAACTTAAATTTGGGCAATTGCTCCGCCTGCATTAGCTTTGCCAGCACTTCTTCCGCCTGGGCTTTGTCAGTAAAACCTTCTGCCAGCAAGGCGCAGAATTGGGCATTGCAACCGGTCTGATAATAAAATCCTGTCTGATTGACCATAGTCTCAGCGATTTGGCTCAGCTGGTCTTTGGTTGCACCAGCTTCCGCGTTGAGGTTGCCAGTGAAACTGTCCAACCATTCACGGTGATCGGCAATGTGGGACAGCTGCATCGCGCTTGCGTTAAAACGCGCTGACGTATCTAAAGTGGCTGCGCTTGCCTGATGAGCCTTTTCAGCGTGATTAGAGTGTTCAGGCGGTGCAGACTGGCGCACGATAGGGGCTGCTTGTGTGATTGGCGCTGCCGGTTCTGTCTGGACGACGGGCGCTGCGATCTGGCGATGATTCGCCAAAGCTGCAGGCTGTGCTGTCATCACTTGTTGCATCAACAACGCGCCGCTGAGCGCGCCTGCCAGAAAGATTAAACCGGCTTTTTTCACTGTTGATCCTTCATCAGTTAGTTGGTGACATCACCTGTCTTGCAATCTTAAATAAAAAAACCTGCCGGCGGGCAGCAGGCAGGTTTTGCTCTAACGGTGTTAAGCTGTATTTCGCAGCATCAGCCTTTAATCGTCATATAGGCCACAATCGCAATCAGCAATGGCGCGACGACGGCAGCCAGCAGGCGGTAACCGGTCAGCACGTGTTTGTGCATTTCGTCCTGCAGGATTGGCTTGATTTTGTGCCAAATTGCCCAGCCGACAAAGACGGCGGCAAACATCCCGCCCAGCGGCATCAGCAGATTCGAGGCGACAAAATCCATCAGGTCAAACGGCGTTTTGCCAAAGACTTTCATGCTTTCGGCCATGCTGCCAAACGACAGTGCGGCAGGTACACCCAGAATCACATAGTTCGACACTGCCACGATCAGAGTCGCTGTGCGGCGCGCCAGCGCATATTCATCAATCAGGAACGCGACTGCCGGCTCCAGAATTGAAATCGATGAAGTCACAGCAGCAAACAGCAACAACGAGAAAAACACCAACGCCAGTAACTGGCCACCAGCCATTTGCGCAAACAGCGCCGGCATCGTAATAAAGGTCAGACCCGGGCCTGCGGCAGGGTCGACATGGAAGGCAAATACCGCTGGCAGAATCATCAGACCAGCCAGTACAGATGCCATAGTGGCGAGGCCTGCAATCCACAATCCGGCGTTAACAATTTTGGTTTCTTCACTCAGATAAGAACCGTACGCGATCATCAGGCCGGCACCGACCGACAGCGAAAACACCGCAAGACCCAATGCATCCAATACCATCTTGATCGACAGTTTGCTCCAGTCCGGTGTAATAAAATACATCACGCCCTCAATAGCGCCAGGCAGACTCAGACTGCGGTAAACCAGGAACAACATCAGGGCAAACAGCACCGGCATCAATACCTTACAGATTCGCTCAATGCCTGATTGCACACCGGCGACGACGATCAGGGCGGTAATGCTCATAAAACCGGCCGTATAAATCAGTGCGGTCGTCGGGTTGGCAATAAAGTTGGTGAAGGTATCACTCAACACCTTGGCATCAGTGGTCAGGATGTCACCTTTGACTGCTTCGACAATATAGGCAATGGTCCAGCCACCAACCACGCAATAGAAGCCAAGAATTAAGTAAACACAGAGCACTGAGATCCAGCCTGCCCAGTGCCATTTGCCTTGGCCCAGCACCCGGTAAGCCGAAGTGGCTGATTTTTTGGCGCTGCGGCCAATCATCATTTCCGCCAGCATCATCACGACGCCAACCGAAAACACACAAGCCAGGTACACCAGCAAAAACACGCCGCCGCCATTGGCGCCCGCGACATAAGGGAATTTCCAGATTGCACCCAGACCTACTGCAGAGCCTGCAGCGGCCAGAATAAAGCCGATGCGTGAGCCCCAGTTGCCCCGGGCGGTTAATTGATCAGTCATGATGTTCTCGTCGGTGAATCATTCGTTTTAATAATTATGTAGGTTGGCAGGCAACCCCGGTCCTGCTGTTGCGCAGAAGTCAGACAGAGGCAGCAGCAATGTAGAGGAAAGCGCGGGGTAATTGCAACCAAAAAACGCTGAGAAAAGCCGCGCTGCGGTTAGCAACAGGTTAGCAATGCCGCAGGTCATTGTTTTCTGCGGCAGATGGCGCCAATGCAGGGTTGGACCAGTTTGTCCGGTTTTCATTTATTACAAATCAGCAACATTTGGCTGGCTGGCGTATCCATCGGATGACAGCTAAGGTTAAAACCGGGAGTCCAGTGGAGTGGCAGTGCATGCGGTATTGGTGTTGGTTTATTCTCTGGTGCTGGCTGGCCCCGGCATCCGCCGTGACGCCAGTGACTTTGTATGCATATCACAATGCGCCCCCATTTGTGATCAACGCGGAGAATGAAACCGGACTGAATTATGATCTGATCCGCGCACTACAGCAGGAACTGGGTGATCAGTATCAGCTTAATCTGCAGTTAATTAGCCGGCCTGAACTGAATCAGCGGCTGGCGGCACGGTTGCCGACCATTGCCTTGTGGACCAATCCGGCCTGGTTTGAGGCAGATGCAGAGCCTTATCTGTGGTCCGGCACTTTATTCAGCGATCGCGAAGTTTTTGTCTCGCCCTATCAACATGCCCATAAAATCCAGCAGTTGACTGAACTAACCGGTAGCCGGATTGGCACGATCCGCGGTTATAGCTATCCGGGTCTGAATGAATTGATTGCTGAGGGCAAAGTGCAGCGCATTGATGCCGATGCGGATAAAGAAAATCTGGCGCGCTTGCTGGAAAAACAGCTGGAGCATGTAGTGATCACCCGCTCCAGCTTTTTATATTACGGCCGGCAAACCCAATATCTCGGTAAGCTGAAAATTACCGGCCAGCCGTATCCGGCTTATCGCCGTCAAATGCTGTTCACCCGGGATTATCAGCAGCTATATCCGCAGTTTGAACAGGCATTGCAGCGACTGACATTGCAGAAATATTGGCTGGATCGGCTCAGCCTGTACGGCTTAAAACCGCTGTAATGGCAGCCTGCCGCAGCTTGCAGGCGCGTGATCGCCTCAGTACACTGTCGCCCCCACCGTCATGGACTATATACCAATGCGTTTAGATAAATTTGTCTGTGATTGCACCGGACTGACGCGCAGTCAGGCCGGCAAACTAATAAGACAGGGTGAGATTTTACTCAACGGCGTGTTATGTAAACAGCCGTCGCAGCAGGTCAAAGACACCGACCGCGTGCAACACGATGGTGCGCCACTGACGCCAACCGGCCCGCGTTATATCCTGCTACATAAACCCGCCGGGTATGTTTGCTCTACGGACGACCCCGATCACAACACCGTTTTTGTGCTGCTGGACGAACCGAATGCCGAAAAACTGCATACAGTGGGCCGGTTGGATTTAGATACTACAGGCTTGCTGCTGATCACCGATGATGGCCAGTGGTCGCATAAAATCAGCAGCCCGAAACATCAGTGCGCTAAGACCTATCGCGCCTGGTTGGCCGATCCGGTCGAAGACAGCGCCATTGCCCAGTTTGCTGAAGGCGTGATGCTGCGCGGCGAAAAAGATCTGACTAAACCGGCGCAGCTGGAAATTATCAGTCCAACCGAATGCCTGCTCACCATCCACGAAGGCCGTTACCATCAGGTCAAACGGATGTTTGCTGCCCTTGGCAATAAAGTGGTGCGGCTGCACCGCGAACGTGTCGGTCCGCTGACGCTGGATGCCAGTCTGGCAGAAGGTGAATATCGTCACCTGACGGCTGAAGAAGTTGCCTTATTCAATTGATCTAATTTAAGTATTTAACCCTGACTAAGCGTCAGGGTTAAATACTTTGCGCGCCTGTCTGCTGTTCTTGCATCATCCACTAGCGAGTTACATCCTGTGCTGACGACCACGCCACCGCTTGCGTCTGAATGCCGGCACTTTCTAATTAGAATTTTCTAATATATACTTATATTAAATTTATCTAATGCAAATCATGATCACTATACTGTCCCTGCTGGCGCGGAGCTTTTCCGGGAAACTTGTCTGTAACTATGCCAGGCACCAGCGTGGATGCTCACAGCAGCAACGCAATACATTGGGAGGCACTATGCAGATGAAAGAACTGGGACAGCAGCTGAGCGCGTCAGTCGCAGCACTTTTCACCACGCTGGTTATTGCGCTGCAGCCTGTGACTGCCAGCGCATCCGAGTGGTTTACGCTGACGCCGCAACAGCAGCCGGTCTGGCTGGAATTGCCGGCGTTGGTTGAAGCGGTGGCGCAATCGACTATTTCCGCTCAAACCTCGGGTCGTATTATCGAATTACCATTTGATGTGAACGACCTGGTGCCACAGGGCGCTGTGGTGGTGCGCTTTACTGATACCGAACAAAAAGCCCGGCTGGCGCAGGCAGAAGCCGCGCTCAGCGAAGCGCAGGTGCGTTTTACCGAGCAGGACAAAGAGCTGAAGCGGGTGCAGCAAATTCATCAGCAGGGCTTAGTGGCCAAAGCGGCGCTGGATTTAGCGCAAGCCAACTTTAATGCCGCCAAAGCGCGGCAACAACAAGCCAGTGCCGCTGCCAGTGCTGCGAAAGAGCAGCTGGAGCAAACGGTGGTACGTGCGCCCTACAGTGGTATTTTGCAGCAGCGGCTGGTCGAGCTGGGTGAACTGGCGACGGTCGGTAAGCCGTTGTTAGTCGGCCTGAGTCTGGAACACCTACGTTTAACCGCGCAGTTACCGCAACAACAATTACAGGCTGCCCGGCAAAGCAACGCGGCTGAGCTGCAACTGGTCAATGGCAGTCAGCTTAGTCTGGGCGCGCCGGATCTGACCATTGCGCCGCAGGGCAATGCGCAAAGCCATAGTTTTCTACTGCGGCTGAAATTACCGGTGGCCGATTACAGCGCGCAGCAGCTGTATCCGGGCAGTTGGACCAAACTGAAACTGCAAACCGGCAGCGAGCCGCAATTATTGATCCCGGCCAGCGCCGTGTTATGGCGTGGCGAAGTGGCGATGGTTTATCTGCAGCAGCCATCCCGGCCGCAGTTACAACCGGTGCGGGTGTTACGACGCAGTGATCAGCAACAAAATCAGCAGTATCAAGTGTTATCAGGTTTAAGTGCCGGGCAAAAGATAGCGCTGGATGCCAAAGCGCTGTTGCAACAAGTCAGCACCGCGCAGGAGTCACAATAATGCAGCTTGGCATCTCCGGCCGTTTAGCGGCAGCCTTTAAGCAAAATCAGATCACGCCATTGCTGGCGCTGGTCAGTTTGTTGCTGGGGCTGTTTGCGGTGCTGGTCACGCCGCGCGAAGAAGAACCGCAGATTGAAGTGACATTCGCCAACGTGTTTGTCGCTTATCCGGGCGCTTCAGCTGCGATGGTTGAGCAGCAAGTCGCGGTGCCGGCCGAGAAAATCATCGCCGAAATTGCCGGCGTCAAACATGTGTATTCAGTGTCAGAACCGGGCCGCACTGTATTAACCGTGCAGTTTGAGGTCGGCGAAAAACGTACCGACGCTTTAGTGCGCTTGTATAACGCTTTTTATGCCAAAGCCGACTGGCAACCCGCAGCGGCCAATATTGGCCCAGTGCTGATTAAACCCAAAGGCATCGATGATGTGCCGGTGTTTGCCGTGACTTTGTGGAGCAAAAACCCGCAGCTGGGCCGCGCTGAATTACAAGCCGCCGCCAATCTGCTGGAAGAGCAGCTGCAGCAAGTGCCGGGCAGCCGCGATATTTACACCATAGGCCGGCAGGCGGAACAGGTTAGCGTGCGGCTGGACCCGGCGCGGTTAAGCGCTTATCAGCTGTCGTTACCGCAATTAAGTCAGGCGCTGCAACAAGCCGGCACTGTGCGCAGCAGTCAGGCGATGCTGGCACCACAACAGCTGGTACAGCTGGAAAGCGGCAGCTTTTTAACTAATGCCGATGAAGTTGCGCAGTTGGTGGTCGCCGTGCGTAGCGGTGCAAAAGGCGAGTTGTTGCCGGTTTACTTACGCGACGTCGCCGACATCAGTCATGGTGTGGCCGAGCCTGACACTTATGTGCAGCATTTGCAGCCGGCGGGTACGGCGGGCCAGGCTCTGAGCTCGACCGCCGTCACTGTGGTTGTGGCGAAACAACCGGGGTTTAATGCGGTAGATGTCACGGCCGCTTTGCAGGACAAGCTGGCACAGCTGCAACAGAGTTATTTGAGCCGCGATATCGAACTCAGCATCAGCCGCGATTACGGCGTCACGGCCAAAGACAAAGCCGATACGCTTATTCACAAGCTGATTTTTGCCACCGCATCAGTGGTGTTACTGGTAGGTCTCGCGCTCGGCAAACGTGAAGCGATTGTCGTTGGTGCCGCTGTGGTGATCACGCTGGCGCTGACGTTATTCGCGTCCTGGGCTTATGGATTTACCTTAAACCGCGTGTCGTTGTTTGCGCTGATTTTCTCGATTGGCATTTTGGTTGATGACGCCATTGTGGTGGTCGAAAACCTGCACCGGCACTGGTTATTGGGTGGAAAACCGTTATCTGAAGCGGTGCCGCTGGCAGTTGAAGAAGTCGGTAGCCCGACTATTCTGGCGACTTTCACGGTCATTGCGGCTTTACTGCCGATGGCTTTTGTCAGCGGCCTGATGGGGCCTTATATGAGTCCAATTCCACTGAACGCCAGCATGGGTATGCTGCTGAGCTTATTGGTCGCCTTTATTTTTACGCCCTGGTTATTCCTGAAAATGTTCGCGCATCGTACGCCAGCGGCCGGCGCTCATCATACGCAGGACGAAAAACTCGAGCAGTTCTTCCGCCGCCTGATGCAACCGATGCTGCGGGCCCGCGCTGGCCGTAGTAACCGGGTCAAGTTACTGGTTGGTTTGCTGGCCGCTATCACCATGTCGGTGCTGCTGGTCACCAGCCAGCAGGTGGTACTGAAAATGCTGCCGTTTGATAATAAATCCGAATTTCAGCTGGTGGTGGATTTACCCGAAGGCAGCACGCTGGAGCACACGCAGGCGGTGCTGAATCAGGTGAGTCAGGCGCTTTTGACCTTACCGGAAGTCACGCATTTACAGACGTATGCCGGCACTGCTGCGCCGATGAATTTTAATGGCCTGGTGCGGCAATATTATCTGCGCCAGCTGCCCTGGCAGGGCGATGTGCAGGTTAATTTGCAAGACCGCCATCAACGTGACGAGCAAAGCCATGCGATTGCACTGCGGGTGCGGCCACTGCTGAGCAAACTCGAACAAAGCACCGGCGCCAGCATCAAGCTGGTGGAAGTGCCGCCTGGCCCGCCGGTGATGGCGCCTTTAGTGGCTGAAGTCTATGGCCCGGATTATCCGGCGCAACTTCAAGCCGCCAAGCAGCTGCAGCAGCAGTTTGCCAAAACGCCGCTGCTGGTGGATATCGACAGCACGGTTGAAGCGCCGCAACCGCGCTGGCAGCTTGTGGCGGACCAGCAAAAAGCCGCGTTGCTTGGCGTGTCGGTCGATGCGATTAATCAAACCCTGCAAATGGCGGTGGCCGGTCATACCGCGACTTTTGTCCGCGACGAACATAAGCGCCAGCTGACGCCGGTTGAGCTGCAACTGGGCGAAGGCGTGCTGGCCAATTGGGCTGCGCTCGGACAGTTGCCGGTAGTCAGCCAAACCGGTCAGCTGATTGCGTTGTCGGAGCTGACGCGCAAAGTTGAAACTACAAGAGAAAACACGATTTATCGCAAAGACTTACGGCCAGTGGTGTTTGTCACGGCCGATTTGGCCGGTGGCCCGGACAGCCCGCTGTACGGCATGCTGGATGTAAAAGCCGCATTGTCGCAGGGTGAAACGGCCATGCCGCAACAACTATTCAGTGTGCCAACGGATACTGACCACATCAGCATCAAATGGGACGGCGAGTGGCAAATCACTTTTGAGACCTTCCGCGACATGGGCATTGCTTATGGCGTCGGCCTGATCATGATTTACCTGCTGGTGGTGGCGCAGTTTAAATCCTACGGCGTGCCGCTGATGATCATGGCGCCAATTCCGCTCACTATCATCGGTATTATGCCGGGCCACTGGCTGCTGGGTGTGCAGTTCACGGCGACGTCGATGATTGGCATGATTGCACTGGCTGGGATTATTGTGCGCAACTCGATTTTACTGGTCGATGCGATTCAGCAACAAACCGCGGCCGGTGTCGCACTGGAACAGGCGGTGGTGCATGCCTCTGCGATACGGGCGCGGCCTATTATCCTGACGGCGCTGGCAGCGATGTTGGGTGCGATGTTTATCCTGGACGACCCGATCTTTGGTGGTTTGGCGGTGGCGCTGATAGCCGGTTTAGGCGTGTCGACGGTGTTAACGCTGGTGGTGATCCCGGTGGTGTATTACGCCTATCATTATCAGCGGGCTTAAGCCTGCTCAGAAAAAATCGTATTGCATCACCGCGACCCAATGGTTCTCGTAGAACTCGCGGTGATGCAGCTCCCAGCCCAGTTTTTCGTAAAAGGCCTGCTGATCTTCGGTGAACAGATACAGCTGACTGAGCCCGCGCTGACGCGCTTCATTCATCACATGCAGCACCACTTGTTTGCCTAAACCTTTGCCGCGTTGCAGCGGATGAATGTAAATATTGGCAAGCCAAGGGCTTAAATCCTGATTGGTGGTCATATCCGACAGCAATAACGACGCGGTGCCGGCTGCTTCGCCCTGCTCATCCAGCAATACCCAGGTTTGCGGAATATGTTCGCGCTGTAGCGATTCGCGTAAGTCGGCGGCAAAATCTTCCACCGTTTTATGCGGGAACAAGGCATGCCATTCGCAAAAATGCCATTGCGCGATGGTCGGAATAAGGTCAGGGCATGCGAGGAGATTCAGCAGTTGCATCAGGGCGACGGTGACCTAAAACAAAATCAGTGACCGCAGTTTAACAGAGGCCTGATGGTTGCAGAATAAGCTTAATTGATTCAGTAATTAAGCATTAAAAAAAGGTTGCGGAGTCCATTGGCGCGGCACTGCAACAGTTGATAAAATCGTGACAGATCCTTTGAATATTAGCGCAAACATGTATCAGTTACTGCAGTTGTTTCCGAGCCAGGTGCTCAAAGTGACCTGGCCACAGGCACAGAGTTTAAATGAAGCGCTGATTACTGAAGTGCTGGCATTGCGGGACCAGTTACCTTCAGTCAGTAAAACCAATGTCGGCGGCTGGCATTCACCTTCGGTGCTGCAAGAGCGAAACGAACCGGCGATCCGCGAGTTTGTCCGGGCGATCCCGGCCCATTTGTCAGCCTGGGCACAACAATTTTTCGCGCTGGACAGCCCGCTGGACCCGACTTTATGGCAAATGGAAATTTGGGCGAATTGCAATGAAACCGGTCATTTTAATAAAGCGCATGATCATTTCCGCAGCGGTGTCGTCGTCAGTGCATTTTATTATTTGCGTTGTGGCGGCACCGGTGTTGGCGGCGAAACGGTATTTATTAATCAACAAAGCTGCCCGCTGAATATTCATAGCCCGGCGCCATTACGCGAGCAAAGTTTCGCTGTGACGCCCCAAGACGGTGATATGTATATTTTCCCAAGCTGGCTGGGTCACCGGGTAAACCCTTATCTGGGTCAACAAACCCGGATAAGTCTGGCACTGAATGCCTGGCATCCGGCACTGAATATCCGGAAAAAAACCGATAAACCGCGTTTTTCCAGTTTACGGCAGGTGCTACGGAAAATAAGCCGCTGATGCCATGCTCAACGCCCGCAACGGATCTTGCGGGCTGTCATCTCTGATATTCAGCGGTTGACCGCAGTCCTTGCATATAAATCCACAAAAGACCGGTCCATTGGGCTACATACAATGCTGCTATGTTGCCGAAGGAAGAGTCATGAGCCTGTTAAAACCCGCGTTAATTTTCACACTATCGAGCCTGGTATTCCCTGTCGCTGCCGAACCTGCCACCGCACCAGAATTTATTGATACCTTTGCCAAAATTTTTGGTGAACACCCGGGGGCACGAAAAGGCCACGCCAAAGGGTTTTGTATTGGCGGAGACTTTCAGGGCACTGCTGCCATACAAACATACAGCAGTTCCGCGCTGTTCAGTGGTGACACTTATCCGCTGCTGGGTCGGTTTTCGATGGCCGGCGGCAATCCAAAGGCTGCGGAAAACAGCCGTTCACCGCGTGGGCTGGCGTTGCAAATCAAGCTTAATAACGGCGAATTGCAGCATTTCGCGCTGCTATCGACGCCGATGTTTGGTGCTAAAGATCCGGAGTCTTTTCTCGGTCTGTTAAAAACGCTGATCCCGGGCGCTGACGGCAAACCAGACATGGCAAAAGTCGCCGCATATCGCGCGGCACATCCAGATACACAGGCGCAGGCGAAATATCTGGCGGACACCGCACCGCCGGCCAGTTATGCCAGCACGCCTTATTTTGGCCTGCACAGTTTTATGCTGAGTAATAAAACCAGCCAGCAACAGGCCGTGCGCTGGCAGCTGCAGCCGGTTGATGGCGTCAAAGGCTTAACTGCCGCCGAAATCGCCGCAAAACCGACGGAATTCCTGCAGCAGCGGCTGGCGGAACGGCTGAAACAAGGCCCGGTGCAGTTTAAATTAGAGCTGGTGCTGGCTGAGGCTGGTGATAACTTGCTGGACCCGTCGGTGCAGTGGCCGGCGTCGCGCAAAACGCTGCAAGCCGGCACAGTAACGCTGCGCAGTCAGGGTGACAATGCCTGCGATAACATCAACTTTGACCCCAATGTGCTGAGCGCTGGCATTAGCCCAAGCGCAGACCCGATTTTGGCGATGCGTTCGGCCGCCTATGCCATTTCCTTTGGTAAACGCCTGACTGGCCATTGATGTTGTTCGATTGATAAAGACCTGCAAGCACTGCTGCAATCGTATGCAGTGCATTTGCACCAAAGCGGTGCTGTTCGGCGCTGCTGTTCTTCGTCTAAGCTGAGGCGGTCTTTCTTCACCGGAGCCGCCGATGGCAACCCCATTTTTACGTACTGCGTTATCTCCTGTTGCTGCGAAGTGTCGCCGCGCTTTTCCTTTGGTGCTGGCGGCTTTGTTGTCGGCGTCGTTATCGGCGTGTGATCCGGCGCCGGACGCCACTCAAATAAAAGCTGAACCTGTAGCCAGTGTTGCTTCGGTTGCCGCAACCTCTCCAGCCAAGCCTTGGTGGCAGGACGCGGTGTTTTACCAGATTTGGCCACGCAGTTTTGCCGACAGTAACGGCGATGGCACCGGCGATTTTAATGGCATTGCGCAAAAGCTACCGTATTTAGCTGATTTAGGCGTCAACGCTTTATGGCTGACGCCGATGTTCGAAGCGCCGAGTTATCACGGTTATGACTTTACCGAGTTTTATCAGGTCGAAACCGACTACGGCAGCCAGCAGGACTTCAAAGCGCTGATTGACGCAGCCAAAGCTAAAAACATCCGCATTATCCTCGACTTAGTCATCAACCATATCTCTGACCAACACGACTGGTTTAAACGCTCTGCCGCCGGGGAAGCGCCTTACAAAGACTATTTTATCTGGCGCAAAGACCTGCCAACCGACGGCTGGGGCCCGGCCTGGGATGCCAGCAAAACCGACCCGAAAGTGGTCTGGCATTATCATGAAGGCCGCAAAGAATATTATTACGCCGCTTTTGGCGCGTCACAGCCGGATCTGAATCTGACCCATCCGGATGTGGTCGCCGAAATGAAAAAAATGGCCAAATACTGGCTGGATTTAGGCGTGGCTGGCTTTCGCTTAGATGCGGTGCGTTATGCCATTGAAACTGGACCAGACGGTCAGGCTGATACCAATCGGAAACCATTGAATACTGGAAAGATTTCACTCAATACGTCAAGTCGGTGCAACCGGATGCGATGCTGGTCGGTGAAGCCTGGGCAGATTTGCCGGTCGCCGCCAAATACGCCGGTGATGGCAAAGCACTGGACGCCGGTTTTGATTTTGAATTTGGCTACAAAGTGCTGGCATTGCTGCAAGGCAACGGCGGGGTCAAAGCCGAATTTGGCACTATGAATAGTAACGCTGCCAGCGCAACCGAACAGCTGTTGCAGGCCAATTTCAACGCGCGCAAAGCCGCCGGTGTCCCTATGGGTTATTTCAGCCCGTTTTTAACCAACCATGACCAACCGCGTCTGGGCTGGCAGTTACAGGGCGATTTGGCCAAAGCCAAGCTGGCAGCGGCGATGTTGCTGACATCCCCCGGCAGCACTTATCTGTATTACGGTGAAGAAATTGGCCTGAATCAGGCCTCAGATGCCGAACATATTCAGCGCCGCGCGCCGATGCTGTGGGACCAAAGCCCACAAGCTGGTTTCACCACAGCCGCCAACGCCTGGGTGCAATCGGACCAACTGTTCCCGCCACAGCGTGAAACCAGCTGGTGGACGCCGTTTTTACAGGCCCAGCAAGCTGCCAAAGTGACAGTGGCTGATCAGCAACAAGACGCCAAATCGCTGTGGTCTTTGTACAAATTCCTCATCGCGCAAAAACAACAACGCGCTGAATTTGGCGTTGCCGGCAGCTATGAAGCCAAAGCGCTGAATGGCGGCAAACTGCTGCAAATCAGCCGCGAACTGGCAGGGAAAAAGACCGTTGTGTTGCTGAATCTGATCGGCAGAGCCACAGGCGGTACCGGCCGAATTACTGCAGGACAGCAGCCTGCAAAATGGTTGGAACGAAGCCGCAGCTGACAGCCACACAACTGGCGGCCTGGCAGCTGCGCAGCTGGTTTAACTAATCATCCGGCAGCGGTTCAATCGCACCGCTGCTATTTCCAGTGTTTGGCGCCCTGGTTCCGAGCAAGTCCCCCGGTCCGCTGTGACTGATGTTGGTCCCACCCTGTTTGGTGTGGTTGTGCAGTCATTGTGGACTTTTTAAAGGGCCGGGCGCCCCTTCTTGTTGATATCTTTGGCGACTTTGTTGGTTTCGCTGGCAATCTGGCTGCGGCGATCTACCTTTAAGTTTGCAGCAGTCATTTATAAGCGAACTCTAATCTTGCAGCAGTCCAAATCACCTTCCTGGTTACAACAGCAAAAATTGCAAATTACTGGTCAGTTTCTTGACTCGTTATGGCGGGATTTATTAATCCTGACCGCCGTGGTGTTGCCAGTGTCCTTGTTGCGAATTTTTCACACCGGCTGGTTGAATCTATATCTGGTCCACCTGAGCGTTGGTGCTATCGTGATCTTTACCGGGTTATACCGGCATCGTTTACCGCTGCAATTCAAAGGTTTTTTAATTGTCACCGTAATGCTGGTGTTGGGCGCGGGTGGTTTGTTCAGTTTTGGTTTGGCAGCGAACGGTACTTTCTGGCTGATTTGCGGCTGTCTCATCACGGGTTTTTTGTACTCGACCCGCACTATGTATCTGGTCTGTGCCCTGGCATTGGCCATTTTTCTGGCGAATTTTGTCGGTTACAGCACCGGATTGCTACACAGCCAAACCAACCTCGATCTCTACATGCAAGGGGTCAGTTCCTGGCTGAATTTTTTACTGACCGCGGTGATGATGGTATTTATTCTGCATCGCGCTGTGCAGGCGCAACAGCAAAAACTGATGGCGGTGACGCAGCATCAATACCGGCAGTGGCTGGATGACTTGCCGCTGGCGCTTGAGGTGGTTGATTTAGAACAGAAAGTTTATTACCAAAACCATGCCGTTCGCCGTTTATTTGGCCAAGACAGCCAGGCTAGTGCGCCCCAAGCCGGTGTGCCGATGCAGCTGTTGGCGCATTTACGCGATAAAAACACCGGCGCACCGCTGCGCGCCAGTCAGTTGCCGGCAGCGGCCGCGCTGCGCGGTGAAAATCACTTTATCGATGCCGCGACCCTACAAACCAGCCAGGGCGAGACGGTAGTGCGCTGCTGGGGTTGGCCCGGTTATCGCGAAGATGGGCAGATTGGTTATGGCATCACTGTGTTTGAAGATGTCAGCCGGCAGGCACTGGCCGAACAGCATAAAAATGAATTTATCGCCAATGTCAGTCATGAACTGCGTACACCATTGACGGCGATCCGTGCCAGTATTGGCTTAATTATGGGCGGTGCTTTGGGCGATATTCCAAAACGCGCTGAAGAGATGGCACGGATTTGTCAGCAGAACTCTGATCGTTTGTTGTTTTTAGTCAACGACTTACTTGATCTGCAAAAAATTGAACAAGGCAAACTGGAAGTGACAGCGATCCCGGTCGATGCCAGTCAGCTGCTGCGTGCCTGTGCGCAGAATCTGCAAGGGTATGCGCAGGAGTTTGGCTCCAAGATCTTATTTAACGACCAGGCGCCGCATGCGGTGGTGAATCTGGATCCGGATCGGCTGCAACAGGTGGTCGCCAATTTGCTTTCAAACGCGGTGAAGTTTTCGCCCAAGCACAGTATCGTGATGATGTGGGCGCGCTGCGAGGACCATCAGCTGATTATCGGTGTGCAGGACCAGGGTTGTGGTATTCCGGCTGTCCAACAGCATAGAATTTTTGAGCCCTTTGTGCAGCTGGACCAGCAGCCTGATCACAATCATCCCGGCACCGGTCTCGGCTTGTCGATCAGCAAAAAACTAGTGGAATATATGGGCGGGCAGATTAGTTTCAGCAGTCAGGAAGGCCTGGGAACCACTTTTGAATTACGTTTTCCGTTGCTGGTGGAGTAGCGGGTGCAGCCTGCAATGGGCTCAGAAGCCAAATAAATCCGGCGTGGAAGGTGGCTGGTCGGCTTCGAGGTTACTGTCAGGTTTACCGGAGAGGCGTGCTGCGTCACGGCGGATACGGCGTTGTTCCAGTAACTTCAGAATGCGGGCGCGTTCGGCCACTGGTTTATTGTGCCAGTCGAACCTTTCATCCCGCGAGCGCAGACAACCGACGCAATAACCGCGGTTATTGCTGGTGCAGACCCCGATACAGGGGTTGGGTAAGTCAAACAGCTCGAGTTGGTCCATAGCACCTGATGTTACGGCAGCGCCGGCATGACTGGAGTCTACCCAATCTGTAGCCACACTGCCAAGCCGCCGGCCTTGTTGATTCTGTCGCCAAGCCCTGTACAAATGTTAATCCACGGCCGTTTTGATGGCTGATTTTGCTGAAACGGAAAATAACTGTTGACTTAGGCCGTGCAGACGGCTATTTCTAATAGCGTTTTGCTATGAACAAGCGCCATAGCCGTTTTCAGACATATAACCAACAGAGTTATTGCTACAAACATTATGCGTAAAACAACCATCCTGAACATTATTGTGGTCCTCGTAAACGTGGTGATTATTAGTCGCCGCGGGGGCTGCTGTTTGGGACTGAGACCGTAAAATAATCAGATTCCAACAAAACCCCCGCACCGCAAGGTCCGGGGGTTTTGTGCTTTCTGGGCCTGTGAAAAAAAACAGGCGGCGGGAATTGGCGGATTAGCAGAACGACTACAGCCGGCACAGGCCGGACAGACAGAGGATACGGGTATGACAGGCGCAGAATTGGTAGTGAAATTATTAACAGAGCACGGTGTGCATTCCGTGTTCGGTTATCCGGGCGGGGCAATTATGCCGATCTACGACGCGCTGTACCAAAGCCCGGTCAAACACTACCTCTGCCGTCACGAGCAAGGCGGCGGTTTCAGCGCTATCGGTTATGCCCGCGCCAGCGGTCAGACCGGCGTATGCCTGGCCACTTCAGGCCCAGGCGCCACCAACCTCATCACCGCCTTAGCGGACGCGCTGCTCGATTCTGTACCAGTTGTTGCCATCACGGGCCAGGTGTCGCAAGCGGTCGCCGGCACCGATGCCTTCCAGGAAGTGGACGTGTTAGGCCTGAGCCTGACCTGCACCAAACACAGTTTTTATGTACGCGACGTGGCCGATTTGGCCGACACACTGCGCGAAGCCTTTGTGCTGGCGCAAAGCGGCCGCCCCGGCCCGGTGCTGGTTGATATCCCAAAAGACGTGCAGTTAGCGCAAGTGGATTACCAGCCGCTGCATTTAAGCCACAGCGCGGTGGCTGCTGATTTGAGCGCGCTGGCCAGTCAAATCGCTGCCGCCCGCACCTTGCTGCAACAAGCGGCAAAACCGATGGCTTACATCGGCGGCGGTGTGCATATGGCCGACGCCTTGCCGGAATTAAACGCCTTTTTAACTGCCACTGGTATGCCGTCGGTGACCACATTAAAAGCGATGGGATCGGTAGAAAAAGCCAATCCACTGTACTTGGGCATGCTCGGCATGCATGGCACGCAGGCGGCCAATATCGCCGTACAACAAACTGATCTGCTGATCTGTTTAGGTGCGCGTTTTGATGACCGGGTCACCGGCAACTTAAAGAAATTCGCGCCCGATGCCAAAGTCATTCATATCGATATCGACCCGGCCGAAATCAACAAGTTACGTCTGGCTGATGTTGCGATGTTAGGTGATTTAAAAGCCCTTTTACCTGCAATGACAGAGCCCGCAATGACAGTCCCTGGTGATTACAGCACTTGGCAGGCGCATTGCGCCGCGCTGAAAGCTCAGCACGGCTGGCGCTACGACCATCCGGGCGAGCGCATCTACGCGCCATTATTGCTGAAGCAGTTAAGCGAACGCATGCCAGACAACTCTGTCGTGAGCTGCGACGTCGGCCAGCACCAAATGTGGGTGGCGCAGCATATGCGCTTTAACTCACCACGCAATCATTTATCCAGCGGCGGCCTCGGCACTATGGGCTTTGGCTTGCCAGCGGCGATTGGCGCCAAAATCTCGCGGCCACAGGACACCAGCGTGCTGGTGACCGGCGACGGCTCTTTTATGATGAACGTGCAGGAACTGGCCACCATCAAACGCTTCCGCCTGCCGGTCAAAATCGTCGTGATCGACAACCAGCGCCTTGGCATGGTGAAACAATGGCAACAGCTGTTTTTCGCCGGCCGCTACAGCGAAACCGATTTATCTGACAACCCGGATTTTGTCTCGTTGGCCGCCGCTTTTGCCATTCCCGGCCACAGCATCAGCCACAAAGACGAAGTGGGGTCAGCCTTAGACGCCATGTTCAGCTGGCCTGGGCCTTATTTATTACACGTACGCATCGACGAAACGGACAACGTCTGGCCATTAGTACCACCAGGTGCCGCCAACCACGACATGATGACCAACTTACCGCAGTGGGAAGAATAACCATGAGCAACGCAGCCAAAAGCCATCAGCATACCCCGTCAAACTCGCATACGTTGACGATCCATACCCGGCACGAAGCAGTCGCGGTCGAACGCTTACTGCAGGTCACGCGCTACCGTGGTTTTACTTTAGCCGGCCTTGAACTAAAGCCGCTGGCTGATGTGAGTGGTTTACTGATAACCTTAAGCGTGGTCAGCGACAAGCCCATTAGCCTGCTGGTCAATCAGCTGAATAAGCTTTACGACGTGCTGGATTTGGAGCTGCATCAGGCCGAAGCCGGTGCACTGCGGGCGTGACAGCATACAGTATGAATTGATGTGCCAAGCGGCGGGCACGAAGAGCGCGAAGCGATAAGATCGAAATGAACGTAGCGGTGGGGTTCAACCCGCCCGCAGCGGAGCCTACAGGGATGCCCAATTCGACGGCGTGTCTGTAGGAGCGGGTTATCCCCGCCCGCAAGGAGTCAGAAAATCGCGACACATAAAAACAACAGCACGGGCATCCAATAACCGCCCGGCATGATCACTGCCACAGGCAGTGACGTTACAACCAAGTGGCCCTGAACCCAAAACCCGATGCTGGCGCATGCATCTGCCAAGTAAACAACAGACTGGCGCCGTATCACTCAATTTGTTAATGCAGGAGTAAATTGCATGCCTAAATTACGTTCAGCCACAACCACCGAAGGCCGCAATATGGCGGGTGCCCGTGCCTTATGGCGCGCCACAGGTGTCAAAGACACCGACTTCGGCAAACCAATCATCGCCGTGGTGAACTCATTTACCCAGTTCGTACCGGGTCACGTGCATTTACGCGATTTGGGTAAGTTGGTGGCAGAAGCCATCGAAGCCGCCGGCGGTATCGCCAAAGAATTCAACACCATCGCCATCGACGACGGTATCGCGATGGGCCACGGCGGCATGTTGTACAGCCTGCCGTCACGCGAAATCATCGCCGACTCAGTGGAATATATGGTGAACGGCCACTGCGCCGACGCCATGGTCTGTATCTCCAACTGCGACAAAATCACCCCGGGCATGTTAATGGCCGCGCTGCGCCTGAATATTCCGGCGATTTTTGTTTCGGGTGGCCCGATGGAAGCCGGCAAAACCAAGCTGTCCGACCAAATCATCAAGCTGGATTTAGTCGACGCCATGGTGTCGGCCGCCGACCCGAAAGTGTCAGACGAAGACAGCGAAAAAATCGAACGCA
>JAXHNX010000020.1:0-8088 GCA_034519945.1 Rheinheimera sp.
AGTGGTTTAAGCTGACCTCGTATCAGCTCGATTATCTGTACGACAAACATCAGTTTGCCGCCTTGTTACAACAAACCGAACAGCTGCTGCAACAACCTGCGTTACCGCCGGTGTTTCGCACTCAGCTGTATTTTTACCATGCCAAAATGTTGAAGTCGTTTGGCCGGATCACGCAGGCCCGGCATTATGCCGATCTGGCTTCAGCTCAACTTTCCGATATGTATCAGGCGTTTGCCGACCCTTTGCGCATGTTGGAACTGGCTAATTTACAAGCCGTGTTTGGTGCGTTTGACAAGGCCTGGGCGTTGCTGCTGTCAGCGGAACAGCGCTTTGGCAAAAGCAAAGATCCGGTGTTTGGTTTTGAACTAAACAGCAATAAGGCACTGGTGCAACATGCCAGGGGACAACTGGACGCCGCCGCTTATTCCCGCAAGCTGGCGTTGGATGCCATTTTGCCAAGCGGCCAAAATGGCAAAATTATTGTCGCTTACGGCAATCTGGCCCGCACTTATCAGCTGATGGGACAATTTGGTCTGGCAGCAGATTATTATGAAAAATCATTGCCTTATATGCGTCCCGCTGTAGATGCCGTGCAACAGGCGACCCATCTGCTGCGTCTGGCTGAATTATATGGTCAGTTACAGGATCGCCAGACCGCGTTGACTTATCTGCAGCGAGTGGAGGTTCAGTTATTGGGCAAGCATCATCTGGAATTGTATCAGCAGTTGCAGCAGCATCTCAGAGCGGTGCCGCAGCAAAAAACGCCATAAAGCACAGGCGGGTGCCGCGACCTGCCTGTGATGTTACCCTCTGGTCGTGCGATCAGAAGCTCAGAGTCAGGCTGACTTTGCCATATCGACCAGATTCCAGATAACGCCGGATGCCATCGCCACTGACACCACCCCGCACAGCGCCGACCGATTGCGTGACATATTGCAGCCGCTCCCAGCGGTAGTACGCTTTATCCAACAGATTAAATACCCCGGCAGTCAGCGCCAGCTGGTCATGTAATTGCCATTGCAGGGCCAGGTCACTGATGAGCGCACTGTTGCTGAGGTAGGGCGTGGCAGCCGTTTGCGTGCCACTGCTGTGATAGATCCAGGCGTCCGAACTGCTTTTGGCGGCCTGATAACGGTTATTCAGCAACAGCCGCACGTCGTCATTGAGCTGATAACCAACACCGAGCACGGCACTCCATGGCATCACACTTAATAGTGGTTCACCATTTTGTTCTTCGCCGGTCTGGTAAGTCGCGGCCCAGTTCAGCCGCCACGCAGCGTCTGGCTGCCAGTGGCCTTCCAGTTCAATCCCTTGCACCACGGCAGAGTCGATATTGACCGGCATGCTGTACACAGCGCCATTTTGTTTGCTGCAGACGCCGCGGACACAGCTTTGATAAACAGTGGTGGGATTGAGCGTGAACTGACCGCTCTGGATCATGTCGCTGTATTTATCGCGAAACAGCGACAGCTGATGCGCGCTGTTGTCCAGCGTCAGTTGGTACGACAGCTCCAGGTTCAGGCTGTGCTCGGGTTTCAGCGCCGGATTGGCTTGCGAAGTTGGCACTGTAACCGTGGTGCCGCTGACCGCTTCCTGTAACGTGGTGGTGCTGGTTTGCAGATACATATCTTCAGTGGTGGGCGCTCGGAAGCCGCGGCCGGCCTGCAGGCTCAGGCGCGAGCGTTCATCCAGCTGATAATGCAGCTGTGCCTGATAACTGGCGGCGCCAAAATCCACCGGCTTGACCGAGCCGGTTTTGTCCTGATAAGTGGCTGACAACTGTGGGTTGTAATCGATTGAATCGTAGCGCGCGCCAAGGCCCAGCGACCAGGCCGTGTCGGTCAGGCTCAGCAGGTTGCGGGCATAGACGGAGCGGGTGCGGATGTCAGTCACCGGCACAAAAGCCGGGTCTACTTCGGTGGTTGCGAGTGTGGAGGTCTGGCCGACATAGCGGCGGTCGATTGCGGCTGAGCTGACCGTTTTGTTTTGTGCCTGCAGCCCGTAAGTCCATTGTTGCTGCAGCTGGTCTGTGTTCAGCTCTTTATCAAAAGCAGCGGTCCATTGGGTCAGTTTCTGCCGGAAATCGCGGTCTTCTTCGCGGATGCATGGGGTAATATTTTGTGGGCAGGGCGCTGATACCGACATCCGGGTCAGGCCGTGGTTGCGGCTGTTCTGATGATCAAATTTCAGCTGTAGGCTGTCAAAAAGTGGCTGTCCGGCCAGATATTCATATTGCAGGCTGTGTTTATCGCGTGCGCTATCATCCAGCCCGGTGCGGCTTAAGTAGGTCTGGTCTTGCCGCGACAGATTTTGCAAGGTGCTGTCGCTTTGGTAGCTGTCGAGGCTGTAACCAATTTTGTGATCCGGCAACAAGCTGTATTGCAGTTTCAGCAATAAGTTCTGGCTCTGGGCGCTGCAGCGGGTCGGCGCTGGTACTGCCGGGACCTGTGACGCTGCTGTGGTTGTCATAGCTGTTGGTTTCGTGGCCATCGCGGTGGGTGAAGACGAACAAACTCTCCAGCCGGCCAGTGCGGGCCGCGCCGGTCAGGCTTTGCAGCCACTCGCTGTTGTTACCACTGTATTGGCTTTTCAGCTTCAGCGCAGCGTCGTCGCCGCTGGCACTGAGAAAATCCGCCGGATCTTTGGTCAAAAACAGCACGGCACCACCCAAAGCACCGCTGCCGGCGCTGATGGCGTCCGCGCCTTTGAGAATAGTGACTTGCTTTAACGCATCCGGATCGATGCCGCCAAGGCCAGAGCGGAAAAATTCATAGGGCGCGTGGCTGTCCGGATCCAGGGTTTCCCCGAGTGCCAGGCCGTCCACGGCGATTTTGACGCGGTCACCTTCAACCCCGCGGATATTAAAACCGCTGGAGCCAAAGCGGCCGATGTCAGTCAGATTCACGCCAGGCACCAGCCGTACTAAATCCGTCAGATTGCTGATCTGCTGCGCGTCGATATCTTTGGCGCTGACTTGCTGTTGTTTGATCTGCGGGCTGGTGTTGATGGCACTGGCTTTGACTTCCACTGCGTCCAGCGTTTTGGCTGTGGCCAGATCTGCGGCCTGAACTACAGGAATCGCGAGGGCAGGGCTCAGCGCCAACATCAGGAGTGAATAACGAGGTGACATGCTAGTTTCCTTATCAATCATAGGTTTAGTTTTTGCGGTGCGTTTTTTCAGGCTGCACAGAGCCAGACCCTGCCTGTTGGCAGTGCCGGTTTTCCAAAAAGTGAGGGTTTGTGAACTGGTTTAGCCGGACGGATGCACGGCAGCGGTGGGCTCCGCAGTACTTGCTGGCCGGGCCTCGAGACGAATCAGCCCCAGCTCGTGCTGACCCTGTAGGACCACTGGTTGTGGCAGTGGCCAGTGCAGTGCGAATTTCAGCTGCTCACGGCCGCCGCCTTCACGTGCCGCCTCCAGATGGAAGATGTAATCTCCTGCCGGCAAGGGCCTGCCGTCTGGCAGCCGGGCGTCCCAGAGGAACTGATGCAAACCGGCTCTGCGGGTGGCACCGGCCAACTGGTCAAAGTCGTGGTTGCTGCCGGCCTGACGCCACCAGCTACGCAGTTCGGCATACCAGCGTGGTTGTTCGCCCAGTAACAACAGCTGCGTTTGCCATTGCCCGCGTTGACTGAGCCAGACACTGACATAAGGCCGTTTTGACGCGCTGCCTTGTTGCGGCAATTCCAGCTGCAGCTGGAACTGCTGCGCTTGCTGATAAGCGTCAGCGCTCAGCAGGTGCTGATACCAATGCGCTGAAGCCTGAAACCTGGCAGGGGCTGCCGGGTCTTGTTGCCATTCGCGCCAAAGTGCTGCGTCCTTTTCCTCTGACAACCATTGCCGGCGCTGTGTTGGGCTGGCCGACACCAGCGCCTGTGCCAGTAACCAGCCGCGGCTGAAACTCTGGCTGAGTACCGCGACCGCCGGGCCATATTGCACCGGCCAGGCTTCTGCCGGATACCAGACGACGTCCGAACTTTTGACTGCGTGTCGACCCGTTTGCCTGCAGTAACACCTGCTGCTGTAACCGGATGGTCGTCAGCGGGTGTTGGTCCTGCTTGCCCGGCGCTCCAAACGCAATCACATCGGCAGCCGCGGCACCAAACTGCGCCTGCCAGTCGCCAAAACGTAGCCGCAGGCCGGCTTGCGGCCATTGCGTGCGCACTTTCGCCAGCAGATTATCCAGCAACACCGCTTGAGCAAAACCCTGCAGATCAGGCAGTAGCCGGATGTCTGTGCCAGTTTGGCCAGTTATCTGACGCGCCTCACGCCGCAGCTGCACCCGGTCCGGCAACCCGCTGGCGTTTTGCTCTTGCCATAACTTTCTGGCTGCACCAAAACGGCAGTGATAGCTGCGTTGCTGCTGCCACCAGGCTTCACATTGCTGCCAGGCCTGCTGCAATAACTCGGCATGTGCCGGCCATTGACCGCTTTGGGCAAAGGCTTCGGCCAGAGGCCAATACTGCTCGTCCTGTAACAAGGGCCACTGCTGTTGCAGATATTGCGTCAGCGATTGTTGCAGTTGCTGCTCCAGTTGCTGTTGCTGCGCGCCACTCATCCCATTGATATCGTTGATGTCCAGCTCTAGTGGTACCGGGCCTGGTAACGTCAGCGTGCTGGCCCGGACCAGGCCAGTCCACAGTAACAGCAGGCCGTAAATGGCTTTCATCTCAGGGCGCCGTCCGTGTTGCTGGTTTTGCTTTCGATGGATGCGCTGACGCTTGTGCTGTCTCAGTCACAGGCAAGGCTTCTGTGTAACTGACCAGCCGGTTGTGGTCGGTATCCCAGCGACTGAACATGCGCTGGCCGGACTGATGATATTCGGCCGCACTTAAGATGCCGTTGTCGTCTTTATCCAATGCTTTGAAGCGGACTTCGGCCTGTTTCAGCTGCGCGCTGCGGGTTTTGGCGATTTGCTGATCGACGCGGTCGGTAAATTCGTGTTTGTATTCGACTGGCGATAAATCACCGCTTTGGTCCGTATCGGTGCGGGCAAACGCTTGCTGGCGGATCTGCAGATATTCAGCCGGCGACACTTCGCCGTTGTGGTCGACGTCATACATTGCCAGCATGCCGCTGACGCTGTGGGTCGTCGGCATCACCAGCGCTGGCCGGCGTTGTGGTTGAGTCGCGCCAGTGTTCTGGCCGCGACGCTTTGGCGCCGGATCGGCTTTGCTGATTAGGCCGTCTTTGTTGCTGTCGATAAAGGCAAAAGCGCTCTGGCCTGAGGCCTGATATTCAGCGCTACTGATGCGGCCGTCCTGATCTTTATCGACCGCGCCAAAGCGTACTTCTGTTTGTCTCAGCTGGCCTTTGCGGTCTGCAGCCAGGCGTTGGTCCAGCCGGTCGGCGTATTCGGCCTGATAACCGGCGACGTCGATTTGGGCATTGTGTTGCAAGTCCATTACTGCCAGTCGCTGCTGACGCGCACTGAAAAATTCGCTATGGCTGACCTGACCATCGCCGTTTTGGTCAAACTCGGCAATGAAATCGACTTTTGCTTGTAGCGTGGGTTGATGGGCGCGGACGGCTTTATCGCCTTTGGCTTGTGATGCCGGGGCGGTTTGCGCCAGCGCCGGCTGCGCCAGCAGATACAGGCTGCTCGACCAGCAAGAATGCCGGATAGACGGTTGGATCATCATCGCCGATGCTCCTGACAAGGCTAGCGGCGTTGATCACGCCGCCGCTTCAAAAACGGCCGTGCTGGTGTAGCTGTAAAGCGGTGCTTGAGCGCCTTGTGGCGCTGCAGCACGGTGGCGGGCTAACAGCAGATAGGTGCCGGCTTGCGGCGGCGTTAATGTGAATTCGCCGCGAGCGTTGGTGCTGACTGGCAACGGTGCGGTTTGCGTATCTGTGACCGGCGCTGTGGCCGCCGGGCGGGTCCGGTGCAATTGCTAGCTTGCTTGCCGGCCAATGGCTTGGCCGTCCAGCAGCACGACGCCTTCGGTGACCGGCTGACCGGCGTACAGGTCATTCGGGTGGCTGGTAAACTGCAGCTCGAGGCCCCTGCCGCTGGCTTTTAACGCCGGTAAGTCCGGTTTGCCTTTGCTGATATAAGTTTCGGCGCGGGTCACACTCTGAAAATGCGCTTTGAGCGTGGCGCCTTTGGGCAGCACAAACTTCGGGTCGCTGCTGTTTTCGGTTTTACCGTTTTGTTCATAGCTGTGAAACACCGCGCCAAAACGCTGGCCTGTGCTGTATTTGTAAGTGCCGTCGGTTTTCAGTTCATCATCGAGCACAGTGCGGCTTTTAACGGCCACCAGCTCTTTTGGTGGCCGCGATTTGCCGTCTGGCCCTGTGACCTGAAATTCACTCTGGTCAAACTTGGCTTCCGGCAGGAAAAACTGCTCGGCGAATGCCGCTTCCAGGCTGACCCAACCACGCACCGGTTCAAAACTGGCGGGGGCTAAATACGGCACATGCGCCTGAACCGCGGTGAAGGGCAGTGCACAACACAGCGTCAGTAGCAGGGGTTTTATCGACATGACAGGGAGTTACCTTTTAGTTGAGATTGATTCGCATTTGCATTATTAGATCAAATGAGAATTATTCGCAATAAAAAATGTGATTGAGACCGAATCGAGGCGGTAGGTGCCGGCAAGCAAAGCGCCGCCGTACATGACGTTTTAAATACGTCGGTAACTGGCACAAAACCACAAATCAACGACCGGGTCGCGCAACTGGCTGGAAGCGTAAAAGTTCGACCGCAGATGATGGCAATGGCAAGCTGCAGGATAAATGGCAGGAAGGAAGTTCGTATGGATGAGTGGCAACTAAAAACCGCTGCGCTGCTGCAGGCGGACCCATGGCGGATGGCTTGCCTGAACGCCGTGCGTGCGCTGCAATTGCCGGACTGGTATCTGGCGGCCGGTTTTTTAAGAAACGCGATTTGGGATGCGGCGCATGAATGTGCGCAGACGCCACTGAATGACATTGATCTGGTGTTTTTCGACCCGCTGGATGTCAGTCTTGATCGCGAAACCCGGCTGGAACAGCAGTTACACGCGCTGTTTCCCGGTCAGCGTTTTGAAGTGCGCAACCAGGCGAGGATGCATCTTAAACACGGCCATCCGCCGTATCAGTATTGTGGCGATGGCATCCGGCGCTGGGTGGAAAAACCGACTTGTGTCGGCGTACGGCTGCTTGAAAATGACCAGCTGGTGTTTTTTGCGCCTTTTGGTCTTGCGCTGAACTGGTCGTTACAACTGGAGATCAACCCCGATTTCCCAAGGCCGGATGTTTTTGCCGGCCGTGTCAGCAGTAAAGGCTGGCTGCAGTTGTGGCCTCAACTGCAGCTGAATCAGGCTGAGGACTGAAGTGATTGTGCTTGCCGTTGCGCTTTGAGCCGGGGCAGTTGGGCGCCGTCAATCACAGCAGCTGCCTGTGTTAGTTGGTCACAGGCGCTGCTGCGGCGGGCCTGCTGAATGAATCTGTCCATCTCAGCTTCCAGGATTTCCAGCGGTAACGAGCCGTTGGCAAGCAGAGCATCATGAAAGGCCCGCAGGTCGAACTTTTTGCCCAGAGCCTGTTCTGCTTTGGCCCGCAGCTGGCGGATCTTCATTTCGCCCATTTTGTAGGACAACGCCTGTCCTGGCCACGAGATATAACGGTCGACCTCAGCCCGCACATTGGCTGGCGACAACGAAGTATTATCGGACAGGAAATCAAGGGCTTGTTGCCGGCTCCAGCCTTGTGAGTGAATGCCGGTATCGATCACCAAACGGCAGGCACGCCACATTTCATAACTGAGGCGGCCAAACTGCTGGTACGGATTGTCATAGACGCCCATTTCAACGCCCAGCCGCTCTGCGTACAAGCCCCAGCCTTCGCCATAAGCACTGAGATACAGGTTACGGCGAAACTGCGGCATGTTTTCCAACTCCTGCGACAAGGCGCCTTGCAGATGATGGCCCGGGACCGATTCGTGCAGCGTTAAGGCGACCAGTTCGTATAAAGGCCGTTGATCCAACGCCTGAGTATTCAGCCAATAAGCACCACCGCGACTGCCGCCAATCGCCGCAGCGTTATAAGACGCCGTGGTGTAGTTGGCTGCAATTTCAGCCGGGACCGGTACTATGCCATAAGGC
>JAXHNX010000047.1:0-10484 GCA_034519945.1 Rheinheimera sp.
GCAGGATGTAAAAAAACATCGGCGCGGCGCCAAAATCAGCAAGGACCTGCTGCCAGCGCGCCGCTGGATTAGCCATGGCGGCCCGTTCCAGCGCCCGCAGTGCCAGGCACATCAGGCCGAGCGTCAGCAGTAAAAAATCCAGCGACGGCGGATATTTGGTGAAATTCAGCAAGTCCATAACAGTCAGAAGCGCTGTGGGCTGAACCTGCCAGTCCAGCGTTTCGCCATACAGATTCAAACCGCGTAGCAGCACCAGTGTGGCCAGCGCCAATAAACCGCTGCGCAACAACCACTGCTGCCGTCGCTGCGCCGTAAATTGAAACCAACTGCCAGCCAGATACCCAAGCACAATCCCCCCCACCCAGGGCAACAACGGATAACTGATTTTGACGGCAATGGCCGCTTCGCCCGGAGCCAGCAAAAAGCCACGGTCGTGCAGGATGGTCCAGAGCCAATAGCCACTCTCGCCCGGCGAGAACTGCAGCGGCGTCAGCAGGTTATGCCCAGCAACCAGCAGACAACCAAGCACCAGCAATACCGGCCGCGGCAAGTGATGCAGCAGCGCCAGCAACAACATGCACAGGCCAATCACCCAAATCACCTGTAAATACAGCGTGTTGTAACTGCCAAGCCAGGAAAAATTCACCAACGTCATTTCCAGCAAAATCAGCACCAGCCCACGTTTGACTAAAAAAGGCGTCAGCGGTCGGCCGGTTTGCTGGTACAGATAAGCCGACACCCCAGTCAGAAACACAAACACCGGCGCACACCAGTGCGCCAGCAAACGACTGAAAAACAAGCCGGGATCTGTGTTGCTGATGTCCATCGGATCGCTGACCTGCAGATGCAGCAGCACCCGCTCCCGCACATGGTCCAGCAGCATCATCAGCATCACCAGACCGCGCATCATATCGATGCTATTGATACGACCGCGGGATGGCGATTGATTCAGCGCTGCATTTACTGTTGTCATGTTCAGAACTCGTAGCGCAGACTCAGGCGCAGCGCGCGTGGTTCACCCGGATAAGTCCAGATCGCCGAGTACGAACTCTGGATCCAGGCTTTATCCAGCAGGTTTTCTACCACCACTTCTGCCTGTAATTGGGGCGTCAGCCGCGTGGTGGCAAACAGGCTCCACAGGCTATGCGACGGCAGCACATACGCAGGCGTGACGGCATCGCCTAATCTTTTGCTCTGATAACGCAGACGCACACCAATCTGACTGTCATAACCCGCCAGCTGCAGATTGTGGCGCAGCTGCGCACTGAGCGTATGGCGCGGCACATTGACCAAAGCGCTGCCTTTGGGGATCAGCACACCCCAGTCAATGTTGATACTGTCTTTTAACGTTTCGCTGTCGAGCCAGGTATAAGACACCGACAGGTCGGTGTTGGCGGCAAGCGGGCCAGCCAGTTCCAGTTCAGCGCCGCGGCTTTGGGCAGCGCCCAGTGTCGCCGAAAAACCGACGTTGACCGGGTCGGATACCAGAATGTTGGATTTTTCCGCATCAAATACCGACACCGTTGCCTGCCAGGACGCCAGCGCCAACTTCATGCCAAATTCGACCGATTCGCTGAGTTCAGGCTCAAACGCCTTACCGGCGTAATCAGTGCCCGATAGTGGCAGGAAGCCTTCAGCATAATTGGCGTAAAAGGTGACCTGATCGTTCAGCAAATAATTCAGGCCAACACGCGGGCTGACCTGCTGATCTTCAGTACGGGCGACGGTCTTTTTCACCAGCTCTTTTATGCGTTGCTGATAGCTGTCGTAACGTAGGCCCAGCAATAACTGCCACTGCGGATCAAGCTGGATCAGGTCCTGCAGGTAAACCCCGACCGCTTGCTGCGATTCGACGTTTTCATACAAAGTGGCGATAGTGCCGGGTTTGGCCACCCCATATACAGGCGCCTGAATATCAATGGCATAGCTGCCTTTGGGGCCACGATAGCGGCCCAGCAGTGTGTATAGTTCGTAATCGTAGGCGTCAGAACCGAGTAGCAGCTGATGGGTCATGCCGAGGATCTGCGGACTGCCACTCAGTTCGAGCCGGGCTGTGCTGTCTTCTGAGTGATAGTCGCGATAACGACGCTGGCGCGTCAGCGTTTTGCCGTTATCAAAGACGCCCTGCCGCGCCCGTGCCAGCTCTGCATCGGAAGAAAAACCCTGCAGGCTTGAATCGCGATAACCGGCACCGAGGTTCAGGTGCCAGCTGTTGCCTAAGTCACGCTCGTAACTGAGCTGGTGACCGGTGGCCTCAATTTCAGTTGGTTTGTCGCCCGGTTCACCTAAATAGCGGCGGTGCGGCACGGTATTGAAGTTGTTATTCAGCACCACAATCCCGCGGTCAAACAGCTGGTCCTGCCGCAGCACTTCAACTTCATACAGCACGGAACTGTCGGCATCAAGCTGCCACAACACTGAAGGCGTCAGCACCTGCTTTTCACTGGTGACTTCATCGCGAAAACTGCCATAGTCCTGTACAGCGCCGTTGACACGCAGCATCAGGCTGTCGCTGTAGGCGTAGTTGTAGTCGCCTTCGAGCCGGTATTGCTGCTCAGTGGCTGCACTGGCTTTGAGGTAACCGCCATTGGTCTGATTCGGTTTGCGCGTGATGATATTGATAGTGCCGCCAGGTTCAGACCGGCCATACAACGCCGAACCCGGCCCTTTTAAAATTTCGACCATCTCGATATTCGACACGTCGCGGTGACCACTAAAACCGCGCCCGCCGTTAAAGCCGTTGATCAAATACCCTGATGGCATATTTTCGTTACCAGGGAAACCACGCAGCGAGAAACTGTCCCACAAACCGCCGCCGTTGTTCTGCCGTGCGATACCACTGGATAAATCCAGCACGTCCTGAAAGCGGCTCAGCGACCAGTCGGCGAAATCAGCTTGCCCCAGCACAGACACCGCCTGCGGCAGTTTCTCCACCGGCACCTGGCCGCGATAGCTCTGGTGATGACGTACTTCAATATGTTCCAGGCTTTGTGGCTCCTCGGCGCCAGCCGGTGCCGCACACAGCAAAGCCAGCAAAGAGAATGGAAACAGACGGTGGGGAATTGCCTTAGCAGCAAAGCGGCGCGCAGAAAATGACATAACAGCCTCAGATAATGTGATGTTATCACATATTAACTTAAAGCATTCAGTCTCGAAAAGCCCTGTGCCAGCCTTTTCGGCTCAGCCGCCGGAAAACACTGTTAATTGGCGCCGTACATGTGCGACAACATCAATAGGCGCTCCCATAAACAACCTGGTGTTTTGCCGATACGTCGCAGCCGCGTCTAAGCCACAATTGCCGGCAGTGGCGCTTGCCCTTACACTGTTGGCCTGACTTTGTTTGCAGGATTTGATTGTGCTCAGAATGCCTCGCCAGTGGTCAGCAGCAGCACCCAGACCCAACATGCATAAACCACTATTGCTGACTGTAGCCGGCTTAGTTGCAGTGGCAGCGCCGCTACAGGCCGAGGATTTCACCTGGGATCTTTACGGCAAACTCGACCTGCAGGCAATTTACGCTGACGCCAACCTGCTGCGCTACGCCGACCAAGGCTGGCAAATTGAAGCGCCGTTCAGCCGGCTTGGCTTTAAAGCCGATCAGGCTTTAACCGACGATTTAAAGCTGATTGCCGTGTACGAGTGGCAGGTCAATGGCCTCGACGACAGCAATAAAGGCCATCGCCTCGGCAGCCGTAATACTTATTTTGGTGTTGCCAGCAAAACCTACGGTGAGCTGACTTTTGGTAAAAACGACAGCAAATTTAAAAAGTCTGAAGGCAAAATCGATTTATTTAACGAGACCTTAGCCGACATGGCGCAACTGACACCGGGTCAAGACCGGCTGGAAAATATCGTCAGTTACCAAAGCCCGAAACTGGGATTATGGCAATGGGCGGCCAGCTACCAGACCGGTGCCAGTGACGAAACCGCAGGTGGTTATGACTGGAGTTTGAGTTACGGTGACGCCGTTTTTAAACAAGCGCCGTATTATTTCGCTTATGCCCGCGCCAATGAGCTGAATAACATCAGCGCCAACCGTGTGCTGGCAAACGCGCTGCTGCATGAATCAACGTTCGGCACTTTGTCCGGCGGCCTGATGTGGCAATATAGTGAACATCAAACGAAACCCTCTGTTGGCAAACCACGTCGCGGCAACGCCTGGCTGGCTGAACTGCAGTTAAAACGCGATGCCATCGCCTACAAACTGCAGTATATGCAGGACCATAGCCGTACCCGGCATGCCGAAAACGGCTACAGCTGGTCGGTTGGGGCCGATTACAGTATCCGCAAAGACCTGACGACCTATTTACTGGCGACCCGGCTGCAGCTGCAAACGCAGCGCGACAGTGCGGCCGCTGTTGGCATACGCTGGCTGTTTTAATTTCATAGTGTTTCAAACCGTAGCGGGCGTGGTCGGCCGATCGCATCCGCGCTTTATGTTTTATCCAGCGAATCCCACCGCATACAGCACTCCGAGTACAGAAAAACACCGCTTGTTCAGCCGAAGTTTAAATTTCCAATGTTTAACTGCAGAAGTCCTGTTACCATTTTGCAACTTTCACCGAAAAAGGAAATTTACATGAAAAGTACCATCCGTTCATTTGCTCTGGCGCTGCCTCTGGTTATTCTGGCAGGCTGTTCAGCCACTGAATCCTCCCGCACTATCGAAGCACCTAAAGTCAACGCCGCTTACCAGCCTTATCAGGGGCAAAAAAGCAAACTGGTGGTGGGTAAATTTCAAAACCGCTCAAATTTCCAAAATGGCATTTTTAATGCCGAAATCGATCAGTTAGGCTCGCAAGCCAAGACCATCCTGATCACGCATTTACAACAAACCAATCGTTTTCTGGTGATGGACCGCGCCAATATGGCGGAGCTGTCGCAAGAAGCGCAGTTTGCCGGCGCAAAACAAAATGTGATTGGTGCTAAATATGTCGTGACTGGAGATGTCACAGAATTTGGCCGTAAACAAACCGGCGACAAACAATTATTTGGCCTGCTCGGCAAAGGCAAAGAACAAATCGCTTATGCCAAAGTCGCGTTAAACATTGTTGATGTGGAAACTTCAGCAGTGGTTTACTCGGCGATGGGCGCCGGTGAATACAGCCTGTCCAACCGCGAAGTGATTGGTTTTGGCGGCAGCGCCGGTTACGACGCCACGTTAAACGGCAAAGTGTTAGACCTGGCGTTACGTGAAGCGGTCAACAACCTGGTGAACGGCATCAGCAATAACCAGTGGCAACCACAGTGAGAAACCCAGGCATGGACGCAAAAATATGGCTCGTTGCCGCGTTGTCTGTCGCGGTGCTAAGCGGCTGTCAGAGCACTAAGCCGCTGTATCATTACGGTTCTTATCAGACCAACGTCTACGAGCACTTTAAAAACGAAGATTCGTCCGTGACCGAGCAAATCGAAGCGCTGGAAAAAACCATCCGCGACACCAACCGCAACAAGCTGCAGGTCGGCCCGGGCCTTTATGCACATCTGGGCTTTTTGTATCTGCAAAGTGGTCAGCGCGATACTGGCCTCGGTTATCTGCAAAAAGAAAAGCAGCTTTACCCGGAATCGACCCAGTTTATCGACTTTTTACTGAAAAACGCCAAGGCAGGTCAGTCATGAGCACTCTGAAATTATCCGTGGCTTTTGTGCTGACCTTACTACTGGCCGGTTGTGCCACTACCGATGCACCAATGGATTACAGCGCGTTTAAACAAAGTAATCCGAAGTCGATTCTGGTGCTGCCACCGACCAATCACACCTCAGAAGTAATAGCGCCATACGGCGTGCTGGCCAACGTAACAGTGCCACTGGCTGAAGCCGGTTATTACGTGTTTCCGGTCGCTCTGGTCAATGAAACCTTTAAAAACAATGGCTTGACCGTCGCAGAAGATATCCACGCCGTGGCACCGAAAAAACTCAATGAGATTTTTGGCGCTGATGCAGTGCTGTATATCGATATCGAGGAATACGGCACTTCTTATGCGGTGTTGTCCAGCGACACTGTGGTCGTGGTCAAAGCGCGTTTAACCGACAGCAAAACCAACGCGCTGTTGTGGGAAGGCAAAGCCAGTGCGGCTAGCAGTGAACAAAACAATAATGGCGGCGGCGGTATTGTCGGCATGTTAGTCGAAGCTGCAGTGACACAAATTATGGAAACGGTGCTCGATACCGGTTTTGACATTGCTGCTATTGCCACCAACCGGCTGTTAACGCCACAAGTACACAACGGCCTGTTATATGGACCGCGTTCTCCGTTCTATGGCAAAGATAAACCGGTGAAATAATCTGGCTTGTTTTTCCTGAAGTTAATGAAGCCCTCGTAGCAACGAGGGCTTTTTTATAACAAGATGTTTAATTGACCCGCCGTTGCTGCGTAAGTGCAAGCGCTTGTTGCAACGCCTCTGCCGCCGGCACTTTCACATCCGGACTCACGCCACGTTGTTCAAAGTTATCAGCGTTTTTCGGGAACAGCGGCCGCGCCAGCGGAATGCGCACAAACAGCCAGTCGGTCACCGCCATCGCGCCGGTGTAATGGGCAAGACCGGCACTGGTTTCGCCAATCAATGTGGCGCGTCCTTGCTGCTGCAAGGCATAACTGAAAAACTCAGCAGCACTGGCTTGATTGGCGGACTGCAACACATACAACGGCATTTGCAGCTGTTTGTGCAGGACTACTTGCGCCCTGACATCGTCCGGTTGGTCCTTACTTCGGCTTTCCAGCTGCCATAACAAGGTGTCTGCCGGCACAAAATGACTGACCAAATAACGCACCAGCTCTGGCGAGCCACCGGCACTTTCGCGCAAATCGATAATCAGCGCGTCGGAGCGGCTTAAAAACTGTAACGCCTGCGCTGCCACGTCAAAAGCCGCATCCGCCTGCACAAATTTATTCAGCTTCAGATAACCGATATTACCGGGCAGGATCTCAAGCTTTTCAAACGCAAAGTTGTTGCGGCGTTTTTCCTCGGTTTCGTGGCGGATATAAGTGACTTCGCCATAGGTTTGCGTCAGTTCCAGCCCAAGATGACCGTCTTTGCCAACCGCCCGCAGCCAATCTCCCACGGCATCAACGAACCGGGGTTTAGTCTGCAAATGGTTAAAAGTACCGGCGACTTCAGCTTTTCTGAGCTCATCAGCGAGCTGCGCTGCCCGCTCTGGCAACACATAATGCTCAGCTAACACTGTTGCCAGCTGGGTTATTGCAGCTTTGCGCTCAACAGCCGTAAGAACTTCCTGCTCTGCAGAAGGTGCTGCCGGCACCGCCGTTTGCGCAGCGACCGGCAGACCGATGGATTGCACGAGAATGATCAGGAACAAGACGAGCAGGACCAGCAATCGCCAGCGGCTTTTCACCGGCGATTTTTTTGAATTTGACATAAACACCTCTATTGATTGGAAAAAATGTAATTTTCAAATGCAATAGAGGGCATCAGTGATAGAGCTGACTTTTACAGCAGAGATTGGCATCACGCCATAACGCGAGGCGAAAACTGCGCCTGGGCCCGGCGCGGATAAACCAGGCCAGCACCAGTACCACCGGCGACAACAACACCAGCAATCGCAACAACAGTACGACCGGTTCTGTGACCAGTACATACACAGGTTGTTGTTTTGCATGCAGGAATAATTGTGGGCTGCTGCGCTCGCTTTGCGCCTGCAGCACCATAGAATCCGCCTGATCCGGCGCACTTTGCCAGACGGCACTCAGCACAGACTGCGCCGGTACTCCCAAACTTGTTTGCGCACCCAGACCTGCAGCCAGCAACCACACCAGCCAGCAGGTACTAAGCCATACCGCCATGCGCCGGCCGAAGCCGACCGGCACCTTCGCGGCAGAAATCGTCTGAACTGAGTGTGACATCAACAAAAGGCTACAAGCAGGAACATCTGCACGATATGGGGGCGAGATCGCAATTCACAACAGGCACCCGCTACCGGACCATCAACAGCCAGAGTGCAGCTAAGCTTCGCGCTGCGCCAACGGACATGACCAACCACATTCGGCAACTCACGCCAAAGATGCCTGGCGCAGTGCCAACTGACCCCGAAAACGATACCTTGTCGGTCATTCAACCTCTTTAACACCGGGAGCGCGCTATGCGCACAACGAAACAATTCCGCACTTATGCCACCCTGCTCGCAATGCAATTGCTGCTGTCGGGGTGGGCCATTGCAGCAGCGGACGCGACCGCGCAACTGCAGCAAATTATCGATGACCACTGGCAATACAGCCTGCAGGAAGATCCGGTGATGGCCGGCAGAATGGGCAAAGCCGGCTATAACAACCGGCTGCCTGGTGTCACTGCCGCCGATCGGGCCCGGCGCCTGGCCGCTGAACAACAATTTCTGCAACGGCTGCAACAGCTAGAAACAGCGCAGCTAAAAGATTCGGACCGCGTGAATCACCAATTGCTGAGCTGGGTGTTGCGCAATTCTGTGGCGGCGAATCAACTGTATCTGGAGCGGATCCCGGCCAATACTTTTTATAGCTTCTGGGGTTCTGCGCTGGATGCCAGCAGCGGCCTGACCATGAAAGATATGTCAGATTATCGCGACTACATCAGTAGAATTAACGATTTTAAACGCTATTTCGCCGAAAATATGCAGAATATGCGCGTTGGTATGAAAGATGGTTTTGTGCTGCCAAAAATTGTGGTGCAGGGCATCGCGCCGACCGTGCGGGCGCAAGTCTACCAAGACCCAACGCAAAGCAGTCTGTACCAGCCATTTAACACCCTGCCGGCCAGCTTGTCCGCGGCAGAACAGCAACAACTGCGGGTTGCGGCGAAACAAGCGATTGCCGAAGTGGCTATCCCGGCTTTTGCCGCCTTAGCCGACTTTCTTGAAGGCGAGTACCTGCAGGCTGCCAGCCAGAGTCTGGCAGCAGAACAGCTGCCCAATGGCAAAGCCTATTACCGCCACAGCATCCAGACTTATGTCACTGCCGACATCGCCCCTGGCGAGATCCACAACATGGGCCTGGCCGAAGTCAAACGGATCCGCGCCGAAATGGATGCGCTGATTAAAGCGAGTGGCTTTGTCGGCAGCTTCGCTGAATTCACCAGGTTTTTACGCACGGACCCACAGTTTTACGCCAAAACGCCAGAAGACTTGTTAAAAGAAGCCGCTTACATTGCCAAGCGCATTGATTATCGCCTGCCGGAGTTTTTCGGAAAATTGCCGCGCATGCCTTATGGCATAGTACCGGTCCCGGCTGAAATTGCAGCCAACTACACCACGGCGTCTTATAACGCTGCGGCGATTGGCGGCAGTCGCGGTGGTGCTTATTGGCTGAATACTCAGGCGTTGGATCAACGGCCTTTTTATACGAATTGGTGGCGCTTAACACTGCACGAGGCTGCGTCCCGGCCATCATCTGGTAAAGTGCCTTGTTTAAGGAGCTTGAAAACATGCCGCAATTTCGGCGCAACCTGTACCTCAGTGCCTGGCGAGCAGAAGGCTGGGGTTTATACGCA
Source organism: Rheinheimera sp. (assembly GCA_034519945.1). Lineage (GTDB taxonomy): Bacteria > Pseudomonadota > Gammaproteobacteria > Enterobacterales > Alteromonadaceae > Pararheinheimera. The sequence goes on from JAXHNX010000047.1 coordinate 9,477, forward strand.
GAGCGGCTTGGCGTTGAAATGGGCATCTATGAATAATGCCTAGTCAGCACTTTGGCTGCCTGAGCTTACGAAAAATGTGGCGTGCCTGGCCGCTTAGTGATTGATACCGGCATTCACTGACAAGGCTGGAGCCGGGCAGCAAGCACTGGATATTTCCCATCTGATAATACTTGCCGTCGCCAGCCAATGTGCGCGCTAGAGGTGGACCGTTATATCTCGTGGCCAGGAGTTGGAGGCAAGCTGTCCTACAAAAATGGGCGAAATGAAGATCCAGCGCCAGCCGGTGAAATAAAGCAGAACAGGCTCTGGGTAAAAAGTTCGACCTGCGGGCCTTCATGATGTTTCCGTTTTGCCAACGGCTCGTTACCGCTGGAAATCCTGGAAGCTGAGATGGACAGATTCATTCAGCAGGCCAAAACAACAGCGCCTGTGACCAACTAACACAGGCAGCTGCTGTGATTGACGGCGCCCAACTGCCCCGGCTCAAAGCGTAACGGTAAGCCCAATCACTTCAGTCCTCAGCCTGATTAGTCAATGACAATTTATCGGGTTTTGTTACGGACAGATAGGCACTTTTGTGCAAATGGAAGGCAGAAAAGTATAGGTACTGAGGGGTCAAATTTGGGTAATCTTTTTAAATTGCTGCCAGTTCAGGCATATTGTCGGATTAATCCAACAAGGCATTAGCAACAATACGTTCTACTGCTAAAATGCGTATCGTCTTGTATAGCTTTGTCTGTTTGGGAAATGCCAAGCGGACATAGACGAAGGCATTTTTAGACCCCTCCTACCAAGTGCCTCCCAAAGGGTTTTAATTACCGTGGATTGAGGTCGAGTAAAGGCACTTTTCTTCGGCGGCAGTTTGGCGCATCGCTTCTGGAAAATTGCCCAAAGTATTCTCTATATGCCCTGATGAATCAAAAACGCGGCGGTGCATAGACGTAACCAAAACGGGTTTTGCACCTTTGCTTGTGGCAGCATCGGTAAATTGTTTCAACAAATCTTTAT
>JAXHNX010000029.1:0-13783 GCA_034519945.1 Rheinheimera sp.
GGATCTCCTGTGAAAAACACTGGCAACAGCTTAAAGTATGTAGTTAACTACAGGGTCAAGGCTTTTTTATTCACCAATTTACTGACCAATGCAGGTTGCGACTATGACACCCAGCGATGTGGCAAAACGTGCGGAAATCTCAAAAGAAACATTCGCGTTATTACGAAAGCATTGGCGTTGTCACGCCAGCGCAGCGGCTCGCCAACGGCTACCGTAGCTATAAAACCAGCGGTACTGGACGAACTGCGTTTTATCAAACTGGCCCAAACCGCCGGTTTTACCCCAAATGAAATCAAACCGGCCATCGCGCATTTGCAACAACCAGAGCCGCAGTGCCCACAATTGATTGCCGCTATCCGCGCACAGATTGGCCGGGTTGACGAAAAAATCAATGAGTTGCAAGCCGCCAGAGTACTACTGGACCGCTGGCTGGATAAACTGACGGCATAGCCGCAAAACAACAAAGCCGGCATAACGCCGGCTTTCAGATTAATGACAAACCCCAGTTTTCTGGGGTTTGTGCTTTTCAGGAGCTGTGATTTCTTTGTAAATGCTGTTGGCTACCAGTTTTGATGCTGAGTTTTGAGAGTGTTGAATGTGTACAGACGATGGGTTTTAACGACGGGATTGTGCCTGTGAGATGAGGTTTGAGGCTGAGTTTGGCTCAGGCTGCCAGCAGCAGTGCCATTTTCTTGATGTTTTGCGCAGCACCCGCTAACAGACATTGCATCTGGACTTTCTCCCGTCCTCTGAAGCGAGCATAGCGGTGGCCGTGGTGTTGTTTAGCGTCCGCGAAGCTGCGTTCCACGGTTTCTTTGCGCCTTTTGTAGACTTTCTTGCCCCATGTGCTTAAGCGGGTTTCATTGGCTGCCTCTTTGGCGGCTTCAAACACATGGCGGGTCACCACTTTGGTGTGGTTTTCACTTTTCGTGCAGCGGGTTCTGATGGGGCAATCCTTACACTTGTTGCGGTCGGATTTGTACTCCCGATACCCCGCACGATTGGTGGTGCTGTACTGCAGCAGCTCGCCTTGCGGGCAGCGGTAACAATCGTTGTCTTTATCGTAGTCAAACGCGCTTTTGCGTAATAAGTCTTTGCCTTTGTTGGGCCGCCGGTAGCCCATCACCGGTTCAATTTGTCGCTCTTTAATCAGGTGGCACAGCATCGCGGTGTTATAACCGGCGTCCAGCCCAACCGCGACTGGCTCGAATTTAAAACGCTGCAGTTGCCGGTCAAGCCTGGCGATGTAAGGTTGGCTGTCATGATGATTGCCGGGGGTGACGTGCGTGTCAGTGATAATGCCATGTCGCCCATCGACCGTGCGGTGGTCGAGGTAAAAAAAGCCCTGCGGCTTGCCTTCGCGCGTCATAAAACCACTGTCCGGGTCGGTGGTGCTGGCTTTTATTTCGCTGAGCTCACAGACGTCATCCTTGGGCGGCAGTGGCTTTTTTCCGGCGGTTTTGCGCTCCTCCTCAATCGCTGCGTTGAGCTGGTCGACGTAGGCCGAGGTACTGGCAGCCACTAACTTATTGATGGATTTATTCTTATTGGCACTGGCTTTTAAGTGGGTGCTGTCGGTGTAAAGCACGCGACCACCAATCAGCTTTTTGGCCATGGCCTGCTCGACAATCCGGTCAAAGACCCGCTGGAACACATCGGTGCCGTTAAAGCGGCGGATACGGTTCTGACTGAGCGTTGAAGCGTCTGGCACTTTATCGGTCAGCGCCAAACGCAAAAACCAGCGGTAAGCCACATTGACCTCAATCTCCTGCATCAGCCGGCGCTCACTAGGCACGCCAAACAGATAACCAAGCAGCATGATTTTGAACAACATCACCGGGTCAATCGCCGGTCGGCCATTGTCTTTGCTATACAAATCAGCGACTTCAGCGCGGATAAACTCAAAATCGATGGTGGCATCTACTTTACGAACCAAATGGTTTTTAGGAACCAGCTGTTCCAGTGTGACCATTTCAAGTTGATGTTGTTGCGGGGAAACGTCTTTGAGCATGAGGGTAGCTCCTGTTGGGACTCCCTCTATTAGATCAAAGGCCTGGATCTACGTCCAGGCCTTTGTCAGCAGTCTGAAAGCCGGCATAACGCCGGCTTTGTTGTTACTGCAACTGCTTAACGTGGTTGACGGAATTCCCGCACCGACAACTGCTGGCGCCAGATCAGCCGCCAGTCACCACCCGGTGGCAACGCGCTGCTGTCGCGACAGAATTGGCCGGTTGTTTCGTTTAACGCCAACACAGTATCTTCACCGTTTTGCTGATAAATCACACTCAACGAGGCGTCTTTGCCGGCCGGCCAGCTCACGCAAAGCTGATTGGCACTCTCGTCCAGTTGGAACTGGCTTTGGCTCAGTTGCTGCTGTTGTTGCTTTTGTTGCTTTTGACCGGTGCTACCGGCGACTAAATCGGAATTATCCTGCGTCGCCACCAATACACCATTTTGCCAGATTTCAAAACGCTGAATGTTCATCTGCGGCAGTTCCACGCTGAAATGTTGCTCAGCCCGGTCGGTCGGATGGTCCAGCTGCAACAGCTGCAGGTTAAATTCAAACCAGCTGCCCTGCTCGTTTAACACTCTGATGCTGTAACCGCTCGGTGCTTCGCTGCGCGGTGCTCGCGATAACGGCACTAAGGTCCGTACCTGCACATTGCTACCCTGCAAAGAGCCGGCGAGGTATAAGGCACCGCTGGCCGTTTGAGCCTGAACCGCTGCCTGTTGCGTCACCGGAAACGCCGCCGGTGGATTTTTTTGCACAAAGTCCTGCACGGCCGCCACACTGTAATCCGACACATGTTTAGGGCCGCAGTACGACATCAGGTCCTTATGATCTTCCGGCGACATCCAGCCATTCAGTGCCAGATCCAGCCCCCACCGATCCCATCGTTGTGGCCGGATAAGGATAAGCCGGATCCGGGCCGGACGGGTTACCGCATCCCACATGCTGCCGGCCAAAATTGTGCCCCAGTTCATGTGCCAGAATCTCACCATCGTCACTGTCATAGCCGACCGCAACAGGCGCCCCGATGTAACCTAAACCACCACAACAATTGTCGCCCATTTCCGGTTTGAAGTAGCCGTAGTAATACACACCTTCGCCTTCAATGTTCCGCAGATCCGCCAGCTCGGGCAACATCACGTAGGCTGAAGATTTCGTGCCGCCGGCTTTGAGCTGATAAGGCGCACGGGTGCGTACATCAATCTGGCTGAAAGGCCAATAAGTGCGGACGGCATTCTTCACCAGCTCCACATCCGGCAGCGTCGCCACCTGGTTACCAAGCTGAAATGGCACAATCCGGATCGCCAGTGGCCGCGCCGGGGCAAGCTGCGGTGTAAAACTCCGGACCTGCTGACCGTCCTGTAATACGTTGATTTGCAAACCGGGTTTCATCCAGCTGGCCGGGATCACCGCCTGATAAGCGTCGGTCAGGCTGCGATGCACTTTGCTGACCGGGAGTTTTTTCGGCGCTGCAGTATCCAGCAGCTGGTTGTTGCCGTTCAGCTGCAGGCCGAGTTGGAATTTGGGTAACAACACCGGGCTTTGTGCGGCGGTCACATGCAAGCGGATCAGGCCGTCCCGTTCGGTCACTAATAACGGTTTGGCGGACATAGTAATTTGGCTCAAATCCAGACTTTGCAGCGCCGGTTGCGCCGGCGCCGTGCCAACCTCGGCCAGCTTAATCAGTTTTTCGCCACCAATGCCGTTATCAAACCAGATCGCCGGGCGGAACTGGTCAGCCCGATAGCCGCTGTAGGTCGCACTGCCACTGGCCGCACAGGCCTGTAATGCCGACGCCGGCGCGCCAGGAAGCTGGTCGTCCTGATCCAGATACAAAGCGCAATGCACCGGCACCGTATTGCCGCTGATTTGCCAGCTGTACTGCAAAGTTCGGTCTATCACCTGCGCCTGCGCGCTGAAGTTGAGACCCGCCAGCGTATCAACACAATCATTACGTTGGTCTGTGCCCACAACCAGATTCAGCCTGAACCTGGCTTGCAAGCTGTTTAATTGCTCCAGATGGCGTGAATAACCCTGCTGGTCAATACAGCCGGAGATTCTCAGCGTTGCCTGTTGCGAAAACGCCAGCTCATTCAAGACATCGAGGTTTTGCACCCGGCTGTTGTTCGCAGACAAAGATAATAGTCGTGAGATCTGACGCAACGGGCTCAGATCGGCAACGTTGGTACCGGAAATTGTAATACCCCACATCTCATCGAGGTTTTTCAGCACAGACAGATCTGCAATTTTGCTTTCTTGCACATCGAGATAGCGCAGAGGCGCGTTGGCCAGCGGAGTTAAATCTGTGGTCGCACTGTACCAAAGATAAAAGTTCTGCAACGGCATACCGGTCAATGGCGTTAGATCTATGGCCGCTTTATTGCTCAGACCCAGTTCGGTCAGCGCTAAACCGGCCAGCGGCGACAAGTCAGTGACAGGTGCATCAAACAGCCACAAGTTGCGTAAATTTTTCAACTGACTCAAGGGTTGCAAGTTATTGATTGGGTTGTAGTCCAAATGCAATTCCTGCAACTTTGTCAGATACTGCAACGGCCACAAATCTGTCAGTTTTTGATTAGAGAGGTGAAGGTTAATCAGCCCTGTCGCATGCTGTAATCCTTGCAGATCTTCAATCTTGCCAATCGCAGTATAGAGACTGGTTAATTGTTTCAGCTGCACTTTGGTGATGTTGCTGCTGTCGTTGACCCCAAGCGCTTTCCTGACCTCTTTGTCCAAACCAGCATCCGGAAATACCACAATAGCTGCGTCGTTAAATTTTGCCTCTACAGTACAGGCGGCTGTGACAGGCGCAGTGGTAAACACCGCGCCTTGTAATTTACCGCCACAACCCGAAGCCGTGGTGATATCAAAGCCAGCATCCGGCAGCAGCGTCAGCTGCAGGCTCTCGCCATACTTCACCTGTGGGTTGGATAAATTCAGCTTGCCACCCGTGCTACTGGTGGTTGTCACTTGCACCATGGCCGGGCCAAACACCGCTTGCACTTTGCAATCAGCCGTAATCACGCCGGTGCGGTACACGTCGCCCTGCAACTGACCACTGCAGCCAGTCACGGCCTGGATGCTAAAAGCAGGCTCTGGTTTTAACGTGACGGTCGTGGTGTTGCCATACTCAACTTTTTGCGACACCGGCGTCACTGTTCCGCCTGCTGATGCCGCGGCACTGACGGTATAACTGAGCTTTTTGAAACTGGCGTTAACTTCACAAGCGCTGGTGACAGTGGCGACACTAAAGGTCTCGCCATTCAGACTGCCGTTACAGCCGGTCACCTGATCAATCTGATAACCGGTTTGGGCTTTGACCGCCCATTCGGCTTTATCGCCATAAGACAAGCGCTGCTCGGCCGGTGTGATACTGCCGCCAGTGCCGGCTTTTGCGCTCAGCAGGAAACTTTGTTTTTTAAAACTGGCGGTGACTGTGCAGGCGGCATTCACTGCCCCGGTGCTGTATTGGCTACCGGTCAGACTGCCACCACATCCACTGACACTGTCAATGTCATAGCCAGTCGCCGGACTCACTGTGAAGGTGGTGGTCGCCCCCTGACGCACCTGAGTGCTGGCCGGGCTCAGGCTGCCACCAGCACCGGCCTGGGTGGACACCAGATACTGCGGCACATCCGGTACCACCGGTGCGGAACTGTCGCCGCCTCCGCCACCGCAACCACCGAGGCCTGCGAGACAGAGCCATCCAGTTGACCAAATCCTTGTATGTCGCATGATTCTCTCCAACACTGTTAAGGTTTTATTTCGCGGCGTTACAGCAGTACGCGCAAACCTTTAGGTAAAAACTGCTGTACGGTATCTTAATGTTGAAAGTTTACAAAACATTATCAGACGCTGCCCACGGCATTATTTGCGCCTGTGCTGGTATATGCGCGGCAGCAACTAGATAGCGCCGGGTTCGGAGGGGGAGCATGTCTCAACCGCAACAACAGCAAAACAGGAGCCGAATATGCACACACTGCACTTTTCCATCGAGATTAAGGCGCCGGTCGCCAAAGTCTGTCAGTTGATGCTGGATGATGCCGGGTACCGGCAGTGGACAGCGCCGTTTCATCCGACATCACATTTTATCGGCAACTGGCAAACCGGCAGCAAAATGTGGTTTGTCGCCGAGGAGCATGGCCGGCAACAGGGCATGGTCAGTCGGATCGTTGCACATATTCCGCAGCAGCACCTCTATATTGAGCATATCGGCATCCTCAAAGAAGGCACAGAAATACTGCAGGGAGCCGATGTTGAACCCTGGGCCGGCGCTCGCGAGGACTATCATTTTACCGTTTTGCCCGACGGCTGCCGGCTTGATGTGCAGTTGGATAGCCAGCAACAATGGGCCGATTTTTTTCAGCACACCTGGCCAAAAGCGTTGGCCGCGTTAAAAGCGCTGGCGGAGTCTTAATCCCGCGTGTACCTCCATCTGCTACACTGAGCGGATGATGCCGCTGTGATATCCCGCGACTTGCAATTGCAGGTCAGCGCTTTTTTCACGGCCCTATGCCGGCACAGATGCAGGATATGCAGTTCAGACCAGGGAGAGGCAAATGCGACGAACGTTGAGTTTGATGCTGCTGATGCTACCGGCGGCATGCAGCCTGATGGTCAATGCTGCACTCCCGCTGCGCGTCGGTCTCGGTGTCTCAGACCAGGTGTACATGCACCCCACAGCACAAAGTGGTTATGAGCAGGAGCTCGTCAACGAGCTACTGCAAACCTTACAAATTCCTCATCAAATCGTCAAAGCGCCACATGCCAGACTACAACATATGCTGTTGCACGGTGAACTGGACCTGGCGGTGCGCCAGCAGGAGCCAGCCTTGCCCGGGATCTTTCTGAGTGCACCTTACGCGCAGATCAGGAACAAAGCCTTTGCGCTGGCCGATTTTCGCGGTCAGCTGCAATCCACCGCAGATCTCGCCAACTACCGGCTGACTGCCTTCCAAAATGCCACTGCGGTACTCGGCCCCATGTTTGCCGAAGTCACTGCCCGGTCGCCGGAATACCGCGAACTGACCGACCATACCCAGGCCGTACTGATGCTGCTCAAAGGCCGTACCCACCTGCTGGTGATGAATGAAAAAACGCTGGAGAATGTGCTGACCGGGCTTGGCAGGACGCGCAGCGAACTACGCGAATTTGACCTGTTTGCGGTCACGGAATTTCGGCTTGGCAGTCGCGACGCCGCATTGGCCCATGAACTGGACCAGTTGCTGAGCTTGTGGCAACAAAACGGCCGGTTGCAGTTATTACACCAGCGCGGGCAGGAGCAGCGCTATGCCAAAAGACCTCAGCCTCAGCCGGTTACAGTGCGCAACGAATAACTCCCGCGCTTAATCCGGCTGCTGATCTAAAAACTGTTTCTGTGCGGCGGCTTGTTGCAACAGCAAGTCCAGCGCTGCACGGTCATAAACTTTGCCCTGATACACCAGCGTTTGCAGTTGACGGGTGGCACTGATATCCAGCAACGGGTTTTGCCTGAGCAATATCAAATCAGCTTTTTTGCCGGCTGCCACAGCACCATAATCGGCGGACTGTTGCATAAATCGCGCACCATTGATGGTGGCAGCGCGCAGAATGTCCGCACTTTGCATGCCGGCCTGTTGCCATAACTGCAGTTCGGCGTGCAGCGCTTCGGCCGGATACACATAAGTATTCAGCGCCGCCGAATCGCTCCCCGCCAGCAGCAATACACCTGCCTGTTGCAGGCGCGGTAACTGGGCGGCGATCAGCTGTTCCTGGTCTTTGCGTTCCTGTTGCTGCGCCGGCGTTTCACCAGCCATCCGCTCAATACGCCACTGGTATTTGGCAGTAAAATCGTTACTCAGATACTGCAAAAACGCATCATGGCTGTGGTCAGTGTCGTGCAAATGCGCCAACTGTTGACCGCCGATCAGAGTCGGGGTGACCGCTACACCGGCCGCGGCCAAGCGGCGATAACCGGCATCGGCACTGGCCTGATCAAAGCCCTGCCGGTAAAAATCGGCAGCTTGTTTGTTATTCAGCTGACCGCTGCGCACTTGCGCCGCGATGCGGCTTTCACCGGCAAAACCAAGCCGCAATAAATACGACGCGTGTTCGATACTGCTAAGGCCCGCCTGCGCCAGTTCGTCAATGGCCGTACCATAAGGCACATGACTGGACACCAGCAGCCCGCGTTTACGCGCTTCGCGGATGGTCGCGAGATATAAATCCGGCGCTAAGGTGTTTTCAGTGATCTTTATAAAATCAACCTGTTGCGACTGCAGCAAATCCATGCCGGCCAACATTTGCTGTTCAGTGCCAATTTCCAGGTCGCCATCCCACAGTGAATTAATGCCTTCAAATTTCTGCCCGGCAGTGAAGATACGTGGACCCAGCCGCTGCCCGGCGGCCACTTCACTGCGCCAGCGCAGCACAGTCGGCGCCAGATTGCTGGCTGCTTCACGCACGGCAGTGATGCCATAGGCCAGATAGACCGGCAGCAACAGCGCGTTGTCAGCGACCAAATCGCGGCCTTCAAAGTGCACATGCATATCCCACAGCGCCGGTGACAGATACTGGCCCTGCCCGTTTAGCTCAGCCTTGCTTTGCCACTGCGCCGCTTGCGCATCAGGCACAATGGCCACAATGCGGTCAGCTTTAATCAGCACCGTCTGGCCCTGGCGTAATTGCCCGGCTTCAACATCAACCAGCTGAATATTGTGAATACGTAAATCGGCTTGCTGTGCATTACCGGCCAATGGATTGCTGCAACTGCTGAGCAGCCCGGCAACGCCACAACTCAGGCTCAGCATTATCAGGCGTTTTGCCAACACCAGGCGGGTACAGACATTTGTGCTGGAGATCATCATCGGGATACCGGAATTTGCTGGATAGTGGCAGCATGCCGAAATCCGTGCGGCAATACCAGTACAGTGGTCAGCCGTGCATGGGCGTTTATCGCAGCGGATTATTCCAGGCCAGGCTTTTTCTGCCGCAGGTTTTTGGTACCACTGCGCTGTTTTTTGCTGTCGAGCCGGCGTTGCTGGCTGCCGTAAGTCGGCTTCGTCGCATGGCGTTTTTTCGGAACTATGCCAGCGGATTTAATCAACTCAAGCAGCTGCTGCAGAGCAGTTTCGCGGTTCATTTCCTGGCTGCGGCTTTGCTGGCATTTGATAATAATTTTGCCTGATGCCGTGATGCGATGATCAGATTTTTGCAGCAATGCGGTTTTGTAACGCTCGGGTAAGGAAGACTGCTGAATATCAAATATCAGCTGCATCGCGGTCGAGGTTTTATTGACATGCTGGCCACCGGGGCCGCTGGCGCGGATGGCTTGCCAGTCAATTTCAGCTTCATCGATGGCGATGGTGGCGGTGATTTGCAGCATCTGGATAAATTCCCCTGTAAAGAGCGGCCATTGTATCAGCAGACCGGCCGGATCTGCGCGCCGGTCAGCAACCATATATCTGCACCCGCACAGCTCCTGGTTAAAAACACACCTTGAAGATTTAACTGACAAGCCGTTCCTTGACGTGAAAAGGCGACCTCAAGTCGCCTTTCCCCCCAGAACCACTCAGGTTTAGAAACTGATACTGATGCCAAGACCCGGAAACGGAAAATCCGGGAACTCATAATCGTTATCAAAACTGCTGTAGTCGGCATTCCATTCCTGCTCCTGTACCGTTTTGTGCCCATACAGGTTCAGCACTTCCAGATACATAGTCACAGGGTAAGGGCCCCAGGTCGTGCGGTAATCCAGCCGGACATCCAGCCGGTGTAACGGATTGCGCCGCTCGCCGTTGAGCGGGCCTTCATGCGGATCGTAAAACAGTGGTGGCTGGCTTGGATCGGGCCGGCCTTCACGCCATGGAAAGACCGGCATTGCACCAAAAATGCCGGTGTAACGCCGGCCACTCTGATATCGCCATTTCAAACCAAGCTGCCAATGCTGGTCCCACTGATAATTCAACACGGCGTTGGCTGTTAATGGCAGGTCCCACTCGGTAAAAAATGCTTCTCCTGTCAGTTCATTCAGTCGCCGTGTCCGGGCATAACTGAGGCTGAGCCAGCCATGCCAGCCCTGATCGGGGTGCCGGTTGAGTAATAACTCAACCCCGCTCGCTTTGCCGCTACCCGAATTCAGATACGCAGGTGTCTTCAGTGCAGCGACATGTCCATCCCCGGCTGACTGTCGCGCCGGATTGCTGACCAATAGTTTTTGCATGGTTTTCTGATACAACTCCAGCTGCCAGCTCCAGTGCGGCGCTAACTGATGCTGCACTGACAAGCCCCATTGGCGGGACCGCTCCTGTTTGGCTGCCGGGTTGCCAAACACCGCAGAAATCAATTCCAGCCGGCGAAACCACTGATGATGTTCACCAGCCGACAGTTCAAACTGCCAATCCGCAGCGCCGCGCCATTGCACGGCCAGTCGGGGTTCTGCCAGCCATTCATCGCTGAAGTTGTTGTGGCTGAGCGCCGCCCCCAACCGATATTGCCAGTGTTCAGACCAGACCTGCTGCCAGTTCAGCCCGGCGACCAAAAACCGGACATCCAATGCCTGTTGCTCCTGCCGCAGCGGTGCATAACTGCCTGGTGGACAAGTTTCCAGCGCAAACTGACAAGGTTGGTCACGCCCGCTGGCCTGCAAGCGGATTTGCTGCTGACGCCATTGCAGATCCGCTTGCCATTCTCCCGGCTCCACAATGGCATTGTGGTTAACGTTCACCATCTGCTCATCGATATGACTGTCCATGCGCCAGGCCACACCATGATGCCACTGTTCAGTGCGCTGCAGCTGATTGAATGCCAGTGAGCTGTCGCTTTCAGTACTGTGATGATCCCATTGCAGACCATATTGATTAAAACGCTGGCGGTGACTGTCGCCGCTGGCCAGATCCGGATCTTTCGCCACATCGCGGCTCCCGGCATCGTAGCGGCGACTGACTTTGTCGGCCGCCCCTGTGGCCAGTACACGCAGCTGGTTGTCAGCATCCAGATCCCACACCAATTTGCTTTGATAATCGTCATTTTTCGGCGGGACCGCAAAAGAGAACTCTTCATCTTCAATAAATTGGTCAATATACAGATGCACAAAACTGCGCCGCGCCGACAAATACATAGCGGCGTGCTCACCGAGTGGCGTTTCGGCCAAAATAGCCGAGCGGATAGCGCCGGCATCCAGCACCAGTTGCTGTTGTTGCATGGACGGGTCACGCAGCCGGATCACAATCACTGCACCTGTTGCATCCTGATATTGCGGCTGCCAGCTATTACTGTGCAGGCGGAAACTGCTGATCAACAACGGATTCAGCGTACTGAGTCCGTCATTATGAAACACATATCCGACAGGCAGATTGTCCAGCTGATATTGATTGTCGAGTGGCGAACTGCCGCGCACGGCCGGCATGGCCACTGGACCGCCCGAGCCGGAAGTCGCCAGCACGACACCCGGCAATGCTTCGATAGCCCGCAGCGGGTCATTGCCACTGCCGGCAACCTGTAAAATTTGCGCGCTGCTCAGTTCCAGCCCGCCCGGTTTGCGCGCCAGTACCTGGATCACTTCCAGTTCGCGTTGTGACCGGTCATCTTCACTTTTTATCTCAGCCGCTGTCGCTGGATCAGCTTCTACAGCGGCCTGCAGCCAGAATGGTACGGCGATGGTGGCCAGTACCAGTGATCTGTTTAACATCAACATCGGGTATCCTCCTGTTGCCCCCCCGGCCCTGCCCGACCAGTCAGGCAGATTTTTCCGGTAAACTGTTTACAGCCTGTTTACTTGGCAGGCGAACAGAGCTTACCCGGGCACTTGCTGCGCGTAACCGGCGCTTGCACCAATGGGCAGTCTTTTGCACCAATGGTCGTTCCGGCGCAGCAATGGGCAACAAGTCCCCGGCCATGGCAGGGTTTTAAACCACAGGGAGTCAGCAGAGTTTGTCGGTATCATCTCGTATCAGGCCAAAAGGCTATTTCCTGACCGTTGCCACCGGTTTTGCATTGTTGTTTGCGCTGATCAGCCATCAGCAGCAGCTGCCGTTGTGGCAACATGGTGTTTTGTGGGCACTGCAGGGGCTCAGTCCGTTATTGTTGTTGCCCGGCTGCCAGCATTGGCTGGATCAGCGTCGCCTGCTGCGATCTTTGCCTGCGGTGGTCAAACTGCTGCTCGGCGGTGCCTGTGCCGGCATATTGTTCAGTGGCCCTGCCATGGCACTGGATATCTGGTTTGGGCTGGACCCGCAGCCCCGGCAAGCCGCTGACTGGTTCCGCGCTTTTGGCCAGGAGGCGCTGACGGTGACGCCGGTCCTGAGCCTGTGCTGGCTGGCCACCAATGCTCCCTGGCTGCCCGGTTGGCCGGCGGCCGTCAGCGCAATACCACACCCACCCGCCGCTGTGGCTGAAATTCCGCCGCAGCCCACCTCGCTGGCTGACACTTTGGCGCAGGGTTGCGGTATCGCCTTGCCTTCGCAGTGCCAGGGTCAGCTGTTGTATATCAAAGCGGAGCTGCACTATTTGCTGCTGGTGACTACACAAGGACAATCTTTAGTGCTGTGTAGCCTCAAAGATGCAATCGCCGCGCTGCCTGTGACTGCCGGGCTCTCCCCGCACCGCTCTTATTGGGTTAGTTTTTCGGCGATCCGTGGTTTGCGCCGGCAAGGCCGGCAGGGAATTTTAACTTTATCGTATGGCCACCAAATCCCGGTGAGTCGTCAGCAACTGGCCAGTGTGCGGCAAAGTCTGCAGACACAAGGCATTGAAAGTTCGGATTGACAGGCTACACTGCAGCGCGGCATGCTGAATGAAAGCGCTTTCTTTGTGGAATCATCATGTCGGCTTTGTCCCGTCAGTTCATCACTTTATGCGGTAGCCTGTTGCTCTCCTGGCCGGCAGGTGCAGAAGTTCTGCCAGTCCACTGTGCATCACCGGTGGCGACTGAATTTGCCGTGTCACGTAGCGCCTATCAGGAAAAACTGGCCGGCTTCTGGCTGGGACTTAGCATTGCTAACTGGACCGGGCTGGTCACCGAAATGGATAAAATCGGTGGTGCCGGCCCGGCCGGGCGTTTTTACAGCCGCGCCGACTGGGGCAAAGCCGATGAGCCGAGCATTTGGGGGCAAGGCGTGCCAAGTGATTTGTCACCAACAATCAACTGGGTGCTGCGCAGCCCCGCGCAGGTCTGGGGCTCGGACGATGACAGCGACATTGAATACATTTATCTGCAACTGATGCTGCAAAGCCCAAATCCGCTACTGACTGGCGCCCAGATCCGCGCCGGCTGGCTGGCTTATATCTACCGCGACGATAATACGCCGCATCGTACTAAAGACGGCAAACCGGAGGAATTTCCTCTGGGTGTCCAATCAGCAAGCCTTTGATTTAATGCAACAAGGCATGCTGCCGCCCTTTACCGGCCTGCCGCCGCAGAACCCACATTACGATATGATTGACGCCCAGCTGACCACTGAACTGTTTGGTGCTCTGGCACCGGGCCGGCCCGATATCGCCCAGCAGCTGGCGTATTTACCGATCCGCACCACGGCGTCTGGCGAAGCCGCTGATATTGCGCAGTTTTATGTTGAACTCCATGCCCGCGCCGCATTGTTCACGGCAGATGTGGTACAGGATAAAACCAAACTAAGGCCGGCACTGCTCGGCATTGCCGCACAGGCGCGCCAGACGCTGCCGGCCAATCAGTATCCGGCCAAAATGTATGACTTTGTGCTGGCGCAGTTTCAGGCCGGCGTCCGGGGAAACGGCGCGCGCTACCGCTTTATACCAGCCGGTTCCAGCTGGAGCAAC
>JAXHNX010000043.1:0-19189 GCA_034519945.1 Rheinheimera sp.
ATTCAAAATCCGCTGCGGGTTGCGCCATGTGGTCATTTATTCACGCCGCTGACGCGTAACCAGTGCTCTTCAATCTGAATGCCGTCTTCCAGGCCCTGATGCAGCCAGTTGTCGCCGCTGATGCTGCATTGGAAATGGTAGGTTTTGTCTTGCAGCCGTGCCAACGAGGTGGCGTCGACCTGTTCGTGGTAGCCACTGGCATCGGCCTTGAAGCTGCCGGAAGCAGCGACGCTAAACTTGCCGTCGGGCGACCAGGTGATAAAGCTGAAATGACGGCCGGCGATCAGTTTACGGCTTTTGGTTTGCTGGTCTTTGATTTCAGCCACCACTTTGCCGCTCTGGTCGCGGTAAGTCGCCGCTTGCAGTTCCCAACTGCCCTGTAGTTGTGTGGTGTTGCAGGTATTTCCGGCATGGGCACTGCTGATAAAAATCAGCACACCCAGCGTGACACAGTGACGGATTTGGAGCTTAGTTCGGGCCAACAGACGTAACATTGATGCGTTCCTGTGCAATTGACAACGCTGTCAATTTGCCTGAGATTTGCACAGCGGGCAAGTCTGATCAGTCGCTGTGGCTGACGCCCTGCCCGTCGCCATGCTAGACTGCCGCCGGTTCTGAACTGGAGTTTGTATGTACACTGAAGCCCCCCGCGCCAGCCTGCTGCGCCGTTTGTCTGCCATCATGTACGACCTGCTGGTCATTTGTGCGATTTGGATGTTTGCGATGGCGCTGGCGCTTGCCACTGTGGCGTTGCTGGCCAAAGGTGGTGCCATTTCACTGCAGGGTTACCAGGACGAAGCGGAATATATTCAAAAACATGCGCTGTGGTTTCAGCTGTACAGCACGGCTTGTATCTTGTGGTTTTATTTGTATTTCTGGGTCAAAGCCGGCCAGACACTCGGCATGCGTGCCTGGCGGATGTTGTTAATCAGTAGCGACGGTAAACCGCTGACGCTGCGTCAGGCCTGTATCCGCTTGCTGACGTCGTTGGCTGGTATTGGTAATTTTTGGTTGTGGATCCGCTGGGGCAAAGGTCTGGCGCTGCAAGACCAGCTCGCCGGCACTATTGTGGTGGTGCTGACAAAAGAACAAAGCCGTGCCCTGAATTTACACCGGGATGCGCGGTAGGCTCTGGACCTAGCCGCGTTTTTGCATCAGGTAGACCGCAATACCAATAAACAAAGCGCTCGGTGCGATGGCCCCTAACAACGGCGGCAACTGATACACCAGCGCCACCGGGCCAAACACTTCATTGGCCATATAAAAACCAAAACCAGTCAGAATGCCCATCAGTACGCGCGCGGCCATCGTCACGCTGCGCAGCGGGCCGAAAATAAACGACAACGCCAGTAACAACATCGCCACTATCGTCAGCGGCTGGGTGGCCTTACGCCAATACGCCAGCTGATAACGGCTGCTTTCTTGCTGATTCACCTGACGATATTCGATGTATTCAGCCAGGCCTTTTAAACTCAGCAGTTCCGGTTTAATCGACATCACGCCCAGTTTGTCCGGCGTTAACGTTGAACGCCAGCGCTGCTCAGGCCAATGATGTTTTTCGATTTTTTCATCGCGAAACGCCAGCCGGCTGACGTCCTGCAATTGCCAGACGCCATTAAAAAAACTGGCGGCACGGGCGTGTACTATTGCCTGCAGCGCTAAATCCGGCGTGAATTCAAAAATGGTGATGTCTTTGAGCGCACCATCGTCTGATACCTGGCGGATGTTGACAAAATCATCGCCGTCTTTGGCCCAGACCCCTTGTTGCGCGGCCAGTAAGTCACCGCCGGAAATAGCTTTAGCTTTGAGTTCACGGGCGAATTTCTCCGCCGTTGGCGCGCCCCACTCGGCCACAGCCATCACCAGCACCATCATCAGCACCGCAGTTTTCATCACCGAACTGATGATATTGAGCCGCGACAAGCCGGCCGCCTGCATCACGACCAGTTCACTGTTGCTGGCGAGCATGCCAAGGCCAATTAGACCACCAATCAGTGCTGCCATCGGGAAAAACGTCACCAAATCACCGGGAATGGTAAAGAGGCTAAACATCGCCGCCACCAACACCGTGTAGTCGCCGCGATCGGTCAGGCGTAACTGATCGATAAAGCGGAACATGCCGGACAACACCAAAAGCACGGTCAGGCTCAGCAAGGTGGTGGATAAAATGATCCGGCCAATATACAAGTCGATGATTTTAAGCATGTTGCCTCCGGCCCCGGCCATTCAGACGGGCGGCAAAACGCTGATAACCGGCACGGCTTTGCAGCAATAAAAACACCCCTAATAACAGGGCCATGGCATGGATCCACCACATGCCAAGCCAGGTCGGAATTTTCTCGTTTTCGATCAGATTGCGGCAGACAATCAGCAAAATGTAATAACCCAGGAATAACGCCAGCGCCGGCAATAACTTGCCAAATTTGCCCTGGCGCGGATTAACCCGGCTCAGCGGCACTGCCAGCAGCATCAGAATGGGAATGGACAACGGGATCGCCAGTCGCCAGTGCCACTCGGCTTTGGCTTCGGCGCTGTTGATAGCCAGCAGCTGGTCGGTTGGCAGAGAACTGAGTTTGCGCCGGCGTTGTTCAACCTGCTGTTCGCGGATCTGAATGTCGTAGCGACCAAATTCCAGCACATCAAATTGCGGCGCATCAACGGAACCGGCATAACGCCGGCCGTTGCTGAGTACCAGCCGCTGCGCACCATTATTGTCTTCGGCGATAGCACCGGTTTCGGCGTACACCACGGAGCCGGTTAAGTTATCGTCGCTGGCCGATTGCGCCAGAAACACGCGCGACAACTGGGTGCCGTCGCGGTTCATGTCCTGCACAAACACCACGGCTTTTTCATTGGAGGTTTGCTGGAAACGCCCAGGTAACAAGGTCGATAGCCCGGAATCAGCATCGGCTTTGGCCATAATCTCGTATTCACGTTCAGCCGCCCACGGGCTTAAATACATCATCAGCCCGGCGGCGGCCAATGCCATGCCCAGACTTAAAATTAACGTCAGCCGTGTGACATACCATTCGCTGATGCCGGTGGCATGTAACACCGTCATTTCACTCTCGGCATAGATGCGGCTGTAGGCAACCAAAACGCCTAAAAAAGCGGCTAAAGGCAGGATCAACACCGCCAACTGCGGTAATTTCAAAGAAATCAGCGTCAGCACTAACTGGCCCGGTAATTCACCCTCTGAGGCGTCCGCCAGTATTTTCACGAAGCGCTGGCTTAAGATGATGGTGATCAGGATCAGAAATACAGCGAGCTGAGATTTAAAGACTTCACCAATCAAGTAGCGAAAAACAATCAAAAAAGCCCCCTAAAAACCTGTCTTTTTGCTGGCACGCTGGCAATTTTTAAGTAAACTGGATATTTATAGCAATTATTATCAACGAAACTGCAGCGGATTCCGAGCTTTTTTATTGGCCCCGGCCAGCGTCTTCCCAAGCATAGCGCCGAGTCCGGCCCGCTGCTGCAATTTGTCTCTTTGAATCAGGAGTCCCCATGGAGTTCAGCGTTAAAAGCGGAAGTCCGGAAAAACAACGCAGTGCCTGCATTGTCGTTGGTGTTTATGAACCGCGCCGGCTGTCCGCCGTGGCCGAACAGCTGGACAAAATCAGCGAAGGTTATATCAGTAACCTGTTACGTCGGGGCGATCTCGAAGGCAAACCGGGCCAGATGTTATTGCTGCATCATGTGCCGAATGTGCTGAGTGAGCGCGTACTACTGGTTGGTTGTGGCAAAGAACGAGAATTAGACGAGCGCCAGTATCGCCAGATCATCGCCAAAACCATCAGCACGCTGAACGAAACCGGCTCGATGGAAGCGGTGTGTTTCCTGTCGGAGCTGCATGTCAAAGGCCGCGACACCTACTGGAAAGTGCGGCACGCCGTTGAAACCACACAAGATTGCCTCTATGTGTTCGACAAACTGAAAAGCAAAAAAGACGAAACCCGCCGACCGTTGCGCAAAATTGTGTTTAACGTGCCGACCCGGCGCGATCTGACCATCGGCGAAAAAGCCGTTGAACATGGCCTGGCCGTCGCTGCTGGCATTAAACAATGTAAAGACGTCGGTAATATGCCGCCGAATATCTGCACGCCGCTGTGGCTGGCTGAACAGGCGAAAAAACTCACCGAGTTGTCCGACAAAGTCAACGTGGAAGTGCTGGGCACTGCCGAAATGTCCGCGCTGGGGATGAATTCTTATCTGGCGGTCGCTCGGGGGTCAGAAAACCCGGCCGCGATGGCGGTGATCCATTATCAGGGCGCCGGCGACAACAGCGCGCCCGTGGTACTGGTTGGTAAAGGCCTGACTTTTGACACAGGTGGTATCAGCATCAAGCCGTCCGATGCGATGGATGAAATGAAATACGACATGTGTGGTGCCGCCTCTGTGCTTGGCACTATGCAGGCGGCAGCGTCGCTTGGCTTACCGCTCAATATCATCGGCGTGCTGGCAGCGGCGGAAAACATGCCGGACGGCAATGCGTACCGGCCGGGCGATATTCTGACGACGATGTCCGGTCAGACTGTTGAAGTACTGAATACCGACGCCGAAGGCCGCTTGGTGCTCTGTGATGCGCTGACCTACGTCGAACGTTTTGACCCGGACGTGGTGATTGATGTCGCGACTTTAACTGGCGCCTGTGTCATTGCGCTCGGTAAACACGCCTCAGGCCTGCTCAGTAACCACAATCCGCTGGCGCATGAAATTCTCAATGCGTCCGAGCAAAGTGGCGACCGCGCCTGGCGTTTACCGCTGTGGGACGATTATCAGGACCAACTGGAAAGCCCGTTTGCCGACTTTAGCAACCTCGGTGGTCGCGCCGCCGGTACTATCACGGCCGCTTGCTTCCTGTCGCGTTTTACCCGCAAATATAACTGGGCGCACCTGGATATCGCCGGTACCGCCTGGCGCAGTGGTGGCAAAGACAAAGGTTCCACCGGCCGCCCGGTCGCGATGCTGACGCAGTTTTTAATCAACCGCGCCGGTCATCATCCGCAGGATTAACCCAAACAACAGGCCAGTGAGGCTCACCGGCCTGTTGTCAAAGAGTGCGATGTGATGCAAGTGCAATTTTATTTGCTGCAACAAGATGAGCTGGCCGGTATGCCGGCTCATTTTGCTTTGACCTGTCAGCTCTGTGCCGACTTGTTCCGCGCCAACCAGCGTGTCTTTGTCTACTGCCCAAATCAGCAAGACGCCGAGGCGGTCGATGAGGTATTATGGCAGTTTGACGCTGAACGCTTT
The DNA here is from genome assembly GCA_034519945.1 of Rheinheimera sp. Classification (GTDB taxonomy): domain Bacteria; phylum Pseudomonadota; class Gammaproteobacteria; order Enterobacterales; family Alteromonadaceae; genus Pararheinheimera. The sequence continues at coordinate 5,257 of JAXHNX010000043.1, forward strand.
GTGCCACACAACCTGGCCGGCGAAGGCCCCGCGCGCGGTGCACCGGTTGAGATCAGCTGGCAAGGTCCAAGGACCAGCCGCCAGGTGCTGATTAACCTCACCGACACTGTGCCCGCTTTTGCCAACCGCTTCAGTCAAATCATCGAATTTGTGCCGGCAGCCGAACATGGCAAAGCTGCGGCGCGACAGAAATTTAAACATTACCGTCAGCTTGGGGTCGAGCCGCAAACGCGAACCCCCGAATAAACCCGAATCGTTGGTGAAACGGGTTTAGTTGCTGAGCAGATCAGGCAGAAATCATGGAAAAAACATTTAATCCGAGTCAAATCGAGCAGGCAATGTACAACGCCTGGGAAAGCAAAGGCTACTTTAAGCCGTCAGGTGATAACAGCAACGGCGCTTACTGCATCATGATCCCGCCGCCAAACGTCACCGGCAGCCTGCACATGGGCCACGCGTTCCAGCAAACCATCATGGACGCCCTGACCCGCTACAAACGCATGCAAGGTAAAAACACGCTGTGGCAGGTCGGTACCGACCACGCCGGTATCGCCACCCAAATGGTGGTGGAACGTAAACTGGCTGCCGCCAGCTTACCGGATCGTCACGCCATGGGCCGTGATGCCTTCATCGAAAAAGTCTGGGAATGGAAAGCCGAATCCGGTGGCACTATTACTTCGCAAATGCGCCGTCTGGGTAACTCAGTCGACTGGGACAAAGAACGTTTCACCATGGATGACGGCCTGTCCAATGCGGTACAGGAAGTGTTTGTCCGCCTGTATGAAGACGACCTGATTTACCGTGGCAAACGCCTGGTCAACTGGGACCCGAAACTGCACACGGCAATTTCTGACTTAGAAGTAGAAAACAAAGAACAACGCGGCCACTTCTGGCACCTGCGTTATCCGTTGGCCGATGGCGTGAAAACGCTGGATGGTAAAGACTACATCGTGGTCGCGACGACGCGGCCGGAAACCATGCTCGGCGACACCGCTGTTGCAGTGAACCCGGACGACGAGCGTTATCAGTCATTGATTGGCAAAGACATTCTGCTGCCGCTGGTCAATCGTCGCATCACCATCATCGCTGATGAACATGCCGACAAAGACAAAGGCTCAGGCTGCGTGAAAATCACGCCGGCACACGACTTTAACGACTACGAAGTTGGTAAACGTCATGGCCTGACCATGATCAACGTGATGACTCCGGATGCGACTATCCGCGCTACCGGCGAATGTTTCTTCACCAATGGCGAAGAAAATACTGCATTTGCAGCGCCAATTCCGGCCGAATATGCTGGCCTCGAGCGCTTCGCTGCCCGTAAAGCCGTTGTTGCCGCTTTAGAGGCGCAAGGTTTATTGGATAAAGTTGAAGAGCTGACCAACACCCTGCCATACGGCGACCGCTCAGGCGTGGTGATCGAGCCAATGCTGACCGACCAGTGGTATGTGCGCGTGGCGCCAATGGCGAAAACTGCGATTGAAGCGGTCGAAAACGGCGACATCCAGTTTGTACCAAAACAATACGAAAACATGTACTACAGCTGGATGCGCGACATTCAGGACTGGTGTATTTCCCGTCAGCTGTGGTGGGGCCACCGTATTCCGGCCTGGTACGCGGCGGATGGCAAAGTTTATGTCGGCCGTAATGAAGCTGAAGTGCGTGCCAAGCATGGCCTGGATGACAGCGTTTCACTGCGCCAGGACAATGACGTGTTAGACACCTGGTTCTCGTCCGCACTGTGGACTTTCTCCACACTGGGCTGGCCGGACAATACCGAAGATTTAAAAACCTTCCACCCGACCGACGTGCTGGTGACGGGTTTTGACATCATTTTCTTCTGGGTTGCCCGGATGATCATGATGACGATGCATTTCATCAAAGACGAAAACGGCAAGCCTCAGGTGCCGTTTAAGACTGTGTATGTCACAGGTCTTATCCGCGACGAAAACGGCGACAAAATGTCGAAATCCAAGGGCAACGTCATCGATCCGCTGGATATGATTGACGGCATCAGCCTTGAAGATCTGCTGGAAAAACGCACCAGCAATATGATGCAGCCGCAGCTGGCGGAAAAAATCGGCAATCAGACGAAAAAACAATTCCCGGAAGGCATTGAAGCAACCGGCACTGACGCGCTGCGCTTCACGCTGGCAGCACTGGCGTCGACCGGCCGTGATATCAACTGGGATATGAAGCGTCTCGAAGGTTACCGCAACTTCGTCAACAAGCTGTGGAACGCCAGCCGTTACGTCACGATGATGACCGAAGATAAAGACACTGGCCTCAACGGCGGCGACATCGAGCTGTCGCTGGCTGATCATTGGATCCTGAGCCAGTACCAGGAAACGGTAACCCAGTTCCGCCAGTACCTCGACAGCTACCGTTTTGATATGGCGGCCAATACGCTGTACGAATTCACCTGGAACCAATTCTGTGACTGGTATCTGGAACTGACCAAGCCAGTGCTGTTTAAAGGCACCGAAGCGCAACAACGCGGCACCCGCCAAACGCTGGTGACAGTACTGGAATCGCTGCTGCGCCTGATGCACCCGATCATGCCATTTATCACTGAAGAGATTTGGCAACGGGTTGCGCCACTGGCCAGCAAAGATTTCAGCGCCGGTATCAGCATCATGAATCAGGCCTATCCGGCAGCGGACAGCACGCTGGTGAACGCTGCGGCGCAAGCGGATATCGAATGGGTGAAAGGTTTTATTCTGGCTATTCGTAACATCCGTGGCGAAATGGACATTGCGCCAACCAAGCCACTGCCAGTGTTGCTGCGCAACTTATCTGCGGAAGATAGCCGTCGTTTAGAGCAAAACCGTGCGCTGCTGCTGAATCTGGCGAAGCTGGACAGCATCACAGTCTTAGGCGATACAGACACAGCACCTGCCAGCGCGACGCAGCTGTTAGGTGCGATGGACCTGCTGATCCCAATGGCTGGCCTGATTGACAAAGACGCCGAGCTGACCCGTATCGCCAAACAACTGGAGAAGATGCAGCAGGAAGTCAGCCGGGTTGCCGGCAAGTTGGCCAACGAAGGTTTTGTTGCCAAAGCACCGGAAGCGGTGCTGGCGAAAGAGCGCGAGAAACTGGCCGACGCTGAAGCTGCTGTCGCCAAACTGTTGGTTCAGCAAGCACAGATCGCTGCGCTGTAACGCGGTAGAAACAAATAGATCAAGGCGACCTGCGGGTCGCCTTTTTTTATCCGGTAACTGTCATAAATCTGCCATTAAATACCGCTAGGCTGAGGATCACAATGAAGCGGAGTTGGCCATGTTACCCTATAAGAAACTGTTACTGCGTCGAAACGCATTCTTCCGTCAGCAACTGTCAATGCAGCAATTGGACGCGATCCAGGTCACTGATAATCAAGATCCACTGGTTGAAGCCCGTATTGAAGGCCATACACCCAACACTCCAGCCACACACTGACGATGCTCCATTCTCTGGCGCTGCAACGGCTTTGCAGCAATTGACGCGCTGAAGCAATCGCAGATTGACGGCGAAGATGATTTAAAACGATATTGCATAGAACTTATTCCATCCAGTTTCACTTGCACCCGCCTCATTTTCATTCCCTCATTTTGAATTACAACGCTTAACAAATGTCGGTATTTTATACACACGGCATATTAATTATTTGTAATTATTCATATTTATCAACTAGGTAAATTATGGCTCACTTTTTGCCAATGTTAGAACGGACATGTAGTTTCGTCTGAAGGTCAAAATACAATTCACATGGAGAGTCTTATGCGTAATTTAATCGCTGCTTCAGTACTGGCAGTCGCTGCAGTGCCAATGACAGCATCTGCAAGTCTGGTCACCCAATGGCAATATCTGGCAACTTCTAACTGGTCACAACCTGTGGTGTTCTCCGCTTCTGGTAACGGAACGACTTCGGTCACAAGCGACGTGATCAGTTGGGGTGCTACTGGTGGATCTCACAAAGGTGCGGGCCCGAAGAACCGCAGTGCACTCGGAGATCGCTGGCATGGCAGCCCCTGCCACAGCGAACACAAATGCAGTCATTGCATCGTTAACCAATTCCATTACACACTACAATAACGTTCTGAACGGCTACTCAACTTTAACCAACGCGGTGTTAACCACCTCACTGCAGTTACAACCGTGGGCACCAATCATCGGGCCTGTGTTCCCGCCTAAAGTACTGAACTTTGATATCCGGTTTAAAGAAACAACAAATACGGCTTCTGCTGCAACTTGCGGGTTTGCCAGCACTGGCGCTTGTGACGACATTTTTGTTATCGACAACCCAGCCAGCCTGGTGACAAACTTCATTTACGACGGTTTCAAATATACGGTGAAGCTGGTGGAAACCACACAAACTTTGGGTGGCTTGTCTCCAGCAGCTTGTGCTATTGCCAATACTGCCCCTAACTGTGTTGGCTTCCAGACTGTTGAAGGTCAAAACACTACGGCTCAGTTTGGTTTCACCATTGAAAGCGAAAAAATCACAGTGCCAGCACCAGCTACACTGGGTTTACTGGCGTTTTCAGTGTTGGGGTTAAGCTTGTCTGGACGTCTGCGTAAAAAAGCCTAACTAACATCTGGCACAAAAGGCTCTGCGGAGCCTTTTTTTTGGCGCCAATTTTATGAAGCGGTAAAAGTGACAAATATTACATCTGACATTGATCAGACCAAATTAGAATTTTTCTATTTTTAATGATTCCCGCATGATCCCCCAGTCAGTATCATAGATACCTCAGCTTAAGGGGACACTATGAGATTGAAAATCAAACGGTTAGACCATCATGGCATTGTTGCTGGCGTTATTGATGATTTAAACATCGTCCCCTTGTTAGATAAGCACTTGCCGCAGGGTGACAAACAAGAAATCACTCCCGGTGAGGCGATTAAAGGCATGATTATGATGGCTTGGGATTTTCCAATCGGCCTCTGTCCCTCAGCCCGCAGTTTTTTCCAATCTGCCGATGGGCATTTATTTCGCAAGGCGTTGGGCCCTCATTTTAATCGGCATAAGCTCGGCAGACGCTTGACCAATGTGCTGACTTTGGCTGCGAGAATTTGTTTCTCTGGTGTCGCATCAGGCCTGTGAATTGAGCCGTTGCTGCACATTCAAATCTCTGGCACCAGCCGTTGTTGCCGGCGAGTATGCAGACAATTCTGAAGAGGCAGCGATGAGCACGTTATTCACATTCGCCGGCTATAGCAAAGCACATCGCCCTGATTTAAAACAAGTTGTGCAGGAGATGATTGTCAGCGGGGCGGCGGATTCCACTGGCTTGTAAGAACTGGGATGGCAATACTGCAGATACTAAAGTGTTCAAAGAACGCGCAAAAGCCTTGGTGGGATGCTGAAAAAAACCAAACAGCCCAGTTCCTGGTGGCCGATTCCAGCTTATCATAAAGCACGCTGAGTTTTTGTCGCAGTTACCTTCCCACGCTCATTCCTTCGCCATCAAACTTGAAACCCCTGATCCCGAGCGCTGGCCGCCCGCCAATGGCAGAGATTGACGACAATTATCGATACAGCGTGGAGCATGTCGAACATATGGGGATCCCGCAACGATGGATGGTCGTGCACTCGAAGGCCGCGGGTGAGCGGGCCGGAAAAAGCATTGCCAGACAAGTTGAGCGCGATAAAACGAAGCTTGAAAAAGACCTGTTTCATTTGCAGGCGCAACGTTTTGCCTGCCAACAGGACACCTCCGGCCTTAAATGACTTGAATAAAAAGCAAAGCTATCATCAACTTATCAAGCTGGATTGTGTTGAGCATAAAACCTACGATGGCAAAGGCAGGCCGAAAAAAGATGCGCCAGTGAAAAGCATCGTCTGGCAAGTGAGCGCCGAAATAACAGAGAAGCAGGAGGTGATCAATGACGCCATCGAACAGAAATCATCTTCATCCTTGCCAGCAACGCCGCTGAAAACGACCTGAGCCCAGAAGCAATCCTGCAGCATTATAAAGCGCAATCAGCAGTAGAAAAGAGGCTTTAGATTTTAAAAGACCCGCTGTTTTTTGTTTCCTCATTGTTTATCAAAAAGCCAGCGGTGTGCATTGATGATCATGCCTTGTCTTTACTGGTCTATTCAATCGCGCAACGCGCATGAAAAGACGATGAGCAAGCGAATGAAACCATTCCGAGCCAAATAAACCAACCCAATGGTGCACCGACATTACGTTGGGTGTTCCAGTGTTTTGAGGGATTAATCTGGTTCAGTCATCAGAAATGTATGATAAAAAAGATGTTTACCTGGATGGTTTTGCCATCTAAGGGCCAAATCATTGGTGATTGGGGGAACGCCATGCACTTATATAATATTAAAAAGTGGCTTGGGGTCTGATCAATGTCAGATACATGGCTCTAAAAACAAAAAAGCCTGCAACTGCAGGCTTTTCTCTGACCGTATCAGTTATTTCGCTGAACGACGGCGACCATACATGAACAGTGATAACAAGCCCAGGCCCAATGCGCCGGTGCCGGCTGGTGCTGACACTTCCACACCGTTGATCATCAGACCAAACATTGCAGCAGTCGCAGCTTGTTCGATAGTTTTGAAGCCAAGGCAACCAGCAGCAGCACTAGCTTGCGCACAAGCTGCTGGGCTCAGGCCTGTCAGACTTGAATTAGTTTCAACAACCGCTGTGGTGTATTTGACTCCATCGTAGATGAAGCTATTGACCAAATCACCGATTTCGATCACAAAGATGTCATCACAGTTTGACGCGCTGTCAAAACCGCAGTTGCCATCATTTGGTGTTTCAATAAACCGGATGGTGAAATTCAATGTTTTGGTAGGCAACGCTGATTCAGGCGTTGGCAGGAATGGTTTCAGTTTTAATGTGGTTTTTAACAGCGCAGTTTTAAGGCTTTTAGTACCACCGGCCAGGATGTTATTGAAGTGCGTGATGACGTTAGTCAGTACCGGCATCATACTATTGGTAACTAAATCAGTGCCGTTTTGCGGGCTGTTACTAATCACCAATGCACTGCGGTCTTTCGGGCTGCTGCTATAACTGCCGCCATCAACGCCCCAGCTCAGCACTGAGCTGCTGGTGAATGTGGTACCGTCACCATTTGCCTCAAAGGTTGCTCCAGTCCACTCAGATGCGACTTCATATTCCCACTGAGTGACCAACGTTGCTTGAGCAAACTGTGGTAATAACAACGCACAAGCCAGTGCTGTAGTTTTGATTAATCTTTTCATGATCTTCTCCTTGAGAACGAATTCGATATTGTAGACATCAGGGAACGGCTTCGGTGTCCTGATTAGAATGTAAGCATTAACCAGACCAACATTAAAGTTCTTTCTAATTCAGTGATTTATAATGTACCTAATTTGTCTTCCGTAAATTTTTCTGACAGTTGCCCATTTCTACATGGCTAAACCGATACCAATAAAAAAGGAGCTGGTAAAAGCTCCTTTTTGCAGTCAGATTGGAACGAAGCGGTTATTCTTCATCGTCCTCTTCAAATTCTTCATCACCTTCAAAGTAGGTGCCCCAGCCGTCATATTCGATACCGAATTTTTGTGCGAGCTGTTCCAGTTTGATAGCGTCTGCCGTGATATCTGTCGCGTTCAGTGATTGTTCGCGGATCGCGTCAAACACCCAGGCACTGCCGCCATCTTCAAAATCCACTTCTTCTGCGTCTGTGACTTCAAAGCCAAGTTTAAAAACTTCTACTGCCAGCTTTTCCAGCTGAGCAAAATCGGCATGATAAAAGTGGTGTTCGACTGTGTACTCGGCATCCGGATCACTGCCGTCTTCAAGAAGGGCATTGACGGTTTCTTCGGTAAATTCTTGCCAGTTTTCAGACATGATTGATTCCATTGGTTTTTTATCAGAAAGATCTAAGTTAATTTGCTTTTATGTACACCAGTATGTAATCAAAGCAAAAAGTACCCCATAAGCATTGCGATCATTTTAGCCTGACAGTACCGCCGGTGGAAATTTAATAATTTCTGGATTGATACTTTTTACAGCTGCGCTAAGTTAAGCCGATAACAGCTTTGGAGGCGCCAATATGAATTTATCGGCGCAGTATTTGTGTTTCTACTTAACGGCGGTTGTGCCCTGCTTCGCTATGGCGTTAATGAAGTTCCCTACTCTGGGAGCATGATCCGGGCAAGCTAATCATCGCCGCTGTGGTTGCTGTCTTTATCGGCTTTGTCAGCATCGACAGCAAGACTTATGACTTTTCGAGTGCAATATGACCAAGCGATGGTCATTGCATGTGAGTTGAGGATTGTTCATGGAGATTAGCCAAAAAATACTTAAAGAGGCATTAAGGTATGACCCTGATATCGGTCAATTCTTCTGGGTTTCCAGAACGACCATTAAGCCACTTCAAATCAACTCAAGTTTGTAAGTAATATGGCATGCAAAGTATGCAGGCAAACAAGCTGGCACACGATCCACGAACCACACAGGGAAAACCTATTGCTATTTACACTTATTTGGCAGGGTAATCTTGGCGCATCGAATGGCTTTTCTGTATGTAACTGGCAGGTTGCCCACAATGATTGACCATATCGATGGTGACGGCACAAATAACCTGTGGCGAAATCTGAGGGAGGTTAATGGCTTGTCGGAGAACAACAAGAACCTGAGATTGAGATCTGACAATACATCTGGCCATGTTGGAGTGATTTGGTTCAAGCCTGCCTCCAAAATGGCAAGCGAGAATTACGGTTGAAGGTAAACACAAAGTATTTCGGCTACTTTGACTCTATTGATGATGCGATTAATGCAAGGTTGGCGGCAGAGCGCCAACATGGGTACTCAAACAATCATGGAGAAAAGAGGCCGCTGTAACAGCGGCCTTTCCTATTGTAGCTGCCTTGCGAGCTGGAACCGGCGCAGGACTTCTGAAGTCTGCTCGTCCCCCGCGATCTCCCTAGCTTTTGCCACAGCCTTAACCTGAGTTTGCAGCGTGGCCGCCTGCATTGACGGTATGTTGCCACTAACAAGGCCGCTGATGTTGCGGCTGGAAACCCCGCTTAATTTCAGAGTCCGATACACCTGCTCTTTGGTCATGCCGGCGTTCCGGCCAGACTGCACAATGCGCTGCATCTGCTTAAACGCATCATCGTACTGGCGCTGAGCCTCTTCTTTTGCGTCGGCAATATCTGCTTCATCAACATCATTGTCGCTGCGCAGCACCTTATTGAGCGTGCTGTTTGCGGCTTGGAGCTGATCTGCAAAGTCGAATGACCGGTAATACAACGCGGTCGGGGCATCGAGACTGCTGGCACGCCACCCAATCAAAGCCATCATTTCATCGGATAGGTCATACTCTTTACCGAGAGCCTTCACGGTGGTTGCCGGCTGCAGCATTAAAAATCCCCATGCCGTTGTTGATAAAGCCAGGACGCAACCCTGTCCAGATGTGATCGGCAATACTCACCAGCTGATCTGTACCATCGGCGTATTCGTTATACACCTGCCCGCCAGACTGCTTCTTGTTGGCAAATACCTGGAAGAACGTACCTGCGGTAATGTCAGCGCCAAAGAACGGCGACAGCATATCGGCGGCGCCACTGGCGGCAGCATCTTCCCAAGGCTGGTCACGCAGCATTGCAGTGATTGGTCGCTTGAAGTAACCGTATGGGTCCAAAAAGCTAATATCGAAATACTGAAGCTTGCCCTTATCGTCGCGCCCGTAGAACAGGAATGTCGAGTTCTTCTGCCAGCTGGGTCCGACATCGCGGATCGCTTCCTCTTCTTCGTCGTCAACACCAAGCATTGCAGCTGTGATTGCAGATAGTGCGTAGAACATGCCACTCACCAGAACCATGCCGGTCAGGCGTTTACGCGCCATCGCTCGAATTGCCGGATTATCACTCTTCATGTCCTGAGCTGAATACCTCAGCATATTTGCAGTGGTCCGGATGATCTCTGCCGGGAATGATACGAATGTGCCCATGAGTGGGAACCGCGCCAGCTTTTTAATAGCACGACCAACCATGGAGTAAGTTGGGTATGTTTTACGGATCCGCTCTGCAGCCATCTTCTCAGCTTCAGGTTCGCTCAAGCCGGCTTTGATAAAGTTGGCTTTCTCGTTCTCATAGCCGATGATCTTCCAGAAGTCGTCGCCGAATGAATAGAAGCCCTGAGCCAGATTATTGATTTGGCGGACAGTGCCGAACACATTGCCTTTCTTCCCTTCAAGCCATTCATCAATCTTCGAGTCGGCCAGTAGCCGCATCATCTCGCCGGCATATGGGGCATCATAGGTTATCCCCAGCTTTTTCAACTTCTTCAGGTAAGCCAGATCATCGCCGGTCGCGCTCTGTGATACCTGCTCACGAAATGCAGCCAGAGACTTTTTCATGTGACTGAAATCGAAGTGTCCATTTGCCACTGCAAAAAACATGGCCGACTGCCAGTTGCGCATTGCGGTGGTTGGCGACAGCACTGTTTTGCCGTATTTCACGATGCTAGTGAACTTCACTGCGGCTTCGTACCAGGCATCCATTTGCTCAGTGCCCAGCGGCAATCCTGCAGAGCTCGGCCACCGGGTATGTCCAATAGCCATTAAGTGGTTCGTATGTTTTGGATCATCACCGGCAATTTGCTCAGTGGCTTCTGCCGGCCGCGAATCTTCGTCGAAGAAAATCACGCCAACGCCATCGGCTTTAACCTTATCCAGAAAACGGCTGTTCCAAACCAGCCGCGCCATCTTGGTTGCCGTCTTGGCAAAGTTCATTCGCGGGTCTTTGTATTCACCGAGCAGTTCGCGGATCTCAGGTGAAATGTCTTTTCTGGCTATCAACGTGCTGAGGTCTTTGGCACCCAGTTTGCTCTCAGCAATAAACGATTCCATGGAATCATAGGCTGCCGGCAGTTTTCAGGATCTTATTCAGGGTCACTTCGGCGTTGCGATTGGCTTCAGCCTGGTCATCGCCTTGCGCTTTATACTGCGTAGATATTCCCTCGCGCGGTTAATCACTTCAACCGGCACCTTCTGGAACCACTTCGGATCATCAAACGCACGGTATGAGCGGTTGACGTAAACACCCATATTGCCTTTGATTTTCTCATACAGTTCAATTTCGTTGAGCGCCTTTACCTTGTCGGTGTATTTGTCGTCCTGCTTGATTTGCTCAGTCAGTGCATCAATCTTGCCCTGGATAACTGACAGATAATCGCCAGAAAGCGCATCGATGTATTGGCGCATCGCAACTAATGCCGCCTTGGTTTCCGGCCCCAGTTTTTCGCTCACTTTGCCGGCCAAGGCATCCGCCATCATCTGAATAAATTCGTCTGATTGGCTGTCGACTTTCTGCCCGGTATCTTTCTGAACTGCCCGATCTAAAGCAAAAATCAGGTGCTTAATAGTCATCTCGCCAGGATTCAATCTCACCATCCCGGGTGATTTTCGCTTCAAAGATTGAACGAGGCAGCAGGCCGCCTGGCGCAAAGTTGCGCATAAAAACCTGCTTGGCCTTATCCCACAGGGTGCGGTCCTGCTCTTTCAGTCGCCGGTTTTCAACGGCATATGGGTCATCTGGATTCAGCCGCTTCCGGCCGACAAGGTCAGACACTTTGCCGGCCAACTCTTCGGCAGTGCGTGCTTTGCTGAACTGGTAGCCAGTCTGTTCATGATTTATACTTTCAGCCGACGGTGCTTTTGCATCGTTGGAACCGGACGCTTGATTCCCTGCATTTGACGGCAAGGTAGATTGAGCGTCCGTTTTTCTTTCAGTTGTGCCACTTGTTTTGTTATCCCGAACGAGGCTAAAGCCAGCCCGAATCGAATCCAACATATCCTGCATAGCCTCAACATCCGGATCACCGGCTTTCGCCAGGCCGACTGATACCAATGCTTTGTGCAGGAACCGGCTGAGGTGCATTCCACCAGAACTTCACCGGGCCGGTGACGGGCTTGTTCTGAACAAAGTAGGCAAACAGTTCCTCGGCTTTGTCGTTTTCGCTGATGCCCTCATAGTCGTTATCAATCTGTGCCCACTGACCTGCAAAGGCGCGGTTGTTCCGCGTCTGCTTCAGGCGCTCAATAAATGCGGTGTAATCCGCTTTGCTGATCACATTCTGTAAGCCGCCGTGGCCGATGACTTCGTGCGCCACAACTTCGCGGAGCTCGTCCAGTGACTTCACATTTTCAGCAATCACATAGGCTGTATTGGTTGCCCGGTTGTAGGCACCGCGTACCAGGTCGCCAGACAATGACATTTGCCACAGCTTTTCGGCTTCGGCCTGAGTCTCCAGTACGACCACCTTAATGCCGGCGGCACCGTTCATGCGTTTCATCATGTTGGCAACCATCTGCTTAGCCAGCTTGGCATTTACGCCCCGGGCCGGTTTGGCTTTGATGGTGTTTTGCCGGGCGAATTGGATGTCGGGGTTTTTGTTATCCGGCTGCTCAGCTTGTTCAGTGGTTGAATTTTCGGCTATACTTTGTTCGCGGGCTTCTGCTCCATCCTCAAGACGGGTAGGTGTAGGCTTGAGTGATGTAGGTTGAGACGAGTCATGTCCCTCGCTTAATTCACCAGAAGCCCCTACCTCTTCCCACCCGGTAAGCAGCCAGTGATTATCATCTCCAGATTTAACTAACCAAGCAGTATGTTTGCCGTCTGAAATAGCAGTTTTTTGAGTATCGCCAATAGCTGACGTCTTTACGATATTTCCGGTCGCTACTGTTTCTGCGATATTGTCGAGCAGCTGAAACACCTTCGGCAGACTAAAGCCGTCTTTACGCATCCGCGCTTCGATAATGTGGGCAATGCCCTTGGCGCCCTTTCGTTTTCCAGACTTTGACGGCTCAGCACCTTCATCGCCCCAGACAAAATCGACACTGCCAATATCATCACGCACCACGGCATCTTGAACATCCGTCTGAGTGGTCGCCACTGTCCGAATTGCAGTCACAGCATTTTCAATCGCTGGGGTCATTTTTTTTGTTTTACTGAACTGCATATCAACCGGCAAACCAAACTCTTCACGCAGTGCTTTGTATGCTTGGCGGTTTACTGACTCCGGCGAATCGTCATTGATGCTGTTGAACTGTTCGAAGGTCAGCCCAGCCTGCGCGCGGTCAATATCCGCTTCATACTGTTCTTCCAGTCGAGCAATCGCCTGCGTATAGCCGGGCGATGTCTCTTTGATCCCTTGCTGCTTCACCTGCTGCGCGATGTGCTTTTTCTTTGTGATGCGGAGGATTGCTGGCAGCTCTGGCACAGCGCTGTCAGAAGTACCCAGCTCGGTGCCGATACTCTCTGGCTGGGGTGCACCAGCTGGCGCTGCAAGCGAGACATTTGAATTCTCGGTCTGGGCAGTGCCGGCTGGAATTTCCGCGCTCTCAAACACCGGCCGGATCCTGCTCTCCAGTTTTTTGCCAAAGCTCAGGCCACCATCAATCTCAGCGCCATCAAAGTTAATGCCCTGGCTGCGCAGCGTTTGCCGGATAGTCGCTGGATCACCATAAACTTTCACGCTGTTCGCATCAGAATCAACAGTAATGCCGGAGCTTTCCATCGCAGGAACGTCAGAGACTTCCTGTACAGGTGCTGCTGGTTCGGCTAATGTCTCAATCGAATCGTTTCCATTTTGACTTACGCTTAACTCGGCTGGTCCAGCTTCGATATCAGCGCGAGGGGTCAAGTCAGGTGATGTGCTGGCTATCGCTGCAGGGATTTCGGCACCCTGCGGAAGCGGTTCAACATTTTGAATTACTGGCTGCGCCTGTTCGACTGGGGCTAATTCAGCCGGAGCTTTCACGCGAAAACCAAAACCACCATCGACTTTGACTGGCTCCAGCTCTGCACCTGTGGCTGAAGCTTCTTTGTAGCTGGCACTCTTGAGCATCATGGCTTGAGTGCTGAGCGGTCTGCCGCTTTTCATCAGCTGAATAGGTGACGGCTCAACTGACTGAGCTGTTTGCTCTGTTTAATATCAGGCTGCCAGTGCGCGCTAAA
>JAXHNX010000005.1:0-40025 GCA_034519945.1 Rheinheimera sp.
AAAATCGCCAATCCGGCCAACACCAAAGCTCAGGCTTTATGTAACGGCGGCGCATCCACCGGGCCACACCAACACTGGAGCCTGAAACAAAACGGCAGCTGGGTGCATTTAAATACGGTGTATTTATCCGGCTGGCAAATTACCGCGACCGGCAGTAGTTATGACACCAACTGCTCGCGGTTTTATCTGAGCAAAAACGGCGTGAAAAAATGCTCAGGTTTTTTAATCACTGACAGTGAAAGCGATAACCGGACGCAAAAAAGGCCTGAAATATTCCAGGCCTTTTTGCTTCAGTGAAACGCTGCTTGAAAGCGCTTGCATTTGCCGCTTTTTCATGGGGCGGACAAAACCGCCCAGTTCCTGCAGCAACGTCGCCGGTGCCGCCAGATTTTTTTCAATCGGCTGGACAACCAGCCGAGAACCGGAAATAGCACCGGCTGCGCCTGAATCGAGCGCCGCTTTTACATGTTCTGGTTTAGAGATACCAAAACCCAGCAGAGCCGGTGCCGCGCCATAGCTATTCAGCTTGCTCAGCATCGCATCTGCTGGCATCGCCGCGACTGTTTCGGTGCCGGTGACGCCGGCGCGCGATAACAGGTAGGTATAACCGCGGCCATAGCTGGCCAGTTCCTGTAAGGTCTCGTCAGTGGCGTTTGGCGTCGCGATAAAAATCGGTGCGATATCTTCTGCCAGTGCCGCCTGGCGAAAGCGCAGGCTTTCAATTAAAGGCACATCGGCGATCAGCACCGAGTCGACGCCGGCCGCTTTGGCTTGCTGATAGAAATGGCTGATGCCGCGCGCCATCACTAAGTTCGAATACAGCAACAAACCAATCGGCAGGTCCGGTGCATAGGCGCGCACTTTAGCGATAATGGCAAGAGCATCAGCGGGCGTCACACCGGCAGCTAAAGCACGGATATTGGCACCCTGAATGGTCGGGCCGTCGGCGATAGGGTCTGAGAACGGAATGCCAAGCTCCAACGCATCTGCGCCGTTGTCGACGAGCGTTTTGATGATGTCAAATGACAACTCTGCAGTCGGATCACCCAAGGTGACAAATGGCACAAAAGCGCCCTGATTAGCCGCTGTTAAGCGGCTGAACATTTGCTCGTAACGTTGCATCAGTGGGCACTCCCTGTATTCGCTTCATTCTTGGTTTGCTGCTGTGCGGCCAGCACCGACATGACATGGCCTAAATCTTTGTCGCCGCGGCCGGATAAGTTCACCAGCAGCACCATCGGCTCAGTGGCAGCTTTGGCCATTTTTAATGCGTGCGCTAACGCATGCGAGCTTTCCAGTGCCGGAATAATGCCTTCAGATTTGGCCAGCAACTGGAAGGCTTCTAACGCCTCGTCATCGTTGATGGCGACATATTCGGCGCGGCCAATCGACGATAAATAAGTATGCTGCGGGCCGACCGCCGGATAATCGAGACCGGCGGAAATTGAATAGGATTCTTCAATCTGACCATCCGCCGTTTGCATAATGGCGGTGAAGGCTCCGTGCAAAATACCGAAACTGCCGGTTGACAGTGCTGCACCGTGCTGATGGGTGTTGATACCCATGCCGCCTGGTTCAACACCAATCAGCCGCACACCGGTTTCCGGAATAAAATCAGCGAACATACCGATGGCATTCGAGCCGCCGCCAACACAAGCCAGCACAGCATCCGGCAGTTTGCCTTCAGCCTGCAGAATTTGTTGTTTGGCTTCTTCGCCAATCATTTTCTGAAATTCGCGCACGATCGTCGGGAATGGATGCGGGCCTGCCGCAGTGCCGAGCAGATAATGGCTGGTAGCATAGCTGGCGGACCAGTCGCGCATCGCTTCATTGACCGCATCTTTTAATGTGCCGGAACCGGCGGTCACTGGAATAACCGTCGCGCCCATCAGTTTCATCCGGAATACGTTGGGTTGCTGGCGCTCAATGTCTTTGGCACCCATGTAAATTTTGCAATTAAGGCCCAAAAGCGCGCAGGCTAATGCCGTGGCAACACCATGCTGACCGGCGCCGGTTTCCGCAATAATGTTTCGTCGGCGTGGTGTTTGGCGAGTAATGCTTGCCCCAGCACCTGATTGGTTTTGTGCGCGCCGCCGTGCAGCAAGTCTTCACGTTTTAAATAGATTTTCACCAAAGGATTGGGCGAAATATTGCGCGTCAGTGTCAGCGGCGTCGGCCGGCCAGCGTATTCGTTCAGCAGCTGCTGGAACTCGGCGAGAAAAGCCGGGTCTTGCTGCGCATCAATAAAGGCCTGCTCGAGTTGCAGCAGGGCCGGAACCAGCAACTCAGGCACAAACATGCCACCGTAGTCACCGAAATAAGGATTAAGCTTGGGTGCTGTCATAACTGGGTTTCTCCGAAACTGAAAGCTCTGATACGTTGAAATGCTGTGAGAATCTTGGCCGGATCTTTGACGCCGGGCGCCGATTCCAAACCTGAATTCATATCAAGACCGCTGGCGGCCGTTCTTAAGGCATGCTGGACGTTGTCGGGATTAAGCCCCCCGGCCAGCATGACGGGTTTATGTAAAATACGCTCGCCAAGTAAGTTCCAGTCGAACGACAAACCGGTGCCGCCCGGGATCCCCGGCTGGTAAGCATCCAGTAAAATCCTATCTGCGCTGTGGCTGAATTGCGGCAGAGTGTCTTTCACCCGATAGGCTTTCCAAATCTCACAGCCTTTGGGCAATAAGGTTTTTAAACCGGCGATATAACTTTCATCTTCATCGCCGTGCAGCTGCACTGCGGCTAGCTGCAGTTCACGAGCAACCAATGCCACCTGGGCCGGTGCTTCATTAACGAACACACCGACAAATCGCAAAGACGCGCTGTCGCGAATTGTCTTAGCCTGTTGCTGCGTGACAAAGCGCGGTGACGGCGGATAAAAAATCAGCCTGCCGTATAAAGCGCCAGCCGCGGCGACCTGTTGTGCCTGTTCTGGCGTCGTCAGGCCACAGACCTTGTGTTCACCGCGGGTCAGTGCATGCACGGCGCGGTCTAAGTCCGGTTCGGCCATTAGCGAACTGCCGACTAAAAAGGCGGTGGCCACTTTACCGAGCTGACGCACCTGATGGTTAAAATAAATGCCGGATTCGCTGACCAGTGGGGTCGATGGCGGTACCAGCCGCGCCAAGCGGAAACTGGTATTTAAATCCGTTTCCAGTGTGCGTAAGTTACGGTTATTAATGCCAATCAGTTCAGCTTTCAGTGCCACTGCGCGCAGGGTTTCGTCTTCGTTACTGACTTCGGTCAGCACTGTCATGTTCAGCTTGTGCGCCAGCGCCGCCAGTTGTTGATACTGCGTATCGTCCAGCACCGACAACATCAGCAGCACGGCATCTGCGCCACAAGCGCGGCCGCGGTAAATCTGATACTCGTCGATGACAAAATCTTTGTGCAGCAACGGTTGGTCGACCAGATCACGCATCGTGCGACAGATAGTCATAACTGCCTTGAAAGAACTTTTTGTCGGTCAGCACTGAAATGCAGTCGGCATATTTGCCATAGACGCCGGCAATTTCTTTTAAATCAAAATTGGCGCGAATCAGCCCCTTGGACGGCGAAGCCTTTTTGCATTCCAGAATAAAACGCGCACCTGGCGCCGTCAGCGCTTTAAGGAAGTTGCGGTTGGTCGGTACTACATTGGCGATAAAACTATCGAGCGGCAGCGCGATTTTGTCTTCAGCCACTTCCAGCGTTTTGCGCGCAATGATGGTTTGCAGAATATTCGGCTTGGCTGTGGAGCCGTGGGGGAAGCTGTTGTTGGTGTCGGATTAGTTGCCATGACTGGCCTCCCGGAACTGCTGTAAGGTGGTCATCGCCTGATCGGTCGCGAGCAGGTCAAGTACGGCTTGGGTATTGGCGGCCAAATCTTCGCCCTGGCCACAGATCTTCAGCATGGCGGCGACATTGGCCGCGATAGCATCCTGATGTGCTTGCGGTGCTTTGCCGGCGAGAATATTGCGGGTAGCGTCGGCGATTTCGGATGGTTTGCCGCCTCGCAGTGCTTCCAGCGGCACCGGGGCGAGAGACCAAAATCGGCGGCGGTTAAGCGGAACTGATGCAATTGACCGTCGCGGACTTCACAGACATCGGTGACGCCATGTAGCGCAATTTCATCACAGCCCTCGCCGTGCACCACCCAGGCGCGTTCAACGCCCAGTTGCAGCAGCGCCTGCGCCAACACCGGGCATAACGCTTTGTCATACACGCCCAGCAGCTGAAATTTCGGCGCCGCTGGGTTCAGTAAAGGCCCAAGCAAATTAAACAAAGTCCGGCTTTTTAAGGCACTACGCACCGTCATCGCATGGCGGATGCCGCTGTGATAGACCGGCGCAAATAAAAAACTGACGCCTGCAGTTGCCAGTGTCTGCGCGGCTTGCTGCGGGCTCATCTGAATGGCAATGCCGAGCTGTTCCAGCAAGTCAGCAGAGCCACTTTGCGACGACACGCTGCGGTTACCATGTTTGGCCACTTTCAGCCCCATCGCTGCAGCGACAATGGCTGCAGTGGTAGAGATATTGATGGTATTGCTGCCATCACCGCCGGTGCCGCAACAATCGATGACGGCAAGGTCTGTCGCTGGTAATGGCGTAGCGGCGGCGCGAAACGCTTTGGCGGCGCCGGCGATTTCCGCCGCGGTTTCACCATTGAGTTTCAGCGCTGTTAACACAGCTGCCAACACAATAGGGTCAATCTCGCCGCGCGCCACGGCGGCAAAAAACGTTTCGCTTTGCGCTTCGCTTAACGACTCACGGTTCAACAGCTGGCTGACTGTCGCGAGCTCCAGCTCGCGCGGCGTCAAATCCTGGTTCACTGTAACATTCATCACGCGGCCTCCGTTTGCGTCAGATACGCCAGGCTCTGCGCCAACAGCGGTTTCCCCTGAGTGGTCAGAATCGATTCCAGATGGAACTGATAACCCAGTGCTTTGTGCTCTGCATGCAGCACCGCCATCGGAATATGCTGGTAGTTGGCAATCACCTGTAAAGCGGCTGGTACTTCGGTTGCCATCAACGAGTGATAACGCGCCACAGCAAAAGGCCGTGGCAGGCCGGCAAAGAGCGGATGGTCGGCAAGCTCAATCAGTGAGGTTTTGCCATGCACGGTTTCACCGGCACGGCCGACCACGCCACCATAATGTTCTACTAACCGCCTGATGGCCGAGGCAGATCCCGAGCATCGGAAAACGGCCGGCGCAAAGGCTGATCAGTTCTGGCATCGAGCCGGCATCTTTAGGGGCGCCGGGGCCTGGTGATAACAACAGCACCACAGGTTCGGATTCCAAACACATTTTGTCGAAGATATAAGCCGCCGGCACTGTGTTGCGGGTACAGCTTCAGACGTGCAGCCCAGCTGTGCCAGTTCATCGACCGGGTTGTAGGTAAAAGAGTCTTTGTTATCCAGCAAATACACCAGGCTCATACGGCACCTCCAGTGCTTGTCGGCCGCCACACCGTCGAGGCGGCATGCGCCGCCAGAATGGCACTTAATACCGCCTGCGCTTTACTGCGGGTCTCTTTCGGTTTCAGCCTGCGCCACACTGTCAAACACCACGCCAGCACCGGCCTGTACATAAGCAGTGCCGTTTTGCACATAAGCACTGCGGATCACGATGCAGCTATCAAAATCGCCGTTGCCGGACAAATAACCAACGGCGCCGCCATAACTGCCGCGTTTTTTGCCTTCGACCTGACGGATCAGTTCAGCCGCCTGCACTTTAGGAGCACCAACCAGCGTGCCCATGTTCATACAGGCCTGATAGGCATGCAGCGCATCTAATTCAGTTTTTAAGGTGCCGACGACGCGGGAGACTAAATGCATCACATAAGAATAGCGGTCGACTTTGAGCAGCTCTTTGACATAACGGCTGCCCGGCACACTGATGCGCGCCACGTCGTTACGGGCTAAGTCCACCAGCATCAGGTGTTCGGCTTTTTCTTTTTCGTCTTGTCTGAGTTCCAGTTCGATCCGGCTGTCGAGATCGCGATCTAACTGCCCTTGGGCATTAAAACCACGTTTGCGGGTGCCGGCGATTTGGTAGATCTCTACCTGCCGATTGGCGGCAGCGAATTTCAACGTTGATTCTGGTGAGGCATCGGAAAACACAAACGCCTGATCTTAAAGGTAAAACATATAAGGGCTGGGGGTTTTGTTGTTTTAACCGGGTATAAGCGGCCAGCGGTGATGGGCAGGGCAGTGAAAAAACAGCGGCTTGGCACCACCTGAAACACGTCGCCGGCGACGATATTATGCTTCAGTTGCTCGACCTGCGCGGTAAATGCCGCATCACTGATATCGACTTGTAAATCGGCGGGGCTTACAGCTGAACGGCTTTCCAGTGCCGGGTCAAACACACAGGCGCCCTGTAAAGCGCGGTTCAGTTGCTCCAACCGTTTACCGATGCCAAAACAGCTTTGCATCGCCTGTTCGCCACAAAACACATTGCCGACCAGGCGTGCTTGCTGACTTTGGTGGTCCAGCACGAGCAGCGTTTCAGCCAGATAAAACACAAAATCCGGGCAGGCGTTGTTGCCAACCGGCACGTCTGGCAGCAGTTCTGCGCTGGCGACATAATCGTAGCCGATGACGCCACCTAAAAATACCGCGAAAGGGTTCGTCGCTGTGGCTACACAAGCCTTGCTGTAAAACGCGCAGCACCGACAGTGGTGTTGGTGCCAATAAACGGCTGGCTTCATCGCACAGTGGGTCTGGCCGGCTGAACTGCACGCTGAGCTGGCGTGGGCTTGCGGCTCACGCGGGCGAGTGGAGTCTAATTTAGCGGCGAGAAAATCCAGCAGCGGTAGGCCATTGTCAGAAACGGCGTCGACCTGGACTGTTAAATCCTGACATTCAATGCGTAGCGCCGCGTCCAGCAATAACGAGCGTTTTCAGATTGTCTTTGCTGTCAATTTCGGCCGATTCGAGCAATAAACTGTAAGGGCTGAGCCGGCTTAACTGCTGATAGCAGCCGAGCGCGTCGCTCTGGTAGGGGATGGCGGTAGCAATAGATGCGACTTCGCCCGGTGTCTGTGTAATATGACTGAAAATCATCCGGAAGTTCCTGTATACCCGCTGAGCTGCGTTGCCAGTGCGGGCGGTCAGCTGACCTTAATTAAAACGACAATAATCTAAAGCCGGGCCGCAATTGCCCTTCGGAAATTGCCACCATCGCCAGGAAATCAGTGCTGTTGTGCTCATTAGTAACTCCACGCTAAAAAAATTTGTCTCGCCAGATATGACAAAGGCCCGTTGTGGAGAACGGGCCTTTGGTTTTTCGGAATACACCGCCAACACACGCCCGTTAAGGAGTATGCCACCACCAAGTGATCAGCTGAGTTAAGCTGAGAGTGTGTGGAACGGCCATTGTGTAGTCCTCGAATATTGCGACCGAGTATCGGTCAGGCCCACATAAAACCGCAAATGCAGGGATGACGTCAAGCAAAAATCGGCGAAATCGGAAAATAAAACCGTAAAGGTGTCTGGATGTCTGAAATTGTTATCGTTACCCGCGCATAGCTGTTGCGCTGGATCAACACGCAGATTGGTGGCTGAGCGGATAGAGTTAAATGCATCTTTAATAGAGCTATGTTCACAGCGCAACGTCAGGGAGCACCCCCATGTCCGAACAACGCCAACAGTTATTGGATTTGCAACAACAACTACAACAACGTTTAAGTGCCGTGCAGCGTGACTTACGTCAAGGTCATGATGCAGATAGCGCCGAACAAGCGCAGCAACGCGAAAATGATGAAGTGCTGCAACAGCTGGAACAGCAATTACAACGTGAGCTGCTGCAACTCCATCTGGCATTGGAGCGGCAGCAGCGTGGTGACTACGGTTTATGTGAGCAATGTGGTGCAGCTATTGCGCCGGCACGGCTGAAACTAGTGCCGTTTGCCTTGCGTTGCCAGCATTGCGCCTGAGGTGATGGCTGGGTTAGCCGGGCGGTGCCGATAGCCGCAGCAGCGCTTCTGTGGCACAATTGACGCGTCAGCGCCCGTGTTCCGGCGCGCTCTTCACGTCAATTGAGTCTTTCATGAAATTTGATCTGCACAGTCACACTTTTTATTCCGACGGTATGCTCAGTCCTGCCGACTTATTGGCAAGAGCAATTGAGCGCAAAGTCGATGTACTGGCGATCACCGACCACGACACCTTATTAGGCCTGGCACCTGCTCGCGCCGCTATTGCTGATGCCGAGTTACCGATCCGGCTGGTGGATGGCGTGGAGATTTCAACCAGCTGGTATGAATTTGAGATCCATATCGTTGGCCTGGCGATAGACCCGAGCAATGAAAGCCTGCAACAACGGCTGGCCAGTCAGCAAGAGCGCCGGCTGGAACGCGCCCGCGAAATGGCGCGGCGCCTGACCAAACACAATGTTCCGGATTGCTTCGACGCCGTGATGGCTCTGGCGAATGGCGGCGCTGTGACGCGCACCCATTTTGCCCGTCATTTGATGACGATAGGTAAAGCGACCTCGATGGCCGGTGTGTTTAAACACTATCTGGCGCGTGGCAAAGCCGGTTATGTACCAAATAATTGGGTCAGCGTTGCCTGAAGCCGTGCAATGGATCCATGACGCCGGTGGTATCGCAGTGCTGGCGCATCCGCTGCGTTATAACCTCAATGGCAAATGGCTGACCAAGCTGATGCGGGAATTCGCTAGTGCCGGTGGCGATGCTGCCGAAGTGGCCAGTTGCCAGCTGACACCGGTACAAAAACGCGACGTCTGGACTCTGTGCCAGCAGTTTGGTCTGGTCGCTTCACAAGGATCGGATTTCCATCAGCCCACCGACTGGAGCGATCTGGGCCGTGGTTTGTATCTGACTGACGATATCCGCACCGTCTGGCAACAATTTCCGGCGCTTTTTCCGCAACCAGAGCAGCAACCAGAACCACAGACGGCGAGCGCAACCAGAATGCAGCTGAAGCAGTACATCTCGAAAGCTCTGACAAGCCGGCGCTTTGCAGCTAAGCTGTAGCAAATGGTTGCAGTTTCGATTTAAGCTGCTGATCTCCATTCATTTTCAAGATTTGCCGCAGGCAATAAGGATTCAGGCATGAGCCAGTTTTTCTACGTTCATCCGGAAACGCCGCAAAGCCGGCTGATGAAACAAGCCGTCCACATCATCAAACAGGGTGGTGTGGTGATTTATCCAACCGACAGCGGTTATGCGCTTGGCTGTCAGCTCGGTGATAAAAACGCGCTGGAACGTATTCTGCAAATCCGTCATATCAGCGGTGAACACCACTTCACCATTATGTGCCGCGACCTCAGTGAGTTATCCATTTACGCCAAAGTGGAAAATACCGCGTTTCGGCTGATTAAAAACAACACGCCGGGCGCTTATACCTTCATTCTACGCGGGACGAGAGAAGTGCCGCGGCGCTTACTGAATGAGAAGAAAAAACCGTGGGTCTGCGCATTCCTGATCATAAAATCGCACTGGCGTTATTGGCCGAGCTTGGCGAACCTTTGATGTCTAGTTCGCTGATCCTACCGGGACGCGAGTTTGCCGAATCCGATCCGGAAGAAATGCGCGACCAGCTGGAGCGTCAGGTCGATCTGATTCTGCATGGTGGCGTTCTGGCCGGTAATCCAACCACGGTGATCGATTTGTCTGATGACAACCCGGTGGTGGTGCGTGAAGGCGCCGGTACCGTGCAGCCGTTTTTATAACAGCGCCGTCGATGCCCGCAACAACACTAGCCGAAGCAGAATCACTCAGTCAGTTGACGGTACAACAAGTGCTGCCGCTGGCGTTTGTTCGCGGTGAAGCGGTGCTGGAGCGGCCGGAAGACTTATTTATTCCGCCGGACGCGCTGGAAGTGTTACTGGAAGCTTTTGAAGGGCCGTTGGATTTTTTGCTGTATCTCATTCGCCGTCATAAGTTCGATATTGTCGATTTGCCGGTCAATGAAATCACGCTGCAGTATATGGAATATATCAACCTGATGCAGGAGCTGAATTTCGAACTCGCCGCCGAGTATCTGGTGATGGCGGCGATGCTGGCGGAAATTAAATCCCGGCTGCTCCTGCCCAAACGTGAAGCTGAGGCAGACTGAAGAGCTGGACCCGCGGGCAGAATTAGTGCGCCGGCTGCAGGAATACGAACAGTTTAAACTGGCGGCCACGCAGCTCGATGCAGTACCACGGCAGGAACGGGATTTTTCCCTACCCATGCCGCGCTGGCTGATAATTTTGCACCTTTTGTCATCGAGCCGGATGTCAGTCTGGCCGAGCTGGTGCTGGCATTACAAGACGTTCTTCAAACGCACTAAAGATTTTCAGCATCACCAGATCCAAAAAGAACAATTATCAACGCGGGAACGGATGAGCCGCATTCTCGAATTGCTGCGTCAACAGCCGGTACTGGCGTTTGGCCAGTGTTTTGCGTTGCAGGAAGGCCGGCAGGGTGTCGTCGTGACCTTTTTGGCGGTACTGGAGTTGGTCAAAGAGAAATTGATCACACTGACGCAGGTTGAATCTTATGGTCAGATCCACCTGAAATTGGCATAATGCGCGGCCGTTTTTCGGCTCGCCTGGACAGGCCGGACCGGCGACGCACGGCAGAAGAGGGGCACCGATGGCAACAAAAATTCAGGATGATCAGCTGGTTCAGCTGTTAGAAGCCTGTCTATTTGCCAGCGAGAAACCGCTGAGCCAGACTGAATTGCTGGAAACCGTGTTGGCTGATTTTCAGCTCAGTAAAAAACGGCTGCAGGCAGCGCTAACCCGGCTGGAGCAGGATTATCAGGGCCGCGGTATTGGCCTGGTTGAAACGGCCAGTGGTTGGCAATTCCAGACTCAGTGCCGAG
This sequence comes from Rheinheimera sp., assembly GCA_034519945.1. Lineage (GTDB taxonomy): Bacteria > Pseudomonadota > Gammaproteobacteria > Enterobacterales > Alteromonadaceae > Pararheinheimera. Next base: position 10,824 of record JAXHNX010000005.1, read on the forward strand.
TGGAGCCCGTATCTGGCGAGACTGTGGCCGGAGCGATCACCGCGCTATTCCAGAGCGGTGCTGGAAACGCTGGCATTGATTGCCTACCGTCAGCCGATTACGCGCGGCGAAATTGAAGCTGTGCGTGGGGTGTCGGTCAGCAGCCAGATCATGCGTACTTTGCTCGATCGCGGTTGGGTCAAAGTTGTTGGGCATAAAGAAGTACCGGGGCGGCCGGGTTTATATGCCACCACTAAAGAATTTCTCGATTATTTTGGCGTGAAACGGCTCGATCAGCTGCCGTCACTACCTGAACTGGTTCCGTTGGGACCCTTATTTTATTAACCCAATCTCTGAACACCAAAATCAGCAAACACAGTCGGGATGACTGAGGAGTCGCAAATATGAGTGAAAAACTACAGAAAGTTCTGGCACGCAGCGGTGTCGGATCACGCCGCGAAATGGAAACCGTCATCAGCGCCGGCCGCGTCACCGTCGATGGCAAAGTGGCGCATTTGGGTGATCGGATCAATGCCAATCAACTGGTCCGCGTCGATGGTCATCCGGTCAAAATCGCCACCGAAGAAGAACAAGTCTGCCGCGTAGTGGCTTACCACAAGCCAGAAGGCGAAATTTGTACCCGTACCGACCCGGATGGTCGTCCAACTGTGTTTGACCGTCTGCCGAATATACGCGGCGCGCGCTGGATCGCGATTGGCCGGCTCGATATCAATACCTCAGGCTTATTATTGTTCACCACTGACGGTGAGCTGGCCAACCGCTTGATGCACCCGAAATTTGAAGTAGAGCGCGAATACTCAGTGCGGGTATTTGGCGAAGTCAATGACGCCATTATCCAGCGCCTGCGAATTGGCGTTGAACTGGAAGACGGCAAAGCCAACTTCAAAAAAATCAAAGCGATGGGCGGCGAAGGGGTCAACCGTTGGTTTAACGTGGTGCTGACCGAAGGCCGCAACCGCGAAGTCCGGCGGATGCGGGAATCCCAGGGTACTGTGGTGAACCGGTTAATCCGCATCCGTTACGGTGACTTGCTGCTGCCGAAGCATTTACCGGCCGGTGGTTATACCGAAATGGGTCTTGAGGACGTGAATTACCTGCGAAAGCTGGTGCATCTGTCGCTGGAAACGGAATCTTTGGCTAAAGCCGAAGATCGAGATGAACGCCGCCGTCGCATGGCGTCGATTAAACGTGCGGTGCGGAAGTATCAGGTGAATCAGAAGTTGGTGGAAAAAGGTGAAAAACCGGCAGCTCAACCGCGCGCCGAAAAAGCCAGAATCGATGAGAAAAAGCCAAGTAAAACCCCGTTTAAAGGCAAAAGCCGGACGCGGATCTGACCACTGGTTTGCGCACATGATCATAAAAAACGCAGCTTCGGCTGCGTTTTTCGTCTGAAGCAGCCGAGTCAATAATAAATATCAGAGCTTTGATGGATCTGTGGCTCATCCTGCAAATCATCAAAGCTGACGGCGAAGTGTTTACTTTGGTCATGTAAGTCCGATAGATACACGGCCCTGTCTTGCGCATCAATCCAACTGACAACGCCGGCGCCTTTTTTACTCTGGCAAACCATTCCTAACTTGAGCTCTTGCACATTCATCGGTGGCCTCCTGATTTTCTGACAGAACTGTAACGTTAGACGCATTTAATTACAGATGTGAGATCCGACCAGTGCCAAGTTCAGCTAACTCGCGCATTTGGCAAATAATTTATTTTTTTGCTTGGCGATGATGGCGGGTATATCTGCAAATAGACTGTCCAGGAACTTGCGATTGCCTAAATCTGGTTGGCACCTGTTGTGCTGGTGTCTGGTTTGTTGCTGCGCGCTGGGCGGACGTGATGCTGCAGCCTGCGGTGGCCGCGTCTCTGGCTGACGCCAGCATAGTCACTTCTCGACGGTGTTGCAGCAACAACGCCGTTTCGCTGAGCCTACCGGAACGTTATCAAAGTTCTGCCCGCCGCCGGTATCTGATGATGCAGATTTTCAGTTGAACATGTCGCGGCCACGGTGCGCAACGGCACGGGCGGCCGCAGCACCGCGATAGGGTGGGCATCGCCACCAACGGTACCAGGATTACCGGCATAAAACCGGCGGGGCGAGCCGCAGATTTACCCGGTTCCGGGGTGCAGAAACGATGTTGCAGTATCTGCGCGCTGCACTGCGGCCTGTGATCAACAGACGTGTATCGGACCGGCGGTGGAAGCATGGGTTATTCGCTTGGGGTTTATTAAGCTTACGAAGCCGTTGCGGGGAGACGGCAGTTATCGGGTTTTATGCGTTAGCCCGGGGTGTGGCGGATAATCTCGATCATCGCCGCTTTTCGCGCGCTGCTGACAAAATTACCGCCGTCGCGCTTATCAGTCTGGCCAATGAAGCGGTAGGGCGTGCGGAACTCCGCCAGACAGCAGGCGCGGCGACGCTGGATGGCAGTTTCAGCATTTTCCGGCGGAGACCCATACGCATGGCGCTGCGGCCGGAACGCTACCAGGGATTTGGCTATGTCGATTGGCGCGTTGCTGAAGTCCAGGTACGCGAAGGTGCTGGATTATTTTGCTGCGAGGCGTCAGCACTGGGCTGGTTATCAATATGACTGGCTGCGGGCTATACATGCCAAGTATCGGCTCAGTAATCAATGGCACAGGCGAACGGTTATCGGAAAACCGAAAGCAAAAACGCCCGGGCAGTAAGGAACTGCGGGTACACGGCAAGTGCTGCGAAGCAAACAGGCGAAACTGGCGCTGCAGTTGCTGCAGCAGGAGCCGCAACCTGAGTATCACGACTGGCACAAACAAATGGCCGATGCATATGCCGCATTACAGCAACCTAAGCTTGCCCGGCAGTATCAGCAACAGGCCGAAGCGCTGGCTATTTCGCAGCAGCTCGAACACTGGGAATATCAGGAACTGGAACCGGGTACTTACCGCTGAAAACACGCTATGTTTTAAAATCAATCTTCTGATGAATATTGACCCAGTTTTCCGGGAATTTACCCTGCAGCACATAAGAGAAGGCAATCAGTTCCGCGATCAGCACGTACAACTCCGGTGGGATCTGATCGCCCAGTTCCATCCGTTGCAATAATTGATTGAGCTGTTCGTCTTCATGGATCAATACGCCATGTTCGCGCGCCAGCGCAATAATGTCCGCAGCCAGGTCGCCATGGCCTTTGGCGATGATTTTCGGCGCATTTTTGCCGTCATAATGCAGCGCGACCGCGCTTTGTGGTTTGTCACTCATACCCGAACCTGCAATAAACTGGTGCCACGCTGATACAAATGCTCGGGGATTTTGCCGAGCTGGCAGCCAGCTTCTGCCACTTGCAAGCCTTGCATCGTCAGGCGGTCTTTAAATAACGGCAGAAATTGACCGGTATCCTGCACCGTTTTTTCATTGTCGGCGTAAAACTGCAGACTGACTTCTTTGCCAATCAGCCTGACCTGCACCAGCATTTCACCTTGCTGACCTAAATCAAACTTCATCGTCAGCTGCCAGCAGCGTTGCTGACTGCGGTTGTCAGAGCCGTCCGCTTCGCGTTCACTGATCGCCAGTTCTGTAAAACGACTTTCGCCCTGTTGCAACAATGGCAGTTGGATCAACAATTGTTGTTCAGGTTTTTGCGATGTGGCCGGGTTGGCCTGTTGTTCGACATTGGCAATTTGAGCGCTTTGCAGATGGCTGCTGTGGCCGGACAATTGCCGTAACAACTGTGCGCTCTGGCTGCGATCCAGCTGACCGACTAATTGTTGTAGCTTTTCTTTTTGCGGCAGATTTTGGCGCTCTGTCGGCAGCTGCGCACCCAACCGTCCCAGCAGTAACTGAATGGCGATAGCAAGCCCTCCGGCGGCACTGTTTGGTTGGGCCGGAGTTTGCAACGGATTGAATTGTAAGGCTGCGTTGATTTGTTGCATCAGCTGTTGTTGTGTCAGCAGCTTGGCGGCATCGGGATGCTGGGTGCGCAGTTCCTGCAGCACCTGACGCACCGGGGCGCTCAGCAGCGGACTATCAGCCAGTAAGTCCGGATTAGCCTGACTAAGCGGCAGCCACTGTCGCCATAATTCGCGACTGTCGGATTTCAGTGTGGTAGCCGCAGGAATGGCTGTGCTGGCGGGTAAAAAGCTGAATGGCCGGCTGATGTCACTGACCGATAACTTCAGTTGCCGCGGCTCAATTTGCGGTGTCAATTCCAGTTGCAACTGCTGTTGGCCCGGATGTTTCAGTTGCCATAGCCAGCTTTGTGCATTGGCTGCCGGCGCCGCGACCCGGGCGTGCGATAACCAATGTTTCATATCGGTACCCAACTGTTCTGGCCAGGTTTGGCGGGCCAATAAGGGGACTAACTGTTGTTGCAGAGCTGGTTTCAGCGCAATGGCTGCTGGTATGGCATGCTCGCTGTTGGTGCCGGTTGGAGATGCGGGTTTGCCTGCTGCGGCGACTGGCGCTGCGGTGTCGCCAGCTTTGCTGTGGTCGGTCAACTGTAGTTGTAATTTCAGTTGCCCGTGCTGTTGCTGTAGTTCAAATCGTGCCGGCACCATCCGTTGTTCTGGCCACTGTTTCGCCTGCGGCAACAGAGATAGATCCACTGCGACGGGCTGACCTTGTGGTAGTTGGATGATTAATTGTTGGCCCTGGCGGCTAAGTTGCACCGGCCACTGCAACTTGTTGGTCTCACTGTTGGCTGCCAGCTGCTGTGCCTGTACGCTGAAATGCTGTTGTGGGCCAGGTGCCGGCTGTTGTAGCAGTTGTAATAGCTGGCTGGCTTGCAGTGGCATGGTCAATGTTTTGCCAGCCTGGCGCACAGTCAACAGCAGCTGATCCATACCGAGGGGTTGTAGTTGCACAAACAGTTTCACTTCGTGGGCAACAGTCGCTGTGCCGGGGGGCTGTGCTATAACCGGCGCTTGCGCATGTTGTGTTTGGCTGGAACCGGGCGTTTGCATAACTGTATTTGCAGGCTGCGTTTGTGCTGGGCTGGTCTGAGCTTGTTGCCCTGATGTTTGGGATTGGGTTTGGGTTTGCGCTGTAGCCTGGGGCTGCGGTGTCGCTGCGGCAATGATTTGTTGGGCAGTTTGCAGAATTTGTTGCGCCGTATTTTGCGGCAACGGGATCTGCAGAGGACCTTGTGGTGTTTGCACCGTCAGACGGGCGTCCTGATCGCGGCCAATTTGCAGCAGTGCCTGATACAGCTGCGACGAGTCCAGCTTCAGGCTTTGTTCAATTTTTACTCCACTGCCAATTTGCAGCAGGCTATCAATATTGATCTGGTTCATATTTCAGGCGCTTAGCCTGTCCGGATGGTGAACGCGCATTCGTATTCTAACGCCAATATGCTAATATGCCCGCGTTTTTTTCCATGCCAGCAGGTCGTTTTTGCCGATGTTATTGTCCGCCCGCCAGTTAAGCTGTGTCCGTCAGGATCGAGTGCTGTTTGAACAGCTCGATCTGCAATTGCATGCCGGTGAAGTGCTGCAAATTGCCGGCAAAAATGGCGCGGGTAAAAGCTCGTTGCTGCGGATTTTGGCAGGTCTCTGTGAACCCGAAGATGGTGAAATTTTTTATCAGCAGCTGCCGAGCGCGCAAAGTGCTGATGATTATGCCGACAATTTGTGTTTTATCGGCCATTTAGCCGGCGTGCAGCCGCAGCTGACCGCGTTGGAAAATCTCGTGTTCTGGCGCGCTTGTTTTGCGCTGAAGAGTGCCGATGACTGGGCCCTGCTGGCCATGTTGGGGCTGGCTGGCCTTGAAGATATTCCGTGCCAGCAACTGTCGGCCGGGCAACAACGGCGGGTGTCGTTAGCCCGACTCTGGCTGACATCCGCGCAGATCTGGATTTTAGATGAACCTTTCACCGCGCTGGATCAAAGCGCTATTGTCGCGTTGACGATACGCATCGCTGAGCATTGCCGCCAGGGCGGGGCAGTGTTGCTGACATCGCATCAGCCGGTGGAAATACCAGGGCATGTCGTGCGTGAATTTTTGCTGGAGTATCGCTGGTAATGAGTCATGTTGCGGTGTTCCGTGCGACGTTCACACGTGAATTGAAATTACTGGCCCGGCAAAAAGCGGACTGGGTCAACCCGCTGTTATTTTTCATTATTATTCTGACTTTATTCCCGCTTGGTGTCGGCGCCAAACCAAATTTATTGCGTGAAATCGCGCCCGGTGTGATTTGGATCGCGGCTTTGTTATCGGTATTGCTAGGCGCTGAACGCCAATTTCGGCAGGACTACCGTGACGGCGTGCTGGAACAATTAGTCGCTGCGCGCGCGCCGCTGCTTGGTTATAGTCTGGCCAAAATTGCGGCCGGCTGGATTGGTAGCGGGCTGCCGCTGCTCTTGGTATCGCCGCTGCTGGCGCTATTTCTGGGCTTGTCTGCCGATGCATTGGTGGCAGTGGTGCTGACATTATTGCTAGGCACGCCACTGCTGAGCCTGTTGTCCGCACTGGGCGCGGCGCTGACGTTATCCGCCGACAAAGGCGGGATTTTGTTGGCGCTGATTATTCTGCCTCTGTATATTCCGTTACTGATTTTCGCCAGTGCCGCTGTTGAACAAGCCGGGTTTGGTCTGAACTATCAGGCGCAACTGGCCGTATTGGCAGCGATGTTATGTGTCGCGCTGGCGTTGGTACCTATAGCGGTACAAAAAGCATTAAAACTGAACGTGGGGTGATATGTTTAAGTGGCTTGATCCATATGCAAAACCGCAGGTGCTGTTTGATACCTTACTCTGGTGGCAACGTGGCCTGATGCCGTTATCGATAGTGGTACTACTGCTGGGGACTTTGTGGGGCCTTGGTTTCACGCCGGCGGATTATCAACAAGGCGATTCTTATCGGATCATCCACGTGCATGTGCCGGCTGCAATCTGGTCGATGGGCGTTTACGCCTGGATGGCAATTGCTGCATTTATTGCTTTAGTCTGGCAAGTCAAAACTGCCCAGTGGGCGATCGGTGCGATGGCACCTATCGGCGCGGTGTATACACTGATTGCACTCTTTACCGGCGCGGCCTGGGGCAAGCCGATGTGGGGCACCTGGTGGGTCTGGGACGCACGATTAACCTCTGAACTCATATTGTTATTTCTGTTTTTGGGCGTGATGGCGCTGCAGAATGCCTTTGCTGACCGGCAAACCGGCGATAAAGCATCGGCAGTACTGGCCGTGGTTGGTGTCGTGAATCTGCCCATCATCCATTTTTCGGTGGAATGGTGGAATACGCTGCATCAGGGTGCCACTATCACCAAATTTGCCAAGCCGTCGATGGATCCGTCGATGCTCTGGCCGCTGCTCATCTGCATTCTCGGTTTTGCGCTGCTGTTTGGGGCTTTAACCTGCCTGCGGCTGCGTACCGCCATTTTACAGCACGAAGCACACCGACCCTGGGTGCGGCAATATGTTGGGGAGCAGCAGCATGGCTGAATTCAACTTCGCTTCATTCAGTGACTTTCTGGCCATGGGTGGATATGGTTTTTTTGTCTGGTTGTCGTTTGGCGGCAGTCTGGCTGTGTTAGTGGCGCTTGGCTGGTACAGTAAACGTCAACAACAGCAGTTTATTCAACAACAGTCGAGCCGTGCCGCCCGTGAATCCCGGGTGCGACAGCAGCAAGAGCGGGAGCAGCTATGAATCCACGTCGCAAACAGCGGCTGATTGCGGTCAGCGCTATTTTGGTATTACTCAGCGGTGGGGTTGGCGCCATGTTGTATGCGCTGAACGAAAACGTCGATTTGTTTTATACGCCATCGCAGCTGATTGACGGTCTTGGTACTGACAAGAAAAAACCAGTAGTGGGCCAGCGCCTGCGCATTGGTGGCATGGTGGTCAAGGGCTCGGTGCGCCGCGACGAACATAGCCTGAAAGTCAGCTTTGACCTGGTCGACACCGGGCCCATTGTCACTGTGCACTATGATGGCATTCTGCCGGATTTATTCCGCGAGGGGCAGGGCATCGTCGCGCAAGGCACATTAATGGATGCAACCAACATTCAGGCCAGTGAAGTGCTGGCTAAACATGATGAAAATTACATGCCGCCCGAAGTGGCTGAAGCCGTCAAAGGTATCAAGCATGTGGCGCCGAAACAAACTTACCCGGCAGGTACGCCCTGATGATTGCTGAAGTTGGACACCTCGCGCTCTGTTTCGCCCTGACCTTATCTTTTATCCTGGCCCTGTTTCCGTTGTATGGCAGCTATAAGGGCGCTGCCGGCCCGGTGTTATTGGCCCGGCCTGTCGCAATTTTGTTATTTCTTATTACCGCGCTGTCGTTTGCAGCGCTCTGTTACGCCTTTTGGATCAATGACTTCACTGTCGCTTATGTCGCGAATAACTCCAATAGTCTGCTGCCCTGGTATTACCGGCTGACGGCGGTCTGGGGCTCACATGAAGGTTCGATGTTGTTGTGGGTGCTGATGTTGTCCGGCTGGACTGCGGCGGTGGCGCTGTTATCCAATAGTCTGCCATTGATTCTGCAAGGGCGGATTTTAGGCGTGCTCGGCACCGTTAATCTGGGTTTTTATGCCTTTGTACTGTTGATGTCGAATCCATTTGAACGCACCTTACCGTTTTTCCCGGTGGATGGCCGTGATTTAAATCCGCTGTTGCAGGATTTCGGCATGATCATCCATCCGCCGCTGCTGTACATGGGTTACGTTGGTTTTGCAGTATCTTTTGCTTTTGCCATTGCGGCCTTGCTGGGCGGGCGTTTTGACGCCAACTGGGCACGTTGGGCGCGGCCCTGGACCTTAGCCGCCTGGTTATTTTTAACGCTGGGCATCATGCTCGGCAGCTGGTGGGCGTACAACGAACTTGGCTGGGGCGGCTGGTGGTTCTGGGATCCGGTAGAGAACGCCTCGTTGATGCCCTGGTTAGTCGGCACTGCGCTGATTCACTCGCTGGCGGTGACTGAAAAACGCGGCACTTTTAAATCCTGGACCGTGCTTCTGGCTATCGCCGCGTTTTCGTTAAGTTTGCTTGGCGCTTTTTTAGTGCGCTCCGGCGTGTTGGTGTCGGTGCATGCTTTTGCGACAGATCCGAGCCGCGGTTTGTTCCTGCTGGCGTTTCTGCTGATGGTGGTCGGCGGTTCTTTGCTGCTGTATGGCTTGCGGATGCACGCCGTCCGTTCACAGGCGCGTTACCAGCTGTTTTCGCGTGAAGTGCTGCTGTGGGGCAACAACATCTTCTTGTTGACGGCCACTTTGGTAGTGTTCCTCGGCACTTTATATCCGCTGTTTCACAAAGAGCTGGGTCTTGGCTCCATCTCAATTGGTGAGCCATTTTTTAACTCAATCTTTCAATATCTGGCTATTCCTTTTGCGTTGTTGCTCGGCCTGGCGCCTTGGGTACGCTGGAAACAACAGCAATTGCCACCGTTAGTGCAGCCGCTGGCGATGTGGCTGATTGCGGCTTTAGTGCTGGCTGTGGGTGTACTCAGCATGTATCAGACGCCTTCGGCTAATCTGGCATTGCTAGGCTTGCTGTTAGGCGCCTGGGTCACGATGGCAACGATCGGCGAAATTCAGCAAAAAGCGGTGCAACTCGGTGGTGTGCCAGGTTTGTTTAAACTGCAGGCCAGTCACTGGGGCATGGTGCTGGGCCACCTCGGCTTCGCCATGCTGGTGGTTGGTATTGCGATGACCAAAACCTTCAGTGTGGAAAAAGACGTTCGGATGAAAATCGGCGACAGCGTTGAACTGAACGGTTATACCTTTTTACTCAGTGACGTGTATGCGCTAAATGGCCCCAACTATGGCGGTCAGGCCGCAGAGCTGGAAGTGTTTCAGCATGGCGAAAAAGTCACGCATCTGCATGCCGAAAAACGTTTTTATCCGGTGACCCGAGCTGTGATGACCGAGGCGGCTGTGCATGCGCGCTTAAGCCGTGATTTGTATGTTGCCCTTGGTGAAGAATTATCCGGGCCATCCTGGGCGCTGCGGGTTTATGTGAAACCTTATGTGCGGTGGATTTGGCTCGGTGCCATTCTGATGGCGCTGGGTGGGCTGGTGTCGTTGTCGGACAAACGTTACCGGCGCAAAACCAAAGCAACCAGCACAGAGCAGGGAGCCGACGCCCATGCGTAAAGCCCTGTTTTACGTGCCTTTAGTCGCTTTTTTAGCCTTGTCGCTGTTTTTATTCAGCGGATTATTTTCTGATCCGCGTGATCATGGCTCAGCGCTGATGGAAAAATCGTTACCGGCCTTTAATCTGCCGGATCTGCAGCAGCCAGCGCGGCGGGTTACAGCGGCTGATTTTAACGGCGAAGTGACGCTGCTGAATGTCTGGGGTTTGTGGTGTCCGACTTGTAACGCGGAGCTTGGCTTTTTAACCGAACTGCGTCAGCAAGGCGTACGGATAGTCGGGCTTTATTATGTGCAGCCGGTCGATGCCGCTTTTGGCGAAACATTTGATATCAATCTGTTACGCCAGGAAGTACAGGACAAACTGGCCGAACAGGGCGACCCATATTTGTATAATATCGTCGATGAAAAACGCTCACTGATTTTTGATTTAGGGGTAACCGGTGCGCCGGAAACCTTTTTAATCGACCGTAACGGTGTGATCCGTCACCACCATGTCGGTGATATCAATCCGCAGAACTGGCCGAAGATTCAACAGTTGTATCAGCAACTGCAGCAAGGAGGTGCTGATGCGCCTTAACTGCCTGCTGTTGTTGTCGGTGCTGGCTGTGCCTGCGGTGGCCACCGAAGATTTGCTGCAGTTTGGATCTGCGGATCAGCAACAGCTGTATCGCCAGTTGACGGCAGAACTGCGTTGTCCCAAATGCCAGAATCAGAATATTGCCGACTCTAACGCTGTTGTGGCGGTTGATATGCGGAACAAAACGCTGGAACTGGTGCGGCAGGGCCAGACGCACGATCAGGTCATTGACTACATGAAACAGCGTTACGGCGATTTTGTGCATTATCAGCCGCCGTTCCAGCTCAGTACTATCTGGTTGTGGTTATTGCCACTACTCGCGGTATTGTCGTTGGGGTGGACGGTATTACGTCGCAGCAAAGCCAGTCAAGTAGTGGATACTGCTGACAGTAGCGCACCGGCAGATCTCAGTGAATTAGATGCGCAGTTACAAGCCATGATTGACGAAGCCAGTGCGACAGCGCGGCAGAAGCCTAAGGAGTAACAGGCCATGTTGATGAATTTAGCGGCAGTGGCTGCAGTGTTATTCTTCGTATCTGCATTGCTGTTATGTTGGCCACGCCGGATGAAAGCCGGGCAACAGCTTGACCGAAAAAGCCTGTTCGCCGAAAAGTTAGCTTTATTGAGCGACGCACGTGATCTTGGCGAATTGTCTGATGCCGACTTTGCCATTGCGGCCGGTGAGCTGAAGAATCAGTTTCTGGCACCCTTGCCAGATGCGCAACAACTGCAGGGCCAGTCGGTCCGCAGCGGCTTGTTGGCTTTTGGCGTTTTGGTTCTACTGACGGCGGGTATCTATGCCCTGACTGGGCAATATCGCGAGTTACAACACTGGCAACAGGCACAGGACAATCTGGCCGGTTTTGGTGAGCGCGCTTTGCTTGGCAAAGGCGAACCGCTGTCTGAGGAAGAATTACGGCAATTTGCGCTGGCACTTCGCACCAAACTGGCCAATACCGGTGATGACGCTGTGGCGTGGTTTGTATTAGGCCGGATTTGGTTTAGTCAGGGGCAGGTGCCGGAAGCGATTGAAGCTTTTGAAAAAGCCTTAAGTCTGACGCCGGAACGAACCAACTTAGTCATCAGCTATGCGCAGGCGTTGTTGGTCGAAGGTTCGGAAGAAAGTGTAAAAAAAGCCGCGAAAAGCTTAGGTGCAGTGCTCAGTAAAGACGCCGGCAATGTGGATGCGTTGTCGATGTTGGCGCTGATTGCGCAGCAACGCGGCGACAAAAAAGAAGCGAAGGCGGCCTGGGAAGTGCTGTTGACACAATTGCCGGCAGACGACCCGCGATATGCGCAGGTGCAACAACAATTGGCGCAGCTGGATCCTCAGCCACAAACTGCGGCACGGCCAGGGCCGGTGTTGCAAGTAACGCTGACGATCCCGCAGGCAGTGGCCGATGCCAACGCCGGCGCTACGTTGTTTGTATTTGCCCGGGCCACCCAGGGCATGCCATTGCCGGTCGCTGTGCAAAAACTGACGGTTCAGGCCGGTACACAGCACATTCAGCTGGATAATAGTCATAGCATGCAGCAGGGCTGGAACTTATCTGCAGTGCAAAGCGTCACAGTCGGAGCCCGGATCAGCCGCAGTGGTTCTGCCACACCGGACCCAACTGATCTGCAGTTAAAATCGGCGGAATTAACTCTGTCGGATGCGCCTCAACAGATTGAACTGAGTTTTTAAGCAGCGAAAGCTGAATAAAAATACGGCATAATCGCGGAAAAACCAGCATAAGCAGTGATCCGCTGCGGCGCGGCAAGGTATAATTCCGCGCCATTTTTTCTTATTGCAACAGGACGCAGAATGCATTTCATCAAAACCACAGCACTGCTGCTGACACTGGTATTGGCCGGATGTGCCACTAAACCGGAACCGCAGGCGGCCGCACAAAACGACCCACGTGATCCGATAGAGTCGCTGAACCGCAAAACCTGGACGCTGAACTACGAATATCTTGACCCTTATCTGCTGCGCCCGGCCACAGTCGGTTATATGACCGTCACGCCAAAACCAGTACGCACCGGCCTTGCCAATATGGTGCAGAACCTGGATGAACCAGCCAGTTTTATCAATGCGGTATTGCAGGGCAAACCAAAAAGTTCGGCCATTTCCGCCGGCCGCTTTCTGGTCAACAGCACCGTCGGCGTGTTGGGTTTTTTTGATGTGGCGTCTCACTTTGAATTACCGCTGCAAAACGAAGATTTCAGTCAGACGCTCGGCGTTTGGGGTTTAGGCCACGGTCCTTATGTGATGGTGCCTGGCATGGGCCCGACCACAGTGCGGGACGCGACTGGCCGGGTGGTCGACAACTTGTATTTCCCATTGGCACTGCTGAATACACCGTTATCAATTGGCCGTTTTGTCATCGGCGCTTTGGATGGCCGCGAGCAACTGATGAGCCAGGAAAAGCTGCTAAACGATTCGCTCGATCCGTATCTGTTTGTGCGTGACGCTTATTTCCAGCGTCAGGACTATAAGCAATATGACGGCAATCCGCCGCAGGCCGAAGTCGACGAAGAAGCATTAGAACAGTTTATTGAATAGCGGTTTACCGCTTTGGCCGGGCTGACCAGTGCAGCCCGGCTTTTCATTTCTGCACAGCTGCGGTATAAACGGCTGGCAAAAATCAGAAACACCCGCGTCTTATAATTATTAGAAACAGGAAACCACCATGACCCAATCCCCTGTGACTCAGCCACAGCTTGCGCTGCTGTGCTGCAAAATCAACCGGAGCTGCTGATGAATAACGTAGCAGCCAGACAATTCGATACCCTGTGGGGCCACCCTAAGCCGCTGTGGATGTTATTCATGGCAGAATTTTGGGAACGCTTTGCGTTTTATGGCATTCGCTGGGCATTAACGCTCTACATCGTCGCACAGTTTTATGAAGGCAATGCGGCCGGTGAAGCCGACGCCAGCCGTTATTACGGCGCTTATCTGGCGCTGGTGTATGCCACCGCAATTTTCGGTGGTTACGTTGCGGACCGCGTGATTGGTTATCAGCGCTCTATATTGCTCGGCGCCGTCGTGATGTCGGTTGGTTTGTTTATGATCATGATCCCAAGCCTTGAGCTGTTCCTGCTTGGTCTTGCCGTGATTGTGGTCGGCAATGGTCTGTTTAAGCCGAATATTTCCTCGTTAGTCGGGCAACTGTATGCGCAGGGTGATGATCGCCGTGACCGCGGTTTTACCATTTTTTATATGGGGATCAACCTCGGCGGTATGTTGTCTCCGCTAATCACCGGCTGGTTAGCCAGTGAAATTTTTGGCACGCCACAACATCAGAACTACAAAGCGGTGTTTGGCGCGGCTGGTGTGGGTATGTTGTTAAGCACCATCTGGTTTTATATTGGCCGTGCCCAGTTAAAAGGCATTGGTGTGGTACCTGAAGACAAACCGGCTGGTAAAATGCTGGCTTATGTGATTGCCGGTATAGTGGTTGCGGTGCCAGTAGTGTACTTCCTGATGGCTGGTATGGGCGCACAGACGCTGGCCTGGGTGCTCGGCGTGCTTTTTATCATCGTAGCACTGATGTTATTGGCCGAAGGCAAACAAAACGGTTCTGTACAAATGCATCGCGTTTGCGCTTTGCTCATCCTGTTTGGTTTTAACGTCACGTTCTGGATGTTCTTTGAACAAGCCGGTAGTTCATTTACTTTCCTGGCGCAGAATCTGGTGAACCGCGATGTGTTTGGCGATGCCAGTTTCATTTTTCCAACCGGTTGGTTCCAGTCGGTGAACTCACTGGCGATTATCATTTTTGCACCTATCGTCAGTGCGGTTTGGTACTTCACCAGTAAACGTAAGATGGAACCGACTATTCCATTTAAATTCGGTTTAGGTTTACTTGGCAACGCCTTGGGCTTTTTGGTGCTGATGTACGCGCTGACGCAACTGGTGAACGGCAATGGCCTGATCCCATTGTGGCCGCTGGTGCTGTGTTATGTGCTGCAGTCGATTGGTGAGCTGTGTTTATCGCCGATTGGGCTGTCGATGGTCACCAAGCTGGCGCCAGTGCGCTATGTCGGCCTCGCGATGGGCGCCTGGTTCTTGTCGGTAGCGACCGGTAATAACCTGTCAGGTCTGTTGGCTGGTGAAATTTCCGGTGAAACCGGTATGACAGTTGAATCTGCATTGGCCGGGTTTAGCTTCAGCTTCTATCTGCTGTTAGGCGCCGGTATTGTGCTGCTGCTGATTTCACCGCTGATTAATAAACTGATGCATGGCGTGAAATAACGCTGTGGTCAGAATCAAAAAGCGCCGGTTTGGCGCTTTTTTTATGTCTGGTGTCTGGGGGGATTATAACTGCAGCTGGCGCCGTGCCTGTGTGAGTAATGGGCGGACCAATGCAAACGTGACCGGTCTTGTCAGCAGCGGATAAATCAGCACTAATGCCAATGCCAAACCGGCACCCTGCCATAGCGTTTCGGCGCGCGCAATCAGCATAAAGGGCGGGATCAGTACGCACAGTTTCCATACATTGAGGATCAGCTTTTGTGGCGTCGGCAGCTGGTCGGCGGCGCGGCGTAACACCGTCATTCTATCGCGGAAATTCAGTTGTTGGAGTTCAGGTAAAGCACGACTGTTCCAGAACATAACATCCCTTATTTGCATCAATTTATCGGTTATACGGCGATCAGACGAGCTTAGATGTTGCAGAAACAATAAAGGCCGGCGACGCGCCGGCCTTTATTCGGCAACGGGATTCAGGCCAGTTTGGCCAGGATCTCAGCGACCACGTCGTCAATCGCCAGCAGCGATTTTTCACCACTGCGCCGGTTTTTGTATTCGACCTGACGCTCATCCAGGTTGCGCTCACCGATGACGATATGATGTGGCACGCCTAACAGCTCCATATCGGCAAACATCACACCCGGCCGTTCTTTACGGTCGTCAAACAGCACTTCCACGCCGGCGGCGGTCAGCGCTTTATACAGCGCTTCGGCAGTGTCCTGAATACGCACAGATTTGTGCATATTCATCGGCACCAAAGCAACCTGGAACGGCGCAATCGCCGCTGGCCAGATGATGCCGTGCTGGTCGTGGTTTTGCTCAATCGCCGCAGCCACAATGCGTGACACACCAACACCATAACAACCCATCGTCATGATCTGATGTTTGCCTTCTTCATTCAGCACACCGGCTTTCATCGCCGCAGCGTAGCGATCGCCGAGCTGGAAGATATGACCGACTTCAATACCGCGTTTGATCACAAGCTGGCCTTGACCACATGGGCTTGGGTCGCCTTCGACCACATTGCGCAGATCAGCAACTTCATAAGTTGGGATATCGCGGTCAAAGTTGACGCCTGTCAGGTGGTAACCGTCTTTATTGGCGCCACAGACAAAGTTAGCAACAACCGCAGCACTGCGATCAGCAACAATGCGGATCGACAAGCCTACAGGACCAAGCGAGCCGGCAGATGCGCCGGTCACGGCTTTGATGTCGGCTTCAGAGGCAAACGTCAGCGGGCTTTGCACACCGGCCAGTTTCTCGGCTTTGATTTCGTTTAACTCATGGTCGCCGCGTAATAACAGCGCGACCAGCGGTTGCGGGCCTTTGTCATCAGTGCGCTCACCGTAGACCAGCAACGTCTTGATGATCTGGCTGGCTTCGACGGCCAATAGGGCTGCAACTTCGGCGATAGTGCCGGCGTTTGGCGTAGCGATTTCAGTGACTGGTGCTGTGGCCGCCGGGCGTGGCGTAGTTGGCGCCAGCGCTTCAGCTTTTTCGATATTGGCCGCGTAGTCACTGGCATCGGAGAACACAATGGCATCTTCACCGGAAGAGGCCAATACGTGAAATTCGTGGGAGACTGCGCCGCCGATGGCACCGGTATCCGCGAGCACAGGGCGGAAGCCAAGGCCTAAACGGGTAAAGATATTGCTATAGGCCTGATACATCGCCTGATAGGTTTTTTCCAGACATTCCTGGCTCAGGTGGAATGAGTAGGCGTCTTTCATCAGGAATTCACGCGCGCGCATCACGCCAAAACGTGGCCGGCGTTCGTCGCGGAATTTGGTCTGAATTTGATATAAATTCAGCGGCAGCTGTTTGTAACTGCTGACTTCTTTACGCACCAGGTCGGTGATCACTTCTTCGTGTGTCGGGCCAAGCACAAAGTCACGCTGATGGCGGTCTTTAAAGCGCAAGAGTTCTGCGTCCATTTTTTCCCAGCGGCCGGATTCCTGCCACAGTTCAGCCGGTTGCACCATCGGCATCAGCACTTCAATCGCGCCGGCTTTGTTCATTTCTTCGCGCACGATGGCTTCGACTTTGCGCAGCACGCGGATGCCGTTGGGCAGCCAGGTGTACATACCAGATGCTTCACGGCGGATCATGCCGGCGCGCAGCATCAATTGATGGCTGATAATTTCGGCATCGGCCGGCGTTTCTTTTAAGGTGGATAACAGGTACTGACTGGTGCGCATTGCTGTGTTCACTCTGAAATACAAATAATTTGGCCCTATTCTAACAAGGGGTTTAGTCGGGCAGAAGGGTGATTTGCTGTTTTATGAAGTCTGATTGGACTTGTTGGCCTGTGGCCATGCCGCCGAGGCTGTAGATCTCGCCGTCCAGTTCCAGCAGATTTCGCAGGTCCATCACGGGCGTACTGACTTTACCCTTGCGCCACTGCTGCGTTTTTGGCTGATATAACCAAACGGCGGCATCAGGCTCAGACGGTGTGCCGTTATAACCAATGCCGTTAAAATTATATGGGTTGGTGGTGCCGCCAATAAACGCCAGATAGCGCTCGCCGGCCACAGTGACGGGCAATGCCGCCTGACGGTAACGGGCAACGCCAGTTGGGTGTGACACCGCTTTCCAGCTGATTTTTCGTGCGTTGCTGCTGTCAATTTCGCCCTGATAACAGGCGGCCGTAGCGACATAACTGCGTTTGCCGTCCGGGTTTAACGCGGTCGCCACACCATCACAAATCAGCAGCTTGTTGCCATCGGCAGCGCCGGCATGGCCAAATACCGGCGTGCCCGGGAATGGGGTCGCCTGGCTCCATTTCTGCGTGAAATTATCAAACAGCTGCACCAGATTGACGTTGCCGTCATTGTGCCAGCCGCTGACCAGATAAATGTAGCGGTTCTGATAACTCAGCGCGACGCTGTCATCCACCGCAACCGGCATGTCCGGCAGTTTGGTGTAATTCTTACTGATCGCGCTGAAACGATAACTGTCTGGTAGCGTGACTTCGGTGCCATCTTTTGCCACCGAATAACCGCCAAACAGATAAAAATTCTGCTCAAGTACCGTGGCCGTCATCGCCAGCCGGTTGTTGTGCCCCAGGCTCGATGGCAAATTGGGTAGTTTTTGCCAGCTGCTATCGCCAAGCTGCAATAGCCAGCCCTTGTTGTGTGCATCCGCGGCAGTTTTGCCATGGCCAAGACCACTGAAACTGGCGATATAGGTTTTGTCGCGGATCGTGGTGGCCAGTACCGGATTGTTACTGACCGGCTCCGGCAGTGGCGGCAACGTCTGCGCCAGTACTGGTGTCAGTAGCAGTGGGCTCAGCAGCAAGCGCGAAAATAGCGGTAACGTGGTTGTGGTTGCCATCGACTGTCCATTTGATGTTGTAGTGATACAGAGTCATACCATATGTTTGTACGTCTTCGCGCTGTTTTTTATAGGGCGGACGCGGGTCTTGTTTCAACACTTTTTCGATAAACAGCTGCAGCGCCGGATATTGCCGCTGGTTTTGACAAAATGCGGCAGCTTCAGCACTGAAACTGACCGTCATATCGGTTTCTGGTGCGGCATCAGCAAAACCACCCCGCGCATCCGGCAGCGCATCTGCATAAGGCAGATAAGGTTTGATATCTATTACGGGTGTGCCGTCGAGCAGATCAATACCGGACAGATGCAACACCAGCAGTTCTCCACGTCGGCTGACACCTTCCAGTTTTACTACGGACAGGCCAATCGGATTGGGTCTGAATGTAGCGCGTGTGGCAAATACGCCTTTTTTGTTGTTGCCACCAAGCCGTGGTGGTCGCACCAATGGTGACCAGCCTTTATCTGCGGTCTCGTGGAAAATAAACACCAACCATAAATGCGAGAAGGCTTCGATCCCCCGCACAATAGCATCATCTGCATAAGGTGGGTGCAGCACCAGCTCACCCTGGGCTTCCGTAATCAGACCGGGCTGGCGTGGGATTGCGAATTTTTGTTTGTACGGCGACTGAATAAAACCCAGTGCCGGTAATTGAAACGTCGAATGTGCCATGCGGAAATTCTGTCGCAAGTGAGAATATGCCTGACATTATCCGGCGCTGCAGCCGAAACAACAAGACTTGGCATTGGTGCCTGCGGAAGTGCTTGCTCTTGGCGGTCTGGCTGTCTAGAGTGGATTTCCTTATATAACAATTTACAGGTCTGTAACCTGTAGCTTTGATCTGAAGTGAAGAGTTGTCAGCAATGGAACAAAAAACGTTATTAATCGAATGCCCGGATTCGAAAGGACTGATCGCGCAAATTACTAATATTTGTTACAAACATCAGTTAAATATCACCCGCAATACCGAGTATGTTGATCCGGATTCTGGTCGTTTTTATATGCGCACTCAGCTGGAAGGGATTTTTAATGACCATACTTTATTATTGGATTTAGACCGCGCTTTACCCCAGGGGAGCGAACGGCAGTTAGTTGGCACTGCAAAAAAACGGGTCGTGATCCTCGTTACCAAAGAAGCACATTGTCTGGGCGATATTCTGATGAAAGTGTTTGATGGCTCGCTGGAGCTCGACATTGCAGCAGTGATTGGTAATCATCCACATTTACAGACACTGACGGAAAAGTTCGATCTGCCTTATCATTTTATTGACCATCAGGGTGTCAGCCGGGTGGAACATGAACAATTAATATTGGCGCAGGTAGAGCAGTATCAACCGGACTATCTGGTACTGGCAAAGTTTATGCGGGTGTTAAGCCCTGACTTTGTCGCCCGCTATCCGCAGCGCATCATCAATATTCACCATAGTTTTTTACCGGCTTTTATTGGTGCGCATCCCTATCGCCAGGCGTTTAATCGCGGCGTAAAGATTATTGGCGCGACCGCGCATTTTGTCACAGATAGTCTGGATGAAGGCCCGATCATTAAACAAATGGTGTCAAATGTTGATCATACCTACAGTGCAAAAGATATGGCAAAAGCGGGGCGGGATGTTGAAAAAAATGTGCTGACCAAAGCGCTCGAACTGGTGGTAGAAGATCGGGTATTTGTACACGGCAATAAAACCGTCATACTCTGATAAAGCGCGGGCAGGAGAGTTTATGCAACCCAGAACTGTAGAATTCCGTTTTCTGGCAGAACCAACGCATGTCAACTTTGGTGGCAAAGTGCATGGCGGTATGGTGATGAAATGGCTGGATCAGGCGGCCTACGCCTGCGCCGCACGCTGGAGCGGGTTGTATTGTGTCACCGTCTCAGTCGGCACCATTCGCTTTCGCCGACCTATTCTGGTCGGTCATTTGGTTGAGCTTGAAGCTAAAGTCGTGCATACCGGCAGTACCAGTATGCATATTTTTGTGCAGGTGCGCTCGGGTGACAGTAAAAGCGGCGAACTGGCGGAAACCAATCACTGCATTATTACATTTGTGGCGCTGGATGAGCAGGGCAATACCGCTAAAGTGCCGGTATGGCAACCGCAAACAGCGGAAGATAAATTTCTCGAACAATATGCCATTCAAATGAAGCAGTTCTCGCAATCGGTGGAGCAACAAATGTTGGATTTTTATCAGGAGCAACAACTTGATGACTAAAACTCAGCTGTTTTCTGCGTTTTGTTTGCTGCTTGGTTTAACAGGCGGTGTCCAGGCTGCGCCAGAGAGCCTCAGTGCCGAACTGGAACCATTGCGGCCATATATTGGTAAAACCTGGCGTGGATTGTTGTCAGAGCCGGGAAAGCCAGAAAAAATCGACATCAGTCACTGGGAGCGGGCATTAAACGGTACTGCAGTCAAAATCCGTCATTCGGTGAATCAGGGCGAATACGGGGGTGAGACGATTGTATTTTTTGATAAGAAACTGAATCAGCTGCGTTATTACTATTTCACCACCGCTGGTTTTTATACGCATGGCACGATGCAGATTGACGTAAAAACGGGGCTATTAGCAGCAGAGGAGCAGGTTGAAAATAACGCCAATGGCATCACTGCAGTGCGCTCAACCTCAACACTTGGCGCGGGACAATTAAAAATTAGCTCTGAGTATTTGCAACACGGCAAATGGGTTACTGGTCACAGCGCCACTTATACAGAGGCGCCGGACGCAAAAGTGCAGTTCAAATAGCGTTATTTCTCACTCAGATAGTCGTCGGTCAGGTCCAGCGCGTAAATGTTATCAATTTGATTTGCGCTGGAGTGACTGACTCGCAGGTCTTTGATCCGCCCGTTGCGCAAGCTGTAAACCCAGCCATGCACTGTCAGTTCCTGACCGCGTTCCCAGGCTTCCTGCACCACGCTGGTGTGACACACATTACGTACCTGCTCGATGACGTTCAGTTCACACATCCGGTTTTGCCGCTCGGCCTCAGTTTCCAATGCTTCAATTTCATCGCGGTGCATGGCGTAGACGTCTTTGATATTACGTAACCAGTTATCGACCAGCCCGATGCGTTGTTTGTTCATTGCCGCATTGATGCCGCCGCAACCATAATGGCCACAGACGATAATATGTTTCACTTTCAGAATATCAATCGCGTACTGCAGCACTGACAGGCAGTTTATGTCGGCATGTAGCACCAGATTCGCTACATTACGGTGTACAAATAATTCGCCCGGCAATAATCCAACGATATCGTTTGCCGGCACCCGGCTGTCAGAGCAGCCAATCCACAGATACTCTGGCGCCTGTTGAGCGGATAACTTCTTGAAGAATCCAGGGGCTTCCAGTTCGATACGGTCGGCCCATGCCTTGTTATTCTCAAACAGATGTTTTAACGATTGCATCAGTATCTCCGGCCATAAAATTTTGCCTAAGATACCCGATTTGGTGGTGAAAACCAGCACCGACCAGCTGGCTGCGTTGAAATGACAGAATTTCCTGTAATTCTGCCATTTCTTTTTCTTTATAATAACTCTATGATATTCGCACTTATTATATCGCCAACATAGAAGGTTCTCTATATGTCATTATTACTGGATAAACGCGAGTTAAAAAAAGCAGCAAAAGAATTGTCTGTATTAAAATTACAGGAAGTAATTGATGTATTGAAATCGGTACTTGATGAGCGTCAGAAAGAATCCGAAGTTCTGGACAAAGTACGCGAGTTTGCCCGTGCTCAAGGTTTTACGCTGGAACAATTGGGTTATAAATTAAATGCAGAAGGCACTGTTGTTATCAGCCACGACGAAGAGCCACAGCAAGATGATGCAAAACGCCCGGTAAAACCTAAGTTCAAAACTATCAACAAAGAAAGCCAGTTCTTTTATGTTGAAAATGGCCAGCTGCAGTTGTTGAAAACGCACACGATGAAAAAAGCCCTGAACGATAAAGGCATTGAAGTTGTACCGTTCTCAAAAGTTGAAAAGAAATACGTCAAACAAATCGACGCATTGCTGGCAGATGCGACCAGCCAGGCGTTGGTTAATTTCAATGCAAAAGTAGACGTCTGGAATGAATGGGCCGCAGTGCACCATGAAGAGATCCTGGTCAAACGTTAATTTGACAAGATGAAAAACAAAAAGGAGCCGCTGGCTCCTTTTTTTATGTGTTGACCTGTTCGAGAGTGGTTTATTTCGCCTGAGCATCCAATGTTTGGCCATTGATATCGCAGCTTTGGTCAGACATCAGATATAGATACAACGGCATAATGTCCGCCGGTGTTTTTAATAAGCGTTGGTCTTCACCAGGATAAGCGGCATTGCGCATCTTAGTGCGTGTTGCCCCCGGGTTTATGCAATTAGTCCGGATGCTGGAATTTTCGTATTCGTCCGCAATTAATTGCATCATGCCTTCTGTGGCAAATTTAGATACCGAATATGGCCCCCAATAGGCCCGACCTTTGCGGCCGACGCCGGACGAAGTAAAAAGCAACGACGCCTTTGGCGCCAATGCCATCACTGGCAGTAGGGCCTGCGTCATCAGCATCGCACTGGTCAGATTCACCTGCATGATTTTCTGCCAGGTCTCTAAGTCGATATGGGTGAATGGTGTCAGCACACCCAGTATGCCTGCGTTGTGTAATACACCGTCCAGTTTGCCAAATTCCGCTTTAATCGTATTGGCCATATCGATGTAATGTTGTTTGGTGGCGCCATTTAAGTCCAGCGGGACAATTGCCGGCTCCGGTGCGCCGGCAGCAACTATCTCGTCATAGACGGCTTCGAGTTTTTTGGTGGTTTTACCCAGCAATATCACCGTCGCACCCGCCGCGGCAAAACTAACAGCCGCCTGGCGGCCTATGCCGTCACCGGCACCGGTGACTAAAATGGTTTTACCGGCCAGCTCATCTGGCTTTGCGATGAAATTATGCATAAAAACAACCTCTTCAGCTGCTGAAATCGCGCGCAGAATACAGCGTTGTCGCGCTTTTTGCACCTTTCTTCAGAGAACTGAAGATTAGACCTAGCGAATTTTTTCTGATTGGGTTAAGTTTAACTGGTCGTAGCTGTTACCAGTCTACACAAAGGAATTTTAATCTGCAGCTGAGCTAAGTTGCGGAAATATAATAAAAAATCAGGACACGGGGAGAACATATGAAGAAGCTTCTGATTAGCCTGGCGGTGACCAGCGCGCTTGGGCTGACCGGCTGTGGTGGTGACTCACTGAACGATATTAAGCAAGATACGGCAAATAATGACCAGGTACTGGTGCCGTTGAGCCGCGTCGTGTTTGATCCTACCGCCAGTAAAGTATCAGTGCCCAATGACTTACTGTTTCAGGGTACCACAGACGGCACATTAGTGATGCCGGGTGAAGCCGCAGCGACACCAAACTACACTGATCCACAAACTGCATTGGGTGCATTAGACGGATGGTCAACCCAGAATCCGTTTACTGTAGAACTGGCATTTGCCGGTGGCGTCAGTCTGGATGCTGCCAGTGCGTCACGGCCAGACAGCGTGCGATTGGTCGAAGTGTTAATGGGTGATCCTGCATCACCAGACACAGCTTGTCGTGCGGTACCGCGCGGTGTGGCCTGTAAAGCCGTAGGACAGCTGACTTTTGGTCAGGACTTCGTCACCAAAGCTGTAGGCAACAGTGTGGCAGTTATTCCGCTGAAGCCTCTTAAGGGCGCGACTACGTACATTCTGGTATTGACCAATAATCTGAAAGACTCTGAAGGCCGCAGTGTTGCTCCGTCGACCACTTATGAGCTGGTTAAACAGGATCTTGCGACAATGCCGCTCGGCTCTGAAGCACAGCGTTCATTACAAGGCGTGATTAACAGCTTTGAAAATGCAGTGTCAACGCAGTCAATTGCCAAAGACAGCATCATTTACACAGCGGCTATCACCACGCAATCCACTGCAAACGTATTAGCGACGGTGAAACAACTGATGTTGCCGAGCCCGCTTAACGGCAATACACCACCTAAAGTTGTAGTGCAAAACACCGGCAAACTGGTATCAGATCTGTTGTTCCCGGGAGCCACCATTCCTGATAATCCGGCGGATCCTCGTTTTGCGTTTAAATTAGCCCAGTACTATGCCGGCACTATCAGCCTGCCATACTACCTTGGAGTGTCGACTGCGGCGGCTCCAACAGCGGCGCTGAGCACACGTTGGACTGGACGTTGTGACAGTGGCGCGATGATCGCGGCGCTGACCGATGCGCAAAAAACTGCACTTGAAGCCGGGATCACCACGCCGGCGCAAATGCAAAATGATGCGATTTGTAAAGGTGCCAGCAGCGGCGCACTGCGCGATTTTGGCATTGACAAACAACGTCACCTGACCAAGTTTAACGTCATACCAAAACCGAATTCTGTGCAAACCCTGCAAGTGCAGATGACAGTGCCAAATGAAGCGTACGGCCTGAAGAAACCAGAAGCCGGCTGGCCTGTGGTGATCTTGCAACACGGTATTACCGGGTGTAAAGAAAGTATGCTGGCCATTACCGGGACGCTGTCATCACAAGGTTTTGCCACTATTGCAATTGACCACCCATTGCATGGCAGTCGTGGTTTTGATGTCAATGGCGACGGCAAAAAAGATGTGACTGCTTCTGGCGCCTACTGCCAGGAATCAGGTAATGCAACGGTTTATATGAATCTGGCAGATATGCTGGTTACCCGTGATAACCTGCGTCAGAGTATCGCCGATATGTTAGGTCTGCGTTTAGGCCTGAACTTCAACAACACGACCGGTCTGCTGAATACACAAGACGTGCAGTTTATGGGGCACTCTCTGGGCGCAATCACCGGTGCCAGTATGGTGGCATTGGCGAATGCACCAACCGGCGTGGCACAGGCTGATGCGCTGTATAAAATTAAAGCCAGTACCTTAGCGATGCCTGGTGGTGCTGTAGCGAATTTCCTGCTGGAATCGCCTGAGTTTGGCAACACCATCAAATCCAGCGTTATGTTGGGATCGACGGCGCTGTCGACTGGCTTCAAGGCTTTTGTTGATGCACAGAAAGTTTGTGTCGATGCTGCAACTTATGCCGGCTGTGCTGCCCGTTTTGTTGATGGGTATCTGGCGGATTTGACAGCTAAGGGGCAGGTCGCCACATTGACTGCTATCAGCTCTACGTTTAGCCAGTTTGTCTTTGCCGCTCAGACCATTACTGATGCCGGCGATCCAAATAACTACGCTGCGATGCACGTAGCTGGCAAAACACCTGTGCATATTCTGGAAGTGGTCGGCAATGGCGCTGCGAATAAGTCTGATCAGGTTATTCCGAATCAGGCTGTCAATATGCCATTAGGTGGCACTGAACCGCTGGCCCGGTTGTTAGGCGCAGTTGGCTTACCCGCCAAAGCAGGAGCCTATGTGATTGAACGTGCCGCGATTGCACGCTTCACCGAAGGTGATCATGCGTCAATCCTGAGCCCTACGGCCAGCGCAGCGGCGACAGCAGAAATGCAGCGGCAAACCGCATCGTTTTTCTTAACGCGCGGCACCGGCATCCAGGTGACCAATACGGCAGTGCTGAAAGCGCAATAAACGTAGAGTTGACTAAAAAAACCCGGTGCTGCCGGGTTTTTTTTCAGCCCCATTTTGGCGATTGCACAGAGCAACCCGTTGGTTTACAGACTATCCGGCAGAAGGAATGTCGCGTTAGAATGGCAGCAGGTTAACGATAAAGGACAACAAGTGGAATTTCTATTCGAATATGGCATGTTTCTCGCCAAAACGCTGACGCTGGTGTTGGCGATTGGGGCGGTGATCCTGATGATAGTCATCGCGACGGTCAAACCAAAAGCCAACAAAGGTGAACTTTGTTTTGATGATTTGTCTGCGGATTATCAAGCGTTAAAATCGGATTTGCAGCAGCAACTGCTGGATAAAAAAGCGTTTAAGTTATGGCAGAAAGCTGCTAATAAAGCGGCTACTCCCCAAGCTAAACTATTTGTCATTGATTTTACCGGCAGTATGGATGCCCATGAAGTCGACGCGTTACGGGAAGAAGTGACGGCCGTGCTGGCCGTTGCACAAACAGACGATGCCGTACTGGTGCGACTGGAGTCTGGCGGCGGTGTCGTACACGGCTACGGACTGGGAGCTTCGCAGTTACAGCGTCTGCGGCAGAAAAATATTCCATTGACTGTTGCGGTGGATAAAGTGGCGGCCAGTGGTGGTTATATGATGGCGTGCATTGCCGACAAAATTGTCGCGGCGCCTTTTGCGATCGTTGGTTCGATTGGCGTCATTGCTCAGCTGCCAAACTTCAATAAATTGCTGAAAAAGAACCACATTGATTTTGAGCAGTTTACGGCCGGCGAATTTAAACGCACAGTCACAGTATTTGGCGAAAATACCGATAAGGGCCGGCAAAAATTTCAGCAGGAACTGGAAGAAACTCACGTCCTGTTTAAGGATTTTGTAAAGCGTCACCGGTATCAGCTGGAGATCGATGAGGTTGCTACCGGTGAACATTGGTTTGGTTATCAGGCGCTTGAGCTTAAATTGGTTGATGAGCTGACAACCAGCGACGATTATCTGCTGACGCAACTGAGCGAGCGTCAGGTGTACAAAGTGCAGTATCGGATCCGCAAGTCCATCGCGGAGAAATTGGGACTGGCGGCGGCGACTGCGTTAAAAAGCACGGTCCAGCAGTTACAGCAACTGACCCTGTGGCGCTGAGATGGAGCCGGCATTCTGGTTACGTTGCTGGCAGCAGGACCAATTGGGCTGGCAGCTTGATGCAGTTCATCCGTTACTGAGTCAGGCGCCGGCCGACTGGCTGGATCAACGGCCGGTCTTTGTACCGTTATGTGGGAAGTCGTTAGATTTGATGTTCCTGGCACAACATGCTGCGGTCGTTGGCGTGGAGTTGTCTGAGCTGGCCTGTACCGATTTTTTCCGTGAAAACAAGCTGGCCATGCAAAACACTCAGGAAGCAGGTTTTGTCAGATATCAGGCAGCCAATATTAGTCTGTATCAGGGCGATTTTTTTGCATTGACGCCGGCTCAGGTTGGTTATTGCCAACGCATCTATGACCGGGCCGCTTTCATCGCGTTGCCCGCACCAATGCGGCAACTGTATGTCAGTCAATTAAGAGCCTTATTGCCGCAGGCTGACATGCTGTTGCTGAGTCTGGAGTATCCGGCGGGTGAGAAGCAGGGGCCACCATTTAGTGTTCCGGCAGCTGAAATCAGAGAACTGTTTGATTTTGCGACCGTTCAGCAGCTACAACAGCGCGATCTGACCGGGCAGGGCTTTGCCCGCCGCCGGTTTGACACCAGTGTGTTAATTGAAACCTGTTGGCGCATTCAGTGGAATTAAAAAAGCCGGCAAACGCCGGCTTTTATGTCACTAAGGTTGCAATCAGGAACTTTGTCCTGCGTTCGGATCGTTATAAACCGTCTCATCAAAGCAGTTTTCACTTTTGCCAACCAGGCAGGATACCATCGCATCCCCGGTGATATTGACCGCGGTGCGGGTCATATCCAGCAGACGATCGACTCCGATAATCAGCGCGATACCTTCAACCGGCAGATTTACCTGCTGCAGGACCATGGCCAGCATCACAAGACCGACCCCCGGTACCCCAGCGGTGCCGATAGAAGCGAGCGTTGCGGTCAGCACGACCAGCAGATAATCACTGAAAGTCAGATCAATCCCGTACACCTGCGAGATGAAGACGGTGGCGACACCTTGCATAATAGCTGTGCCGTCCATGTTAATGGTTGCACCCAGTGGGATCGTAAAGGAAGCAACTTTATTGTCGACGCCAAGTTTTTGCGTTGGTAGTTGCCATGTTACTGGCAATTGTGGCATTGCTGCTTGATGTACTAAAGGCGAACAACGCTGTTTCCTTCATTTTGCTGAAAAACATCAGCGGATTTAGTCGAGCAGCCAGCGTAATAAAGGATCCGTAAACAACAAACCCATGAAATAACAGCACAAATACCACTAAACCAAAATACTTACCAAGATTCAGGATATCGTTCATCTCCAGAATAGTGAACTGTTTTGCCATCAGGAAAAACACGCCGTACGGCGAGAAATGCATCACAATGCCTACTAACTTCATCATTGCAGTGTTGATATCTTCAAACATCAGCCGCAACCGTTCACCGGCATCACCGGACAGTGCCAGTGCAATGCCAAACAACACGGCAAAGACGATGATTTGCAGCATTTCACCTTTCGCCATCGCATCGATGGGATTGCTTGGAAACATATTAATGAAAACCTGCGCCAGACCCGGCGCCTGGCCTGGGTTAAAATCACCTGCAGGTGTCATATCAACGCCTTCGCCTGGTTTAATCAGCGTGGCGAAAAACACGGCAAAGGCGATGGCCAGTGCGGTTGTCAGGATGTACAGGCTCATCGATTTAGTGCCAATCCGGCCCAGCGTCCGGATGTCTTTCAGTGAACTGGTGCCACAAATCAGTGAAACCAAAACCAGTGGCACCACCAGCATCTTTAAGCTGGCGATAAATATCTGGCCGCCAACATGGAAAAAACCATCAATGAATAAAGCTTTGATCCCAAAGCTAAAAGCACCAAGATCTACGCTCCGTTCCGCTTGGCCATCCAGGAGAAATTTAAACAGAGTACCAACGAGGATACCAAGGGCCATCGCGAGCAGGATTCGCGTGGTCAGATTGTATTTTGTGTTTGTAGTCATCTGGGCACATGGGTTATAACAAGGTTAAGGACGGCGTAATCTAGCAGTTTCTGAACTAAAAGAAAAATTTGTGGTTTGGCCCGAGTAAATTCTCGCAGTGATGTGGATGAATCGGCTAAGCTAGAAGGAGATATAAAATCTAATGAAAATAGCCAGCTAGGGAGAGTTTTTTCTGCGAAACATCCGGCAACTTCTCGTTGCGTTTTTGATGAGTGCTGTAGTCGCTTGTGGTGGAGGTGGTACTCTGGGGACCAGTGGTACACCCGAGACTCTGAAGTATGCTGCGACTATCAAGTTA